>DASVWN010000112.1:0-51981 GCA_036393195.1 Gemmatimonadaceae bacterium | reverse complement strand
CCACCGGCCCGGCGGCTGCGGCGAACGACTCCCCACTTCCACACCCCCCCACCTCCCCGCGCAGTCGCGCTTCGCGCGACGCTTCCCGCAGGGCACTCCCGCAAGGGAGTCGCTCGCTTCCCGCAGGCGCGGTGGGCCTTGGCCCACCGCGCCGCGTCCCGCATCTTCCCTACATGTCCACCGATGTCACGCTCGATGCCGTCGAAGAAACGCCGGTCTGGCTGGAGGTGAACGGCACTCCCGCCGTGACGTGGATGTGCACGCCAGACCAGCTCGATGAGCTCGTGGTCGGCTGGCTGCACGGCGAGGGCTATATCGACAGCACCAGGGACATCCTGCGCATGCGTCCCTGCGCGAAGGAGCCAGGCTTCTGGGTGGACGTGCCGCCGGAAAAGTTCGCGGCCGTGGAGAGCGCGGAGCGGCGCCGCGTGCTGGCCTCCGGATGCGGCGCGGTGACGACGATCCTCGGCTCCGTGAGCTCGCTCCCGCGCCGCACCGGCGCGGTTCCCGACGTGGAGCTGGCGCAGATGCGCGCGCTGTTCAAGGAGCTGTTCGCGCGCGGCGGGCGGTACAAGGAAACCGGCGGCATCCACGCGGCAGCACTCACCGATGGCCGGCAGCTTCTCCATCACGCCGAGGATATCGGGCGGCACAACGCGGTGGACAAGGTCATCGGTGCCTGCATCCTGGCTGGACGCGACCCCGGCGATCTGATCCTGCTCGTGACCGGCCGGATCTCGGGCGAGCTCGCCTTCAAGGCCGCGCGCGCGCGCATTGCGCTCGTCGCGACGCCGTCGGTCCCGTCCACCATTGCGGTGGACATCGCGCGGGCATCCGGGATGGTACTCGTGGGACGCGCCGTCAGCGGCCAGCCGCAACTCCACCGGCCGTGAGCACGGACTGCGCCGGCGTGATCCTGGCCGGCGGACAGGCCTCGCGCTACGGCGGCCGCGCCAAGGGGCTTGAACGGGTGGGCGGCGTGCGCGTGATCGACCGGGTGGCGCGCGCGCTCGCGGCCGTGACCGATCGGCTGCTGCTCATCGCCAACGATCCCGCCGCGCCGGAATGGCTGCCGGATGTCCCCGTCGCCAGCGATGTCTACCCGGGGTTCGGAAGTCTCGGCGGCATCCACGCGGCGCTCGTGCACGCCAACGCGCCCGTCCTCGTCGTCGCGTGGGACATGCCGTTCGTGCCGTCGGCCCTGCTTGCCCAGCTCAGAACGCTCGGCGAGGACGCGGACGTCGCGGTGCCGGAAAGCGACTCCCGGCGCGGGGTGGAGCCGCTCTGCGCATATTACTCTCCGGCGTGCATCGCGCCCATCGCGCGACGGCTCGACGCCCGTGAGCTGCGCGTGATCGGATTCTACGACGACGTCCGCGTCGCGCGACTTGCCGCCGAGCTGGTGGGGGCGTACGGAGACCCCGCGCGGCTCTTCATGAACGTCAATACACCGGACGAGCTCATGCTCGCGGAGCGATATGCCACGACCTCCGATGGTGGCCATCATCGGTCGGAAGCACCATGGTAAGACCACGCTCGCCGTGCGGCTCGCGGCCGAGCTGCACGACCGCGGCCATCGCGTGATGACGATCAAGCATGGCACGCATACCTTCAACATTGATCCCTCCACCACCGACACGTACCGGCACTATCACGAAGGGCACGCCGAGCGCGTGGCAATGGTGTCGCCCGACAAGTTCGCGCTCGTCGAGCGGTGGGCCGGGGAGCTGAGCGCCGAGGAGATCGCGGAGCGCTACATGGCGGATGCCGACATCGTCGTGTGCGAAGGATTCAAGCAGTCCGCACTCCCGAAAATCGAGGTCTTTCGCGCGGCGGCCGGTCCGCTGCCGCTCTATGATGCCGCGTCGCCGCTGGCGGCGCACTACCTGGCCGTGGTCACCGATACGGTCGACTTTCCCGGAGAGGTGCCGGTGATTCGCTTGGACAACCCCGCGTGGCTCGAGACGCTGGCGGATCTGGTGGAACGCTCGGTGATGCGGCGTTCGTGATGCGGACCCGTTTCAGGACGCGCGGCGCTCTGGTGGCCGCGTTCGCGCTCGTGGCCTGCGCGTCGCCGGCGCGTACGGTTCCCAGCCGCGTGGCGCCGGAGCCGCCCGTTGACGTACCGACGCCGGACACGCACGTCACGTCGCCGCGAACGCTCGCCATCTCGCGGCGCGCGCGCTTTCGCAGCGTGGTGGATTCGCTCGCGGATCAGTCCCAGTTCCGCAACGCGAACTGGGGCATTCTCGTGGTGGATCCCCAGACGGGCGACACCCTGTACTCGCGCAACGCGGGCAAGCTGTTCATGCCCGCGTCGAACATGAAGATCGTGACGGCGTCGGTTGCACTCGCGCAGCTCGGCGCGGACTTCCACTTCCGCACGACGTTCACGACGACGGGCGCGGTGTGCGCGGGTGTCCTGCACGGGGATCTCATCGTGAATGGCCGGGGCGATCCGAGCTTCAGCGACAGCATGCGTGGCGATGCCATGGCGCCCATGGCGGAGATCGCGGACTCGCTCTCGGCGCGCGGCATTCGCGCGATCACGGGACGGGTCGTGGCTGGTCCCGATCCGTTCACCGGCCCCACGCTGGGATACGGCTGGTCATGGGACGATCTGGATGCGTCGTACAGCGCGGGGGTGGACGCGCTCTTCTTCAACGAAGGTTTCGCGCAGGTCGTGATCCAGGGCGGCAAGCGTATCGCGAGCCGCGTGCACGCCACGCTCATTCCCGCGGCCAGGTATCCCACGCTCAGGCTGCTGGCCCGCACGGGATTCCCGCCGGACACGGGCGCGGCCGCGCGGACGCGCGAACGCTACGGGGCGCGCAGCGACGTGGCGTTGGAGACGGCGCTCGACACGCTCTCGCACGCGGTGCTGGTGAGCGGCCTCATCGCGCCGGAGCAGACGGATACGCTGGAGATCGTGTATCCCGATCAGCAGTCGGCCTTTCTCGCAGCGCTCCGCACGGCCATCCAGGCGCGCGGCATCAGGGTCCGGGGGCACACGAGCGCGACCGCATGCGGCGGCCACAGGCGCGTGAATGCGCTCGACACGCTTCTCGTCTACCAGTCGCCGCCGCTCCGCGACATTCTGCACGCGATGCTCAAGCCGTCGCAGAACCAGATCGCGGAGCTGCTGCTGCGCACGATCGCGCTGGAGAAGACCGGCGTGGGGCGGGCCGACAGCGGCGCGGCCGTCGTGACGCGGCAGCTCGCGGCGTGGGGCGTGGCCCCGGATGGAATCGTGATGCACGACGGGAGCGGGCTGTCGCGTTACGACTACGTGACGCCCGAGACACTCGTCCGCATCCTGGATGCGGTGCGCAAGGACAGCGCGTCGTTCGCGACGTTCTATGACGGATTGCCCGTGGCCGGCGTGGATGGCACGCTGGGCGAGCGCATGCGCGGCACACCTGCGCAGGGGAACGTGCACGCGAAGACCGGCTCCGTCGCGAATGCGCGCTCCCTCTCCGGCTACGTGAACACGGCCGATGGGCACATGCTCATCTTCAGCATTCTGTGCAACAACTGGACGACGCCGGCGCGGCAGGTGATGAACGTGCAGGATGACATTGCCGAAGCGTTGGCGTCGTTCACGTTGGGAGGGACTGGCTGAGTGCTGGGCGTCGCCGAAGCGAGCGCGCGCATTCTCGCGGGCGTTGAACCGCTGGGTGTCGAGCGGGTGGCGCTGCTCGACGCGGCGGGTCGCGTGCTCGCCACGCCGGTGGCGTCGCCGCTCACGCTGCCGGCATGGGACAACTCCGCCATGGATGGCTACGCGGTGCGCGCGGCGGACATCGAGCGCGCGCGCGAGGACACGCCGGTGTCGTTGCGCGTGCTCGAGTCGGTGCAGGCGGGCGAGTTTCCTTCGAAGCGGGTCGAGTCGGGCACCGCCATTCGCATCATGACCGGGGCACCGGTGCCGGAGGGAGCGGATTCGGTGGTGCGCGTGGAAGACACGAACGGCGCGACGGACGTGGTGGTCATCACGAGTGCGCGCGACGCGCGGCGCAACATCCGGCCGCGCGGCGAAGACATCGAGAGCGGCGTGATCGTGCTCGACCGGGGCGCGTCACTTGGCGCGGCGCAGATCGGCGTGCTCGCGTCGGTGGGCGCGGCCAGCGTGGACGTCCATCGCCGGCCTCGTGTCGCCTTCATGAGCTCGGGCGACGAGATCGTGGACCTCGACCGGTTTCACGAGGCACTCGCCGGCCGGAAGATCGTGACGTCGAACAGCTACACGCTGCACGCGCTGATCCGTGCGGCCGGTGGCGAGCCGTTGAATCTCGGGATCGCGCGCGACGATCCGGCGGATCTGCGCGATCGCATGCAGCGCGCCATTGGCTGCGATCTGCTCATCACGTCGGCGGGCATGTCGGCGGGCGAGCACGACTACGTGCGCACGGTGCTCGCTGCCCTCGGCGTGACACTCGACGTGTGGAAGGTGCGCATGCGCCCCGGCGCGCCGCTGGGCTTCGGCCGGTTGCATGGCATGCCATGGATCGGGCTGCCCGGCAATCCCGTGTCCACCATGGTGACCTTCGAGCTCTTCGTACGGCCGGTGCTGCGCCGCATGCAGGGACACACGCGGCTCTTCCGGCGGCCGGTGGCCGTGACGCTCGAGGAGCCGGTGAAGATCGGGGCGAAGCTGACGCACTTTCTGCGCGCCATCGTGACCGTGCGTGACGACGGCTCGCTTGGCGCGCGGCTCACGGGACCGCAGGGATCCGGAATCCTGACGTCCATGTCGCTCGCGAATGCCCTGCTCGTCGTGCCGGAGGACCGGCCGCAGGTGGCGGCCGGCGAGACGCTGCACGCTCTGTTGCTGGCCGAGGACGCCTCGCTCGCCACGCAGTTCGCGCTGTGATGTCGTGATGGAGACGGAAGGCGCAGCGCTCGTGGCGGAGCTCGAGCGGCAGTTCGTGACTGCCGTGGAACCGGTGAGCGCGGGGGCGCTGCAATTCGCGCTGCTCAAACCGGCCAACTCGGATACGCTCATCAGCGAAGCGGATTTCGTGCGCGACGACCGCCTACCCTACTGGGCGGACCTCTGGCCATCCGCGCACGCGCTCGCGGAGTGGGTGGTGCACGAGGTGGGCGCGCGGCGCACGGCTCTGGAATTCGGCTGCGGCCTGGGGCTCGTGACCAGCTCTGCCATGCACGCGGGATTCGACATTACGGCCACGGATTATTACGAGGACGCGTTGCGCTTCACGCGAGCGAACGCCTGGCGTGCCGTGGGACGGGAGCCGCGCACCCGGCTGGTGGATTGGCGTGCACTGCCCGCCGATCTCGGCACGTACGACCTCGTGCTCGCCTCCGACGTGCTGTACGAGCCCACGTATGCACATCTCATGGCCAGCGCTCTGTCACGCGCGCTTGCCCCCGAAGGGATGGCGGTCGTCGCGGATCCCGGCCGCCTGTCGGCGGAGGCATTTCTGACCGCGTGTCGCGAGAGTGATCTGCGCGTGGAACGCACGGAAGAGCGGCCGTATGCGGCGGGGGACATCCGGCAGACCATCCGCCTGCACCGCATCCGGCGGGCGAATGCGGCCGTGCAGCGTGCGACGCCAAAGCCGTAGCCCACGCTGACGCAGACGCCACACGCGGGGTATGATTCAGCAGAACGCGGGAAACCTGTACTGCGCCCGCATCGTATGGCGTGAGGAGACCTTTACCCGGAGCGCCCGCCATGATCGCCGCCATTCTACGCCTGTTCGCCCTTCGCCCGCTGCTCACCATGGCGATCCTGGGGATTCCACTCATCCTCATCATTGGGGTGGGACTGTTCACCATCCTGGCGCTCAAGTTTCTGCTCTTCATCGTGCTGCCGGTGGTGTGCGTGATCTGGCTGCTGCGGATGCTGTTCCGCTCAGGTGATCGGCCGGCGAGCTGATCCGCCGCGCGATCCAGAACCCATCTCCATGAACGCGGACGAGATCAGGGCGAAACAGGCGCCACTCAAGCAGCTCTACCGTGAGCACCCCGAGGCGGCGCTCATCACACTCACGGCGCAGGGCACGATCGGGGAAGAGGTCACCTGCAGCGTCGCCACCGGACGCGCACTGGCCGCCGCAGGGCTGCACAAGGCGACGGGTGGGACCGGGCTGAACGTATGCTCGGGCGACATGCTGCTGGAGGCACTGGTCGCCTGCGCCGGCGTCACGATGTCCGCCGTGGCCACGGCGCTCGGCATCACGCTGCGCAGCGGTGCCGTGGCCGCCGAAGGTGATCTGGATTTCCGCGGCACACTCGGCGTCGCGAAGGACGTGCCCGTCGGGTTCCAGCGCATCCGCGTGCGCTTCACGGTGGACACCGATGCGGGCGCAGCCGAACGAGGGAAGCTCCTCGAGCTCACGCGGCGCTACTGCGTGGTCTATCAGACGCTTGTCGCCGGCGTGCCGGTGAACATGTCGTACGACGGCAGGGCCTGAGCGCGGCGCGCTCCCGCCCTGCGCCGCGCCGCGGAGACATCACGCCTGCCGCCGCCTTCGCCGTCCCGTCGTGGGCGAGAGATCAATCAGGAGCGCGATCACGATCCCCACGATCGGCCAGAGTGTCCACTGTCCGCCGAACCAGCGGAGCACCACGGTATACCAGAGCAGCGTGGTGGGCAGAAAGATGAACCCCAGCACCGGCCAGAGCAGCATCGTGAAGAGCCCGGTGAACCACGAGCTGAAGAACCAGAGCAGCAGGATGACGATGCGCGGTGCCGCGAGCGCGATCAGGGCCAGGAGACAGGGCATTGCAAAACACCTCCAGGTTCATTCAGCCCGATAGCGTACGTTGGTGGTGCGGTCCGGGTTTCTGACGGGAACGCATCAACCGTACCGCAACGCGGTCGCCGCGGGTGCGGCCGTTGCAGCAGCGCCCCCTGTCGCGCGTGTCGCTCGGCGCGCAGACCCTTGGCATGGACGTGCAGACCACGACGTCGCACGCGAACTGATCATGCCACCTTCCGGTTTCCGGGGGGGCAAAGC
Organism: Gemmatimonadaceae bacterium; assembly: GCA_036393195.1. GTDB lineage: Bacteria > Gemmatimonadota > Gemmatimonadetes > Gemmatimonadales > Gemmatimonadaceae > JADGGM01. The sequence goes on along the minus strand of DASVWN010000112.1, from coordinate 44,995 downwards.
CGCAGCCAGCATGGTCCTTGCTGTATACCGGCTGGCTGAAGATGGAGATGCGCGGCGCGCCCGTCGAGTCCGGAACGTCATCGGAGTACGACCTGAATGTCCCTCTGGCCCCTCCTCATCTATTTCGTGATTCTGCTGCTCCTGGTCGGAGCAATGCTCGCGCTGTCGTACGTGCTGGGGCAGCGGCACAGCGCACCCGCGAAAGGCACACCATACGAGGGCGGCATCGTGTCGGAGGGTTCGGCGCGCGTACGCTTCCCGGCCGAGTTCTATCTCGTCGCCATGTTCTTCGTGGTGTTTGACCTCGAAGCCGTATTCCTGTTCGCGTGGGCCGTGGCGAGCCGGACGCTCGGCTGGCCGGGCTACTTCGAGGCGCTGGTGTTCACCGGCGTGCTGGTGCTGACGCTGGTGTATCTGTGGGGCATTGGGGCGCTCGACTGGGGACACGTGCACGGCGCGCGGCGCACACGGGGACGCGTCTGATGCAGTGGTCGGTGGAGAAGGCGCATCCTCCGGTGCAGATCGGCACGCGCGCCCAGGCCGAGGACGAGCCCATCCGCCGCACGCTGGTCATGTCGCGGCTGCAGGATCTGCTTGCGTGGGGACGCAAGAACTCCATCTGGCCATTCGGCTTCGGCCTCTCGTGCTGCTTCGTGGAGTTGGCGACGAGCATCACGAGCAAGTACGATATCGCGCGGTTTGGCGCGGAAGTCATCCGCAACACACCGCGCGAGGCGGACATGATGGTCATCGCGGGCACGGTGTTCATCAAGATGGCGCCCATCGTGCAGCGGCTCTACGAGCAGATGATGGAGCCGCGCTGGGTGATCTCGATGGGCTCGTGCGCCAATTCCGGCGGGATGTACGACATCTACAGCGTCGTGCAGGGCGTGGACAAGTTCCTGCCCGTCGATGTCTATGTGCCCGGCTGCCCGCCGCGTCCCGATGCCTTCATGCAGGGGCTTCTCCTGCTGCAGCAGGCGGTGGGCACCGAGCGGCGCCCGCTGAGCTGGACGGTCGGGTCGCAGCGTGTGGAGCGTGGACCGCTCCTCTCGCAGCGCGACCTCAAGCGCGCCGAGCGCCAGAAGACCGGGCTGCTGCGTACGCCGGACCATGTCTGACCGGCCGCGCGAGCGCCCATGATCGCCACGGCCGATATCGGTACGCTACTGCACGAGGAGTTCAGCTCGGCCATCGTCGCCACGCAGCAGACGCGCGACGACATCCCCACGTTCTGGCTGGCGCGCGAGCGCGTGCGCGACGTGATGCGCCATCTCAAGACCGGCGTGGAGCAGCCCTACGCGATGCTCTACGATCTCACCGCGATCGATGAGCGCATGCGCAAGCATCGCGACGGCGAACCGGCGAGCGACTTCACGATGGTCTATCACCTGCTGTCCTTCGAGCGCAACGCGTACGTGCGGCTCAAGGTCGCACTGTCCGCTGACGATCTGCACATCCCCACCATCACGCCCATCTGGCCATCAGCCAACTGGTACGAACGGGAAGTGTGGGACATGTTCGGCATCCAGGTGGATGAGCATCCGCACCTCACACGGATCCTGATGCCGGACACCTGGGTGGGCCATCCGCTGCGCAAGGACCATCCGGCGCGAGCGACCGAGATGGGGCCCTACCAGCTCACGCCGGAGAAGGAACAGCGCGAGCAGGAGGCGATGCGCTTCGTGCCGGAGCAGTGGGGGATGCAGCGGCGCAGCGCGGACGCGGACTTCATCTTCCTGAACGTGGGGCCGCAGCACCCCGGCACGCACGGCGTGCTGCGCATCGTGCTGCAGCTCGATGGCGAGGAGATCCTGGACGCCGTCCCTGAAATCGGATTTCACCATCGCGGCGCCGAGAAGATGGGCGAGCGTCAGAGCTGGCACACGTTCATCCCGTACACCGACCGGATCGACTACCTGGGCGGCGTGATGAACAACCTCGCCTATCTCACGGCCTACGAGAAGCTGGCCGGCATCACGGTGCCGCCGCGCGCGCAGGTGATCCGGGTCATGCTCTGCGAGCTGTTCCGGATCATCAGCCATCTCGTCTGGTACGGCACGTTCTCGCAGGACCTGGGGCAGCTCTCGCCGGTGTTCTTCACGTTCAACGACCGGGAGCGCGCCTTCGGCATCATCGAGGCCGTCTGCGGCGCGCGCATGCACCCCAACTGGTTCCGCATTGGCGGCGTGGCGGACGATCTGCCGCAGGGGTGGGACACCATGCTGCGCGACTTCGTGAAATACTTCCCACCGCGACTCCGCGAGTACGACCGCGAAATCCTGGGCAATCGCATCTTCAAGGCGCGCACCCGGGACGTCGGCGTGTACACGCTGGACGAGGCGATCGACTGGGGCGTGACCGGACCGAACCTGCGCTCGTGCGGCCTCGAGTGGGACTTCCGCAAGAAGCAGCCGTACTCCGGCTATGAGCAGTTCGAGTTCGCGATTCCCACGGCGACGCACGGCGACTGCTACGATCGCGCGGTCGTCCGCGTGGAGGAAATGCGGCAGAGTCTGCGCATCATCGAGCAGTGCATCGACCGCATGCCGCCAGGCCCGGTGAAGTCGCTGCAGGCAGCGGCCACGCCACCGATCAAGGCACGCACCATGCACGACATCGAGACGCTGATCACGCACTTCCTGGGCGTGGCGTGGGGGCCGGTGCCGCCGCCGGGCGAGGCGCTGGGCGCCATCGAGGCCACCAAGGGCAACAACGGCTATTACCTGGTGAGCGATGGGGACACGACGTCGTACCGCACGCGCATTCGCGCGCCGTCGTTCGCGCACATGCAGACGCTGCCGCTGCTCTGCCGCGGCCTGATGATTCCGGACCTGCTGGCCATTCTGGGCAGCCTGGACTACGTGCTGGCGGACATTGATCGATAGGAACGTTGCATGGCCCTGAGCGCTGACGAGGAACGCGAGATCCGCGATGAGGCGGCGAACTATCCCACGCGGAGCGCCCTCTGCATTGATGCCATGAAGATCGTGCAGCGGCATCGCGGCTGGGTATCGGATGACGCGTTGCGCGACATCGCCGGCTATCTCGACATGTCCGTGGATGAACTGGATGGGATCGCCACGTTCTACAATCTCATCTTCCGCAAGCCGGTGGGCCGGCACGTGATCATGGTGTGCGACAGCGTGAGCTGCTGGATCATGGGTTCGCAGCGGCTGACGCAGGCGATTGCGACGCGGCTCGGCGTCGCGCCCGGCGGCACGACGGCGGACGAGCGCTTCACGCTGCTGCCCATCGTGTGCCTCGGCGCCTGTGATCATGCGCCGGTGCTGATGGTGGACGATGATCTGCACCACGATGTGGACACGGCTGCGGTGGACCGGTTGCTCGACCGTTACCCGTAGGGTCCGGAGACGCCGATGGTGGAAACGCCGCTCACACGGAACATGCGCGCCGATGGCGAGGCGCCGGATCTCAAGGCATACGAGAAGGCCGGCGGCTACCAGAGCATGCGGACCGCGTTGCGCACGGCGCCGGCGGACATCACGAACCTCGTGAAACAGTCCGGCCTCCGTGGCCGCGGTGGCGCGGGCTTTCCCACCGGGCAGAAGTGGAGCTTCGTGCCGATGGGCGATGAGGTGCCGCGCCCCAAATATCTGGTGTGCAACGCGGATGAAATGGAGCCCGGCACGTTCAAGGATCGCCTGCTGCTCGAAGGCGACCCGCACCAGCTCATCGAGGGAATGATCATTGCCGCGCACGCGATCCAGGCGGAAGTGGCGTACATCTTCCTCCGTGGAGAGTATGTGCTGGCTGCCGCGCGACTGCGCCTCGCGATCCGTGAGGCATACGATGCGCACTATCTGGGCAAGCGCATCGCGGGCACGGACCAGACCCTCGACCTGCACCTGCACGTGAGCGCCGGCCGCTACATGTGCGGCGAGGAGACCGGCCTGCTCAACGCCCTCGAGGGCAAGCGGGCCAACCCGCGCGCCAAGCCTCCGTATCCGCAGGTGTCGGGGCTCTGGGGGAAACCCACGATCGTGCAGAACGTCGAGACGCTCTGCAATCTCCCCTGCATCGTGGAGCGCGGCGCCGACTGGTTCAAGGGACTGAGCCGCACGAAGAATGGCGGCACCAAGCTGTACGGCGCGAGCGGCAAGGTGCGCCGCCCGGGACTCTGGGAGCTGCCCATGGGCGCGACCATCCGCGAGATCCTCGAGGAGCATGCGGGCGGCATGCAGGACGGCGTGGCCTTCCGCGGCGTGCTCCCCGGCGGCGCGTCCACCGACTTTCTCACCGCGGACCACCTCGACGTCCCCATGGACTTCGATGCTCTGGAGAACGTGGGAAGCCGGCTGGGCACCGGCACCATGATCATCCTGGATGACCGGACCTGTCCCGTGGGCATGTGCTGGAACCTCGAGCACTTCTTCGCGCAGGAATCCTGCGGCTGGTGCACGCCGTGCTGGAGCGGGCTGCGGTTCGCCGCACGCACGCTCCGCGCGCTGGAAGACGGACACGGAGCGCCGGGAGATCTCGAAGCGCTCGAGCACCAGGCGTGGTTCTGCGCGCCGGGCAACACGTTCTGCGCGCTGGCGCCGGGCGCCGTGGAACCGCTACAGAGTGCACTCAAGTATTTCCGCGCCGACTTCGAGCGGCACATTACCGAGCACCGTTGTCCCTGGACGTGAGCGATGCCCACGCTCGTCGTTGACAACCAGCCCTTCCAGGTCCGCGCGGACCAGAATGCGCTCGAGGCATGTCTCTCGCTCAAGCTCAACCTTCCCTACTTCTGCTGGCATCCGGCGCTGGGGTCCGTGGGCGCGTGCCGCCAGTGCGCGGTCAAGCAATTCAGGGACGAGAAGGATACGAAGGGCAAGCTCGTGATGGCGTGCATGACCGCTGTGCACGACGGCCTGCGCATCTCCATTGCGGATGACGACGCGCGACGCTTCCGCGCCTCGGTGATCGAAGGGCTGATGGAGAATCACCCGCACGATTGTCCCGTGTGCGATGAAGGCGGGGAGTGTCACCTGCAGGACATGACCGTGATGACGGGGCACGACTATCGTCGCTACCGTTTCCCCAAGCGCACCTTCCGCAATCAGGATCTGGGTCCCTTCCTGAACCACGAGATGAACCGCTGCATCCAGTGCTACCGCTGTGTGCGCTTCTATCGGGAATACGCCGGCGGCACGGACTTCAACGTCTTCAAGCTGCGGGACATCGCGTACTTCGGCCGGCAGCAGGACGGCGTGCTCGAGAACGAATTCGCCGGAAACCTCGTGGAAGTGTGTCCGACAGGCGTCTTCACGGACAAGACGCTCAAGCGGCACTACACGCGCAAGTGGGATCTCACCATGGCGCCATCGGTCTGTGTGCATTGCAGCCTGGGGTGCAACACGACGCCCGGCGCGCGCTACGGGAAGCTGCGCCGCATCGTGAACCGCTACAACGGCGCCGTGAACGGCTATTTCCTCTGCGACCGCGGCCGCTACGGCTACGAAGCAGTGAACAGCGCGCGGCGCATCACGCAACCGGTCATCCGCGACGGCGGGTCTGAACGGTTCGTGAGCCATGACGAAGCGCTGGATCGCGCGACCCGTCTCATCTCGGAGAGCCGGAACGCGATCGGCATTGGCTCGCCGCGCGCGTCGCTCGAAGCGAACTTCGCGCTGCGCGCGGTGGTGGGCGCCGAGCACTTTCACCTGGGAATGAACGATGCGGATGCCGCGCTCGGCCGTCTCATGCTCGATCTGCTGCGCGCGGGGCCCGCGGCATCGCCATCGATGCGCGAGGCCGAGCAGTACGATGCGGTGTTCATCGTTGGCGAGGATGTGCCGAATACGGCGCCGCGTCTGGCGCTGAGCCTGCGACAGGCGTCGCGCCAGCAGCCCATGCGGCCACTCAAGGCACGCGGCATTCCGCTCTGGCAGGACCACGCCGTGCGCGAAGCGGTGCAGGCGGAGCACGGGCCCTTCTTCATCGCATCGGTGAATGCGACCAGGCTCGACGACCTCGCCACGAGCACGTATCGGGCGGCGCCGGATGACATTGCGCGTCTTGCCCTTGCGGTCGCGCATCAGGTGGATGCCACGGCCACCGCGGTGGAGGGGCTGAGTGGGGACGTGGAGGACCTGGCGCGGTCATGCGCTGCGGCGCTGGCGGCGGCCGAACGCCCGCTCATTGTCTCGGGCGCGGGGTGCGGCAGCGCGAGCGTGATCCGCGCCGCGGCCGCCGTCGCGCGCGCGCTGCATGGCGCGGGGCGAGCGGCGGGACTGGTCTTCGCGCTCCCCGAATGCAACAGCATGGGCACGCTGCTGCTGGGAGGAAAGCCACTGGGCGAAGCGCTCGACGCTGCCGCCAGGCCGGACCTCGTGATCGTGCTGGAGAACGATCTCCATCGCCGCGCGAGCGCTGTGCGCGTGGACGCGCTGCTCTCGGCCGCGGCGCACGTGATCGCGCTGGATTCCCTCGGGACCGCCACGACTGCGCGCGCCGATGTGGTGTTGCCGGCCGGCACCTTCGCGGAATCCGACGGCACACTCGTGAACAACGAGGGGCGCGCGCAGCGCTTCTTTCAGGTGCTGCTGCCCGACAGCAACGTGCAGGAGAGCTGGCGATGGCTCGCGCAACTGCGCGCGGCAACACATCGGAACGGCGATGCCTGGGAATCGCTGGACGATATCCTGCACGCGATGGCCAGTGCGATTCCCTCCCTCGCGCCCGCGATCGAGGCAGCGCCCCTATCGTCCTACCGCATAGCGGGAGCCCGCGTGCCGCGCGAGCCGCAGCGGTACAGCGGTCGCACCGCGATGCTCGCGAACATCGACGTCAGTGAGCCGAAGCCGCCGGAGGATGTGGACACGCCCCTCTCCTTCACAATGGAAGGCACCACCCGCCAGCCCCCGGCCGCGCTGATCCCTTTCTTCTGGTCTCCCGGCTGGAACTCCATCCAGGCGGTGAACCAGTATCAGACCGAGATCGCGGCGGCGCTCGAAGGGGGCGATCCCGGCGTGCGGCTGATCCACTCCAACGGAGGCGCGAGCGGCGCCGCACGACCGGAGATACCCGCGGCATTCGCCGCGCGGAAGGGTGAATGGCTCGTCGTGCCGCTGTACCACGTGTTCGGATCTGATGAACTGAGTCACGCCGCGCCCGCAGTTGCCGAGCTCGCGCCGGCACCATACATCGCGCTCAACGCGGCGGAGGCAGATACGCTCGGCGCTCACGAGGGTGACGTGATTGCCATCACGCTGGACGGCACCGCACAACAGCTTCCGCTGAAGATCGCGCCGGCGCTTCCCGCCGGCGTCGCGGGATTGCCGGTCGGACTCGAGGGCATGCCGGCCATGACGCTTCCCGGGTGGTCGCGACTGGTGAAGCACGCATGACGACCTCGCACTATCACCCCGTCATCGCAATCATCGGGATTCTGCTCGTCGTGCTGAATCTCGCGGCGTTGCTCATCTGGATCGAGCGGCGTCTGCTGGCGCTCTGGCAGGACCGCTATGGCCCCAATCGCGTGGGTCCATTCGGACTGCTGCAGCCACTCGCCGACGCCATCAAGCTCTTCTCGAAGGAGGACTGGATTCCGCCGTTCGCGGACCCGGTGGTGTTCGTGATCGCGCCCGCGATCGTTGTCTTCACCACCCTGTTCTCGTTCGCGGTGATCCCCGTGTGGCCGGGCGTGGTGATCGCCGACCTGAACATTGGCGTGCTGTTCTTTCTGGCGATGTCATCGCTCGGCGTCTACAGCGTCGTGCTGGCTGGCTGGTCATCCGACAACAAGTACGCGCTGCTGGGCGGCCTGCGCGCGGCGGCGCAGATGGTGAGCTACGAAGTATTCATGGGCCTCTCGCTCATGGGCGTCGTGCTCCTGGCGGGATCGTTCCGACTGTCGGAGATCATCGAGGCGCAGCGCCATCTCTGGTTCATCATTCCGCAGTTCGTGGGATTCCTGCTGTTCTTCATCGCCGGCGTCGCGGAAACGCGCCGCCTCCCCTTCGATCTGCCGGAAGCGGAGAGCGAACTGGTGGCCGGGTACCACTCCGAGTACTCGGGCATGAAGTTCGGCATGTTCTTTGTGGGAGAATACATCGGCATCACGCTCATCAGCGCGATGATCACGGTGCTGTTCTTTGGCGGGTGGCTCGGCCCGTGGCTGCCGCCGGTCATCTGGTTCGCGATCAAGACGGCGTTCTTTCTCGGCGTCTTCATCCTGCTGCGCGCGGCTCTGCCCCGCCCGCGATTCGACCAGCTCATGACATGGGGGTGGAAGCTCATGTTGCCGCTGGCGCTGCTCAACCTGCTCGTCACGGGAGCCATAGTTCTGGGAGCCGGCACATGATGAGCATTCTGCGAACGCTCTGGGACGTTGCGCTGCACGCGTTCCAGCCGCGCGTGACGAAGCAGTATCCCGAACAGCCCGCCTATCTCCCGCCGCGCTGGCGCGGCCGGATCATCCTCTCGCGCGATCCGGACGGCGGCGAGCGGTGCGTGGCGTGCTACCTCTGCGCCGTTGCCTGTCCGGTGGACTGCATCTCGCTGCAGGCCACCGAGGACGAGACGGGCCGGCGCTACCCGGAGTTTTTCCGCATCAACTTCTCCCGGTGCATTTTCTGCGGGTACTGCGAAGAGGCGTGTCCGACGTACGCCATCCAGCTCACGCCGGACTTTGAAATGTCCGAATACTCTCGGCAGAACCTCGTGTACGAAAAGGAAGACCTGCTCATAGACGGCGAAGGAAAATATCCCGGCTACAATTTCTGGCGCGTGGCCGGCGTGCAGATCGGTGGCAAGGACAAGGGCGAGTCGGAGAACGAGTCACCGCCCGCCGATCTTCACGATCTGATGCCCTGACACGCGGGGACGACCCATGGCGGTGATCTTCTACATCGCGGCGGCGGTGGCCATTGCGGCGACCATCCTGACGATCACGCGCGTGAACCCTGTGCACGCGCTGCTCTACCTCATCGTGTCGCTGCTCGCCGTCGCCGTCGTGTTCTTCGTGCTGGGCGCACCATTCATCGCCGCGCTCGAGGTGATCATCTACGCGGGCGCGGTCATGGTGCTGTTTGTCTTCGTCGTCATGATGTTCAACCTCGGCTCGTCCGCGACTGCGCTGGAGCGCGCCTGGCTCACGCCGGGAACGTGGGTGGGACCGGCGGTGCTGGCGGCGATCCTGCTCGCGGAAGTCATCGTCGTGCTGGCGCACGGCGGAACGGCGCGCACGGCCGGCACCGCGGTGAGCCCGCATCAGGTCGCGACCGCACTCTACCAGCCGTATCTGCTCGGCGTGGAGCTTGCCTCGTTCCTGCTCATGGCCGGGCTCATCGGCGCCTATCATCTCGGCGCGCGGCGTGAACCGCGCCTGCCCCGGCGCGCGACATGACGCCGATCCCTCTGAGCGCGGGACTCGCGCTCGCGGCGGTGCTCTTCGTCCTGGGGCTGATCGGCCTGCTGGCGCGTCGCAATCTCATCTTCATCCTCATGTCGATCGAGATCATGCTGAACGCGGCGGGGCTGGCCTTCGTGGTGGCCGGATCGCGCTGGGCGCAGCCCGATGGCCAGGTGATGTTCCTCTTCATTCTCGCGATGGCTGCCGCGGAGGTCTCCGTGGGGCTGGCGCTCGTGCTGCAGTTCTACCAGCAGCGGCAGTCGCTCGACGTGGATGCCGCGAGCGACATGAACGGCTAGCATGCTCGACCTGGTCTGGCTCATCCCGGCGCTGCCGCTCGCCGGCGCGCTGATCCTCGCGATCGTGGGCGCACGACTGCCCCGCAGGCTCGTCGCAGCGATCGGCGTCGGCAGCATCGCTCTCGCGACCATCGTCGCCATTCTCATCACGTGGAGCTTCCTCGCATCGCCACCGTCGGGGAACAGCGCAACCCGCGTGATCTGGACGTGGATGGTCACGGGAGCATTCCGCGCGGAAATCGCGTTCTACCTGGATGCCCTGTCGGTGCTCATGGTGCTGGTGGTGACGTTCGTGAGCTTCCTCATCCACCTGTACTCCGCGGAGTTCATGATCGAGGACGAAGGATACAGCCGGTTCTTCTGCTACATGAACCTGTTCGTCGCCTCGATGGTCACGCTGCTCCTGGGGAACAATCTCCTCCTGTTGTACCTCGGCTGGGAGGGAGTGGGCCTGTGCAGCTACCTGCTCATTGGCTTCTGGTACACGGATCCGGCGAACGGGCGGGCGGCGCAGAAGGCATTCATCGTGACGCGCGTGGGCGATTCGGCGCTGATCCTCGGCCTGTTCCTTCTCTATCACCAGCTCGGCACGCTGGACATCCAGCCGCTCATGCAGCGCGCCGCCGAGCAGTGGCCGGTGGGCTCCGGGGTGGCGACCGCGGCCGCGCTGCTGCTGCTCGGGGGCGCGGTGGGAAAGTCCGCGCAGCTTCCCCTGCAGACCTGGCTGCCCGACGCAATGGCCGGCCCCACGCCGACGAGTGCCTTGATCCACGCCGCGACGATGGTGACGGCGGGCGTCTATCTGCTGGCGCGAACGCACGTGCTGTACGCGCTCTCGCCGGCGGGCCAGCTCGCCGTGGCCACGGTCGGCGCCGTCACGCTGATCGTGGCCGGCTGCAGCGCGCTCACGCAGAATGACATCAAGCGCGTGCTCGCGTACTCCACCGTGAGTCAGATCGGCTACATGTTTCTCGCGTGCGGCGTGGGCGCGTGGTCCGCCGCGATCTTCCACTTCATGACGCACGCCTTCTTCAAGGCGCTCCTCTTCCTGGCCGCCGGCGTCGTGATCGAGGCGCTGCATCACGAGCACGACATCTTCAAGATGGGGGGACTGCGCAAGGAGCTCCCGGTCGCGTTCTGGACCTTTCTGATCGCCGGGTGTTCGCTGGCCGGACTGCCGCTCATCACGGCGGGGTTTTTCAGCAAGGGACTCATCATCTGGAGCGCGGGCGCATCGGAGAGCGGCAGTGCCTGGCTCTGGCTCGCCGGCGTCGTGGGCGTGCTGCTCACAGCCACCTACATCTTCCGAGTCATCTTCGTGGTGTTCCTTGGCGCACCGCACTCACGCGTGTCGCATCGGCCGGGATGGGCCATGCAGCTCCCGCTCGTGGTGCTCGCGTTCCTGTCGATTGTCGGGGGGTGGGTGAATCTGCCGGGGTGGCTCGGCGACCATCCGGCATTGGAGAATTTCCTGCATCTGGCGCTGCCGCCACTTCGTGAGGGACGCACGGCGGTGATGGGTGAGCTGGGGTCGGAGGGCATTGTCACTGCCACGTTCATTGTTGGCGTGTTCGTGGCCTGGCTGCTGTATGTCCGCCGGCCCGAGCTGTCCCGCGCGCTCACCGCTCCGGCCTGGTCGCGGGCGCTGCACCGCTTCTGGTACACGGATTGGGGGATGGACTGGCTGTACGATCACGCCTTCGTGCGTCCCACCCTCTGGTTCGCGCGCGTGGATCGCAACGACTTTGTGGATCTCATCTACACGGGCATTGCCGACGTCTGCGTGGAGGCCTGGCGCGGCCTTCAGGTCACGCAGAGCGGGAAGGTGCGCTGGTATGCGGCCAGCATCACGATCGGCACCGTGATCTTCGTCTTCCTGGCGTTGCTCCTGTGATTCTCGTCTGGCTCATCGGCATTCCGATCGTCGCCGGCGTTCTGGCGTGGGCGGGAGAGAAGTGGCGCGCGGAGCTGTCGCGCTGGATCTCGCTCGCGGCGCTGTGCGCCGATCTCGTGCTGGCGCTCATCATGTGGGCCCGCCACCACGGCGGCGTGACGCTCGTACCCGACAGTGCGTGGTTCGCGCAGGTGAGCTGGCTCTGGATACCGCGATGGGGCGTGCATTTCCACCTCGCCATGGACGGTCTGAGCCTGCTGCTCGTGCTGCTCACCTTCGTGCTCGGGATCATCTCCGTGCTGGCATCGTGGCGCGAGATCCGCGACGCGACCGGCTTCTTCCATCTCAATCTGCTCTGGGTGCTCGCTGGCATCACGGGCGTATTCCTCGCCGAGGATCTGCTGCTCTTCTATTTCTTCTGGGAGTTGATGCTGATCCCGATGTACTTCCTGATCGCCATCTGGGGTCATGAGCGGCGGGTGTACGCGGCAACGAAGTTCTTTCTCTTCACGCAGCTGAGCAGCCTGCTCATGCTGATCGCCATTCTCGGACTGTACGTGTTGCATCACACGGCGACCGGAACATGGACGTTCGACTATCCGGCGCTCATCGGGACGCCGCTTCCGCCGAACACGGCGATGTTCCTGATGCTGGGTTTCTTCGTGGCGTTCGCGGTGAAGCTGCCCGTGTTTCCGTTGCACCCCTGGCTGCCCGACGCGCACACGGAAGCCTCCACGGCAGGAAGCATCGTGCTCGCGGGGCTGTTGCTCAAGACGGGCGGCTACGGGATGCTGCGCTTTGTCGTACCGCTCTTCCCCGACGCGGCGCACCGCTTCGCGCCCGTCGCCATGGTGCTCGCGGTGATCGGCATCGTCTACGGCGCGCTCATGGCGCTCGGGCAGAGCGACCTCAAACGACTCGTCGCCTACACGAGCGTGAGCCACCTGGGATTCGTGCTGCTCGGCATTTTCGCGTGGAACACGCTGGCGCTGCAGGGAGCGGTGGTCGCGATGCTCGCACACGGCTTCAGCACCGGCGCACTGTTCGCGCTGGTGGGGGCGTTGCAGGAGCGGACGCACACGCGCGAGATGGACCGGCTGGGCGGCCTGTGGGCGGTGGTGCCGCGATTGAGCGGCGCCGCGCTGTTCTTCGCGCTCGCGTCGATGGGACTGCCCGGGCTGGGGGACTTCATCGGCGAATTTCTCGTGCTGTTGGGAACGTACCGCGAGCATCTCGGCGTGACCATCGTGGCGGTGATCGGCATTCTGGCCTCCACGTTCTATGCGCTGCAGCTGGTACAGCGCGCATTTCACGGACCCAACACGAACCACTGGTCCATTCGCGACCTGCTGCCGCGCGAGATCCTGATGCTCGCGCCGATGATGCTGATCCTCCTCTGGCTCGGCCTGTGGCCGCAGCCGGTACTGGATACCTTCCGGCCGGCCATGGCCGCCTTGCAGCACACCGTAAGCCGGCAGGTGGGAAGCGCGCCCGCTGACGTTCCTGGATTCGCGGTGGCGAAACCTGGTGGCGGCCCATGAGCGGCGCGGACTGGACGGCACTACTCCCGATGATCATCACGGGCGCCGCGGCGGTCGTCGCCATGGTGGTGATCGCAGTACACCGCAGCCATGGGCTCACGCTCGGCGTGACACTGCTCGGGCTGGTGCTCGCCTTCCTCTCGCTCTGGCCGGCCGCATCGGTCGCGCCACTTCAGGTGACGCCGCTGCTCGTCGTGGATGATTTCGCGCTGTTCTACCTGGGGATGATCCTCGTCGCGTGCCTCGCGGTGGCGCTGCTCTGTCATGGCTACTTCGCGAAGTGTGAAGGCCGGCCCGAAGAGCTGTACGTTCTGCTGCTGCTGGCGACGCTGGGGTCCGAAATTCTCATCACGAGCACGCACTTCGTATCGTTCTTCCTGGGACTCGAGATTCTGAGCGTGGCGCTGTACGCGCTCACCGCGTATCTGCACACGCGAGCGCTCCCGCTGGAAGCAGGGATCAAGTATCTCGTGCTCGCCGCATCGTCCGCTGCCTTTCTGCTTTTCGGGATGGCGCTGGTATATGCGGAGCTGGGAACCATGCAATTCAAGGAGATCGCCGATCGCGTCGCGCTGGGCACGGGGCTGCACGGCGCGATGCTGCTCGCGGGAGCGGCGCTGCTCATCACCGGCATCGGATTCAAGCTCGGCGTCGTGCCGTTCCATCTCTGGACGCCCGACGTATACCAAGGCGCTCCAGCGCCCGTGACGGCCTTCGTGGCGACCATCTCCAAGGGCGGGATGTTCGCGCTGCTGCTTCGCTTCTTCTATGGGAACGGAGGCTACCGGACTCCGTCGCTCTATCTGGTGTTCTCGGTCATTGCCATAGCCTCCATGCTGGTGGGCAATCTGCTGGCACTGCAGCAGCGCAACGTGAAGCGGATTTTGGCCTACTCGTCCATCGCGCATTTCGGTTATCTGCTCGTCGCCTTTCTGGCGGCGGGCGCGTTCGCCGTGCAGGCGGTGACGTTCTATCTGGTCGCCTACTTCATCACGACGCTGGGCGCGTTCGGGGTGATCGCGATGCTGTCGGATGGCGAGCGCGAGGCAGACGACGTGGACGACTATCGCGGGCTCTTCTGGCGGCGTCCCGTGATCGGGGCGGTGTTTACGCTGATGATCCTGTCGCTCGCGGGCATTCCGATCACCGCCGGCTTCCTGGGCAAGTTCTTCATCATCGCGGCGGGCGCGTCATCGTCCGTCTGGGCGCTGATCATCATCCTGGCCGTCACGAGCGTCATCGGGTTGTTCTACTATCTGCGTATCGTGATCGCGGTGTACGCGGCGCTGCCGGCCGTTACCGAGGGCGCCGCCCAAGGCGCGCGACCACGGACGCCGTCGCTGTCGGCCACGAGCGCTGGAACACTCATCGTGCTCGCGGTGCTGCTCGTGTGGTTCGGGGTGTACCCGACGCCGCTTCTGAATCTCATTCAGGTGGCGGCGGCGGCGCTGTAGCGGGGGATCGCGCAACGTGGAATGAGAGAAAGGGCGGGTGAGGAACTGGGCAATCCGGAATAGTCGGATCGCGGGAATCGGGAACAGGGAAGAGCGACAGATGCGATTTTCCTCGGGCCTTGTCACCGGGCAGCGGAGCGCAGTCAACCTGAAGCGGCTGGACAGGATTTCAGGATTGACAGGATTGGCAGGATTCCCACGGTACCCGTGCCAGCGCAGTTGCGGTGGCTCAGAAAGCGGAATGGTCAGCGGCGAAGCGGCTCCCAACAACCCCGTTAATCCCGTCAATCCTGTGAATCCTGCAATCCTGTCATCCAGTTTGTAGCTGAATGAACACAATGGCCGGACCACGCATTGCCGGGCAGACGAGGTCAGGTCGTGATCGAGTCTGACCCCAATTCCCCTTCGTAGATCCGGCGGTCGTCCTGCGAGTACACACACGCCACGATGCGCTCGAACGACGCCTCATGCCGGCGCATGACCCGTAGCGCGATTCGCGCGGCCTGGCCCTTGGGGAAGCCATACACCCCGGTGGAAATCGCGGCGAACGCTATGGAGTGCACATCGCCCGCGGCGAGCGCCACGCGAAAGCTCGATTCGTAAGCGCGCTCGAGCGTGTCCGCTTCGCCGTGAGTGCCGCCCCGCCAGATGGGACCAACGGCGTGAATCACGTAGCGCGCCGGAAGCGCAAACCCCGGCGTGATCACGGCGCTCCCCGGTGGTACCGGGCCGAGGGCGCGGCTCGCGCGCACGAGCTCGGGGCCGGCTCGCCGGTGGATCGCACCGTCTACTCCACCACCACCAGCGAGCGCGCTGTTCGCCGCGTTCACAATGGCATCGACCTCGAGCGTAGTGATGTCGGCGTGGACGACGTCAATCACGCAGTCCCCAAATGGTGGCAGTTGCGAGCTCAACGCTGTTCCCGGCCGGATCGCGCATGTAGATCGAACGGCCGCCGTTCGGCCAATTGACTTCGGCCTCGATGGCAATGCCCGCATGGGCCAGCCGGCTGCGCCACGCGGCGAGCTCGTCCGCCGCGACGCGGAAGGCCACGTGGCCGGCGCCAATCGTGCCGTGCGCAGGAATGCGCGCGCCGTTCACTTCGCTGGCCATCGTGCTGGTGCGCACCGGGTTGAACACGAGGAACATGCTCGTTCCGCAGCGGAAGAAGACGTGCCGCCCGATCTCACGGCTGAACACCTCGAGACCGAGCACCGTCGCGAAGAATCGTTCGGCGGCGTCGAGGTCTTCGGCATAGAGACACGTTTCCAGCACGGCGGTAATCGACACGCGATGGTCCGCTCACGCGCTCCGGCCGTGCGGCTCGAACAGCTCCACACAGTTCCCGGACGGATCGTTGACGAGGATCTGATCGCCACCCACACCCTTCACGATGTCGTTCCGGAAGCGCGCACCCTTGCCGCGCAGCTCGGCAACCAGTGCCGGAAGATCGGATACCTGCAGCGAGATGCGATTCCAGCCGCCCGGTTCCGGCCTGGTACCATCCGGCATGGCGCTGCCGCCCCCTCCCTGCGCGTTGGGTGCGCTCAGCAGGAGGCGCAGGTCGCCACGGTCGAGCATGGCAAACGCCGGCGCCGGATGCATGGCGACAGTAAAGCCCAGGCAGTTGGTGTAGAACGCGATGGCCTCGTCGACATCGTGGACGATATAGCGAACGCTTACGGGTGGCATGATCACCGCCGGCGAGGGGATACACACATTCTGATCGAGCGGGCCCGGAGCCGGAAGAGGTGTCCCGCGGGTCCCGCCAGCGCGCATCAGCCGCGCAGCGACCCCGGCCATGCGCACGTATGCATGGCATTGGGCAGCACGTTGGCCAGCGGACTCCGCCGTGCTAGCTTCCTGTCTTCGTTCGATCCATCAGCGCCGAGTGCGGCTCCGGCCGCCTCACTGACACCGACGACGAACATGAGATCATCGCACTTCCCGCGCATCGTGGTCGCACTGGTCGCCGGAATCGCCGGCATGTCGGGCGCCTGCCTCACCGCGACCGCGCAGACTGCGTCACCCGTCGCGACGGCAGAGCCGGGCGAAGCAGCCGCCATCGCCCGGGCACGCGCCGACAGCATTCGGCATCCCTACACGGCGGCGGATGTCCACTTCATGTCGGGCATGATCGGACATCATGCGCAGGCCATCGTGATGGCCGGCTGGGCACCGACGCACGGCGCCAGTCCATCATTGCAGACGCTGGCCGCGCGCATCATCAACGCCCAGCAGGATGAGATCCGCACGATGCAGCAGTGGCTGCGCGACCGGCAGCAACCGGTGCCGGAGGCCAGGCCCAAGCCGATGAAGATGATGGTGAACGGCGTCGAGCAGGAGATGCTGATGCCGGGCATGCTCACCGAAGCGCAGATGGCGCAGCTCAACGCCTCGCACGGACCCGACTTCGACCGGCTCTTTCTCGAGTTCATGATCCAGCACCACACCGGAGCGGTGTCCATGGTGAAGGATCTCTTCAACTCGTACGGCGCGGCTCAGGACGAGCTGACGTTCAAACTGGCGTCCGACATCAACGTCGACCAGACGACAGAAATCGCCCGCATGCAGCGCATGCTTGCCACACTCATTCTGAGCGACACGACTGCCGATCACCCCGCTGCCAGCAATCCCTGAGCAGCACACCGCTCCACCTGAGGAATCATCCATGGCTTTCGAGTATCCGCAACACCGTCCGGCTGCGCGGACACGCGTCACCACGCTGATGCCGCTCGCGCTCCTGCTTGGCGTCGGGTTCGCTGGAGCGTGTGCGCCGTCCACGACTTCGTCGGCGCTGCGCTCATCGTCCGTCGTGCCGGCACGCAACATGTCGCCAGGCGAGCCGAATCCCGACCCGCGCGTGGGGCTCAAGGCGGGGCTCTACGACGCAGGCGAAGCGTCGTGGAACCTCGATGTGCTCTCGCAGACCAGACCGTCGGAGCAGTTTGCCGGCATCACCAATTCCGACCTCGCCTTCACGGGGAAGTACGCCATCCAGGGCAGCTACAACGGCTATCAGATCTGGGACATTTCGAATCCCGCTGAGCCGCGGCTGGAAACGGCGTATCTCTGCCCCGCGTCGCAGAGCGACGTGTCCGTGTACAGGAACCTGCTCTTCGTGTCGGGCGAGGGACTTTCGGGACGCATTGATTGCGGCACCGAAGGGGTAAAGGACACGGTGAGCGCGGAGCGGCTGCGCGGACTGCGCATCTTCGACATCAGCGACATTGCGCACCCGAAGAATGTCGGCAACGTGCAGACGTGCCGTGGCTCGCACACACACACGGTGCTCGTGGATCCAAAGGACAGCGAGAACGTCTACGTGTACATCTCGGGTTCCGCGCGTGTGCGCTCGCCGAACGAGCTCGCGGGCTGCGTGAGCGCCACGCCGGACAAGGATCCCAACAGCGCGCTCTTCCGCATCGAGGTCATCAAGGTGCCGCTCGCGCACCCGGAGCAGGCCGCGATCGTGAGCTCGCCGCGCATCTTCAACAACCTGGTCGCGCCGCCGCGCCATGGCGAAGCGCCCGAGGACATCGCCGCCGCGAAGAAGGCACTGGCCGAAGCCAAGGCGAAGGGCGAATACACCGCCGACATCATGGGACAGGAGCGTCCGCTGCCGTCGCGCTTCACGCAGCCCATGCTGGACAGCATCGTGAAGGCGCGCGGCGGCACGGGTCCCGCCACGGCGGCTGACAGCGCCACGCTGCGGCAGGCGCTGCCCGCCATCATCGCCAGAATGTTCGGCAGCCAGCCAGCGACGGGGAACGGGCCGCGTCCCGGTCCGACGCAGTGCCATGACATCACGGTGTATCCGGCAGTCGGACTTGCCGGCGGCGCGTGCGAGGGCTACGGCATGCTGCTCGACATTCGCGATCCGGCGCATCCGGTCCGTCTCGACGCGGCATCCGACTCGAACTTCTCCTACTGGCACTCGGCGACGTTCAACAACGACGGCACAAAGGTGCTCTTCTCCGACGAGTGGGGCGGTGGCGGTCAGCCAAAGTGCCGCGCGACCGATCGGCGCGAATGGGGCGCCGACGCGCTCTTCACGATCGCGAACGACAAGATGCAGTTCCAGGGCTACTACAAGCTCCCGGCGCCCCAGACGGACAAGGAGAACTGCGTGGCGCACAACGGCTCGCTCATTCCCATTCCGGGGCGCGACGTGATGGTGCAGGCGTGGTATCAGGGCGGCATCTCGGTGTTCGACTGGACCGACGCCGCGCACCCGCAGGAGATCGCGTACTTCGACCGCGGTCCCATTGACTCGACGCGCATGGTGGGTGGTGGCTCCTGGTCGGCCTACTGGTACAACGGCGTGATCGTGAGCTCGGAGATCGCGCGCGGACTCGACATTTTCGCGCTCAAGCCAAGCGAGTATCTGTCACAGAACGAAATCGACGCCGCGAAGACAGTGCATCTCGACTATCTGAATACGCAGGGACAGCCCAGGTTCGAGTGGCCGGCGAGCTTCGCCCTGGCCGGCGCATATCTCGATCAGCTCCAGCGCTCCAACGGCCTTGCCTCCGATCGCATCGCGGCGGCGCGCACAGGTCTGGCTGGTGCAGAGCAGGCATCGGGCGCGGCGCGGCAGCAGGCACTGACGCAGCTCGCGGCACAGCTCGAGCACGATGCCACCGGCTCTCAGGATGCCGCAAAGGTGAAGATGCTGGCGGGGGCTGTGCGGGATCTCGCAGCGGGGCAGTGACAGCAAGAGGGTCAGACGCGAATTGAAAGCAACGTCAAACCACATGGGGTCAGTGTCGAATGCTTCATTCGACTCTGACCCCATTGCACCAATGAGAACCACCAGCCGCCGGGAGTTTCTCGCCATCATGGCGGGGGCGCTGGTTGGTCCGCGGCTCGGATTCGGCGCGCGGCCGCACCCTGCGCCCGCGCAGCTCGCGTGGCAGCGCGATGCGCTGGCGATGTTCGTGCACTTTGGCATGAACACCTTCACCGATCGCGAGTGGGGCGACGGACAGGAGGATCCTGCCCTGTTCGCGCCCACGAACCTCGATGCGCGGCAATGGGCACGGAGCGCGCGCGGCGCGGGCTTCCGCGCCATGATCCTCACGGCCAAGCATCACGACGGCTTCTGTCTCTGGCCCACGAAGACGACCGACCATAGCGTAGCGCGAAGCCACTGGCGCGGCGGCACGGGTGACGTCGTGCGCGAGTTCGTGAACGCGTGTGCGGCGGAAGGACTCAAGGCCGGACTCTATCTGTCACCATGGGACCGCCACGAGCCGTCGTACGGCGATTCGCCCCGCTACAACGATTTCTACTGCGCGCAACTCACCGAGCTGCTCACGCAGTACGGTCGCATTCACGAAGTGTGGTTCGACGGTGCGAACGGCGAAGGGCCCAACGGACGCAAGCAGACGTATGACTGGCCGCGCATCTGGGCGCTGGTGCGGCGGCTGCAACCGGACGCCGTCATCTTCTCCGATGCGGGGCCGGACATCCGGTGGATCGGGAACGAACGCGGAGTCGCCGGTGATCCGAACTGGTCCACGGTGGATCCCGCGGTCGTGCCATATCCTGGCGCGAGCGGCGATGCGGTGACGCAGATGTTGCAGCATGGCGACCCGCAGGGCAGCGCGTGGCGCCCTGGCGAAACCGACGTCTCCATTCGTCCAGGATGGTTCCATCACGCCGCTGAGGACTCGCGCGTGAAGAGCCCCGCCGAGCTGGTGGAGCTGTACTTCACGTCAGTCGGGCGCAACTCGAAGCTGCTGCTCAACGTGCCGCCAACACGCGCCGGGCTGCTGGACGACGGCGATGTGGCGAACCTTTCGGAAATGCACCGGCGGCTGCAGACACTCTTCGCCACGGATCTCGCGGCTCGTGGCACGGTGGCCTGGCGCGCAACGGGTACGCGGACCGCGAAGCTCGACGTCGATCTCGGGCGTACGCGGCGCGTTTCCGTGGCGGACCTGCGCGAGGACATCACCCATGGCCAGGCGGTGGCGCGCTACACGCTCACTGGTGAAGACGACGGCGTCTGGCGGCTGCTCACCCGCGGCACGACCATCGGCTGTCGCAAGCTGGACCGGTTCGGCCCGGCGAGCGTGCGACGCGTGCGTCTCACCATCGATGACGCAGTGGCCGCACCGCGACCCGTGCGGCTCGCGCTGTTCAGCGGCGGCGAAGGATAGGGGTCAGACCCCTGGGACCCGGCGTCACCGACTTTTCGCCATGGTCAGCACGACGACGCGGTCCACGCTGTCCGCGGCGGGCGGCAGGGTGAGCGATACGCCGGCCGCAGTCTGACGGAACGCCACCGGGTCCCGCGTCGCGAGCATCGCCGCACGGGTAATGGTGCCCGGGAGCGGAGGCAGCGCGAGCATGCGATCGGGCCAGTGCAGGACGTGCACGAAGATCGAATCGCCGCGCTGCGTGGTGACGCCCCAGTCGCGCGGCGCAATCGGTCCCCCGCGCGTGGCATAGATGGACGTGCCGTACGTGTGCAGCCAGTCGCCAATGGCGCGCAGCCGCTCCACTGCTTCCGGCTGAATGGTTCCATCAGGGCGGGGGCCGATATTCAGCAGCAAGTTGGCGTTGTTGCCGGCCGCGCGAACGAGATAGCCAATGAGCTCGGGAACGGACTTGAAGTGCTGATCCGCAATGTTGAATCCCCAGGCATTGTTCATCGTGAGTGACGTCTCGAGCGGCAGCGAACCCACCGTCTTCGTGTTGAATCCCGCGGTGTTCGCGCCCGGCAGATCCTGCTCGAACGTCTGCACATCCTCGCCGGCTCGAGGCGGCTCGTGCGTGTTGGGAATGATCAGCGCGGCGGGCTGCAGCCGGTGGATCAGCGCGTACGTTCTCGCGAGCTGCCAGTCGGCGTCCGGCTTGTCCCACATCCCGTCGAACCAGATGCCACCGATCGGGCCGTAATGCGTGAGCAGCTCGGTCAACTGTTGATCCATGAAGTCCAGATAGTGCTGCCAGTTCCCCGAGTCCGGGCGCCCAGTCTTGTGCCCCGTGGTGCCGCGCGGCCAGTAATCCGGATTGTGCCAATCGAGCTGCGAGTAGTAGAAAAAGAGCTTGATGCCCTGCCGGTGACACTCGTCGGCCAGCTCCTTCATGGGATCACGATGAAAGGGCGTCCAGTCCACGATGTTGTACTTCGTGGCGGCCGTCGCGAACATCGAGAACCCATCGTGATGCCGCGACGTGATCGTGATGTACTTCGCGCCCGCTGCCCTGGCGAGCGACACCCATTCGCGCGCGTCGAACTTCACGGGATTGAACGTCGACGCCAGCCATTCGTACCGCGCGACGGGAATCTCACGGTTCTGCATCACCCACTCGCCTTCACCGAGCAGGCTGTAGACGCCCCAGTGGATGAACATGCCGAACTTGGCATCCTGGTACCACTGGCGCGCCTGGCGGCGAGCGACGGGGATGGTGTCGGCGCCCTGCGCCGCCGCGCCGCGAAGCGTGAGCGCATGAGCGACAAACGCGGTAGCAATGACGACGATCACCTCACGTGCGACACGTTCAATTCGCATCGCACAGTCCCGCCATCAGTCGCATCAGCCCTTCCTGCGTCGCCTGCTGCCGCCCCACCTCGCCAACGAGCCGCCCCTCACGCAGCACGAGAACCCGGCTCGAGAGCCGCAGCACTTCAGGCAGTTCGCTCGAGATGAGCAGGATCGCATTCCCCTGTGTCGCCAGCCGGTCGATGAGCGCGTGAATCTCCGCCTTCGCGCCGACGTCCACACCACGGGTCGGCTCGTCGAGGATGAGAATGCGCGATGCCGCCGCAAGCCAGCGTGCCACGACTACCTTCTGCTGATTCCCGCCCGAGAGTCCCGCGACCACCGCATCCACGCTCGGCGCGCGCACGCGCAGCTTCTCGAAGTACTCCACGCCGAGGCGCCGCTCGCGCGCGCGCTGTACCCAGCCGAATCGCGAGAGGCGCCGCAGGATGGGAAGCGACGTGTTGTGCAGCGCACTCGCCGGGAGCACGAGCCCTTCCCGCTTGCGATCCTCCGGCACGAGGCCGATTCCCAGCCGGATCGCCTGCGCCGGCGATGCGATCCGCACCACACGCCCAGCCACCGTGATACGCCCACGTGCCGGTGGTTCCAGACCGAAAATCGCGCGAGCCAGCTCCGAACGTCCCGCGCCGACCAGGCCGGCGAGTCCCACTACCTCGCCCGCGCGCAGCGAGAACGAAATGTCGGTGAACTTGCGCGGCGAGGAGAGCCCGTCCACCCGCAGCAGCTCCGCACCGGGCGTGGCGGACACGTGGTCCGGAAAATACTCGGACAGCGACCGACCGATCATCATGTGTACCAGCTCGCCTTCGGAGAGCTCCGCCACACGGCGCGTCGCCACGTGACAGCCATCGCGCAGCACGGTCACCGTGTCGCACAACCGGAAGATCTCCGGCATTCGGTGCGACACATAGATGCACGTCACACCACGCGCCGTCAGCCGCCCGATCAGCGCATAGAGGCGATCCGCCTCCATCTGACTCAGGCTGCTCGTGGGTTCATCGAAGACGATGATGCGTGCGCCGCCACCCACGGCGGCCGCGATCTGGACCACCTGCTGTTGTGCGATCGTGAGATCGCCGAGGCGCCGCTCGACACCCACGGCATCGTCGATCTCGCTCAGCATCGCGTGCGCCCGCCGCGCCATCTCCCCACGCGACACCAGCCCGCGCCGCGACGGCATGGCGCCCAGGCAGAGGTTCTCCGCCACCGACAGATTCTCGCAGAAGGCCAGCTCCTGGTGCACCATCCCGACCCCGGCGGCCAGCGCGTCCCGCGGCCCCGCGAAGCGCACGGCCTTGCCGAACACCTGCATGCGCCCCGCGTCGGGCTCGTGAATGCCCGCGAGAATTCTGCCGAGCGTGCTCTTGCCCGCGCCGTTCTCGCCGCACAGCGCGTGACAGGAACCGCTGGCGACTTCGAACGACACATCGCCCAGCGCCTGCACGCCGGGGAAGCGCTTCGTGATCCCCGAGAACGCGACCGCGGGTTCGCTCACGGCGCTACTTCATGTCCAGATACTGCTGCGGCACATCCGAGAATCCCCACGCCTTGAGCTGGCGCGCCCACGCACCCAGGTTGTCCTTCGTGACATGCACGAGATCCATGGGAATGATCTCGGGGGGCTGCTTGCCGTCGTGCAGCTTCTCGACGATCGTCGTCACGCCCACGTAGCCCCACTTGTACACCGGCTGCGCCAGCAGCACCGGCGTGATCCCCTTGTCCACGTACGCCAGCTGGGCCGGCAGCGCATCCACCGAGACGATCTTCATGCGGGCGGAATCGAGATCGGTGAGCAGCGAGCGCGTGAACAGCGCCCACCCGCCGATCATCGCCCATCCCTGAATCCCGGGATACGCATTGTCCACGCGCGTGACTTCAGCCGCGGCATCCTGCGGCGTCTCGATGTGATTGAACGTGCCGACGATCGTGATGCCCGGATACTTCGCTGCTTCATCCTTCGCACCCTGCACGCGCTTCTGGAGATTGGGCGCGTTCTGATTGCCGGCCAGGATCGCGACCTTCCCCTTCCCACCCATCAGCTTTGCCAGCTCGGCCATCGTGGTCTGGCCCGTCTTCCTGTCGTCTACGCCGTAGTAGGCGAAGCGCTTCGACTGGGGCGCGTCGCTGTCGAACGTCATGACGGCCACGCCGCGATTCACCGCGTCGTCAATCGCACCGGTCACCTTGCTCGCATCGGAACAGGAGATGAGAATCGCGTCCACGCCGCTGTTCACCGCCTGCTGGATACGCTGCGCCTGTACCTGCCCGTCCTCCTCGGGCGGTGTGAGCCACTGTACTTCCACTCGAATGCTGTCCTTTGCCGACAGCTCCTTCGCGGCGGCCTCGGCGCCGGTGCGCGCCGCGAGAAAGACCGGATTCGTGGAGCTCTTGGCGATCATGGCGATGGTGATGGAGTTCGCGTGCTTCGCTGCCGACACGGTGCCCGCCGGCGCATCCGCTTTGCGGCCGCACGCCACCATCACCACGACGATCATCATCACACCGGACACTCGCCGAACGGTTCCCATGATCATTCGTCTCTCTCCCGATTGAATTCGCTCACGCCGCAGCCTGCGTCCGCGCACCGGCGCGCATGAGCCGGCGCGCCGCGAGCCGCGTGCTCCACTGATCCACCACCACGGCGATGATGATCGCACAGCCGATCACGATCCACTCATAGTTCTGATCGAAGTGCAACGTGCGAATGGACTGGCGGATGAGCACGATGAGAATGGCGCCAAGCATGGCGCCCACCGCGCTCCCCTTCC
The DNA here is from genome assembly GCA_036393195.1 of Gemmatimonadaceae bacterium. Classification (GTDB taxonomy): domain Bacteria; phylum Gemmatimonadota; class Gemmatimonadetes; order Gemmatimonadales; family Gemmatimonadaceae; genus JADGGM01. Next base: position 20,155 of record DASVWN010000112.1, on the reverse strand, counting down.
CCCCAATGAGACTCGCGCCGCCCACCACCGCCGCTGCAATCACGTACAGTTCGTAGCCCTGGCCGTCGGCCGACGAGCTGGATCCATAGAAGCTCGCGCCCAGAAACGCGGCGAGTCCGGCCGTCAGTCCGGACACGGCATATACGCCGATCTGGATGCGGTCCAGGCGGAGTCCCGCAAAGCGACTGGCCTCGAGGTTCCCGCCGAACGCAAAGATGTGGCGCCCCATCACGGTGCGCGTGAGATAGATCGCCCCGGCGGCGGTCATGACGAGCATGCACAGCATGGGCACCGGATACAGCCCGCCTCCCATGCCAAGCGATGCCTTCGTGACCGCGGTGAGCGCCGTCGGCACGAGAAGACTTTCCGCATGGGTAATGACGAACGCGACGCCGCGCAGCACCCACATCGTGCCCAGCGTGACGATGAAGGGATGGACACGGAGCCCGACCACGAGCGCACCGTTCAGCACGCCGCAGATGAGTCCCACGCCGAGCGCTACGGCGAGCCCGAGCAGCACGCTCGCGCCACTGCCGAGTGGTCCGACGGCGCGCAGCGTGAGCGCCATGCTCACGCCCGAGAGCGCATAGATGGCGCCCACCGAGAGATCAATGCCGCCGGAGATGATGACCACCGTGGCGCCAATCGCCATGATGGCGAAGAAGCTGGCATCGGTAGCCGTCTGGATGAGTGTGTTCGAGTTGAGAAAATTATTGACTACTTCGCTCGTGCGCCGATCCACGTGCGATCCGGCGAGCAGAGTGAGCGTGAGGCCGAGCAGGAGCACGACGAGCGACAGTCCGGTCTCCTGCGAGCCGAGCAGATGCCGAATGACGGCGTGAATGCGGCGCACAACGCCTCAGGGCGTGACGGAAATGGTCGTGTGCGCGCGGTCGGCATCCGACGACCCGCCAACCTGCAGGCGGACGCGGTCCTGCTCCACCGTCCAGCGCTGCGCCGTGGAGTCCCACCAGGCGAGCGATGCACCGGGGAGGGTGAAACTCACGCGGCGCGACTGGCCCGGGTCCAGCGTGATGCGCCGGTAGCCGCGCAGGTCCAGGCGTGGCCGCGGCACGCGCGATCCCTCGTGGCGCACGTACAGTTGCACGACCTCATCGCCCCGGACCTTCCCGTCGTTCTTCACGTCCACGGCGACACTGAGACTGTCCGACGCGGCGAGCGTCTTCGCGCTGGTCGTGAGGTGCGAGTACTTGAATTTCGTGTAGCTCAGGCCGTAACCGAACGCATACAGCGGCTTGCCCGTGAAGAAGCGGTACGTGCGCCCGGCCATCGCGTAATCGCCGAAGGGAGGAAGATCAGCGGTGCTGCGGTAGAACGTCACGGGGAGCCGACCGCCGGGATTGTAGTCACCGAACAGCACATCGGCGATCGCCGAACCGGCCGCCTGTCCAGGATACCACGCTTCCACGATCGCGTTCACGTGGCGCTGGGCCCACGTCACCGCGAGCGCGCTCCCGCTCATGAGCACGAGCACCGTCGGCTTGCCGACCTTCACGATGCGTTCGAGCAGCGCCTTTTGCGGTGCCGGCAGATCGATCGTCGTGCGGTCACCGCCCTTGAACCCCGGCACGTCCAAGCGCATCTCCTCGCCTTCGAGGTTCGCGGTGAGACCCAGGAACAGCACGACGGCATCCGCCTGTTCGGCCGCCTGCACCGCTGCGGAGTCGAGCGACGCTGCCGACTCGCTGTCCGCGGCGGCAGGCGCGCTCCCCGGCGCGCGCTCGAGCCCGGAATATCCCTCCGCCAGATCGGCGCCGCGCGCATAGATCACCCGTGCGCCGGGCAGCGCCTCGCGAATCCCGCGGAGCGGCGTGACGGGATCCGCTGGCTCACCATGGTAGTTGCCGAGCAGCATGCGCGGATCGTCCGCATCGGGACCGATCACGGCAATGGTGCGCAGCGACTTGCTGAGCGGCAGCGTGTGATGCCTGTTCCTGAGCAGGACAATGGACTCGCGTGCGGCCTGGCGCGCGAGCGCGCGGTGTGCGGAGTCATCGAGCGCGCTGAAAGGAATCTGCGCCCAGCGCACCATGTCCGGCGGATCGAACATGCCAAGTTTCATGCGCGCCAGGAACAGCCGCGTCACCGCCGTATCGATGCGCGCCTCGGTAATGAGACCCTGCTGCACCGCGGTCACGAGCGATGCGTAGGTATCACCGCATTCGAGATCTGTTCCCGAGTTCACGCCGAGCGCGGCGGCCTCGGCCGCGGTCTGCACGATCCTGTGGCGCTCGTAGATGTCGTCAATCGCGCCGCAGTCGGACACGACATACCCCTTGAATCCCCACCGGCCACGCAGCACGTCATCGAGCAGGAGATCGCTGCCGCAGGCGGCCTTCCCGTACAGCCGGTTGTACGCGCACATGATCGACCAGGCCGGCCCGTCCTGAATGCCCATGGCGAAGGCCCGCAGATAGGTCTCGTGGAGATCCCGCTCGCTGACGACGGCGTTGAAGATATGGCGGTCCGGCTCGGGACCGCTGTGCACCGCGAAGTGCTTCACCGTCGCGATCGTCTTGAGATACGTCGAATCGTCACCCTGCATTCCACGGATGAACTGGACCGCGAGCGTCCCCGTGAGGAAAGGATCTTCGCCGTACGTCTCCTGTCCGCGTCCCCAGCGCGGGTCGCGGAAGATGTTGATGTTGGGCGACCAGAAGGTGAGGCCCTGATAGCGGGCGCGACTGTCCTGTCGCACGTACTCCTGGTGCTTGGCGCGCGCTTCGTCGGAGATCACGGTGGCTACCTGGAACATCAGGCTGTCATTCCACGTCGCCGCCAGACCAATGGCCTGTGGAAAGACGGTGGCGAGCCCGGACCGCGCGACGCCGTGCAGCGCCTCGTTCCACCAGTTGTACGCGGGAATGCCGAGGCGCGGGATGGCGGGCGCGCGATCCTGCATCTGCGCCACCTTCTCGTCCAGCGTCAGTCGTCCGACGAGATCCGCTGCCCGCGCCTCGAACGGCAGCGACGTGTCCTGAAAGGGAAGCGCCATTGAATCGGCAGCCGGTGCCGGGAGTGAAGCCGGCGCCTGCCCCGGAGCAGCGAGGGGCAGCATCGCGCCTGCGCAGAGTGCAATCAGTGCCCGCATCGGCGGCTACAGTGGGTTCGGCGCGGCGCGCCGGGAGCGGTTTGACACACGTTCGGGGAATGACGTACTCTAACGTACGAATTTCCGGCGCGTGCCGATACCCGCGAGTCACACGAGACCGAATGGCCTGGGAACAACGCTGGCATCCGCTGCGCCGCGAATGGGTGGTCATCACATCGCACCGGGACAACCGTCCCTGGAACGGCGAACGTCTCGGACTGGCAGACGACCGCACCGGGCTCGCCGGCTACGTGGCGGACTGCCAACTCTGCCCGGGGAACGAGCGCATCTCCGGCCAGCGAAATGCCGCGTACAGCGGAGTCTTCACCTTTGACAACGATCATCCGTGCGTGTCGGCCGCCGCACCGGTGGCGCTGGAAGCGCCGCCCGGCATCTACAGGAACCGTCCCGCCACCGGCGCGTCGCGTGTCGTCTGCTTCTCGCCGCGCCACAATGTCACCCTCGCCGAGCTGCCACACGCGCGACATGTCGAGCTGCTGGGCGAGTTGCAGAGGCAGTACCGCGAGCTGGGCGCACGCGATGACGTGCGGCACGTGCTCGTGTTCGAGAACAAGGGTGAGGTCGTGGGCGTGTCCAATCCGCACCCGCACTGCCAGGTGTACGCCACGAATTTCGTATTCAGGACGATCGAGCTGGAAGCGGAGGCGTGCGCCGAGCACCACGCCGAGCATGGGCGCTCGCTGTTGCAGGACATCATTGACGCGGAAATGGCGGATGGCCGCCGGCTCCTGGTGCAGCGCGACACGGCACTGTCGTTCGTGCCATACTTCGCGCGCTATCCGTACGAGACGTACGTGACACCGCGAGAGCCGCACCAGAGTCTCGCCGATCTTTCCCCGACGGAGCTGGATGACTTCGCCGCCACGCTGCGCGCGACGCTCATTCGCATGGAGAATCTCTGGCGCATGCCGTTCCCGTACGTGATGGTGCTGCACCAGGCGCCCACCGACGGCGTCCGCTATCCTGGCTTCCACTTCCACGTGGAGATCCATCCCCCGCTGCGCAAACCGGGATTGCTCAAGTATCTCGCGGGTCCCGAGATCGGCGGCGGTAATTTCCTGAACGACGCCTCCCCGGAAGAGAAGGCCGCGGAGCTGCGTGCCGTGCCGGATGCGCACTACCGCCAGAGCTGCGACAATGCCTGACGTCGCAGCGCTGCTCGATCCCATCCGCGCGATCCACGACCGGATCCGCGACGCCGTGGTGCGCGCCTGCGAGCGCCAGGACACGGACAGCCTGTCCGCTGTCGCCTCGGAGCAGCCGGGCGATACCATCTACGCGGTGGACCGCGTGAGCGAGAGCGTCCTCGTTGACGCCTTCGGCGCACTCGCTCGCGATGAGCCGATCTGCCTCGTGGCGGAGGGAATTCCCGGCGGCTCCGTGACGCTCCCGGCTGGCGCGCGCGACACCGACTGCCGGTGGCGCGTGCTCGTCGATCCGATCGATGGAACGCGCGGGCTGATGTACCAGAAGCGCAGCGCCTGGATCCTCACCGGCGTCGCGCCCAATCGCGGGGCCGCGACGCGACTCAGCGACATCGTGCTCGCGGTGCAAACGGAGATCCCGCTGCTCAAACAGCATCTCAGCGATCAACTCTGGGCCCGGCGCGGCGCCGGCATGCACGCGGAGCGTACCGATCGCATCGCGGGAACGACGCGTCCGTTGACGCTGCGCGTCTCGCGCGCCCATACGCTGCGACACGGCTTTGCCAGCGTGGTGCGCTTCTTCCCCGGAGCACGCGACGAGCTGGCGGCGCTGGACGACGAACTCATGTTCGATGTGCTGGGCCCGTTCGACGAAGGCAAGGCGCCGTGCTTCGAGGATCAGTACCTCAGCACCGGTGGCCAGCTCTACGAGCTCATGGCGGGACACGACCGGTTCATTGCCGACCTGCGGCCGCTCGTGCAGCCGCTGGTACAGTCGCGCGGACTGCCGCGAGGACTCTGCTGCCATCCGTACGATCTCTGCACCGCGCTCATCGCGCAGGAGGCCGGCGTGGCGCTCACCGCGCCCGATGGCACGGCGCTGGACGCCCCATTCGACATCGATGCCGACGTCGCGTGGGTGGGCTACGGCAACGCTGACATCCGTGCGGGGATCGAGGCGAAGCTCATCGCGATCCTGCGCGCGCGTGGCCTGCTGGGCGCGACCCGGCGTGAGGCGTGGCGCGCGCGATGAAGCTCCGCGCGCTGGCGGAATTGCATGACGCCGGCAAGGCGTGGTTCGCGGCGGCCGTCGAACGGATTTGCGCGCTGCCCTCGGAAGACGACGAGATGGTGCGCGAGTTCTTCAGTCCCGCTGAACCGCTCTACGTTGGCCGCGCGCCCGGGCGACTGGATGTAATGGGCGGCATTGCCGACTACAGCGGTGCCCTGGTGCTGGAGCTGCCGCTCGCGCGCGCGACGTTCGCGCTGGTGCAGTGCCAGCAGGCAGCGCGATGTGATGTCATGACGCGTCGCAACGGCCGCTGGGTGCCGTTCAGCATGCCCATGCGCCGACTGGTCGGGCCTGACGCTCAGGATGCAGCCGCGCTACGCGCCTGGTTCGCCAATGGCCGCAATCGCTGGGCCGCATACGTCGCGGGTGTCGTATACCACGCCGGGCGGGACACGCCGCGGTCACCTGACGCCGCACATCGTGGCCTCCGCATCCTGATCGATTCCAGCGTGCCCATTGGCGCGGGCGTGAGCTCATCGGCCGCGCTCGAGGTGGCAGCCATGGCCGCGGTGAACGCCGCATTCGGCCGCCCGCTGCCTGCCACCGACGTCGCTCGTGCGTGTCAGTGGGTGGAGAATCACATTGCGGGCGCACCCTGCGGTCTCATGGATCAGATGACGAGTGCATGCGGACGGAGCGGCACGCTGCTCCGCTTGCTCTGTCAGCCCGGCCGCATCGAGGGATACACCGGCATTCCCGGCGACATGCGCATCTTCGGCATCGACTCGGGCGTGCGCCATGCCGTGAGCGGCGATGCCTACCGGCGCGTCCGCACCGCGGCATTCATGGGCTACCGGATGATTGCCGATCGCGCCGGCCTGGCCGTGCAGCGCGATGGCCATCGGGTGTGCATTCACGATCCCGAGTGGAACGGATATCTCGCCAACATTCCGGTGGCAGTGTTCGCGCAGGACTTCGAGGCGCATCTGCCCGAACGCGTGACGGGCGCCGAGTTCCTCGATCGCTACGGCGGCATCACGGACAGCGTGACGCGTGTGCAGCGCGATATGTGGTATCCCGTGCGGCAGGCGACGGCGCACCCGGTGTGCGAGCACGCGCGCGTGACGCGCTTTGCGGAACTTCTGGGCGGCCCCGCACCGGCGGACGCCGCCGCGGAGCTGGGGCATCTCATGGCGGAATCGCACGCGAGCTACGGCGCCTGCGGGCTGGGCTCTGCCCGGACCGATCGTCTCGTGGCGCTCGTTGCCGACATGGGCGCCGATCGCGGGCTCTACGGCGCCAGGATCACAGGCGGCGGAAGCGGCGGCACGGTCGCGGTACTCGGCGCGGCTGGCGCGGAGGGCAACGTTGGTGGTGTGGCTGCGCGCTACGCTGGTGAAATCGGGCGCCCGGTCGAAGTATTCACTGCGTCCGGTCCGGGCGCCGAGGAAGCCGGCGTGCTCACTCTTTACCCGCGCGAGCTCGATCGGCCATCACCATCGCCTGGCGGATGACTGCGGCCATCTCGTCGCGATGCTTGTCGAACGTGTCATCCACCACGGAGAGCGTCGGGATCTGACTCTCGCGCAGCGAGAGCGTTTTCGGATCCCAGTCGCCGAATCCCGATTCGTGCACGCCGCTGCTGCCGCGTCCCGGCGCCGGGTGGCTCAGATGCTGGAAGGAACGCACGAGATGCTGCATCTCCGCGCCCACTCCCCACTGCGCCTGCACCTGGAACAGCGGAATGAATTCCAGCAGGGCGTCGTAGCACATCTCGCCGCAGGCGAGCACGTGCGGGTGCGCGGCGCGCAGTTCGCTCACCAATTGGCGCATCCCCGCGTGCATGTCCGCGCGGTTGTTGTTCACCCAGCCGCCCGCGATGTCGAGGAAGTAGGCATCCACGTCATAGCGCGAAATCGTGTCCGAAATACGGTCGCGCAGCCAGTCGCGCCACGAGTCCACGCCCAGGTTCATGTACGAGAGCCAGCCTTCCTGATGGCGGTCGTTGTCCCAGTCCACCCAGGTGATGTCGAACCGGTCGCCGTCGATCTTGCTGGTGGCCGCGTTCGCCACTCTGGCGAATGACGGCTGCCGCCGATTGGCGGCGTTGCAGCCGAACATCGGCATGACGCGCACGCCAAGGCGCTTCGCGTCCTGCACCAGCGCGCGAAAGCCGGCGTCGCCACCCAGCCGTGGGTCCGCGCGATAAGCCGGATAGTTCCAGTAGTATCGCCCATCCCATGCGGAGATGAACGCGAGCACCCGTTCGCCGGGCATCTGACTCGCCACCCAGCGGAGGATCTCGCGCATGCGCGCGTAATCGTTGAAGATGTAGCCGGTGTAGTGCATGCCGTGGAGCGTCACCACGAGGGCGACATCACGCATCCACGCGGGCACATCGGGGCGCGTATTCCAGTCGGGAATGTTGTACGCGCGACGGACATGATCGACATGCGGAGTCGCGGCCGCTTCGAGATTGGCGGCCGATCCGACCCGCCAGGTCGGAACGACGAGATGACGCTGCTGCAGCCACCCTTCCGACTCGAAGGCGGCTTCCACGCGATACGCCTGCTCGCCGGGCTGGAAGTAGAGCCGCTTCGTGCGCACGCGATCGTCGCGCGACGACAGACAGAAGCAGCTCTGATCGTCGCGCTGGATCACCGCGAACGGCGTGGACATGCTGCCCGACTCGCCCGGGCCGAACAGATCACCCCCGCTGAACGGGTAGCCCAGCAGCACCTCGTCGTCGTGATGATCCACGAACCCGCCGCCCGCGCCGGAAATCCTGCCGCGCGGCACGCCGCGAATCACCGCCGTCACCGCCTTCACCGGCTGCGGCATCTCCACCGTCGAGTCCCATTCGATGCTCTCGCCGTCGCGGCGGAAGCGCGCCGTGAGCGTACCGTCAGCGCGTTCCTGCCCGCCCGCCCAGGTGAAGCCGTGACACGTGAGCGTGACGCCATCCGCATCTTCCACGGCGTGCATGCCGCGCGGATCCATTGCGTAGGCATTCTCGTACGTGAAGACGAGAAATGCGAAGCGCAGCGCGCCAACCGCCACGGACGGCTCGGGAAAGTCGAAGCTGAACTTGTCGTAGGCGCGCCCGCGCGGTGGAACGAAAACGTCACTGGTGGACGTGAGCGGGAGAATGGGGAGCTCGCGCGTCGCTCCGCCCGGCGCGGCAGAGGTGTTGGCGTGCTGTGCGGCCGCATCGCGCGACAGCATGGCGCCGGCGCCCGCTGCGCCGAGCACCTTGAGAACGGCACGGCGCGTTAAAGGGTCAGACCCCATTTATCCATTCGACGCTGACCCCACTGACTCCATTTTCCAGTACGTCGCATAGCGTTCGTCAATGAGCGTATGGAACGGCACGAGCGTCACGTCTCGCGCCTGACCCACGGTACGAAATTCGAGCGATCTGCCGGGAACTGGCTTGATCCAGTCAGCGGGACCGTTGCCGCGCGCGACAAATGCGGGCGCGCTCACCGGATCGCCCTTGTACTCCGGCACCGTGCGCGGCTTTGTTGGCTCGGCGCGCAGAATGCCGGGCGTGAGTCCCTCCGTCCCCAGGCGCCCGACCAGCACCAGCGGCCCATACATCACCGCCTGCACGGTGGGATCATCGGGCATGGGCTGGACGTGCAACTGCATGGGGAGCGTGAGCTCCACGCGGTCGCCATCGCGCCACGTGCGATCGAGCACGAGGTAGCTGCCGGGCGCGGCGAATACATCATCCGCGTGACCGTTCACCGCCACCGAGCCGCCCGGCGCCGTCCAGTACGGCACGCGCAGCCGGAGCAGCATGCGCACGGGGCGCTCGCAGCGCAGCGTGAAGCGCGTGCGTTCCTCCTCGGGGAACCGCGTGTCCTGCACGACACGAATGCCGCGCTCCCGCCAGTCCAGCTCCGAGGGAATGAAAAGGTTCACGTACAGTCCGCGCTCATCCTGGAAATAGATGCTGTCGCCCAGCTTGGAATGCGACTCGAGTCCGGTTCCGTTGCAGCACCAGAACGAGTGCAGCGGCTGGCCAAACAGCTTCCAGTACCCGGAGGCCAGCGGCACGTAATACAGCGTCATGCCATCGGCCGGATGTTGCGTGCCCAGGATGCCGTTGAAGAGCGCCCGCTCGTAGAAGTCCGCGCAACGCGGGTCCGCCGTCCACGTGAAAAGGTGGCGCGTGAGCTTGAGCATGTTGTACGTCGTGCAGCATTCCTGCGTGTAGCCGCTCAACTGGGTGGAGAGCACCCCGGGGTCCGACTGCCAGCTCTCGCCGTTGCTGGTGCCGCCGGTGCAGTAGGCGCGCCGCCCCGTCACCTCGTGCCAGAAGTACGACGCGACGTCGTGATAGCGCGCGTCGCCCGTGAGTTCGTAGCGGCGCGCGGCGCCAATGATCTTCGGGATCGTCGTGTTGACGTGCAGCCCCTTGAGCTCGTCGCGCCCCTCGGCCAGCGGCGTGAAAATGCGCTCGTGGTCGAACCGGTGGGCGAGCTCGGCATCCGCGCGCGAATTCGTGACCGCCGACAGATTGTAGAGCACTTCGTTCATGCCGCCGTACTCGCGCTCGAGCACGCGCGCCATCGCCTCATCGCCCAGTGGCTGCGTCCAGCCGCCCGTCCATCGCACCATGCCCTTGAGCACCTCGAGCGCGGGAGCGTAGCCGCTCAGCGTGTACGTGTCGAGCAGCCCCGCCATGATCTTGTGCACGGTGTAGAACGGCGCCCATACCCGCCTGCCCTCGCGCAGCCGGTCGAACAGCTCCTCGGGAAACGCGCTGAGATATCCCGTGCCCATGGCGCGCTGACACTGGGCGAGCGCATCCACCATGCGCAGCCCGCGCGTGCGGAGCGTGGCGTTGTCCTGGCTGGCGCCCATGAGTGCGCACGCGGAGAGATAGTGCCCCGTGTAGTGCCCGCGCAGCTCGTTGTCCGGCGCCTCCCACCCGCCTAGCGGTTCCGCATTCGACGGCAGTCCCGCCGTGAGCCGGAACATGTGCAGCAACCGGTCCGGATCGAAGCTCTCCATGTGCTGCCGCGCAACCTGCGTGTCGTCCAGGAACGGACCGGGGCGCAGCCGCACGCGACTCACGTCGAACGGGCGCACCAGCGGCCGCGGCATGTCGCCGCTACCGGGCGCGGCGCCGCCGAGTCGCGGCAACAAGGGCGCCGCGGCGATGCTGGCGGCGGCGGATGTGATGAAATCCCGGCGCGAGATTCCCGACATGACAGAGAGAATGGCACATCCGGCGGCGAAACGCGAGAGCCACCGCGGCGGCCTCTTGTCCTCACCCGGACCTTGCCACAAGTTGCAGAAAGACACCCCATGGAGGGATGTCTCCTCTCGCGTCTGCCATGCGGGGGACACCATGCACATCGTCACGGTCAATCGCTCCGGCGCCGTGATGCGGCGCTGCAGCGTGATCGCGCGCGCCGCCGTGCCAATCGCGGCCATCGCGCTGCTCGCCGCTCCGTGCTTCCCTCCTCCGCTCGCCGCCCAGGCGAGTACGCCGACAGGAGTGATCGTCGCCATCGTTCGCGATACGTCACACGCCGCGATCGCCGGCGCCGAGCTCCTGCTCGCCGGCAGCACCGTGCACGGCTTCACGGATGACGCCGGCACGGTGCGACTGGCGCCGGTTGGAGCCGGACCGGCGCGCCTGACGGTGCGCCGCCTCGGCTTCCGCCCTGCGACGGTGGACGTGACCGTCTCCGCCGGCGAACCTGTCAGCGCCACGGTGCAACTCGTCCAGGTTGCGCAGCAACTCCAGCCAGTAATCGTGCGCGGAACGGCAAGCGCGTACGGCGATCAGATGGAAGGCTTCTACAATCGCCGCAGTCATCGGCTGGGCCACTTCATCACCCGCAGCGACATCGAGCAGGCGCAACCAAGCCGCCTCACGGACATGTTTCGCCGCATTCCGGGTATCCGGCTCGGCTCGACGGGCCTGATCCAGGATGCGGTGCGCATGCGCGGCGAAACGAGCTGCGCGCCGCTCGTCTGGATAGACGGTGCGCCCGCCGCGGCGGCGGAGTTCGACATTGACGCGATCGTCCCCGAGTCCGTCGAAGCGATCGAGGTCTATAGCGGGCTGGCCGAAGCGCCCGCGCAATTCATGCCGCCGCTGGACGTCAAGGCGTGCGGCATCATCGTGATCTGGTCGCGGCACGGCGAGCCGGGCGAGAAGAAACCGCGCGACAGGGTGACGCCGGCGCAACTGGCCGACATGGTGGCGTCTGCCAGGATCTACACCGCGGATGAGGTGGACATTCCCGCGCACCGGGATACGAGCGCGCGCGTCGCGCCGGTGTACCCGGAGGCGCTGTTCCTTGCGGGAACGGGCGGCAGCGTTCGCGCCGAATTCGTGGTGGACACCACCGGCGACGTCGCCATGGACACCTTCAGCGCGATCTCCTCCACCAACCCGTTGTTCACCGCCTCCGTTCGGCGCGCCGTCGCCGGCGCGCAGTACGTTCCCGCCATGCTCGCCGGCCACCGGGTGCGGCAGGTCGTGCATCAGCCCTTCACCTTCGTCGTCGAACGGGGGAAGCCCGGCGCAACGCCGCCGCAAGTCCACTGACGGAACGGCCGGGCGCGGCGGAGCCAGCTCGCAGTGCAGGTCACTCAGCAGTCCCAGGCGCATGGTCGCGAGCGAAGCGTCACGGGAGTATGATCCGGATCATGAACGAAAAAATAGTCGTCATCACCGGCGCCAGCTCGGGCATTGGCGCGGCCGCGGCCGAGCGACTCGCGCGGGCCCAGATGCCGGTCGTACTCGTGGCGCGGCGGCGAGCGGCGCTGGCCGAAGTGGCGGCGAGGTGCGACGGACGCGCGCTCGTCGTCGTCGCGGACGTCACGCACCGCGACCAGGTGCGGCGCGCCGTTGACGAGGCGCTGGCGGCCTGTGGCCGCATCGATGTCTGGATCAACAATGCCGGCCAGGGCATCTCGCGCAATCCCTCCGCGCTCACCGACGAGGACCTCGACGCCGTCATGCGCGCGAACGTCCATTCGGCGCTCTACGGCATGCAGGAAGTGATGCCGCACTTCAAGGCGCGTGGCGAGGGACATGTCATCAACATATCCTCGATGCTGGGGCGGCTTCCATTGGCCGTCATCCGCTCCGCGTACTGTGGCGCGAAGCACTTTCTGAATGCGCTGACCGCACTCATGCGCGCGGAAGTCCAGGCCACGCACCCCGGCATTCAGTTCACGCTCGTGTCGCCCGGCGTGGTGCGCACGGAGTTCGGTCTGCACGCCATTCACGGCGGAGCGGATTCCCGGGAATTCCCCGGCTCGCAGAGCGCGGAGGATGTGGCGGAGGTCATCGCAGGCGTCATCGAGTCGAGACTGCCGGACGTCTACACGCGCCAGGGCGCGCGCGAACGTGTGGCGCAGTACTATGCCTCGGTCGGCGTCGATCCGGTGTGATCGCGCGCGTGGCGCGGAAGCGGCTGAATCCCGGGCCTTCGCCGTGAAGCGACGGCGGGCGACTATTCGGTGCGAATGGCGATGGTGGGATCGGTGCGCGCTGCGCGGCGCGCGGGCGCGTAGATCGCCACAATGGCCACGACCACGAGGAGCAGCGTCACCGTCGCGAACGTCGCCGGATCCGTTGGGGAGGTCTCGAACAGCATCGCGCGGATGAGCCGCGCACTCACGACCGCTCCGGCCAATCCGGCCGCAGCTCCGATCAGGACGAACGTCGCGCCATCTCGCAGCACCAGCGTCATGACGCGACCCTCCGACGCGCCGAGGGCAATCCGGACACCGATCTCCCTGGTGCGTTGCGTGACACCGTACGCGACCATCCCATACAGCCCGACCGCGGCGATGAGGAGCGCGCCAGCCGCGAATCCGCTGAGGACAAGCGTGATGAATCGCCGCTGGCCATCGATCCCCGCCACACCGGCGTGCATCACGGCGGGTTCGTCGCGAAACCGAAGCGCCGGTTCGGTGTTTCGCACCGCGGTCTTCATCGCCCGGAGCAGGCGCTCGGCGTCAGGCGCGCGGGCCACGAAGTTCATCCACGGCCACACCTCCAGTGTGTATGGCAGGAAGACCTCGGGATCAGGTGGTTGATCGGCCCCGAACTCGTGCACGTCGGTCACGACGCCGATCACGGGCAAGGTGATGGGCTGGCCCATGTCCGGGCGCGCCTGGGACTGCCGGCGAATGGTGATGCGCTGCCCGATCGCGCGCGCACCGGGCCAGAGCCTGCGCGCCAGACTCTCGTTGATCACCAGGCCACCCGCCATGGGCGCTCGCATGTCCTCGTTCGTGAACCACCGCCCCGCGACCATCGGGATGCGCAATGTTCGCAGATAGTCGGTGGAAACCGGATGATAGACCGCCTGCAGCAGCGGCTGTCCGCTGACCGGAGCCCCGGCCTTCTCCACGGTCGTCGAGAGGAGAGCACCGCCCGCGGCGGCGGCGTACCGCACCGTGGGAACCGCGCGCACGGCGTCGAGAATGCGGGCGTACAGCTCGGCAGCGGCGGCCGGCGTATCGTACCGGTGCGACGTGGGACTGATGGCGAACGTGATGACGTTCGTGGGGTCGTAGCCCAGCGGCACCGCGGCCAGACGCCGGAAGCTCTGAACCAGGAGGCCGGCCCCGGTGAGCAGCGTGAGCGCCAGGGCGAATTGCACGGAGACGAGGAGATTGCGAATGCGTCGCTCGTGCATTCCGCCGACGGCGGACGTCATGCCTCCTCGAATGCGCTGCATGGCACGTGCGCCGGTCGCGTGCCAGGCGGGCGCCGCTCCCACGAGCAGCGCCGTGACCAGCGATACGCCGACCGCGAAGGCGATGGCGCGGGCGTCCACGTTGACCTGCGCCGCAAGGGGAAGCATCGCACCCATAGCGTGCCGGATGAATCCCACGAGCACGGACGCGAGCAGCGCGCCGAGTATGCCGGCCGCCGCCGCCACCACGAGCGCCTCCGCGAGCAGTTGGCGCGCGAGGCGCCAGCGTCCGGCACCAAGGGCAGCGCGTACCGCCAGCTCACCACCGCGCACGCTCCCGCGCACGAGAAAGAGGTTCGCGACGTTGACGCAGGCAAGCAGGAGCACCAGCGTGATTGCCCCGGACACGAGCAGCAGCGACGATCGCAAGCGGCCGAAGAGTTCCGTGCTTGCCGACTGCAGCGCGACGGATGTCCAGTGCGCCTGGTCCACCGGGTACTCGTCAGCGAGCCGGCGCTCGATCGTGCGCATGACCGCGGCCGCATGGGCGGAATCGCTGCCCGCCCGGAGACGCATCACGGTTCGACTGTCCACGTGCAGTCCGCGTCGCGCCAGCACGTCCGGGTGCATCGCGTCAAAGGTCGCGATCGGCTGCCAGATGCGGGCGGGTAGCCAGACGTCCCCGCCAAAATTCGGATAGGCGAATGCGGGCGGCATCACGCCCACGATCGTGGTCGGCACGCTGTCCATGTCCACGACTCTGCCGAGCGTTGCCGGATCGGCGCCGAAGCGTTCCACGAAGAGGTCATACGAGATCACCGCGACGTGCGGACCGCCGGCCTTCTCCTCGTCAGGCAGAAAAGTCCGGCCAAGCAGTGGCCGCGTGCCCAGGACTCGAAAGAAACCGGGCGAAACGAAGGCGCCGACCTGCCGGTCCGCTTCGTCACCGCCGGCCAGCGACAACTGGTCTCCGCGCACGAAGGCAGCACCCTCAATGTCGCTCGACGCCGTGACGCCCTGCGCAAGCCAGTCGCTGAACGTGGGGTAGGATGGCGTGCGCAGCGTGCCGTCGTCGCTGCGCTCATACACGGTGAGGAGGCGATTCGCCGCCGGGTACGGGAGGCCGCGCAGGACGATGGCATCGACGATGCTGAACGCCGCGGTCGTGCTCGCGATGCCAAGCGCGAGCGTCACGACGGCGACAATGGAAAACGCCGGCGAACGGCGCAGCATGCGCAACGCGTGTCGAATGTCGCGAGCTGCACCGTCCATCATGACGTTCCGGCGGGAGTGGCGGGAGCGATCACGCTCGCTCCCCTGTTCAGGTCGACCGCTTGCTGCCTCCGACAAGGAGCCCGATCCCGGCCAGCAACGCAATCACGCCGGCAATGGGCGGAATGGGGACCTTCTCCTTCTGCTTCACCGTCGCGCTGATAGGACCGACGCTTACCGTGTCGCGATGGCGCGTGTACGTAATGCCACCGTACGCAAGCCCGATGACACCGAGGACGATCAGGATGATACCGATGATGCGCATGGCATTCTCCGGCAAAGGTGCAGTGCGCTGGTGACTGGCACCAGAGCCAGATTCATGCCAGAGGCCGTTTCGCGCGCCGCCACGTCCATCAGTTCTGGAGTACCAGCAGCGTGAACGTGCCGGGTATCATCGGTGGCCTCTGCCGGCGCGCTCCAGGTGCCGCCGCAGGTGCAGGACCGAACTGCGCCCCGACCGTGAAGAGCCGGTGCGTTGCCGAATCGATTTCCATGGTGCGTGCGCTGGTCATCGTCGCCACGGTCTGGCGTACCGAATAGTGATTGGGCGTGTTCTCGTGCACCACGGTGATGGTGCCCGCGCCGCCGTTGGAACTGTAGGCATTCCCCGTAGCGGCGTCGAAGCGGCACGCATCCACACCTGCGCCGATGGGCATTGTCGTGAGAAGCCTGCCCGTGGCGGCGTCGGAGATCGCCATGATGCTGTTCCGGCAACCGCTGAAGAGGCGCTGGTGGGCAACATCAATGGCCAGCCCCGTGGGCGACTCGCAGGGCTGGATGGACCATTTGCGCGTGACTTTCATGGCGGCGGCATCGATCTCGGCCACTTCGGCGGTGCTCTCGAGATTCACGTACAGCCTGCCCTGCCCGTCGCTGACCCCGAACTCCGGCTTGGCGCCCAGGTCGATGGTGCCGAGGTTCTTCCCGCTGGCCGCATCGATGACGCTGGAGGACTGCGCGTCGCCGTTGAAAGTGAAGATGTGCTTCGTCGCGGGATCGTAGAGAATCGCATCGGCATCCTCCGCGGCGTGTGTGCGCCGCAGCACTGCAAGCGTCTTCAGGTCGAACATCACGACCGAGCTGTCACGCCCCGACGTCGCGAAGCCGTGGCCCGCCTCCTGGGCGAAGGCGACACCATGCGCACCGTTCAGTCCCGGGATCTCGTGCAGCACCTTGCCGGTAGTGGGGTCCACCACCATCACCCGGTTCTGCCGAGCAATGAACAACCGATGCGACGAAGTATCGAGCGCCAGATAGTCCCAGCCACCGTCACCGCCGAGCGTGAAGGTGTGCTCCACGTGGTAGCTGGCGCCGGCGTGCGGGGCCTCCTGTGCCTGCATCAGGGAAGCGGTCGCGAGTGCAAGTAGTACTCCGGCAACGTGCAGGAACAACGACCAGGTGCGACTCGTGGTGGACATGTGCTCTCCAATGGGGATGGCCCGGCAGGCGCCGTGGCGCAGCGGATTCTCGCAGCTGCAACTTCCAACGTACGTCACATACCTTACATGGCCATTACAGGGCTGGCTGAGCCCGGGCCGCGCCGCGACAGGCCTGCTGAGCACAAATGGCGCGCCGGATCACCTCGCGACACGTCACCAATCCCGAGGACTCCCCATGAAACCCGCCTGGATTGCACTCATGCTCGGCGTCACGCTCGCTGGTACCAGTCACGCGCAGGCCGCAGCGGCGCCTGACGCCGCGGCCGCCGCCGATCCGTACCTCTGGCTCGAAGATGTCCACGCCGACCGGCCCATGGAGTGGGTGAGGCAGCAGAACGCGATCACCGCCAGGCGCTTCGTGGACACGCCGACGTTCGGTCCCATGCGCGACCGCATCCTCGAAGTGCTCGACTCCGATGCGCGCATTCCGTACGTGAATCGGATGGGCGGCTACCTGTACAACTTCTGGCGCGACCAGCAGCATCCACGCGGCCTCTGGCGGCGGACGACGCTCGACGAGTATCGCAAGGCCGAGCCGCGGTGGGACGTGGTGCTCGACGTGGACTCGCTGGACAAGGCGGAGGGAAAGCGCTGGGTGTTCAAGGGCGCAGAGTGCCTGCAGCCACAATACACGCGCTGCCTGATCTCGCTCTCACCCGAGGGGGGCGACGCCGTGACGGTGCGGGAGTTCGACATTCCGTCGAGGACGTTCGTGAAGGACGGTTTCGAGCTCCCCGTGGCCAAGAGCAACGTCGGATGGATTGACGAGAATACGCTGTACGTGGGAACCGATTTCGGCCCCGGCTCCATGACCACGTCGAGCTATCCGCGCATCGCGAAGGAATGGAAGCGTGGAACACCGCTTGATTCGGCCGCCACGATTTACGAAGGCACGCCAACCGACATGACCGTGGCCGCGTATCACACGCACGAGCCCGGATTCGAGCGCGACTTCGTTTCTGTGGTGAAGGACTTCTACCACTCCGAAGTGTATCTGCGCGACGGCGGCCAGTTGAAGCGCATCGACGTCCCGCTCGACGCCAGTTCCGATGTGCACCGCGAGTGGCTGATGGTGCTGACCCGCTCGCCATGGACCGTGGATGGCCATACGTATCCCGCGGGCGCGCTTCTGGCCACGAAGTTCGCCGCGTTCATGAATGGTACGCGTGACTTCGCGGTGCTCTTCCAGCCTGACGCGCATCGCTCGCTCGCGTCATACAGTTGGACGCGCCATCACGTGATTCTCGACATTCTGGATGACGTGAAGAGCAGACTGGAAGTGCTGACGCCTGGCGAGGGCGCGTGGAAACGCGAGCCGATGGCCGGCGCGAGCGACGCAAGCTCCATCGGCGTCGTGGATACCGATCCCGACTCGACGGACGAGTACTGGCTCAACATCAGCGGCTTCCTCACCCCAGCCACGCTGCAGCGCGGCGTGCTCGGTACCGCAAGCGCCGAGACTGTCAAACAGGCTCCCGCCTTCTTCGATGCCTCGCGCTTCGAGGTCAGCCAGCATTTCGCCACGTCGAAGGATGGCACCCGTGTGCCGTACTTCCAGATCAGCCCGAAGGGGATGCCGCTGGACGGCAACAACCCCACGCTGCTCTACGGGTACGGCGGATTCGAGATCTCGCTGGAGCCGTCGTACAGCGGCAGTGTTGGTCGTGCCTGGCTGGCGCGCGGCGGCGTGTACGTCGTCGCCAACATTCGTGGCGGCGGCGAGTACGGGCCGCGCTGGCACAACGCCGCGCTCAAGGCCAATCGCCCGCGCGCGTACGAGGACTTTGCGGCGGTGGCGGAGGACCTGGTGAAGCGGCGCGTGACGTCGCCCGCGCGGCTCGGGGCAGAAGGCGGCAGCAATGGCGGACTGCTCATGGGCAACATGCTCACGATGTATCCGCAGCTCTTCGGCGCGATCGTGTGCGAAGTGCCACTGCTCGACATGAAGCGCTACACGCATCTCGGCGCTGGCGCGTCGTGGATCGCGGAGTACGGCGATCCGGACAAGCCGGACGAATGGGCATTCATCAAGAGCTTCTCCCCGTATCAGAACGTGAAGGCGGGGATGAAGTATCCACCGATCCTGTTCTATACCGCCACGAGCGACGATCGCGTGGGGCCGGTGCAGGCGCGCAAGATGGCGGCGAAGATGCAGGCGATGGGGTACCGCAACGTCTGGTTCTACGAGAATACGGAAGGAGGGCACGGCGCCGCGTCGGACAACAAGCAGTCCGCGTTCATGCACGCGCTGGCGTACGACTTCCTGTGGGCGCAGGTGGGAAAGTAGGCAAGCGAGCATCCGGCGGCCGCGCGCGCGCCCGCCGGGGCGTTTCTACTTCACCAGCACCACGCGTTGCAGCGTGGTGTTTCCCGGACCGACCGGCCCCTTATCCTGTGCCGGCACGAAGATGCCCGTGATCTGGTTGCCGTCCCACTTGGTGAGCTTGAACGAGCCGATGGCGGTCACGATGACGCTCGTCCGACCCTTGGTCTTGCCGTCGGGAATGAAGAACGCGGACTTGATGATGGGATTCTGTCCATTGGCGCCGATGCAATTGAAACTGGGATCCGTAGCCGTGCACAGCGCGTCGGTGATTCCCTTGTTGGTGGGCCCGACCATGTTGCCGGTCTCCGTCAGCAGCTCATCGCCAACGCCGACAGCCCAGCAGAGGGGGTTCCCCGCCTTGTCGTAACCCTCGATGTTCTCCTGATACGCTGTCGCGCCGGTGATCGGGGTTCCGGTTGTACCGTCCGCGCGCTGCGCCGGCGGCAGATCGACCGCGCCGAAGTTGCCGGGCATGCCGGGATCGATGTCCTTCCACCGATCCACCTTGAGCGTGAAGGTACGCTGCACATCGCTCATTTCGCGAAGCGCCTGGAGATCGGCCTGCGTCAACGGAGCGGTCTCGGTGGCGGGATTGTCCGGAACGCCGAGGTAGCTGTCGATGCGCCCCCGGAGATTCACGTACGGAATGGCCCAGGGCTTCATGCACTTGGTCTCGGACACGGAGGGCCCGGCCCAGGCCACGGAGCGCACCGCGATCTGCTTGGGCGCCCAGCCCAGAGCGCCGGCGAGCAGCGACGAGGATGTGTGGCGCAGCGTGACCTGCACGGCGTTCGCCGTAGACGGACTCCCCCCGGGCGTGAAGCTGCGGTCGGAACCGGCCCAGCTTCCCAGGACGACGTCGCTGTCATTGAGAACGATGCTGGAGCCCAGAAGCGAATTCGCCTGGGCGAACGTCCGCGCCTCCGACACGTAGTCCGTCTGCGGCGAACGAAGGAGCTGCACCGCGCCCGCGAGCGCGGCGGCGTCGGCCGCCGTCTGCATCTGATTGCGCTGGAACTGCATGCGTCCGAAATCCAGCACCACGGCCATGACAGACAGCATGGCGAGAAACAGCAATACGGTGAAGAGGGCGATCACGCCCCGCCTGTTACGCAGTGTTCCTGTACGTTCTGTGTGCTGTCGTAGC
>DASVWN010000111.1:0-18483 GCA_036393195.1 Gemmatimonadaceae bacterium | reverse complement strand
GGCAGGCATCTCATGTCCATGTTCATCCAGTACTTCCCGTATCAGTTGCGCGAGGGATCGGTGCCCGTGGAGAAGGAGAAATTCGCCGACCGCTGTTTCGACATTCTCGCGGAGTACGCGCCCAACTTCCGCAGCGCCGTGATCGACCGGCAGGTACTCGCACCCGTGGACATCGAGCAGCGCTTCGGCCTCACCGGTGGGAACATCTTCCAGGGCGCCATGGCGCTGAACAGCCTGTCGTTCATGCGTCCCCTGCCGCACTACGCGAACTACCGGACACCAATCCAGGGGTTATACCTGTGCGGTGCGGCCACGCACCCTGGCGGCGGCGTCATGGGCGCGTGCGGCCGCAACGCGGCTCGCGAGATCCTGCGCGAACGGCGCTGAGCGCTGACCCGGAGGTCACGGTCCACGTCCGCGCCCGCCGCCTCCGCCGAATCCGCCACCGCTCTTCAGATTGTTCGGTACCCTGGCCCACTGCGCGGGGGTCAGGATCTTCTGGACCTCCTTCATGGCGCGCGTGCGCACATCGCGCGCTTCGGTGAGCCTGGGCCGCAACGTCGCGAGCAGGACGCGCAGATCGGGATTCGTGCCGGCCTTGTCCACGCGCGAACGAATCTCGGCGGCCACGCTGTCGTTGTGCACGGCAATGGTATCAGCGAGCGGCTGCAGGCGCGTCACCTGATCAGACGTGAGCTGCAGCGTGTCCTTCATCCCGATGATGCTCGCCACGGGATTGGGGAGCGCGCTCGCGAACCGCGAGAGGAAATCGCCGGCGGTCCCCGGCCCCCCGCCACCGCCGGGTCCACCGCCACCCCGCCGTCCGCCACCGCCGCCGAACAGGCCGCCGAGCCGGGCCGGCCCGACAGCGAGATGTCCCTGGAATCCGATCTGGAACGGCATGCGCAGCGCGCCGAGTGAACCGCTCGTGCTACCGAAGCGCTCGTTCACGGTGTACTCGAACGTCTCCGTGGATGGATCGAAGCCGTGCACGTAGAGCAGCGTCGCATCCGGGAAGCGCGCGGCGCCCCATCCGTGCGCGTTGTTGGCGCCATGGACCAGATTGTCTATCCCCGAGATGAGATTGACCGTCACGATCGAGAGCGTCAGCCGTCGCTGCAATCCCAGCACGTTGGGCCGGAAGTTGAGCTGCATGTCGAACGACGGCTGCCACGGCCCGGTACAACTGTTGCGCGCCGCGACGGCCCCTTCCTGAGACTGCAGACACTGACGCACCGAGGACGGCGCGCTGGCCAGCAACTGCTGCATGGCACTGGCCACCGCCGGATCCGCGGCGGCTGGTGCGAACACGAATGCACGGTCGTTGCGGGCGCCGTCGCCATTGATGTCCGACCCTACCAGTGGAGTGAACGGGGTGCCCGAGCTGAAGCGGCCGATGGCGGTGAGCTCCAGCGCGGATGTGACCGGATACGTCACGGTTCCAATGAACGAGTGCGTGCGCTGAAAGTTGCTGGTCGCCCATTCCGGCGTGTTGGGGTTTCCCGCCGTGGTCAGGCTCGACAATCCCTGCAGCGGCGAACAGCAGGAGAACGACGATTCGTCACGGGCATGCGTGTACGTGTACGACAGCGAGTAGAACATCCCCTTGTCGGTGAATCCGTTCAGGCTGAGCGTGAGCTGGTGCGATTCGGAGTACAGGTTGGAGCTGATCTCCATGACATCGCCCAGTTCGGGATGCAGTCGCGAGCTCGAACTGCCCAGCGCGCCGCTCGCAGCATCAATGTTGCCAGGACTCACGTACACGGGGCGGTTGCCCTCGTCCGCCAGGCGGAACTTCGGGACCGTATCGAGATTCAGGTCGGCAAACCCGTATTGATTCACGCCGCGCGCCCAGCTCGCGTCGAGACTCACGCCAAGTCGCCCGAGTACGCGCCGCTGAACCCCAAGCGACGCACGCCATGCACTGGGCGCCTTGAATGCCGGATCGAACACGAACGCGTTCGGGTGCGCCGAGAGCGCCGCGCGGGCGCTGTCGGACGCGCCACCCAGGTCGCTCGACGCACAAGTCGTGGGAATGCTCGACGGATCGCTGGCGTAGCTCACCCAGTCGGGCGTCGGGACATCGCTGCCGACGCACACGAGCTGCAACTCGGCGCCCGCCAGTCCCGTCGCACCCTGCGCCGCCGCGAACAGACCGCTCGGCGCCGGGCTGCGGAACGCGCCAATGCCGCCGCGGATGATCGTACTCGCCGCGACGCCCTGTGCCGCACCAGGTATCCAGGTGAACCCGAGTCGGGGACTCACCTGCACGTCATGCGGGAAGCGGTCGGTGCGCATGGCGAAGAGCGAATCCACCAGGCCGTTGAACGGCGGCGCACCGGTCTCACTGGACGCTTCGAGCCGCGCGCCATAGGTGAGCTGCAGCGCCGGGCCATGCCGCCAGGAGTCGCCCAGATACAGCGCAGTGTTCACCGTGGTACCGGCACGCTCGGTGGGAGCCAGCGTGCGCGTGAACAACGACGGCCGCCCTTCCTCGAGCGCGTCGAGCGACGGATAGGTGAACACGCCGTTCTGGTTCGACGTCACATCCTGCAGATAGCGCGTGGCGTTGAAGTACACACCGAGCTTCACGCGGTGCGCCGCGCCCTGCAGCCAGGACAGCTCGTCGGTCGTCTCGAAGCTCGAGTTGTGCGTACTCTGCGGCAGCGACGGATTGCCGCCAAACGACAGCGTGGACACGGCGCGCGTATCACCGGAGAGATCCGAGGCGACCTGCACCCGTCCCTCGGGCAGATCGAGTACCGGTGACGCGCTGCGCCGGTCCTGCGAGTAGTACGCGCGCAGCTCGTTGATATAGCGGTCCCCGATGTACGAGGTGAGCACCGCCATGATCCCACCTCCCGACGTGGCTGATGAGCCGCCCGTCTGCGGCAGAGCCGACGAGCTGACGCGCGTGGGATCCTGCGTGATCCGGCGCCAGTCACCGCGCAGCATGAGGGTGTTCCGGTCCGACACCAGATAGTCCAGGCGGAGCAACCCCACGTAGTTGTCGGCCGCCTGGTCGGGCGAAAGCACGGGCGCCGTGGGTGAGATGCCGGCGCCATTCACGAGTGAAAGAAAGCGCGAGACGGAATCGGGGCTGACTCCGATGCGCGTGAGCACGGGTCCCCTGGCGTCGAGGAGCGTGGACATCTGGTTCGTGCGCCAGCGTCCCTGCAGCGCACCGAACACGAACAGCTTGTTCCTCACGATGGGACCGCCGAATCCGCCGCCGAGCTGGTTCTGCGAAAAGGCCTGGGGAAAGAGCGAGTCCGCCACACCCCACGCGAGCGAGCGATCGCGCAGCGTGTAGGTGAACGAGCCCTGCGGCGTATTCGTACCGCCCTGCGTGGTGGATGCGACGAGGCCGCCGCTGAATCCGCCGCGCGCCACGTCGTACGTGCTCGTGACGACGCGGGTGGTACGCACGGCATCCTGCGGCACAGACCCGGAGCCGAAGCTCAGCCCGTCGAGCGTGACGCTGTTCTCGGTGGGCCGAAGCCCAGCCACGGAGAACGCCGCATCGGTGGAATCGGTCGCGTCGATACCGACGACGCCGGGCGCGAGCGTGGCGAGCGCCATGAGATCACTCGCATCAACGGGCAGTCGCGCCGCGCGATCGGACGGAATGTCGGTTTCGCGCGAGCCGGCGCCCGCGCGATCATTGCCGCGCGGACGCCGGTTCTGCCCGCGTACCACCACAGCCTGCAGTTGCTGCGCAATGGTGGACAGCCGGACGTTCGCCACGAGACGATCTTCGTCCGCCTGCCGCGCGAGCGTCATTCGCGCCGGTGCCATTCCCACGTACCGGATCACGAGCGTGTATTGCCCGCCGCCGTCGGGGAAGACGATCGTCCATCGTCCCTTGTCGTTCGTCTGCGCCTTGCGGGTGAGCTCCGTCTGGACCGACGTGGCTTCGACGATCGCGCCTTCGAGCACGCGCCCCGAGGAATCGGCGACGACGCCGGTGAGGATGTCCGTGGTAGTGCCAACCTGCGCGCCGACGACTGCGGGTGCGCCAAGCACCGCGACCGTGGCCAGGACTACGAAGAGAGCACGCATGAACTCCGGTCTACGCGCCGTACGCGGTGATGCGAGCCGCAGGACGGGAATCGTCGCTGTCGGCCGCAAGCACCATTACGCGGCGGGTATCGGAGAGTGTTGAAGCGATGCCAGGCGCCGCGCGCCGGCCTCAGCCTTTCCGGCGCACGACGCCTGGCGGCGCCTCTTCGTGCAACTCGGGATTCTCGCGGTAGAGGGTGGTCGTCTTGCCGATCACCTGGACGATGTCGGCGCCCACCGCAGCGGCAAGCGCGAGCGCCGCATCGCGCGGCGTCACGTCACTCTCGCGGGCGAGATGCACCTTGACCAGCTCGCGCGTGCGCAGCGCATCGTCCAGCGATTGCACCACCGCCGGTGTCACGCCGTGCTGTCCGACGTGCACGGATGCCACCAGATGGTGCGCCTCCGTGCGCAGCTCGGCGCGACGCCGCGAGGTGAGCGTCACGACACGCCGGCGGGCGCGACCGGTTCCGCGACCGGGCTGCCGCCGACCGGCGCCAGCCCCGCCTCGCGCGCCAACTGTTCGAGTCCCTCCTCGATGGTGCGCGAGTGATGCATGGAGCAGAACTTCGGCCCGCACATCGCGCAGAACTCGGCGCTCTTGAAGTATTCGGCAGGCAGTGTCTCGTCATGATACTCGCGCGCACGCTCGGGATCGAGCGAGAGGCGGAACTGCTCGTTCCAGTCGAAGCTGTAGCGGGCCCGCGAGAGCGCATCGTCCCGATCGCGCGCGCCGGGCGTGCCACGTGCGATATCGGCGGCGTGCGCGGCGATCTTGTACGCGATCACACCCTGCCGCACATCCTCGGCGTTGGGGAGGCCCAGGTGTTCCTTGGGCGTCACGTAGCACAGCATGTCGGCGCCGTACCAGCCGATCATCGCAGCGCCGATCGCGCTCGTGATGTGATCGTAGCCGGGCGCGATGTCCGTCACGAGCGGGCCCAGCGTGTAGAAGGGCGCCTCGTGACAGATCTCCTTCTGCTTGCGCACGTTCATCTCGATCTGATGCATCGGGATGTGACCCGGGCCTTCCACCATCACCTGGACGTCGCGCGCCCAGGCCCGCGTGGTGAGCTCGCCCAGCGTTTCCAGCTCCGCGAACTGCGCCCGATCGCTCGCGTCGTGCAGTGAACCGGGGCGCAGCGAATCGCCCAGTGAGATGGTGACATCGTACTGGCGCAGGATGTCCAGCACGTCGTCGTAGTGTTCGTAGAACGGGTTCTGCTTGCGGTGGTGCATCATCCACACGGCGTGCAGCGAGCCCCCGCGGCTCACGATGCCGGTGACGCGGCCATACACGAGGGGCAGATGCTCCAGCAGAATGCCGGCGTGAATGGTCATGTAATCCACGCCCTGCCGCGCCTGGTGCTCGATGCAGTCGAGCAGGTCGTTGGCGGTAAGCTCCTCGAGCTCCTTCCCCATGAGCACCGCCTGGTAGATCGGGACGGTACCGATGGGCACCGGCGAGTGCGCGATGATCGCTTCACGCACGGCGTCAATGTCCTTGCCGGTGGAGAGATCCATGACGGTATCGGCGCCGTAGCGCACGGCGAGCTCGAGCTTCTCCACCTCCTGCGCGATCGCCGACGACACGGCGGAGTTGCCGATATTGGCGTTGATCTTGACGCGCGCCACCTTGCCGATGGCCATGGGCTCGAGCCGGCCGGCGAGATGGTGAAGGTTGGCGGGAATGATGAGGCGGCCGCGCGCGATCTCAGCGCGGATGAGCTCGGGGGCCAGCGCCTCCCGTTCGGCGACGAAGCGCATGGCGTCGGTGATGGTACCGGCGCGAGCGAAGGCCATCTGGGTTCGTGCGTCCATGGAATCGACTCCGCGAAGTGAAGCGAACGGCGGCCGGCGACCAGCCACCGGCGACTCCCCAATTGTAATCCCTTGCGCCCGATCCGTACCAGACGCGCCGCGGCGGCCATTGACAGCCCGGCCCGGGCAGTACATACATAGCTCGTCCATACCTAGGCTATCTATATGAGCACGCCGCGCCGCACCGACATGCTTCCCGGTACGCTGGAGATGCTCATTCTTAAGACGTTGAGCCTCGGTCCGCTCCACGGCTACGGCATTGCGCAGCACATCCAGCGCGTGTCGCAGGAGGTGCTCAACGTGGAGGAGGGCTCGCTCTATCCGGCGCTGCAGCGCATGCAGGTGAAGGGCTGGATCAGCTCCGAATGGAAGCAGACACCCACCCGGCGGCGCGCGCGCTACTACCGGCTTACCGCGGCGGGACGCAAGCAGCTCGGCGTGGAGACGTCGGGCTTCCGCGAGCTGATTCTCGCCATCACCCGTGTGTTGCAGGCCGAGTGAGGACCGGCGCATGTACGCACTCCCCGCGCAGCTGCACGCCTTCTGGCGCCGCCTGACGAATCGCTGGCGCGACGATGGGCAGAGCGCCGCGAGCGCCGAGGAAGTCGCGTTCCACGTGGACATGCTCACGCGTGACAATCTTGCAGCTGGCATGACACCGGGCGATGCGCGCAACGCCGCCATCCGGCGCTTCGGCAATCGTGCACGGGCGGGCGAAGACAGCCGCGACGCCTGGGGGGTTCGAGCGCTTGAGATCGTTGTTCAGGACGTGCGATTCGCCGCCCGCACCCTGTCCACTGACCCGCGCTTCACGCTGACGCTGATCCTGACGCTCGCGGTGGGCATTGGTGCGACCGTGGCCACGTTCGCCGTCGTCAACGGCGTGCTGCTCCGCTCGCTCCCGGTTCGGGATCAGAACCGGCTCCTCGTGCTGGCAACCGGCCAGCGGAGCGGACCGCGTGCGAGTGTCGGCGCGGCGCTCAACTTCGGCGACCTGCGGGATTTCGCCGCGCAGAGTCGCGCGCTCGGCGCGGTGGCTGGCGTGCCGCCCGTGGTAGGGACGGTGCCGCCCTTCACGGCCTATGATGGTGACCGCACCATCTCGATCGCCACCATGGAGGTCACCGGAAACTTCTTTCAGGTCCTCGGCGTGCGCGCGGCGCGTGGCCGAATGCTGAACGCGGATGACGACCTTCGGGGCGCAGCGCCCGCACTGGTGCTCAGTGATGCCGCGTGGCACCGCGAATTCGGCGGCCGTCCCGACATTGTGGGCCGCGAGATCCTGTTCGGCTCGAAGACCTTCACGATAGTGGGTGTGGCGCCGCCGGCCTTCAGCTATCCCGGGCACTCCGATGCCTGGATGTCGCTTGCCACCATGATGCGGCTGTATGGTCACGATCCCGGGCCCGGCGATGGTTGGTTCGACGTGGTCGCGCGGCTCCGTCCGGGCGCAACCGCGACACAGGCCCGGAATGAATTCACCGCCTTTCTGCAACACCTGAAGCTGCCCGCCGGCGGAGACTCCGCTTCGCGGCGCGGCGTCGTCACCAGCTACAGCGAGGTGATAACGGGTGACATCAGGCCACCGCTCGTCATTCTGTCGGTGGCCGTTGCCTTGCTGCTGGTGATCACCTGCACCAATGTCGCCGGTCTGGTGCTTGGCAAAGGGCTGGCGCGCACCGGCGAGATGGCGGTGCGTTCCGCGCTGGGCGCGAGCCGCGGCCGGATCGTCGCGCATCTCATGATCGAGAATGCGCTGGTTGGTGTCGCGGGTGGAGCAGCGGGAACGCTGGTCGCATGGGTCGCCCTGCGCATCACGGTTGCACTCGCGCCAGACGGACTCCAGCGATTCGATCAGATCCGGTTTGACGGCAGTGCGCTGGCCTTCGCGCTGCTGCTCACGATCGGTGTGATCCTGGCGTTTGGCCTCTTTCCGTCGCGCACGGCGACCGCCGCGCGGCTCGACGGCCAGCTGCGTCGTTCCAGCCGTACCATCGGGTCACGCAGCGTCGCTCTGCACGCACGGGGAGCGCTTGTCGTGGTACAGCTTGCACTCGCGCTCGTGGTACTGGCCGGCGGCGGCCTCCTGGTACGGAGTCTCGCCCGCATGCAGCACGTCAGCTTCGGATTCCGCGCGGATCACCTGCTCTTCCTCATCATCACCGAGAGCAGGGGAACGGGCGGCGAGGGAAGCGCGGCTCAGGCGCGCCATTCCATGGTGATGAACGAACTCGCGGAACGACTGCCTTCGGTGCCGGGGATTACGTCCGCGACTGTTACGTGGATGGTTCCCTTCTCCGTTCTGGAAGGCACCAACGGGTACACTGAACATTTTGACCTGGAAGGACAGACCATCGACGAGGGAATGCTCAGTCCGATTGCGGGAGAAGATGTCGCATCCGACAGCTACTTCACGACGCTCGGCATCCCGATCATCCGCGGGCGAACCTTCGGTGCGGTGGACAACCCGCCCGCGCCGGAGGTAGCGGTGGTAAACCAGTCGTTCGCGAACGTCGCGTGGCCTGGTCAGGATCCACTCGGCAAGCGATTCCGGGCTGTCAATCCCGAGGGAGGAGTGGGGGCCTGGCGCACGGTGGTCGGAATCGCCGGCGACACACGATATCGCGATGTCACGGCCGTACAGCCAATGATCTACATCCCGGTGCGACAGAGCGGACCCGGCGCGATCATGGCGGTGCGGACGAGCGTGCCGCCGCTCGATGTGCTCCCCGGCATCAGGAATACGCTCGCCGGACTCGATCAGGGCTACAGCGTGGACCAGGCATATGCCATCAGCGAATTGCTCGACATGGCACTGGCGCGTCCACGCTTTCTCGCGGCGGTACTTTCGGCACTCGCCGCATGCGCGGTGCTGCTTGCGGCCGTGGGTCTCTTCGGCGTGCTGGCGGCGGTCGTCCGGCAGCGCGCGCACGAGATCGGCGTGCGCATGGCGCTCGGCGCGACACCGGCGGCGGTGCGCGCACTCGTATTGCAGCAGGCTGTGTTACTGGCTTGTGCGGGCCTCGCGATCGGCCTGACCGTAGCACTGCTTTCGACACGTGTCCTGCGGTCGCAGCTCTTCGACGTGAGTCCAACGGATCCGCTCACGCTCGTGCTGACCGCGGTTGGGCTTCTGGTGATCGCGGGGTTGGCGGCGTATCTCCCTGCCCGGCGCGCGACGCGCATTGATCCGATCGGCGTGCTCCGGGCGGACTGACCGTCGATCAGCCCGGTTTCGAGCGACTCGCGATCCGCGACCGGCATCGCCTCAGAAATTCTCCCACGAAAATCCGCTCATCACATACTCCAGCCGCTTCTTCTGGAGATCGAGCCGCAGCACGACCGTGCCGCCCACGCGGTCCGCGCGACCGATCGCCGCCACGTCATCAACGCCGTCGCCGTCGGCATCGAATGCTCGAATGGCGTCGTGCGCCCTGAACCGGCGATCGAGCACGGCCAGCGGCATCACGACGCCCGCGGAATCCAGCAGCACCGCGCTCTCGCGCACGAATGCGGCGGCGTCGCCGGATGCATTGACGAAGAGCAGCACGCGCGCGAGCCCGAAGCACCCCATGGCCTGCGACGCGTGGACACGCTCCGACTTGATCGCGCTGGGGGGCCATCCCGCAGTGTCAGCCTGTACGAGCTTAGTCAGCGAATCGCGTACGGCGTTCACGCGCGCGGCGAGCGCGGGATCGGGCGCGGCGCGACTGCACGTGTCGGCAACGGGCGCGGTGGCCGTGTCCGTTGGAATCGCCACGGCGACAAGGGTCTCCTTCTCGTGCGCGAGTGAATCCACGTCAGGTGGTACATCGAGCGTGGCGGCGATGCGCCCGTTCCAGGGTTTGAATCCGGAGATCGTGGCGTCCGTCGCACCCCACGGGCCGCGCAGCAACACCGTGTCGCCCATGCGGAGCGGGGACAGCTCCTTCGCGGCCTGCTCGAAGGCGCGTACGCGCGCGGGCGTATTCAGCTTCGTGTCCACGCGCCCCAGGTCAACGAGCAACTGCTTCGCCCGTGATGCGGCTACGAATACACGCTGAATGCGCGCGAGAAAGGTCATGTAGCTGCTGATCGAGTCCGCGAGCGGACTCAGACGCGCCGGCGGCAGCGGCTTGAGTGCTGTGTCCACCGGCACAGTGATCCTGCGCACGCTCACGCTGTCGAAGGCGCGAATGGTCCGCGCCGCGGCGGGCGCGGAGTGTTCGGCACCAATGTCGCGACAGCCGCCCATGGCGAGCACCAGACACGACGACAGCATCAGGAACGCTGGCGTGGCGAACCGGGCACGTCGTCGCGAGGCAAAAATCATCGGGGGGAGGATGGGAGGGGGGAAGCGATGGAGCGGGCCGCGAGGACCGCACTGGAAAATGGTCGCGCGCGGGTCTAAGCTCAACGCCGAAGCACTCATGTCTCTGCATCCCTTTTCCTACCTTCGCCCGCCTTCGATGGCGGATGCCGTCGAACAGCTGGCGCGTCCCGATGCGTTGCCGCTGGGCGGGGGAACGGATCTGCTGGCGCTCATCCAGGATGATCTTGCGCACCCGGCCGTGCTGGTGGATCTGCGCGCCGTGCCGGGGGCGCGAGACATCACTCCCGGAGCGGGGCGCGGCCTTCGGATTGGTGCGGCAGCGCGAGTGCACGACGTCGCGCAGCATGCGCGTGTCAGACAGGATTTCCCCGCCCTGGCGCAGGCGTGTGAAGCCGTAGGCACCACCGCGCTCAGGCACATGGGCACGATTGGCGGGAATCTCTGTCAGCGTCCCCGCTGTTGGTACTTCCGGGGGAACGTCCCTTGCTATAAGAGCGGGGTGGCCGCCTGTCCGGCGGAGCACGGAGAAAATCAGTATCTCGCGATCCTGGGTGGCGGACCGTGCTGGGCCGTGCACCCATCTGATCCCGCGGTGGCGCTCACAGCTCTGGCCGCGGATGTGGAGATCGTGAGTGCGCGCGGCACACGTCGCGTCCCGATCAGCGAGTTCTACACGAGCCCGGCGCATGCGCCGGAGCGTGAGACGGTGCTGGAGCCGGGCGAGATCGTCGCCGCCATTGAACTTGGACAGGGGAACGCTGGCGGCTGGCAGCGGTACGAGAAGCTCATGCAGCGCGCCGCGTGGGACTTTGCGCTCGTCAGTCTCGCTGCAGTGCGGACAGAGGGGGGAGACATACGTTTAGTGATGGGGGGCGTTGCGCCGGGTCCATGGCGCGTGGCGTCGTCCGTGGAACAGGACATTTCTTCGGGTGCGCTGGACCCGGATGATGTTGCGACTCTTGCGGATCGCGCGTTATACGATGCGCGCCCGCTCGCCGGGAACAGCTACAAGCTGGCGCTGGCTGGCACCTTGCTGCGACGCGCCATCGCCGACCTCTCGGCGACATGAATTGGAGACTCGTACATGCCTTTTCTGGAACTGGAAGGACAGCCCGACCTGGAGAACAACCCCCGCGAGCTCAACGGCGTGGACGTCGTCGTGGGAAGCGGTTCCCAGGCGACTTGGCGCATCGCGCGACGCGACCTTGCGGCGCGCCACTTCATCATTAGCGGCGCACAGAACGGGAATCCACGCGTGCTCCCGGCATCGGTGCAGAACGTCGTCGTACTCAATGGCCGGCAGGCCGCCAGGGAGGGAACACCCCTCCGGTCCGGTGACATCATTGCCGCCGGTTCGGCGCGTTTCATTTTTCTCGCGACGCTGGACGCCGAGCGCCCCGCCCTCGCGCCGGCCGCAGTGCCGGCGTTTCTGGTGGATCACAAGGCCCGAAAGGGCTATGCCCTCGAAAAACGGATCGTCCAGATTGGCCGCGAGATCGGTTGTGCCATCGTGCTCAAGGATCCCACCGTTTCGCGCTTCCATGCCGACATCCGCGCGGAAGGCGGCGAGTTCGTGCTGTATTCCATGGGATCCACAGGGACCAGAATCAACGACGTCCCGGTGACAACGCCGCAGATGCTCGTCGAGGGCGACAAGGTGACCATTGGCGACACGACGGTCGTCTTCACGCGCCAGGCGCTGCCGGCTGCAATACGTTCCACGCAGTTCGAGGATCACTCGGACGACTCGTTCAGCCGCCGGCATACGCAATTGCTCGATGGGCCGCTGATCATCGATTCCAGGAAGGTGCGCACCGGGCGCCGGAAGGCGTTGCCAGTACCCTTGATGGTTGGTGCCGCCGTGGTTGTCGTGCTGGTGGTGGCAGCCTTGGCCTTCCTCCGGTAAGCGCTGGCCGGAACGCAACTTACGGTTCCGGCCACGGGCTGCGTTTTGTTGACAATCCCGACAGATTAACTTAGGATTCGCAGGTGTGGCAGGCGTTTCGATCAGGCGTCGGCGCCGAAGCCCACGAGCGCCTGTCAGCCCAGGCAGTCGCGCGCGAACATCCTCCGGGAACCGGCGCATGCGCCGCGACCCGCGCGCAGGCCGGAAACTCGGGAGCGACAATGAGCAGTTCGATTGAGACCCTGGTCAACAGGGAATATCAGTTCGGCTTCGTCACCGACATCGACGCCGACACGATCCCGGCCGGGCTGTCCGAAGACACGGTGCGCGCGATCTCCGCGCGCAAGCGCGAGCCGGAGTGGCTGCTGGAGTGGCGCCTCAAGGCGTATCGCCGCTGGCTCACGATGCACGAGCCGCACTGGGCGAACGTGCATTACGATCCCATTGATTATCAGCGCCAGGTCTACTTCTCCGCGCCGAGGACCGCAAAGCCCATTGGCAGTCTGGACGAGGTGGACCCGAAGCTCCTCGAGACATACACCAAGCTGGGCATCCCGCTCAAGGAGCAGAAGGTACTGGCGGGCGTTGCGGTGGATGCGGTATTCGACAGCGTGTCGGTGGGCACGACGTACCGGGCGCAGCTCGCCGAGCTGGGGATCATCTTCTGCTCGTTCGGTGAAGCGGTGCGCGAGCACCCTGACCTCGTGCAGAAATATCTCGGCTCCGTGGTGCCGTACAGCGACAACTTCTTCGCATCGCTCAACTCGGCGGTGTTCAGCGACGGCTCGTTCGTCTACGTGCCGCCCGGCGTGCGCTGCCCCATGGAGCTGTCCACGTACTTCCGCATCAACGCGGAGAACACGGGCCAGTTCGAGCGCACGCTGATCATCGCGGACAAGGGCGCGTACGTGAGCTACCTGGAAGGATGCACGGCGCCGCGGCGCTCCACCCAGCAGTTGCACGCGGCGGTGGTGGAGATCATCGCACTCGAGGATGCCACGGCGAAGTACTCCACCGTGCAGAACTGGTATGCGGGCGACGAGAAGGGTCAGGGCGGGATTCTCAACTTCGTCACCAAGCGCGGCAAGTGTGCGGGCGCGAACTCCAAGATCTCGTGGACGCAGGTGGAGACGGGTTCCGCAATCACGTGGAAGTACCCGAGCGTCATCCTGCAGGGCGACAACTCGGTGGGCGAGTTCTACTCGGTGGCCGTGGTGAACCACTATCAGCAGGCCGATACCGGGACGAAGATGCTGCATCTCGGCCGCAACACGCGCTCGACGATCGTCTCCAAGGGCATTTCGGCTGGACACGGCAACAACAGCTACCGCGGCCGGGTGTACGTGGGCGGCAAGGCGGACCACGCGCGCAACTACACGCAGTGCGACTCCATGCTCATTGGCAATCAGTGCGGCGCGCACACGTTCCCCTACATCGAGGTCGCGAACGAGAGCGCGCAGGTGGAGCACGAAGCGTCCACGTCCAAGATTGGCGAGGATCAGCTCTTCTACCTGCAGCAGCGCGGCATTTCGCGCGAGAATGCCGTCTCGATGATCGTGGCGGGATTCTGCAAGGAGGTATTCCAGGAGCTTCCCATGGAGTTCGCCCTGGAAGCGCAGCAGTTGCTGGGGATCACGCTGGAAGGAAGTGTGGGGTGACTGGTAGCAGGTAGCTGGTCGTTGGTACGAACGCGGTAGCTGATTCGCTGCTTCGGGTTCACGTCCGTTGACAGCGATAACGGCTGGACAGGATTTTCAGGATTACCAGAGATGAACAGGATTGGCTCGGTGCCCTTGCCAGGCCGTTGCAGTCATTCAGCAAACTCATTGGGGTCAGAGTTCAGGCATCCAACGACCTGTTTTTTCATCCTGTAAATTCTGCCAATCCTGTAATCCTGTCGTGTTGTTGCCTGCTGGATCAACTACGGTCGCTGGTAGCTGTTAGCCGGAAGGGAGTAGGAAGTCCAGCGAGCAACGACCGTCTCTCAAGGAGCTTCTTGAAGTGCTCGACATACAAGACCTGCGCGCGAAAGTTGGCGACACGGAAATTCTCAAGGGGATCACGCTGTCCGTGCGCGCGGGGGAAGTGCATGCGGTGATGGGCCCGAACGGCTCCGGCAAGAGCACACTCGCGCAGGTGCTGGCGGGCAATCCGGCGTACGTGGTGACGGGGGGAACCGCGGTATTCGACGGCCGGAACCTGCTCGATATGCAGCCGGAGGAGCGCGCGCAAGCCGGTCTGTTCATGGCGTTTCAGTATCCCGTCGAGATTCCCGGCGTATCCAACGCGTACTTCCTGCGCACGGCGTACAACGAGATCCGCAAGGCGCATGGGCTGCCGGAGGCCGATCCGCTCGAGTTCCTGGACATCATGGAACAGCGGCTCGCGTACGTGGACATGAGCCCGGACATGCTGAACCGGTCGGTGAACGCGGGCTTCTCGGGCGGCGAGAAGAAGCGGAACGAGATTCTGCAGATGGCGGTGCTGCAGCCGCGGCTCGCCATTCTGGATGAGACGGATTCGGGGCTCGACATCGATGCGCTGCGCATCGTGGCCGAGGGCGTCACGCGACTCAAGCGGCCCGACAGCGCCACGATTGTCGTGACGCATTATCAGCGGCTGCTCAATCACATCGTGCCGGACTACGTGCACGTGCTCTCTGCAGGGCGCATCGTGAAGTCGGGGGACAAGCGTCTGGCG
Organism: Gemmatimonadaceae bacterium; assembly: GCA_036393195.1. GTDB lineage: Bacteria > Gemmatimonadota > Gemmatimonadetes > Gemmatimonadales > Gemmatimonadaceae > JADGGM01. Next base: position 3,682 of record DASVWN010000111.1, on the reverse strand, counting down.
TTCGAACTCGAGGAAAAGGGCTACGACTGGCTCGAGCAGCCGCAGGAGGCGGTGGCGTGATGCAGGCGTACCTGCAGGAGTTCACCGCGTTCTCCGCAAACGGAGCCAGCCGCGGCCCGGCGTGGGTCGCGCCGGTGCGACGCGCCGCCATCGAGCGATTTGGCGCGCTCGGCTTTCCCACGCCGAAGAACGAGGACTGGCATTTCACGAGCGTGTCGCCCATTGCCGAGCGCATCTTTTCGCTGGCATCACGCGAGACCCGGCACGTATCGGCGGAGCAGTTCGCTCCTTTCCTGTTCGGCCAGGCCGCCTGGCCCGTGATGGTGTTCGTGAACGGGCGGTACGCCGCGCCGTTGTCCACCGAGCCGGGCGAGTCGAGCGGCATCCGGGTCATGGATCTCGCCCGTGCGTGGCACGAGGATGATGCGCTGCTGCAGGAGCACCTCACGAAGGTCGCGCCGTATGACCGCGCGGCATTCACCGCGCTGAACACCGCGTTCATGTACGATGGCGCGGTGATCCACATCGGCAGCAACGCCGACGCGCCGCATCCGCTGCATCTCCTGTTCGTGTCGACCGGCGACGTCGCGGGACGTGTCGCACATCCGCGCAATCTCATTGTGGCGGAGCGGGGCTCGCGCGCGACCGTCATCGAGAGCTACGTCGCGCTGGGGAACGAACCGTACTTCACCAACGGCGTCACCGAAGTCACACTGCGTGATGGCGCGACGTTTACGCACATCAAGGTGCAGCGCGAGAGCGAGCAGGCGTATCACGTGGGGACCGTGCAGGTGGAACAGGGGCGGGACACGCACTTTCTGCAGTTTTCCTTCGCGAGCGGCGCGGCGTTGTCACGCACCAACGTGTACACCATGCTCAATGGCGCCGGGTGTGGCGCGACGCTCAACGGCCTGTACATGGTGGACGGCACGCAGCACGTGGATCACCAGACGCGCATCGAGCACGCGCAGCCCAATACGTTCAGCCGCGAGGTGTACAAGGGGATTCTCGACGGTGCGTCGCACGGCGTGTTCAACGGGCAGGTGTACGTGCGTCCGGTGGCGCAGCAGACCGACGGAAAGCAGGAGAACAACAACCTGCTCCTGTCGCGCCAGGCCCGGGTGGACACCAAGCCGCAGCTCGAGATCTACGCCGACGACGTCAAGTGCACGCACGGCGCCACCGTGGGCCGTCTGGACGACACCGCGCTCTTTTACATGAAGAGTCGCGGCATTGGCCAGGACACCGCCCGCAAGCTGCTCACCTACGCCTTCGCCGCCGGCGTGCTGGAGCACATCGAGCTGGAGCCGGTGCGGGAAGAGCTGGAGCGGCTCACGCTGAACCGGTTCACGGGAACGGGAAGCGGCGAGTGAGAGGGTCAGACCCGGTTCGGGTTTGGCCATTGCTTCTTCCCCGCTCTCCCGGCTTTCCATGCCTTTCGCGCCCGTGGCCCGGCTCACTGACATTCCTGATGGCACGCTGCTGGGCGTGATCACTCCGGCTGGTGAGCGGGTGTGTCTCGTGAACGTGGACGGCGAGATTCGTGCGCTGGGCAACAACTGCACTCATCAGGATTTTCCCATCTCTGACGGTCTGCTGCTCCCGGGTGGTCGCATCGAGTGTGCGTGGCACGGCGCGATCTTCGACTGTCGTACGGGGGCCGCGCGGCGCCTGCCAGCGATTGATCCCCTGCCCGTGTACGCTGTGAAGGTTGTAGACGGACAGATCCTCGTTGGAGATCGCCTGCGATGACCAGTCTGGCTCCGCGCACCGACTTCCCGCTGCTCGCCGGCGATCCGGATCTGGTGTATCTCGACTCAGCGGCGACGTCGCAGAAGCCGCTCGTCGTACTCGACGCCATGCGCGATTTCCAGAGTCGCGACTACGCCAACCCGCACCGTGGCGCGTACGACCTGTCCGTGCGCGCGACGCAGCGCTATCACGATGCTCGCGCGCGCGTCGCGCGCTTCTTCGGCATGGCGGACTCCGACGCGCTCATCTTCACACGCGGCACGACGGAGTCACTCAATCTGGTGGCCACGGCATGGGGGCGCAGCAACCTCCATGCCGGTGACGAGATCGTGGTCACGAGCGCGGAGCACCATGCGAATTTTGTCCCCTGGCAACAGCTCGCGCTCGCACGCGGCGCGCGCTTCCGCATTGCGGAAGCCGGGCCGGACGGACTCGTGCACGCTGACGCCCTGCGCGCGCTCATCACGCCGCGCACCAGCGTCGTGGCGTTCCACCACGTCTCCAACGTTCTTGGTGACACGCTGCCGCCGCGCGAGATCGCCGACTTCGCGCACGCGGTCGGTGCGATTGCCGTCTGCGATGGCGCGCAGGCCGCCCCGCATCTTCCCGTGCAATTCGACGAGCTCGGCGTGGACTTCTACGCCGCCAGCGGACACAAGATGTGCGGCCCCATGGGCATTGGAGTGCTGCTCGGGCGCCGCCCCTTGCTCGAGGCCATGCCGCCGTACATGATGGGCGGAGACATGATCGAGTTCGTGCACGATGAGACGAGCAGCTGGAACACGCTGCCGCACAAGTTCGAGGCGGGCACACCCAACGTGACCGGCGCGGTCGGGCTCGCCGCGGCCGCCGACTATCTCGATGCGCTCGGCATGCCCGCCGTGCGGGCCCACGAGCGATCGCTCGCGCGCAGGGCGCACGAGCGACTCGCCGCAATCGATGGCGTCACGGTCCATGGACCGGCGCCGGCGGAGCGCTCCGGCGTGGTAAGCTTCACGGTGGACGGGATTCATCCGCACGATCTCGCCACGATTCTCGACGCGCGGCACGTCTGCATCCGGGCCGGCCATCATTGCGCGCAGCCGCTCATGCGGCGGCTCGGCGTCGCGGCGACCGCGCGCGCCTCCTTCTACGTCTACAACGACGATGCGGACGTGGATGCCCTCGTCGCGGGCGTCCATGCGGCGCGCGAATTGTTCGGTCATGTCACCGTTTGACGACCGGCGCGGCGCCGATCTCACGGCGCTCTATCAGGATCTCATCCTCGATCACTACCGCCGCCCTCGCAACCGGGGCTCGCTCGAGCACGCGGACGCGACCGTGACGAAGAAGAACCCGCTCTGCGGCGACGTGATCACGCTGCAACTCGAACTGGATGGTGACATCGTGCGCGATGCGAAGTTCGCCGGCGAAGGATGCGCGATCTCCCAGGCCTCGGCGTCCATGATGACGCAGATGCTCAAGGGGCGATCCGCGCAGGACCTTGGGCGCGTGGCAGCAACCTTCACACGCATGATCGAGGGGGACAGCACCGCGGCGGCGGATGCGTCGCTCGGTGAGCTGCACGCCCTGTCCGGCGTGGCGCGGCTCCCGCAGCGCCAGCAATGCGCCCTGCTCGCCTGGAGCGCACTCACCCAGGCCCTCGGGTCACATGGCTGATGTCGTCGCGCTGTTCGCGTTGCTCGCGGCCGTGCATGGCGGCGTGGCCACAGCGTCCGTTCGCCCGGACACGGCGGCGCAGGCTCACGAGGCACACGGCACGGTTCAGACGAACAGCTTCTGGTCCCAGGCGCTCGGCGTGCACAAGCACGTCGAGGTGTACCTGCCGCCGTCGTACGCGGACCATCCCGATCGGCGCTATCCCGTCGCGTATTACCTGCACGGCATGTTCGGCAGCGAAACCGACTGGGTCAAACTCGGTCACCTCGAT
>DASVWN010000110.1:0-4589 GCA_036393195.1 Gemmatimonadaceae bacterium | reverse complement strand
CCGGCCGTGTCCACCGGGCAGCTCATGATCTGGGTGGCGGACTGGCTGCAGCGGGGCGGCGCGCTCTACGCGAAGCCCACCGGATTCGAGGAACGGCAGGGACGGTTCTGACCGATGGATCTGCGCGCGCATCTGCTCGAGGGCCACGTGATCCCCGCCCATCCGCTCGCGCTCGACGCGGCGCGGCGGCTCGATGAACACCACCAGCGCGGGCTCACGCGCTACTACGTGGACGCCGGCGCGGGCGGCATCGCGGTGGGCGTGCATACCACGCAGTTCGCCATTCGCGACCCGCGCCACGGGCTGCTGCAGCCGGTGCTGGAGCTGGCGGCGACCACCGCACGCGAGTCAGCCGGCGCGGCCAATCGCACGGTGGCGCTCATCGCCGGCGCGTGCGGGCGCACGGAGCAGGCGGTGCGCGAAACCACCATCGCGCGCGACCTCGGCTATCACGCGGTGCTGCTCAGCCTCGCCGCCTGGCGCGACGCGAGCGACGCCGAGGTGCTCCAGCATTGTCGCGAGGTGGCGGCGGTGCTGCCGCTGTTCGGTTTCTATCTGCAGCCCGCGGTCGGCGGTCGCGTGCTCGACTACGAGTTCTGGCGCGCGTTCGCCGAGATCGAGAACGTCGTCGCCATCAAGATCGCGCCGTTCAACCGCTACCGCACGCTCGACGTCGTACGAGCCGTGGCGGATTCCGGGCGACGCGACATCGCGCTGTACACGGGGAACGACGACTCCATCGTGACGGATCTGCTCACGCGATTTCCATTTGGTCCCAACGGCATGCGCATCGTGGGCGGACTGCTCGGCCAGTGGGCCGTGTGGACGCGGGGCGCCGTGGAGATGCTGGAGGCCATCAAGCGCGAGCGCGACGGCGCGCACCTCTCATCGAAGTGGATGCAATACGCCGCGGCGCTGACCGATGCCAACAGCGCCATCTTCGACGCACGCCACGGATTCGCCGGGTGCATCCCCGGCATCCACGAGGTGCTGATGCGCCAGGGGCTGATGCGTGGCACGTGGTGTCTCGATCCCGCCGAGCGTCTGTCGCCCGGCCAGCGGGAGGAGATTGATCGCGTGCTGGCCGAGCATGGTTGGCTGGGGAACCAGGGGGCAGGGGGCCAGGGGTGGAAGTGGTGAGCGTGGTCACGCTGCAGGAGCCGAGCCGGCGAGCTTGCTCAGCATTTTTTCCATTCGTTCGAGTCGCGCAGTGAGGTCGGTGAAGCGCTGCTCCTCCGTGGTCGGTTCCTTCAGGGTGAACGTGAGCGCGCCGCCAACTTCGAGACGTGCGCAGTCCACCTGTCTGATGTCGTGCACCCCCTGGCGGCGGGCGGCGGAGATCAGCTCGCGCTGGGTGATCATCTCGCGTTTGAGCCGTTCGGAGAGCACGTGGCCGTCCTTGACGAGAATGATCGCCTTCCCTTCGGCCAGGCGATCGAGTTTCGGGTGCAGAAAGAGGAATCGCACCACGAGATAGTTGAGCGTCAGCAGCACCGCGGCGCCGAACAGCCCGCCCACGAGCGAGTTGTCGTTGCCGATGATGGCGTTCTGCACGGTATTGGACAGCACGAGCAGCACCACCAGGTCGAACGGATTGAGCTGGCCGAGCTCGCGCTTGCCGCCCAGTCTGAGCCCGAGGAGCAGGAACACGTACACGGCGACGGTGCGAATGAGCTTCTCGAGAAGCGGATTGCCCGGCTGCAGCAGGTCGCTCCAGATCACATGCATGGCGAGGTCGGGTGGAGGGTGATCGAGGTCAGCGCGTCGCCCTGACTATATCCCGCCGGTCAAATCCCGGCCATGCAGGCGCGCAAACCATCGCCGCGCATCCGGTGTCCCATCTGCTGAAGAGCACTGGCGGCATCGGACAAGGGTGGACTTATGCGTGGCATGGCGAAGGACGAACAGCAGCGGGACATGGCAGCGCCGAGTGCGGCGCCCGTGACGAACGGCAGAGACGCAGCTCCCAGGCTGCAGCGGGTCTCCACGCGGCGCGCTTCGCGCCCGGAGAGCTGGGTGAGCCGTGACGGTTTTCAGGTGGTCGCCCGTGACGACGAGGGGATGGGATACATCGTGCTGGAGCGGTTCGACGCGGGGCCGCGGGTACGGGCGACGGCGCTCGCCGCCATGCGCTATCTCTCTGGCACCACGTCGCTGCTGGTGGATCTGCGGTGCACGCGCCCGGGCGATGCCGCCACGGCGGCGTTCCTCACGAGTCTGCTGTTCGACACCGAGCCGCTGACCGGTGAAGAGGTCTTCGCGCCGGCCCCGGCGCTTCCCGCCGCGGGCGCACAGGCGCGCTACCTCGCCCGGCACGTCATGATTCTGGTGAGCCGTGCCACCAGCGCGGACGCGCTGACGTTCGCCTGCAACCTCGCGCACCTGGGCCGAGCGCTGGTGCGCATGGCGGACGCGCCGGAACGCGAGCGCTGTGCGTGAGGGGGGGCAGGGGGCAGCAATTACTGGCAACTCAGCAACGTCGAACTCCTTCCCACCACCTAGACGCGTGCCGGGGGGTAGCGGGCGGTAGAGCATCGCGTTCGCGGTTGGCGATCAGGAGTCGCCGAGCAGTGGTGCGGCCGCAGCAGCCCGAGGACTCAAAGTGCCGCGACTCTGCCAGTCCGGGAGCAGTTCGTCTGCACACGTCGGCCCCGCGCAACGCCGGCCAGCTCCGCCCTGCTCATCAGCCGCTCGACCATGAAGCGCGCCACCACGGTGCCGTCCCGGCGGAGTTGATGCCAGACCTTCCGCGCGCCGTAGACGCCATGGTTCGCCTTCCACACGCGCTCGATCGCGTCCTGGAGCTGGGCGTCGCGCTGGGCGTCGGGCCGAGCAGCACGTGGGATCCGCGTGGCAAGCCTTGTGGGCATAGTAGGTGGACGGAGCGATCGGCAACACGCGGCAGATCGGCTCGACTCCGTACGCCTCACGGTGGTCATCGATGAAGGCGATCATCACTTGGGTCGGCGGTCGAGCTTAAGCCACAGCGAAATACGCGGACGCCTTGCGGAGGATCTCGTTCGCGCGGCGGAGTTCCCGATTTTCACGCTCCAGGTCCTTCAGGCGCGCACGTTCTTCTGTCGACGTCCCCGGTCGCACCCCGGCATCGCGTTCCGCCTGGCGGACCCAGTGCCGGAGCGTCTCGGCCGAGCAGCCGATCTTCTCCGCGATCGACACCATCGCGGCCCACTGCGACGGATACTCGGCCAAGTGGTCCTGCACCAGCCGCACGGCTCGCTCCCGGACCTCAGGTGAATACTTTGTTGATCTGTTCATGACTCCAACCTCTCACGAGTTGGAGCCTCCGACAATCCGGGGCGATTCAGTCTTCCAGATTGGAGATCGGTTCTACAGTACGTGAATGTCGTCTAGCATCACCTTCACCCAATTGTCACGCTGCAGCGTGATTCGAAGCTCCACAGTGAGGTCGGACTCACCCTCCTCTTCGGTCCATAGCGGCATGTCGACCGACCACCTACCGGGTGGAGGCACCAGGATTTCGATTGCAGTCAGACGAGAGTATGCCTCCTCCGGCGGGAGTATTACGTGTCTGCCATACTCTCGAATAACGTGGTCCATATCATTCGCGCTCATCCCAACACCCTGAGTTAGATTTTCAAGGGCGCGATAGTCCTTCTGCGCTAGTAAGTTCATGACATGTTTTGTGGCGTCTTCCAAAGCGCCTCTAGCCGTCATGGTCTGTTTCCTGGGATTCGTGTCTGTGTGCTTGTGGTCACACCTAAGCCATGGAAATATTTGTCGGCAAATTCCACGACAGCGCGTGCGTCCTTTGAACGGAGCCCCGCGATACGCAATGCCTTGTACGCAATTCGTCGCTCTGCGCCGTATGTCCCGCCACCTGCCTGCTTTTGAACCGCAGTAGCTGCGCCGTGTGGTGTGCTGGCATCATACGAAGGTCCAGGGAGCTGTATTCCTGGTGCTGCCGTTTCACTGTATCCTGGAATATTCTTGACTGCGGCATTCTGAATGATGTGGTGTGCTTCAGTCAGGCCTTCGCTCTTGAGAGATGCGATGGTCGAAACTTTTACTGCTTCGTAAGAACTAGCGAATGCGGCAGATGTCAGCGTAGCAGCGTCTGCGAGCGCTTTTCCACCAGCCACGAATGCCGCACCGGTGCCAGCTATTGCGACTTCGGTCTCTTCAGCCGCTACCACAAGGCACACGACGGCGCTTGCAGGATCTACGCATAGGCCGAATGGATCACTGAAATCCAGACATCTATATCTCGATTTCGCCGGATCCGTTGAGCGAGACCCCTCCGGATCGCCGCGCCGCTCCCTCGCGTGTTATGCTCGGCGCCGTGCCGGCACGGCCTCCCCCTCCAGCCCGAGGATCGCGCGATGAAACCCGACGAGAAATACCTTTACGCCCGCGGCTTCCCTGTTCACGTCGGCGTCGATACGGGCAAGAAGTTTCATGTCCTCGTGGCGCGCGGGCCCGACGGCCGCCGCACGAAGCCGCACAGAGTCCTGGTCTCGCGCGCAGGGTTCGATGGCGCGGACGCGCATCTCACCGGCCTCTTTCCCGACGTCGCACGTGAGCGGATGCTCGTGGGACTCGAGTTCGCG
>DASVWN010000109.1:0-2593 GCA_036393195.1 Gemmatimonadaceae bacterium | reverse complement strand
GCGCTCCTCGCGGACGTACTTCCCGAATGGTGGGGTGCCCGCGGCGATGGCGCCACCGACGACACGCTCGCCCTGCAGTCGTGCATCGACGCGTGCTGCGGCGCGCCGTTCGAATCCTTCACTGAGCCGGTGCCGCCGAAGGCGGTACTCCCCACCACCAAGGGGCCGCCGCGCTGGGCCACCGCGCGCATGCGGCTCGGCGCGGGTGCCGTCTACAAGGTCACGAAGCCGCTGCACGTCGTGAGCGTCGTGGGCTTCTCCATCACTGGTGCGGGGCTCGAGAATTCCATCATCCGCTCCTTCGGCATCGCCGCCGGCAAGGCCACGGCGGGCAGCGCCATCACGCTCACGAAATCGGGCGCGAAGTGGAAGGACGACGAGCTGCGCGGCATGTGGGTGTGCATTACCGAGGGCGCCGCCGCCGGCCAGAGCTCGAAGGTCGCCGGCAACATCTCCGGGAAGATCACCTTGGCTCACGCCATCACGCCGGCGCCTGATGCGTCCAGCACCTTCGTCGTTCTCCCCGAATCCGTGCTCGACCTCGACGGCTGCTTCGAGGGCTCCTTTGATCGCTTCAGCGTGGAAGGCGGATCCGGCGCGGGCGCGTACACGGGCATCTACTACCACCGCGACCCCGCGCTCACCGCGCGCGGCTCCTCGTCCACCAACTTCGCGTTCGTCAAGGTGGGCGGACTCACCTGGGAGGCCGCCTGGCAGATCGGCGGACTGGGCGACAGCTACGACCCCTGGCAGGAGGACATTACCGAGTTTCTCAATTGCCGGGCGCGCGGCGCGGGCGGACCATCGTATGGGGGCCAATATTATCGCAACGGGTGGGTGTTCGGTACGGGTACGTTCGCCAACAACCTGAATCACGTGATCCACGGCATCGACGCCGTGAGCTACGGGTACAACGTCTCGGTGCGCGCCACCAACGTGGCCATCTACGGCGGCACGGTGCAGAGCGCCGGCATCGCCGACTTCCAGGTGGTGCACGGGCTGCAGGGCTACCTGGTGGTCTCCGGCATCCGCTCCGAGGAGAGCCGCAAGCTCTTCGACTACAGCTACAACCCCTACAGCGTGTTCTGGTCCGTACGCCTCTCGGACATCGAGGTGAGCAGCCCCCGTCTCGTGGCCAACGGCACGGCGGCGGGCGGCGGCGACGTGATCACGACGGGCGCGCACTACACGGAGCTCTCCGGCATCCGCGTGCTCAACCCGCCCACGCTCTCGAAGCAGAGCACATCCTCCGCGTCCCGCACGACCATCACGCGCCAGGACGCCAGGTGGACTCCACACCAGTACGCGGGCTGGAGCTGGATTGCCACCGCGGGAACCGGAAAGGGTCAGACGGCGGACGTCGCCGACAACACGGCAAACACGCTCACCTTCAGCGCACCACTCGCCATCGCGCCCGATGACACGACCACATGGGACATCTTCCTCAGGCCCGTCATCAAGGTCACCAAGGACGGCACCATGCTCCGCCTGAACGGCGTCGCACTGGCCGGAGGAACGATAGACAAATCCATCGTGGTCACGGCGCACGCGGTGACCGGTGTGCGCGTGGTAGTCGAAGGATTCGCGGAGGTCACGCACGCTGACGCCATCGTGTCCACGCTCTGGCAGGGCCCCATCATCCTCGGCCCGCCCGGTGAGGCGAACGGCGCGGAGCTCATGTTCGGCGAGATCGGCATGCGTCCCGACTCCCGCATCTCGCGCACAGCGCCAGGCACACTTTCCACCCCCGCGCTCGGCGTGACCGGCACGCTGCTCCACGGTGGAATTGCCGACGCCAGGCTCGGATTCTTCGGCGCGAAACCCATCGCCCGGCCACGGGTAACGGGCGGCAGTACCGCTGAAGCGTTGAAGAACCTGCTGGACTCGCTCGCGCAGCTCGGACTGATCAGCGATGGAACGAAATGAGCAACGTTACGCCACCCGCACCCGGAACCCCGCCGCCGCCAGCTTCACGAGAGCCCTCACCCGCTCCCGCTCGCGCCGGTCGAAGAGCGGGTCGCGTGCCGCTGGCAGATCCAGCGTGACCACGCCTGATTCGTTCATCCGGGAGCGAACGCCGGCAATCACGTCATGCGGCACCCGCGCCGGCTCGCTCCCGCAATGCACCACGTACAGCACACCCATGGTGCTCCGCAGTGGCCGCGGCGACTGCTCAGGCAGAAATCCCGCGAACATGTATCTGGGAAAGAGCGGCTTCAGCCCGCTCCGTGCGCGCACAAGCGGATACAGTGTAGCGTATCCCTGCCGTCTAAGATTGATTTCCACCCACGTTTCCGCGCGCGGCCTGGTATACAGCAATTGCCAACACAATTCGGTACCGCACGACATTGCTCTCTCTCATGGATAATCACGCGGGACAAAGCTACCGCAAGATTTGCGCGCGTCGCACAAACCTGATCATGGGCGAATCATCCCGGGATGACTAGGATGATTGGTGCGTAGAGGTAAAGCAAGCCGCACCCACGCAGTGAGTCGGATCGCGCCAGTTTGTTCCACCGTTCCCCGTCACACCCTCCCCACCAGCGCCTCCATCACCCGCTCCCCCGCCTTCCCGTCCCACCCCTCGGGACAC
>DASVWN010000108.1:0-47538 GCA_036393195.1 Gemmatimonadaceae bacterium | reverse complement strand
TTTCAGCCCAGCCTGGCGGCGCTCGCGATCGCGGCGGATGGCGAGTGGCGCTCGTCCATCGATAATGCCAACGGAGCGCGCTTCACTATCGAGCGATCGCTCGTGGTCGCGCCCTCCGAGACTCAGAGCATGGCATTCTTCATTGCCGCGGGTCCGGAGCGTGACGGCGCCGAGGCCACCGTGGGCGTCATGCGGCGTCGCGGCTGGCGGGACCTGCTCGGTCTGACGCGCGACGCGTTCCAGGCGATGGAGCAGTCTGTCGGACACGACGGACTCGATCGCCTCATCAATCGCAATCTGCTCTTCGCGCTCTTCTTCGGCGTAGGCCGCGGACTCGACGATGCGCAATACTACCTCGTGCGCTCCAGGGCTCCATGGAACGGACGCGGCGTGACGGTGCGGGACTGGGAAGTGCTCTCGTGGCTGCTTCCAGCCGTGCAGTTGGCCGATGGCGGGCTGGCGCGGGAGCTGCTGTTGCGCGCGTGCGAGCTGCACGGCTACGCGCCGGGCAATGGCGTGCACTATCTGGACGGCACCCTGTTCGAGGCAGGGTTCTCACTGGAAGGCGTCGCGGGGTACCCGCTGGCCGTGGACCGGTACGTGCGCGACACGGGCGACGACCAGATCGTGGAAGAGCCGGTGATCGCCGACACCCTGTATGCCGTGTGGGATGATCTCGCCGCGCGCCGGGACGAACACGTCCCGCTGTACGCGACCGAGGTGACCTTGTCGGGAGCGCCGGCGCCGCATCCGTACACGCTGCACGGGAACGCGGTCGTGGGGCAGGCGCTCGAGGTCCTGCGCCGCACGCTCGATGAGGAGAGCGCGCGGAACGTGGAAGACCCCGACGCCGTGCGCGCGGCGCTCCGCCGGCACTTCGCGATCGAGCAGAATGGCAAGGTCACTTTCGCGGCGGCAATCGACCTCACTGGTCGCACGCATGCCGACGATGACCCGAATGCATCCGCGCTCTGGCTCCCGACCTACGGCGCGGTGGAACGCCACGACTCCATTTATCGCCGGACGGTGCGCGGCGTGGGCGCGGAGCCGCACGCTCTCGCGCTGCAGTGTGCACGACTGCTGGGTCCCGATGGCGCCGCGGTCTTGCAGTGGCTGCGTCGCGCGCCGCTCGACGGCGGCATCGCCGCCGAGATCGTGGACGATGAGGGACGCGTCGTTGGAAACGGCGGCGATGCCGCGCTCGCGGGACTTCTCGCCTGGAGTGTATGGTACGCGGTGCACGGTCTCGGCCTGCACCCGTGAGGGATTCCCCTCTGTTGTAGCGCCGCCTGATGGTCCAGGTTTCATCCTGCAACCTTACCATCCAAGGAGACTGTTCATGAGGCTGGACCGTCTTGCCTGGTGTCTTGCCCTCTGCGGCTGCTTCGTGCCAGCGGCGCTGCTGGCGCAAGGATACCAGCTCAATGAAATCGGGACCTGCGCCGTCGCGCGAGCGCAGGCCGTGGTTGGTGTGCCGTGCAAGGATCCGTCGAGCATCTATTGGAATCCGGCCGCCACCGTGGATCTCCGAGGGTGGTCGGTGTACGCGGGCATCACCGCAATCGCCGTTGGCGCGGATTTTACCGCCGATACCTCCGGCCGCGTGACACACGGGAATGTTCCCGTGAGTTTCCCGCCTGCCCTGTTCGTGAACTATGCGTCCAGGGACGGACGATGGGCGGCCGGCGTGGGCGCATACGTTCCGTACGGTCTCTCATCGCAATGGCCCGCGGACTTCGCGGGCCGCTTCGAATCGCAGAAAGCCTCGCTGTTCTCACTCTACATGCAGCCGAACGTCGCGTATCGCTTCGCTGCGAACTGGTCGATTGGTGGTGGTCCGGTCATTGGATACTCGCGCGTTCAACTGGTGCAGGGGCTGGATCTCGCTACGCAGATGACACCGGTGGGCGTAACCTTCGGTCAGCTTGGCGTGCCGGCGGAGACCCAGTTCGCGCGGGCCACGCTCAAGGGAAGCGCCACCGCATTCGGATTCAACGTGGGGATCCATGGAACAGTCGGCGACGAGTGGGAGGTTGGTGCGCGTTATCTTTCAAAACTCGACTTCAAGTACAACGACGCTACCGCGACCTTCGCGCAGACGCCAACGGGCCTTGTCCTCTCGGCCGAGAATCCGTTTGGTCTGCCAGCGAACACGCCCGTGGACGCGATCCTGAGTCCGCTGTTCGATCCAGGAGCCACGCTCTCCAGACAGACGGCGTCGTCGGAACTGCCGAATCCCGCGCAGTTCGAAGTGGGTGTGGGGTACCTCGGACTCGTGAATACCACAGTCTCTGCCGACTTCATGCTCTCGCAGTTCTCGGCATTTCGCGTGCTGCCGATCAGCTTCAATGGGCCGGCGCAAGCGGCAAACCAGCGGAGACTGGAGGACTACAACAATTCCTGGACGGTCCGTGCCGGTATCGAGCACGCCTTCGCCATCGGCATCAAGGGGCGGGCGGGCGTCAGCTTCGTGAAATCGCCGGTGCCGGACGAGACCGTCACGCCCGAATTGCCGGACCAGAATCGCATGAATTATTCGCTGGGCGCCGGAGTGCCCCTGTCGCCTCGCTATACGCTGGATCTCGGCTACCTGCGGGTGCAGACCAGCGGGCGACGTGGACGCGTCGTCGGGCGTACCGACGAAAGTGAAACCGCGGCTGCACTCAATTCCGGATTCTACGAGCTGAGCGCCAACGTCTTCTCGCTCAGCGTACGCGCCAACTTCTGACCGCGACCACAAGACCTCAGGAGCATAACGCCGATGTCCCGACTTTTTTCTCTCTCTGGTGGCGCGCTGGTAGTCGTGCTCGCGACAGCGCTCGCCGCGTGCAGCGAAAGCAAGGATCTGGTCAACCCGCCGCCGCCCGTAAGCCCGCTCTTTGCCAGCTATGTCTCGCTCGGGAACAGCCTGACGGCCGGCTATCAGTCTGGCGGCATCAGCGATTCCACGCAGCAGCTAGCGTATCCGGTGCTGATCGCCCGGCAGATGGGGACACCGTTCACGATACCAGCGCTCCGGGATCCCGGGTGTCCGCCGCCCATCGCGAACTTCCTCACGGGCGAGCGGGTGAGCGTCCCGCAGGGACTCACCGATCAGTGCAGCTTCCGCGCGGACATCGCGGGCAAGGTGGTAATCAATAATGTCGCCGTACCCGGCGCGAATTCGGTGGATCCCACGAGTTTCGACGGATCCGGCGCGAATGCACTCACGACGCTCATCCTGGGTGGCGAAACGCAGGTGCAGCGTGCGCTCGATGCGAACCCGACGTTCATCTCAGCGTGGATCGGCAATAACGATGTCCTCGCGGCGGCCCTCTCCGGCATTCTCGTTCCGGTCGCCGGCATCTCTCCGGGCGTCACGCCAGTCGCGACGTTTGCGACGAACTACGCGGCAATGATCAGCGGTCTGCAGGCCGGCACGTCACTCAAGGGCGGGGTGCTCATCGGCGTGATTCAGGTGGCCGGCGCACCGGAGTTCTTTCCGGCTGCCCTGCTCGTGAACGATCCGCGTTACAAGGCAATGTTCGACGCGGCGGTAGGCGCACCGGTGACCATCCATCCGAGTTGCACGCCTACTACGAAGTCGCTGATCTCGTTCGCCATCGTCGCGCAGATGCGCGCATGGCTCGCCGATCCCAATCCGGATCCGGCACAGCGGGCCGGCGTACCACCAGTGCTGCTCTGCGAGAAGAATCAGCCAGGCTTTCCCGCGCCGCTGGGCGACATCTTTGTACTCGACGCCGGTGAGCAGGCAGCGCTGGCTACGACAATAGACAGCTACAACGCAATCATCGACAGCACAGCGAACGCCCTCGGCTGGGCGTATGCGGATCTCAATCCCACGATCGCGCAACTGCGCAGCGATACGACGGTCGTGCCGGCCTTTCCGCATCTCGATCAGCCCACGAAGCCGTATGGGGATTACGTCTCACTCGACGGGGTTCATCCCGCCGCGGCCGGCCAGCGGCTCATCGCCGACAGCCTCGTCAGTGTAATCAACGCGAAGTACGGCACAGCCATTCCGATCCGACCGTCGGCGCGGCGATGAATTAGCGACGCGGCGCTTTCGCGAGACGCCGTCCAGCGCCGCATGCCATGGGCACTGGCGCGGTCATCCGATCCCCTTGTTCGCGTGCCGAGGCACGAATAGCTTCACGTCGAATCGCGGGAATAGCTCAGTTGGTAGAGCACAACCTTGCCAAGGTTGGGGTCGCGGGTTCGAGTCCCGTTTCCCGCTCTGCTCCTCCCACAGGACGCAGACTCCGAGGAATCACGGCACGCTGGATGTCCGGCCGTGGGCGTCGTTGCCGGCGGCGGTTCCCTGGGCAGCGCCGCAGCCTGCACAGCCGCTCGGCCCGGGTGGCGAAAAGGGGCAGACGCGAGGGACTTAAAATCCCTTGGCCGCAAGGCCGTGCGGGTTCGATTCCCGCCCCGGGCACCTGGGCTGCCGAGTCAGCCCCGGCGCGGAACGCGCGCCCGAAGCAGCCGGACTAGCACGGCTGCGGCACTGATTTCACCATCGCGGGACGAGTACACGAGTGTCACGCGCCCGCGCCTGCCTCGCTTGGCCAGCGAATCGAGCGTCTGCTGCGCGGCCGGATTCGCGAGCTCACGCTCGTAGCGCTGCTGGAACTCGAGCCACTTTGCGGGATCATGCTCGTACCACTTGCGCAGCGCGTCCGAGGGCGCGATGCCCTTCTCCCAGGCATCCAGGCGGGCATTGTCCTTCTTGACTCCCCGCGGCCAGAGTCGCTCCACCAGAACGCGATATCCATCGGACGTCTCTGGCGACTCGTAGGCCCGCTTCATCACGATCATAATGGCTTCACTCGATGCTGCCCGGGTCAGCCGCCTGGCCGGGAGCCACCAGTGCCGAACACGTCTCGCCGGCTGCGTGCGCCGCTGGGCAATCGCGGCCATGTGCACAGTACCATCCGCGACGGTCGAGGAAAACCAGGTGCGTGGCGTCGTCGCCGTCTGCCGCGTTGCGCATACGGAAGAGCTCGAGCATGGTCTCTCCTGCTTCCCATGACCCGTCCGGATCGATGCGCCTGATTCGCATCAAGCGTGTTGCGGTGAGCGCCGCCATCATCCGTCTCGCGGTGTGTCGCTGTCAATTACCTTCAGCTTCTGGTAGCCAAATATTACGGGCACAAGGATATGCGTCATTTGATCTGATGTGACGTGGTAATTGCGGAATGGCCACGGATTCGGCATTTGTTCGGTATGAAGTCTAGGTCCCGCCCGGCACCTGTCAACCCTCGCGATCCGGGCACCTGAAGCTACAATCGCCGCCCTCAAAGCTCAGTAGCAATGCATTGCATCGCGGACTACTTTGTCTCGTCATGACCGATGTGGTGGCGCTGGCTGCGGAGCTGATGGGAATCCATTCGCCGACGGGCGATGAAGGCAGGGTGGTGGATTTCGTCACGGGATGGCTGGTCTCGCGGGGCTGGAACGTCACGGTGCAGGAAGTGACGCCGGGACGCGGCAACGTCTGGGCCTCGCGAAATGGCGGTGGTGTCACGTTGTCCACGCATCTCGACACGGTGCCGCCATTCGTGAAGCCATCGCTCGAGGGCGATCGCTTGCGCGGGCGGGGCGCGTGCGACGCCAAGGGGATTGCGGCGGCCATGCTGTCCGCCGCCGAGCAGCTGGTGGCCGATCACGAGGAGCGGGTGGATCTGCTGTTCGTGGTGGGAGAGGAGAAGGGCTCGGATGGTGCGCGCGCAGCCAACCACCTCCCCGCCACCAGCCGATTTCTCATCAACGGCGAACCGACTGGCAGCAAGCTCGCGACCGGGGCCAAGGGATCACTTCGCGTCACGGTGAGAACCACTGGGCGCGCGGCCCATTCGGCCTACCCGCAGCTCGGCACGTCGGCAATTCATCCGCTACTCGACCTGCTGCCCGCGCTGCGCAAGCTGGCGTTGCCGAGCGACCCCCTGCTGGGCGAGACGACGATGAACATCGGCACGATTCACGCTGGTACCGAGGCCAACATCATTCCGGACCGCGCGGAGGCAGAGCTCATGTTTCGGCTGGTGGGTGACGTGGGCGAGATCAGACGCCTGCTCGAGCGTGCGGTGAAGGGGCGTGCCGAACTCGAGTACGGCTCATTCATCCCACCGCAGAAATTTCACACGATCCCGGAACTGCCTGCCGCGCCGGTCGCGTTCACCACGGACATTCCGCTTCTCGACCGGTGGGGCACGCCGCTGCTCTTCGGTCCGGGTTCCATTCAGGTGGCGCATACTGCCGATGAGTACGTGCACGTTGGCGAGCTGCGCGATGCGGTGGGCACGTACGTGCGACTCGTGCGCACATTGCTCTCCTGACCCGTGAGCGACCTCACCCCGGGGCTGGCGCGAATTCCCGTTGCCGTGCTGGGTGCCACGGGAATGGTCGGGCAGACGTTTCTGCGGCTGCTCGACCGGCATCCGTGGTTTTACGTCAGCGAAGTTGCCGCGTCGGAGCGCTCGGCCGGGAGGCCATATGGCGACGTCGTGCACTGGCTCGAAGGCGAGCTGCCCGACGCGATCGCCAGTCTTCCGGTGCTGTCCGCTGACCCGGACAGCGTCCGCGCACCAATTGTCTTTTCGGCGCTCGACGCCGCTGTGGCCGGTACCGTGGAACCGGCTTTCGCCCGGGCGGGGCGCTGGGTGCTCAGCAACGCGCGCAACTTCCGTCTCGAACCTGACGTTCCGCTGGTCATTCCCGAGGTGAATCCGGACCATCTCGCGCTGCTCGACTGCCAGCGCGCGAAGCGCGGATGGGCCGGCGCCATCATCACGAACGCGAACTGCTCCACCACGGTGGTCGCCCTCGCGCTCGCGCCGCTGCACCAGGCCTTTGGCGTTCGCGCGGCGATGGTGACAACGCTGCAGGCGCTGTCGGGCGCGGGCTATCCGGGCGTCGCGTCGCTCGACATTCTGGGCAACATCATTCCGTTCATCGGCGGCGGTGAGGAGGAGAAGATCGAGTCGGAAACGCTCAAGCTGCTGGGCCGCATGGGAAACGGCGCCGTCGAGCCGGCGCCGATTCGAATCAGTGCGCAGGTGAATCGTGTGCCGGTGGCCCACGGGCACACGGTGTGTCTCGCGGTGTCGCTGGCGCAACCAGCGAGTCCCGAGGACGCGGTTCACGCCATCGAGAACTGGCGGAGCGCCGTGGCATCGCTGTCGCTCCCCTCGGCGCCGCCTCAGCCGGTGGTCGTGCTGCCCGACGCGGATCGTCCGCAGCCGCGACGCGACGCGGGACGCGGCGCGGGCATGAGCGTTTCGATCGGGCGTGTCCGGCGCTGTCCCGTGCTCGATCTGCGGCTGGTGGCGTTGGGTCATAACACCATTCGCGGCGCGGCCGGCGCTTCAGTGCTCAACGCGGAACTGCTCGTGGCGCGTGGATTCGTGCGGCCGTGATCGTTCTCAAGTTCGGCGGCACGTCCGTGACCGACGCCGATGCCATTGGGAGAGCCGCAACGATTACGCGCAGCAGGCTGGAGCAGCAACCCATTGTCGTTGTGTCCGCGCTCGCCGGAGTCACGACCGCACTGCTCGCGCTGGCGGAACACGCGGCCGACGGCCAGCTCGTGCTCGCCCTGCGAGGCGTGGAGGCGATCCGCGATCGCCATCTGCACGAGGCGGATGCGCTGCTCACGGAGGCAAGCGATGGCGATGAGACGCGGGCCGAGCTGAGTGCCATGTGCGATGAACTGGCCAGCCTCGGCGAAGCGCTCTCCGTGCTGGGCCATGCTACTCCGCGCAGCCTGGACGCGATCGCGGCGTACGGCGAATTGCTCTCCACCACCCTGGTTCACGCGGCGTTCCACGCGCGCGGGCTGCCCTGCGATCTCGTCGATGCCCGCGAAGTGATGATCACGGATGACGCTCATACCCGCGCCATGCCTCGAGCGGAGGACCTCACGCGCGAGGCGCGGAGCTGTCTTCTGCCGCTGCTGGCAGCCGGACGTGTCCCCGTGCTGGGCGGATTCATCGGACGTACGCCGCAGGGCGTCACCACCACCATCGGACGCGGCGGGGGCGATTACACCGCGGCGCTCATCGGCGCGGCACTTGACGCCGAGGGCATCGAGATCTGGACGGATGTGGACGGCATGCTCACCGCAGATCCCCGGCTCGTCAGCGCCGCACGTCTCATCGAGGAGATCCGCTTCGATGAGGCGGCGGAGCTGGCGGCCTTTGGCGCGAAGGTCCTGCATCCGAGCACCATCGCGCCCGCCGTGCAGCGCGGCATTCCCGTGTTCATCTACAACGCGCGCCATCCTGGAGCGACGGGTACGCGGATTACGGCCGACGCACCTCGGCGGGCCGTGTGCGCCATCGCCGGCAAGGGCGACGTGGCGGTGGTGAAGGTGCGTAGTTCGCGCATGCTCCTCGCGCATGGCTTTCTGCGCCGGTTCTTCGAGGTGTTCGAGCATCGCCGGGTGTCCGTGGATGTCGTGGCCACGTCCGAGGTGTCCGTCTCGGTCACGGTGGACGAGGCACGTGACCTCGATGCGCTCGTCGTGGACCTGCGCGCGCTGGGCGACGTCACCATCGAGCGCCATCGCGCGGTGATCGCCATTGTGGGTGCGGGCCTCGGCGGACGCAGCGAGATCATGGCGCGCGCGCTGGGTGCCCTGCGCGGCATTCGCCTGCATATGCTCTCGGTGAGCGCCACCGGCATCAACCTCACGATGATCGTTGACGCGGATCGCCTGCAAGCTGCCATGCGCGCATTACACGGCGAATTCTTCGAGCGCGGCGGGGTTACGTCATGACGAGCCTGCGGTTGGCGGTCATTGGTCTCGGGCGAATGGGCCAGAGCGTCGTGGCGCTGGCCGAGGAGCAGGGGTGGGACGTGACCGCACGGATCACCGCGCCCGGTAATCGCGGCGGTGCCGCCATCACGCGGGAGACACTCGGCGGCGCAGACGTCTGCGTGGATTTCACCGCGGCGGCCGCGGCGCCCGCGAACATCCGCGCCGCGGTGCGGGCTGGTTGCCCGATTGTCGTCGGCACAACCGGGTGGAATGCCGAGCGCGAGGCCGTGGAGCAGGTCGTGCGTGCTGCGGGAGGGGCGATGCTGGCCTCGCCGAATTTTTCTCTGGGCATCAACGTGTTCTGGCAGCTGGCGGAACACGCGGCACGTCTTGTGGCGCGCATGCCCGGTTTCGACGCGCACATCGTCGAGACGCATCACGCCGGAAAACGCGATGCGCCGTCGGGAACCGCCCTTCGCCTCCGCGAGGTTACCAGTGCGGCGCTCGAGCGCGATGTCCCCGTGACGAGCATCCGCACCGGCTTCGTACCGGGCACGCACGAGTTGCTCTTCGATGGCGCATTCGAGCAGATTCGACTGGGGCACGTCGCGCGCGATCGGCGCGTGTTCGCGGAGGGTGCGCTGGTGGCGGCGCGATGGCTCATTGGCAGGCGGGGTATTTTCACCATGGCAGATCTTCTGGCCGGCGACTCGGCACCGGGACAATGACGACCGTTCGACTCAGCGGATGTGGCACCGCGCTCGTGACGCCGTTCACGTCCAGTGGCGCACTGGACGAACCGGCGTTGCGCGCGCTGGTGGACTGGCAGATCGCCTCGGGTGTTCACTTCCTGGTGCCATGTGGCTCCACAGGCGAAGCCGCCACGATGACGGTTGCCGAGCAGCGCCGGGTGGTGGAAATCGTCGTGGAGCAGGTGAATGGGCGGATGCCGGTGCTGGCCGGTGCTGGAGCGAACGACACCGCGCGCGCCATTGCGCTGTCGCGCGAAATGCGGAGTGCCGGCGCCACGCATCTTCTGCACGTGAGCCCCATGTACAACAAGCCGCCGCAGCGCGGCCTTGTCGCGCACTTCACCGCGATCGCCGACGCCACCGAGCTGCCCGTGATCCTGTACAACGTTCCGGGCCGCACCGGCGGCAACATCGAGGCGCGCACCACGCTGGCCCTCGCGCAGGTGCCGAACATTGCCGGCATCAAGGAGGCCTCGGGCAATCTCGGCCAGATCATGGAGATCCTCCGGGAGCGGCCGCCGGACTTCGCGGTGCTGTCGGGAGATGATGGGTTCACCCTCGCGGTGATGGCCGCGGGTGGCGACGGCGTGGTCTCGGTCACCTCGAACGTCGCGCCGCGGGACGTGGCGCGCCTCACGGAGTGCCTGCACGCCGGGGACGTGGCTGCCGCGCGGCGGATCAACGAGCGCCTGGCCCCGTGGACATCGGCCGCCTTCGTCGAGTCGAATCCGATTCCGGCCAAGGCTGCACTCGCGCTCATGGGAAAAATCCAGAACGTCCTTCGACTGCCGCTCGTTCCGCTGCGTCCGGAGCTCGAGCCGACGGTCCGCGCCAGCCTGGCAGCGATCGGGGCACTGTCGTGATCACGAGCGCGGCGAATCTGGATCCCGCCCTCATGCGCCCGCGCATCGAAGCGCTGATGGCGGCGCCGCCCGATGAGCTGCCGCTCGACGATGCGGAGCGCATGGTGAACGCGCTTCTTGGTGCGCTCGAACGGGGCGACGTTCGTGCCGCCGAGCGTGACGACGCGGGTCGCTGGCATGCCGTGCCGTGGGTCAAGCAGGGCATCCTGCTGGGCTTCCGGATCAGCCATGTGGAGGACATGTCGCTCGGCGGGAAGTCGGCATTCCGCTTCTTCGACAAGCATCTTTTCCCCACGCAGCCGCTCCCGCAATCGCAAGGCGTGCGCATCGTGCCGGGTGGGTCCACGGTGCGGCGCGGCGCGCATGTGGCACGCGGTGTGGTGTGCATGCCGCCCATGTACATCAACGTCGGCGCGTGGGTCGGTGCCGGCAGCATGGTGGACTCGAACGCGCTGGTCGGCTCGTGCGCGCAAATCGGCGAACGCGTACATCTGAGCGCCGGCGCCCAGATTGGCGGCGTGCTCGAACCGGTGAACGCGGCACCGGTCGTCGTCGAGGACGACGCGTTCATCGGGGGCAACTGCGGCGTGTACGAGAGTACGGTGGTGCGCGCGCGTGCGGTGCTCGCGGCCGGAGTCGTCCTCACGCGCGCCACGCCGGTGTTCGATCTGGTGCACGAACGCGTCTATCGCGCCAGCCCGCAACTGCCGCTTGAGATTCCTGCAGGAGCGGTCGTGGTGCCGGGGTCGCGCCGCGTGCGCAGTGAATGGGGCGCGGAACAGGGCCTCGCGATCACCGCCGGGGTCATCGTCAAGTATCGCGACGAGGGCACGAGCACGGCGCTGGCGATGGAACAATGGCTCCGGTAGCGCGCCGGCGTCGGGTCGCCGTCATCGGGCTCGGCTGCATTGGCGGTTCGCTCGCGCGCGCCCTGGGCGGCCAGGGCGTGGACGTGCGAGCCTGGAGCAGTTCGCGCAGCGATCGCGAGCGGGCCGCCGGGGCCGGGGTGTGCGTGACCGGAGATGACGGCGATGGTGCCGCGGTCGCGGCCGCGGGCGCGTCGCAGATCGTGCTGGCGGTTCCCGTGTCCAGCATCGCGTCCGCCGCGCGCGCGGCGCTGACGCACGCCGCGCCGGACGCGCTCGTGCTGCACGTTGGCGGCCTCCAGCGCGCCGACTCGCTGCGGCTGGACGACGTCCTGCGGCGCCGGGTGCTGGGCACGCATCCGCTCGCCGGCTCGCACAACTCCGGCTTCGACGCTTCACGCCCGGACATGTTTGTCGGGTGCAGTGTGAGCATCGAGTCCCGGGCGCCGGAGGAGAGCCGCACGACCGCGGAGTGGCTGTGGCGCACGGTCGGTGCGAGCCGCATCGAATACCGGGACGCGGAGCAGCACGACCGCCTGATGGCCTGGGTGAGCCATCTCCCGCAGCTTACCGCCACCGCGCTCGCGGCGACGCTGGCCGAGCACGGCGTGGATGGCGCCAACGTAGGTCCGGGTGCACGCGACACGACACGATTGGCGGCCAGCAGCTATGCACTCTGGCGCGATCTCGTCCGCGGGTCTCCCCGCGAAATGGCCTTCGCGCTCGACGCGCTCGCGCAGACGTTGATGGATCTTCGCGATGCACTGGCCGCGGATGATGGCGAGCGTGCCGAAGCGCTGTGGGAGGCGGGTCGTCTCTGGCGCGCGCGAGCGGAGGGCACGACGTGATCGTTCAGGGGAGCGTGCGCGTGCCCGGTGACAAGTCCGTGTCGCACCGGGCGCTGATTCTCGCCGCGCTGGCGTCCGGAGCGTCGCGTGTCCGGCGGGTCCTGCAGTCGGCGGACGTCCACAGCACCGCCGGCGTCCTGCGCACGCTCGGCGCGGCCATTCCCGTGCTCTCGGCCGACATGGTCATCGAGGGGCGCGGGCCCGAATCGCTGGTCGCGCCCGGAACGGAGCTCGACTGCGGGAACAGCGGTACCACGACGCGCCTCATGGCCGGTGTCGTGGCCGCTCGACCGGTTGAGGGCTGCTTTGTGGGCGACGCGAGTCTCAGCCGGCGTCCCATGCAGCGCATTGCGCAGCCATTGTCCGCCATGGGCGCACATATCCGCTTTCCGAACGGTGACGGACTGCCCATGGTGGTGCAGGGCGGCACCCTCACCACGGTGGACTGGCGTTCCCCGGTCGCCAGCGCGCAGGTGAAAAGCGCGATCCTGCTCGCCGGGACGGTGTCCGGCGTGTCCGTGACCGTGCGCGAGCCAGTGCGTTCGCGCGATCACAGCGAACGCATGCTCGCGGCCATGGGCGCGTCCGTGAGCGTGGAGGGCACGGTCGTGCATTTGACGCCGCCTCAGCGTCTCGCGCCGCTGGACCTCACCGTGCCAGGAGATCCGTCGTCAGCGGCGTTCATGGTCGCACTGGCCACGTTGGCGAGCGGTGGCGAGCTCGAGATTCCCGACGTGTGTCTCAATCCAACGCGCACGGGATTTCTGGATGCCGTGCGGGACATGGGCGCGCACGTGCGCATCGAGGGGGAATCGGCACAAGGCGGCGAGGCGACGGGCACCATTGTGGCGCGCCCCGCTGTACTCCATGGCATCAGCGTCGGTGGCGACAGCATTCCGGCCATGATCGATGAGCTGCCGCTACTGGCCTGCCTGGCGACGCGGGCTTCGGGCACGACAACGATTACCGGTGCCGCGGAGCTGCGCGGCAAGGAGAGCGACCGGATTGCGACGGTGGTGGCCAATCTGCGGTCGATTGGCGCGGACGTGGAGGAATACCCGGATGGCATGAGCGTCTCCGGCAGCGATCGCCCGCTCCGGGGCCAGGTGCGCACCCGTGGCGATCATCGCATTGCGATGGCGTTCGGTGTGCTCGCCGCACTGCCGGAAAACCGGATCACGCTGGACGATCAGGCCTGCGTGACCGTGTCCTATCCGGGATTCTGGACCGATCTCGCGCGCGTCACCGCGAGTGGCCAAGCCGCTGTTCACGCCCTCTGATGGCGCAGGAACCTACCCCGCCATTCGTTCCACGCCCGCGACTCACCGACACACCCATCATCGTCGCGGTGGACGGGCCGGCAGCGTCGGGCAAGTCGTCCACCGCACAGCGGGTAGCCCGTAAACTCGCCTTTCGCCACGTGGATTCCGGCGCCTTGTACCGCGCGGCCACTGCGCTCGCGCTGCAGACGCTCCCGAGTCCCGCTTCCTGGACCGAAGGCGCAATTCTCGACGCGGTGCGCGAGGTGACGTTGCGAGAAGCGGGGACTTCAATGGTACCAGCATCCGCATCTGGCGAACTGGGGGAGATCGTGCGGAGCCCCTCGGTGACGCAGCACGTATCGCGCGTAGCCCAGATGCCACGAGTACGCGACTGGGTCAACGAGCTCGTCCGGGCAGCGGCCCGGGCGCACAGCGTCGTTGTGGACGGGCGGGACATCGGCACGGTGGTCTTCCCCGAGGCGGATCTCAAGGTGTTTCTCGTGGCCGATCCGTGGGAGCGCGCCCGCCGGAGGCTGCTGCAGCGACTGTCGCGGGCACCGAGCGACGTCGAGATTGCCGCCGAAACCGAGCGCCTGGTCCAGCGCGACGCGCGCGACGCAACCCAGACGGTGAAGGCCAGGGATGCGGTGCTGATTGACACGACCTATCTGACCCAGGAAGAACAGGTCGAGCGTATCGTGGCATTGGTCCGGGTGCTTGCCGGTCGCGAGGCAGAGCCCCCTAGCCCCCTAGCCCCCTAGCCCCCATATTTCAAGGCTCATTACCTCCGGCGAAATCCGACGGGGGATCTTCACCATCCGACTCGCCGCGGCGAGCCTAAATATCCGCGATCCAGGAGAGTCCAGTCGGTATGCCCGAGCTCGAAGAGAAGACAATCCCTGATACTCCCGCCCCGCGTCGCGATCAGGACAGGGGTGCGTTGCGCCTGCTGGCCCACGGCGACAATCGCTGGGACGAGGACGAGTATTCCCCGGAAGAAGAAGCTCGCATGATCGAGCTGTACGCCGGTACGCTGGCGTCCATCGACGAAGGCGAGATCGTCAAGAGCAAAGTGCTGGAAATCCGCGACAACCTCGTCATCCTCGACATTGGCTTCAAGTCCGAGGGCGCGGTGCCGCTGGAGGAGTTCAAGGATCACCCCGACCTCAAGCCCGGCGACGAAGTCGAAGTGCTCCTCGAGCATCTCGAGGACCAGGAAGGTTCGGTCGTCCTGTCCAAGAAGAAGGCCGACTTCATGCGCGTCTGGGAGCGCATTCGGCAGGCCTACGAGAGCGATCAGCCCGTGGAGGGCACCCTCGTCAAGAAGATCAAGGGTGGCGTCGTTGTGGATCTCATGGGTGTGGATGCGTTCCTGCCTGGATCACAGATCGCGCTCCGCCGCGTGCCGAACATCGATGAACTGCTGGGCCAGAAGTACGAGTTCAAGATCATCAAGCTGAACAAGCGCCGCCGCAACATTGTCGTCTCGCGCCGCGTGATCCTCGAGGTCGAACGCGCCGGCAAGCGCGAAAAGCTCATGAAGGAGCTGCAGAAGGACCAGGTGCGGAAGGGTGTCGTGAAGAACATCACTGACTTCGGCGCCTTCATTGACCTGGGAGGCGTGGACGGTCTGCTCCACATCACCGACATGTCGTGGGGTCGCATCGCGCATCCGTCGGAGCTGGTCCGCATCGGCCAGGAGCTCGAGGTCAAGATCCTCGACATCGACTGGGAGCGCGAGCGCATCTCGCTCGGTCTGAAGCAGCTGCAGAGCTATCCCTGGAAGGACGTGGCGGAGAAGTACCCCGTGGGGACGCGCGTGAACGGCAAGGTCGTCTCCATTACGAATTACGGCGCCTTCATCGAGCTGGAACCCGGCATCGAAGGACTCGTGCACATCAGCGAAATGAGCTGGACGCGCAACGTGCGTCACCCGTCCAAGCTCGTGTCCATTGGCGAGGTGGTGGAGGCCGTCGTCCTGAAGGTGGATTCTACCGAGGAGAAGATCTCACTCGGCATGAAGCAGACGGAACAGGATCCATGGGTCGTCCTGCCATACAAGTACCCTGTGGGGACGCGCCTGTCGGGCAAGGTTCGCAACCTCACATCCTTCGGCGCGTTCGTCGAGATCGAGCCCGGGATCGATGGTCTCATTCACATCTCGGACATGTCCTGGACCAAGCGCGTGCAGCACCCGTCCGAAGTCGTGAAGAAGGGTGACACGGTGGACGTCGTGATCCTCAACATCGATGCCGAGAACAAGCGCATCTCACTGGGACTCAAGCAGGCCACCGAGGATCCGTGGCTGCGCATCGGCGAGACGTATCCGGTGGGCACTGACGTGCGCGGCACCGTGGCCCGCCTCATGGACAAGGGCGTGGTCGTTGACATCGGGAGCGATCTCGAGGGCTTCGTGCCGATCAGTCAGCTCAACATGGGCAAGCCGGTCACGAATCCGGCCGACGTGGTGTACGAGGGGATGAATCTCGACCTGCGCGTGCTCGAGGTGGACCCGATCCACCGCCGGATCGTGCTCGCCGTGATGAACATCCCCGAGGAGCAACCGCCGCGTCCGGAAACGCCCTCCCGGGTGATTCCGATGGACGAGGAAGGTCACGAACTGCACGGCGTTGTACCGCCGGACGTGACCAGCGAGGCCGTCGAGGAAGAACCCGAGGGCCCGGTCTCCTGAGAGCGGGATCGAATGTATCGCGATCCGATTGTGCGCCCCGCCGGTCATCAGCGGGGCGCACATCGTTTGCGGAACAGCGGACATCGTGGCTGGATGGGTGGCCGGTCACGCGCTAGCTTCCCCCCGACATGAGCACGCAAGAGAAACTCGAGCTGCTCGAGCGGCGCCGGGCCGAATCGGAGCTGGGCGGCGGCGCCGCGCGACTGAAATCGCAGCACGACAAGGGCAAGCTGTCCGCGCGCGAGCGCCTGGACACGCTTCTGGATGACGGCAGCTTCGTGGAGCTGGATCGCTTCGTCACCTCCCGGGCGTCGGACCAGGCGTCGAATGGCGACGTGGTATTCGGCGATGGCGTCGTCACCGGCTACGGCCGCATTGACGGACGGCTGGTCTACGTGTTTTCGCAGGATTTCACGGTCTTCGGCGGCTCGCTGTCCGAGGCGCACGCCGAGAAGATCTGCAAGGTCATGGATCTGGCCGTGCGCAACGGGGCCCCGATCATCGGTCTCAATGATTCAGGGGGCGCGCGCATCCAGGAAGGGGTCGTGTCGCTCGGCGGGTACGCCGACATCTTCCTGCGCAACACCCTCGCCTCCGGCGTGGTGCCACAGATCTCGGTGATTCTCGGTCCCTGCGCGGGCGGCGCGGTCTATTCACCGGCCATCACGGATTTCATTTTCATGGTCCGCGGCACGTCGTACATGTTCGTCACCGGCCCCAACGTCGTGAAGACCGTCACGCATGAGGAAGTGACGATGGAGCAGCTCGGTGGCGCGGAGACGCATGCAGCGACGTCGGGGGTCGCGCACTTTGCCTCCGATTCGGAGTTTGCCTGCTTGCAGGCGGTGCGTGATCTGCTGCGGTTCATTCCGGCGAACAACCTGTCCGAGGCTCCGCGCGGCGCCGCGACGGATTCGCTCGATCGCCGCGACGAGGCACTGCTCGGGATCGTGCCCGACAACCCGAACAAGCCGTACGACATGCACGAGGTCATCAGCCACGTCGTGGATGACGGCGAGTTCTACGAGGTGCACGCCGAGTATGCGCAGAACATTCTCTGCGGTTTCGCGCACCTTGGTGGCCGCAGCATTGGCATCGTCGCCAACCAGCCCGCGGTGCTGGCCGGGGTACTCGACATCAACGCGTCGCTCAAGGGCGCGCGGTTCATCCGCTTCTGTGATGCCTTCAACATTCCGCTCGTCACGCTCGAGGATGTACCGGGCTTTCTGCCGGGCGTGGCCCAGGAGCACGGTGGCATCATCAAGCATGGCGCCAAGTTGCTCTTTGCCTACTGCGAGGCCACGGTGCCCAAGCTCACCGTCATCACGCGCAAGGCATACGGCGGCGCCTACGACGTGATGAGCAGCAAGCACATTCGCGGCGACTTCAACGTGGCGTGGCCCACCGCGGAGATTGCCGTGATGGGACCGCGCGGCGCCGTCGAAATCCTCTACCGGAAGGAGCTCAGCGGCGAGGCGGACCCGCAGGCGGCGATGGAGCAGCGCATCGAGGAGTACCGCGCGCGCTTCGCGCACCCCTACATCGCCGCTGGGCGGGGTTATCTCGACGACATCATTGATCCACGCGACACCAGGCCGCGGCTCATTGACGCACTCGAGACGATGCAGTCCAAGCGGGATCGCAATCCCCCGCGGAAGCACGGCAACATTCCGCTCTGATGCCACGACCCAGTTCCACACTGCGTCTGGGGGACGCCGCCCCCGACTTTGGGCTTGCCGACGCGCGCTCCGGCGAGACCATGTCGCCGCGCAGCCTGCTGGACGACCGGCGCGGCCTCCTGCTGGTCTTTCATCGGGGCATGTGGTGACCCAACTGCCGCGGGCAGCTCGGTGAGCTGCGGGACGCCATGCCGGACTTCGAGCGCGAACAGATTGGTGTCGCGGTGATTCTTGCGCAAGCATGCGCGCGTATCAGGAGCGCGTTCGAACGGCGCCAGGTGCGCTATCCATTTCCGGTGCTCTGCGATCCGGATCGCGTCGTCATCAAGCGCTACGGTGTCTGGTATCCGTGGGGATTCGATGGATTCAACACGGCGCATCCGGCATCGTTTCTGATCGATGCCGCCGGCTGCATTCGGTACGCCTTCGTAGGCAGCACGCAGTTCGCGCGCACACCCGTGGCGCACGTCCTCGACGTGGCGGCGCACGTGTCCGGAGCGTGAGCATGATGCGCACCATCGTTGTGCCGGCCTTGACCGGGGTGCCGTGTTCACGAAAGTCCTGATTGCCAATCGCGGCGAGATCGCGCTGCGGATCCTGCGCGCGTGCCATGAGCTCGGCATTTCCGCCGTGGCGGTCTACAGTGATGCCGATGCGCACGCGCCGCACGTGCGTGATGCCGACGAAGCCGTCTGGATCGGTGCGTCGCCATCGAGCCAGAGCTATCTGTGCGGCGACCGCATTATCGAGGCGGCGCTGCGGACCGGAGCGCAGGCCATCCACCCGGGATACGGATTTCTCTCCGAACGGGAACCATTCGCGCGCGCCGTGGTGGAGGCGGGCCTCGTCTTCGTGGGACCGCCGGCGTCGGCCATCGCCGCCATGGGAAGCAAGACCGCCGCGCGGCAGCTCGCGGCGGCCGCGGGCGTACCCGTCGTTCCCGGTACCACCCGGCCCGTGGCGGATGCGGCGGACGCCGTGCGCGCCGCGGAACCCTTCGGCTTTCCCGTCCTCCTCAAGGCGGCAGCCGGAGGAGGCGGGAAGGGCATGCGTCTGGTGCGGAGCGCCGCGGAGCTTCCCGCGGCGCTCGAGGCCGCGCGCCGGGAATCGAAGAACGCGTTCGGCGATGACGCCGTGTATGTCGAGAAGTACATCGTGGGTCCCCGGCACGTGGAGATCCAGGTGCTCGGCGATCTGCATGGCACGATGCTCTCGCTCGGTGAACGCGAGTGTTCGCTCCAGCGGCGCCACCAGAAGATGATCGAGGAGGCGCCGAGTGTGGCGGTGGATGCGGCGCTGCGCCGGCGCATGGGCGAAACGGCAGTGCGAGCGGCGCGCGCAGCCGGGTACACGAACGCCGGAACGTGCGAATTCCTGCTCGACGCCACCGGCGAGTTCTACTTTCTGGAAATGAATACGCGGCTGCAGGTCGAGCATCCCGTCACAGAACTGGTCACGGGCCTGGATCTCGTGCAGTGGCAGTTGCGCATCGCGGCCGGTGAGCGGCTCCCGTTTCGACAAGAGGACCTCAAGCCGGCGGGTTGGGCTCTGGAGTGCCGCATCACGAGCGAGGACCCGTCCAACGGCTTTCTCCCAAGCACGGGACGCATCAGCTATTTGCGCGTGCCCGCCGGTCCGGGCGTTCGCTGGGATGGCGGGATCGGCATCGGCAGCGAGATCGGCCTGCACTACGATCCGCTGCTGGGCAAGCTCATCGCGTGGGCGCCGACGCGCGACGCCGTGATCGCGCGCATGCGTCGCGCGCTGCTGGAGCTCACGGTGGAAGGCGTCGAGACGTCGCGCGATTTCCATCTGCGTGTCATGGAAGATGAGGAATTCCGGCGCGGCGCAATCGGAATCCAATGGCTGGAGCAGCGTCTGCCGGCACTCACGGCCTTGCAGCCGCCGGAGGCGGGACAGCGGGCCGCGGTCATTGCGGCCGCGCTGCTCGCCGAGCGCGAGCGGATGTCGCGCCTCCGCCCTGCGGCCAACGGCGTGGATCATGCCGAGGACGCCGCGCGTGATCGCTGGCGGCTCGCCGCGCTGCGCGAAGGACAGCGCGACGACTGGTGACACGCGCGCTTCTGCACATCGATTCGATTGCCGCAGGCGGGGATGGCGTGGCGCGATCGGGCGGCCTTGTCGTGTTCGTGCCCCGCACCGCGCCGGGCGATGACATCGAGGCCGACATCGTGGCGCATGGGCGCTTCGCGCGGGGAGCGATCCGCCGCCTGGTGGTGGCGTCCCCATCGCGCACGGAACCACCGTGCGAGCACTACACGCGCGACCGGTGCGGTGGCTGCCAGCTCCAGCATCTGCGCTATGACGCACAGCTCGCGGCGAAGCGGGACATCGTGCGCGACGCGATGCAGCGGATCGGCCGCCGCGATGTCGCGGACGTCGTCGTGGCTCCGAGCCCGTCGCCGTGGCGATACCGGCGGAAACTCACGCTGGCGCTGCGTCGCGTGCAGGGCCGGTGGATCGCGGGGCTGCATCCGTATGATGCGCCAGGCCGCGTCTTTGCCCTGCACGACTGTCTCATCACGGATGAGCAGGTGGTGCGCGCCTGGCACGAGGTCATCGCGGCACAGTCCGAGCTGCCGCATGCGGGCGAGCTTCGAGGCTCGCTCCGCCGCGACGATGCGCAGCTGGTCTTCGTGCTCGACGGAGGAGAGCGCTGGCCGCGTTCCGCGGTGTTCTTCGAGCGCGTACCGTCACTCACCTCTCTCTGGTGGCGCGGGC
Source organism: Gemmatimonadaceae bacterium (assembly GCA_036393195.1). Lineage (GTDB taxonomy): Bacteria > Gemmatimonadota > Gemmatimonadetes > Gemmatimonadales > Gemmatimonadaceae > JADGGM01. Next base: position 27,073 of record DASVWN010000108.1, on the reverse strand, counting down.
CGTCGGGCTCGCGGGTCCTGCTGCACGAGCGACCGGAGGGCGGGGCGACGCGCGCGCCCGCCGCATCGTTTGCGCAGGTGAATGCGGAGGTGGCCGCGGCCGTGCGTGAGCACGCCCTCACGCGCGTGCTGGCACATCAGCCACGGTCCGTGGTGGATGCGTACGCCGGGCGCGGCGATACCGCGCTGGCACTGGCCAGCGCCGGCTGCCGAGTGACCGCCATCGAGGTGGATGACGCGGCCGCGGCGTGGTGCGCCTCACGCCTGCCCAATGGGTCCCGAAGCATTGTCGCGCGCGTGGAAGACGTCATCGCGACGGCGCTGCCGGCGGATGTGGTGCTGCTGAACCCGCCGCGTGCGGGCGTGCATGGGCGCGTGACTGACGTGCTGAATGCCGCCAGGCCGGCACCACGCGCGATTGTCTACACCAGTTGTGACGCGGCGACGCTGAGCCGTGACCTGCGCCGCCTGCCCGCCTGGCGCATTGCCTCGCTCAAATCCTTCGACATGTTTCCCCAGACCGCGCACGTCGAGACCGTGTGCGAACTCGTTCCGGAGCGTGCATGAAGTACATTGTGTCCATTGGCGATCAACGCGTGGCGATCGACGCGGGTCCCGACGGCATCGAGATGGGCGGCGAGCAGATTCCCGCGCACCTCGTGGATGTGCCCGACACGCCGGTGCGGGTCGTGCGGATCGGGAGCGAGGTGCACCGTGTGGTGCTGCGGCGGCGCCTTGGTCGCGGCCACTACGTGCTGTGGATCGATGGCTACACGTACGAGGTGGAAGCGCTGGACGAACGCACGCGCGCGATTCGCGACCTGACCGCGGCGGCGCGTGGGCCGCTCGGGCCGGCGCCGATCATCGCGCCCATGCCCGGCCTGGTCGTGCGCACGATGGTCGCGGCCGGCGACCGCGTGGCTGCCGGTCAGGGACTCGTCGTGATGGAAGCCATGAAGATGGAAAACGAATTGCGCGCGGCGGGCGCCGGCACCGTGCGCCGCGTCAACGTGAGTCCGGGCATGCCCGTGGAAAAGGGCGCGGTGCTCATCGAACTCGAGTGACGCGACTATGGCGGCTCCGGCAGCAATCTCCCGCTCGCCACCGGACCCGCCAGCCAGGAGAGCGACCAGTGGCCGGCGCCGCCATCGAGCGGCAGCAGGAACTGCAGATTGTTGTCCGCCACGCCCGGGTTGAGATTGATGGCGATTGCGGTGCCCTGCACGCGCCAGTCGGCGCCACGCGTGCGCGAGGCTCCGCGCGCGAGCACGTCCGGCAGTTCATCCACGGTTACCCAGGCGGTCCCCATCTGGTCGGCGCACTGACCGGTCAGGGCGGTGCTCAGCACGGTAAGCGCGAGATCGAATCGCGCGCCGCGGAGCCGCCGCAATTCCGGTCCGCCACTCGGCGCGACGGAATCCACGATCAGGGCGATGCGCTCACTCACGTGTTCCCCGCGGCACACAGCCGCAAGATTGTTGCTGATGGGGTGCGGCACGCAGCCCCCTGCAGCCAGCAGCGCAAGAGCGAACGCGGCGACACACGCACGGTGCGCAGATTCCGTTGACATTGGCTAAATCCTTTCGTAGCTTACATGTCTGCCGAAAAACGCGATACCTGCTGCTGGGCGCGGATTGCACCGGACTGCTCCGTAGCGTGACGACCGAGAAACCGACGCACATGAGAACTTATAGCGCAACGCCTGCTGACATCGAGCACCACTGGTACATCGTCGACGCCGATGGGATGGTGCTGGGCCGCCTCGCCTCCGAAGTCGCCCGGATCATCCGGGGAAAGCACAAGCCCATCTTCACGCCGCACATGGATACCGGCGATCACGTCATCGTCATTAATGCCGCGAAGGTGAGAGTCACTGGCCGCAAGGCGGAGCAGAAGCAGTACTTCCGGCACACCGGGTACATGGGCCATGAACGGTTCACGCCGTTCGCCACCATGCTCGCCAGGCATCCCGAGCGCGTGATCGAGAAGGCGGTGTACGGCATGTTGCCCAAGAACGCACTCGGCCGCCAGAAGCTGCGCCTCAAGTTGCGAGTGTACGCGGACGCCGAGCATCCGCACGCAGCGCAGCAGCCCACGGTTCTGAACCTCAGCAGGAGCGAGAGCAAGTAATGCCCGACGGGACGCTGACGCACACGATCGGGCGGCGCAAGGAAGCCGTCTGCCGCCTGTACATCCGCCCGGGATCCGGCAAGTGGGATGTGAATGGCCGCACGCTGGGCGATTACTTTCCGCGCCCGACCCTGGTGTCGGCCATTCAGCAACCGTTCACGGCCACGGACACGCTGGGCCGCTTCGATGTGAAGGCGCATCTGGAGGGCGGCGGGTTGAGCGGTCAGGCCGGCGCGCTGCGGCTGGCGGTGGCGCGCGCGCTCGTGCAAATGGATGAAACGCACCGGCGCAAGTTGCGCGATCTGGGGCTGCTCACGCGCGATGCCCGCGCGGTGGAGCGCAAGAAGCCTGGGCGCCCGAAGGCCAGAAAGCGGTTCCAGTTCTCGAAGCGATAGCATCAGGAGCGGGCGCGCCCGATGGCGGCGTCCGCTCCATCACTCACTTCCTCCGAGTCGCGCCCGGGTGCCGGACCTCCGGTCGGACGTGGCGGTGACGAGGAAGGCGGACACAACCCGGAATGATCTGACTCCATGACCCAACCGAATCTCGAACAACTGCTGGAAGCTGGCGTCCACTTTGGACATCAGACGCGTCGCTGGAACCCGAAGATGCGCCGCTACATTTTCGCGGAGCGCAACGGGATCCACATCATTGATCTGCAGAAGACGCTGCGCCAGCTCGATCTCGCGCAGAAACTGGTGCGCGACGTCGTGCTCCGCGGCGAGAACATTCTGTTCGTCTGCACCAAGCGGCAACTCAAGGGAATCGTCGCCGCGGAGGCCGAGCGCTGCGGCGCCATGTGGGTGACCGAGCGCTGGCTCGGCGGCCTGCTCACGAATTTCCAGACCGTCAAGAAGCAGGTGCGCCGGCTCAAGGAGCTCGAAGCCGGCACTGAAGAGGGGAGCTTCCAGGACTACACGAAAAAGGAACAGCTCATGATGGCCCGTGAGCGTGACAAGCTCAGCAAGTATCTCTCGGGCATCAAGGGCATGACGCGCCTGCCGGGGCTGCTCGTCGTGATTGACTCCAGGAAGGAAAAGATCGCGGTCACCGAGGCGAACAAGCTCGGCATCCCGATCGTCGCGATCGTGGATACCAACGCGGACCCGGATCTCATTACGGTGCCGATCGCCGGGAACGACGATGCGATCCGCTCCGTGGAGCTTATCACGCGCGCGATCGCGGACGCGATTGCCGAGGCGCGGCGTGAGGCGCCGAGACGCGAGGAGCACGAGGAGGAGGGCGAAGGCCTGACGACCTACAGCTCGGATCGCGGCAGCGAACCGGCGGATGACAGTGAGCGTCGCCGCCGGCGCCGGCCCCGCCGGCGACGGGCCAAGCCGGAAGCCATCGCGGCCCGCCTCAAGTCGGGCGGGGACGAGAATGCGGACGCACCGACCGCTGAGGCTGGAGAGAGTGGCGACAGCGGAGCCGCCGCGGACAGCGAGGGTAGCTGAGCGGCCGTACCCTCCCGCGGGTAGTGTTGGATGGCGACTTTCGCTACACTGTACACGCCGCCGGCACCTTGCCGGCGGCGTTGTCGTGACACACGACGGATCGCCCGCGCGCCGCGCGGTGCGATCCGGGCACCACGCGAGCGATCGCGTGCAGGACACTTGGAAATGACTACGACTCGTTTTACAGCCAGGGACGTCCAGGAGCTGCGCCAGCGAACCGGCGCCGGCATGATGGACTGCAAGAAGGCACTGGAAGAGACCGGCGGAGATCCCGACAAGGCCGTTGAGCTGCTGCGTGCCAGGGGCATCTCGAAGGCCGAGAAGCGCGCCGGCAAGGAAGTGCGGGAGGGACAGATTGCCAGCTACATTCACCACAACGGCAAGATCGGCGTCCTCGTGGAAGTGAATTGCGAGACGGACTTCGTCGCGCGCGGTCCCGAGTTTCGCGAGCTGGTCAAGGAAATCGCGCTGCACATCGCGAGCGCGGCGCCGCTCGCCGTGGACAAGACCGGCGTGCCCGGCGAGGCGGTCGACAAGGAACGCCGCATCTACGAGCAGCAGGTGCGCGAGAGCGGCAAGCCCGACCACCTCGTCGCCAGGATCGTCGACGGAAAGGTGGAGGCGTACTACAAGCAGGTCGCCCTCATGTCGCAGGAATGGATTCGCGATCCCAAGAAGACGATCGGCGATCTCGTGAAGGAAATGTCGGCGAAGGTCGGCGAGAACATCGTCGTGCGCCGCTTCGCGCGGTTCCAGATGGGTCAGGACTAGTCGTGACGCTCACCGCGCCACGCTATTCCAAGGTCCTGCTCAAGCTCTCCGGCGAGGCACTCGCCGGTGACAAGGGCACCGGGTTCGATTTCGACGTGATCGAGCGCCTGGCCGACGACGTGAAGCACGTCGTCGGCATGGGCGTTGCCGTGGGGCTCGTGATAGGGGGCGGCAACATCGTTCGCGGATCGCAGCTCTCCCGGATGGGACTGGACCGGGTCGCCGCGGATTACATGGGCATGCTCGGCACCGTGATCAACGCGCTCGCCATGCAGGAGATACTCGAGAAGAAGGGTGTTGACACGCGTGTCATGACGGCCATTCGCATGGAGGAAGTGGCCGAGCCGTACATCCGGCGCCGTGCCATCCGGCACTTCGAAAAGGGACGCACGGTGATCTTTGCCGCCGGCACGGGCAACCCGTATTTTTCCACCGATACCGCCGCCGCGCTCCGCGCGATCCAGATGAAGGCCGAAGTGATCATCAAGGCCACGAGTGTGGACGGCATCTATTCGGCGGATCCCAAGCGGGATCAGAACGCGCAGCTCTACGAGCGGTTGAGCTATCGCGATGTCCTGCTGCAGGATCTGGGCGTCATGGATCAGACGGCCATTACGCTCTGCGCGGAGAACCGAGTGCCGCTCATCGTGCTCAACATTCAACACCCCGGCGCCGTCGCCAGCGCCATCCGTGGCGACCGTGTCGGCACCATCGTGCAATGAGCTCCATTCCCGAGATTCTCAAGGATTGCCGCGTCGCCATGGACAAGGCCGCGGAGAGCGCCAGGCGCGAATTCACCAGCATCCGGAGCGGGAAGGCCACGACCTCCCTGCTCGATACGATACGCGTGGACGCCTATGGCCAGACCCTGCCAATCGCGCAGGTGGCCAGCATCTCGGCCCCGGAACCCCGCCTGCTCGTCGTCGCGCCGTGGGACAAGGGTCTGGCGTCCGCAATCGAGAAGGCGATTCGCGACTCCGATCTGGGACTCAACCCCAGCAGCCAGAGCGGCGCGATCCGCGTTCCGATTCCGGCGCTCAACGAGGAGCGGCGGCGCGACCTGGTGAAGGTGGTGCACAAGCTCGCCGAGGAGTGCCGCATCGCGGTGCGTCACGCGCGCACCACGGCTCGCGACAGCGTCAAGAAGCTCGACCGGGTCTCGGAAGACGACAAGAAGCACGCCGAGCGCGAGCTGCAGAAGCTGCACGATGACCACATGAGCCGCCTCGACGAGCTCGTGAAGACGAAGGAAGCGGAAATCATGGAGGTGTGACGGTGACGCGGATGCCCGCGTCCCGGACCACGCTCCGAATCCGCGCCGCATGAACGCCGCCGAACTCCTCGCGAAGATCCGGCTGAATGGCGCCATTCCGCGCCACGTCGCGATCATCATGGATGGAAACGGTCGCTGGGCGCGCGAGCGAAGTCTGCCGCGCCCGCTCGGACACCGCTCCGGCATGAAGGCCGTGCGCGAGGTGGTGGAGGGCGCCATCGAGTGCGGACTCGAGGTGCTCTCGCTCTTCGCCTTCTCGCAGGAAAACTGGCAGCGCCCCCGCGGCGAGATCGACGCGCTGATGCGGCTGCTCGAGGAGTTCATCGCCAGGGAAACGGCCGAGCTGTCGGCGCAGCGCGTGCGCGTGCGGATGCTGGGCGATCTCACGCGGCTCACCCCGGCCGCCGGCCGCGCCGCGGCAGAGCTCATGGCGCGCACGGCGGCCAACGATCGCCTCACCCTCAACCTGTTCATCTCGTATGGCAGTCGCGCCGAAATCGTACGTGCGGCGCGAGCGCTGGCCGCCGAGGTGCGCGACGGCATGCGCCACGTGGACGACATCGATGAAGAGGCACTGGCCAGCCATCTGTACACGGCTGGATGTCCCGATCCGGATCTGCTGATTCGCACCTCCGGCGAACAGCGCATCTCGAATTTCCTGCTGTGGCAGGCTGCGTACACAGAGCTGTATCTGTCGCCGGCGCTCTGGCCGGACTTCACCCGCCGCGATCTGTACGAAGCGATTCTGGCATTTCAGAATCGGGAGCGACGCTTCGGCCGCGTGCCGGTCTGATGCCGCGCTCCAATCTGGCGATCCGCACCGCGTTCGCGGTCGTCGCCATTCCCATCGTGCTGCTCACGGTATACGCCGGCGGCGTGGTGCTCGCGCTGCTGCTGGCGCTCGCGGCCGGGCTCGCTGCCTGGGAGTATTTCCGTCTCGCGCGGGCGGCGGGGCAGCCGTCGCTCGAGTCGGAGGGCATCGTGCTCGCGGTACTCCTGCCGCTCGCCGTGCATGCCTATCGGACGGGCGACTTCAACCCGCCCGTGCTCACTTTCGGCGCGATCATCATCCTGCTGCTGATGATACTCGGCCTCTGGCGCATGGGCGTGGAGGGCTTGCCTATTTCCGGCATTGCCATCACGGTGTTCGGTGTGCTGTACACGAGCGGCATGCTGACGTTTGCCTACGCTCTGCGCTATCACAATTACGCGGTCGGCGCACGTGCGGGCGCGCTGCTGCTCCTCTACCCGCTGCTGCTCACGTGGACCTCGGACACCGCGGCCTATTTCGCGGGCCGGGCGCTGGGCCGGCACAAGCTCATTCCCGCCGTGAGCCCGGGCAAGACGGTGGAGGGTGCTGTCGGGGCGCTGGTGCTGACCGCGCTCGTGAGCTGGTTCTATGCGCACGACGTGCTCGCCCCGGGCGCGGAGCTCGCGCTCACGACGGCAAATGCCGTACTGTTCGGCGTGGTGATCAGCGTTGCCGTGCAGTTCGGCGATCTGGTCGAGTCGCTGTTCAAACGCGCCGCCGGCGTGAAGGACAGCTCGAACATCATCCCGGGTCACGGCGGAGTGCTGGATCGGCTCGACGGGCTGTTCTTTGCGCTTCCCGTGGCGTACCTCGTGTTCACGCTGCCGCACGTGCTCATTCCGGCGCTCCGATGATGACCGAACGGCGCGGCGTGGCGATTCTGGGCTCGACGGGATCCGTTGGCACGACGGCGTTGCGGGTGCTGCAGCGCCATGCCGACCGGTTCCACGTCGTGGCGCTCACCGCGTTCTCGAACGGCGCCCTGCTGCACGAGCAGGTGGAGCAGTTCCGTCCATCATTCGTCGGCCTCGTGCAGAACGGATCGGCGCCGCACGACCAGTGGGGCTGCGGCGCGGAGTGTCTGGTGCGCGCGGCCCAGCATCCGGATGCCGCCATTGTCCTGAATGCGATTGTCGGCTCCGCGGGGCTGGACGCGACGCTCGCGGCCGTGAGCGCGGGAAAGCGGGTTGCGCTCGCCAACAAGGAGACGCTGGTCATGGCGGGCGGGCTGGTGCGCGACGCCTGCATGCGGGGCGGTGGGGAAATCGTGCCCGTGGACAGCGAACACAGCGCCATTCTGCAATGTCTCTCAGGGCGCACCGCGGCGGACGTGCGGCGACTCGTGCTCACGGCGTCCGGTGGCCCCCTGCGTGATTGGCCGGCCGAACGCATCGCGACCGCCACGGTGGCCGACGCCTTGCATCACCCTACGTGGCGCATGGGTCGCAAGATTTCCGTGGATAGCGCCACGCTGGCGAACAAGGCCCTCGAGGTAATCGAAGCGCACTTTCTGTTCGGACTGGCATACGATCAGATCGACGTCGTGATCCATCCGCAAAGCATCGTGCACTCGTTCGTGGAATTCGTGGATGGCAGCGTCCTGGCACAGATGGGTGTTCCCAGCATGGAGCTGCCGGTGCTCTACGCGCTCACGCATCCTGAACGCATTCCGGACACGGGGGTACCACCGTTTGATCCGGTCGAGCTGACGCCGCTGACGTTCGAGCGGGTCCGCATGCATGATTTTCCGGCGCTCCGGCTGGGGGTGGAGGCCGGGCGTCTGGGTGGCGCGGCTCCGGCTGTGTTCAACGCTGCCAACGAGCAGGCCGTCGCGCGCTTTCTCGCCGGAACGCTGCGATTTGGCGATATTCCCCGAGGTATCGAGGCTGCACTCGGTCGGCTCGGCGGCCGCGCCGGGGACTCGCGCGCGGCGCTGCTTGAGGCGGATCAGGAAGCCCGCCGTCTCGTCGATGAGATGTCTTCATGCTAGATCTGCTCCGAACGATCGCCGCCATCGCTTTGGTGTTCGGGCTTGTGATCTTCATCCACGAGCTCGGTCACTTCCTTGCCGCCAAGGCGTTCGGCGTATATGCCCCGCGCTTCTCGATCGGATTCGGCCCGGCGCTGTGGAGCCGGAAATGGGGCGAGACCGAGTACATCCTGGCCGCCATTCCGCTCGGTGGCTACGTCCGCATGGCGTCACGCGACGACGAGACGATGGCGTTCATCGAAGGCGGCGGCGAACATCCTGCTGCCCGTCCCGACGAGAATCCTGACGTCAAGGCGTCACGCTGGTACGACCCCGACGCACTGGCGCCCTTCGGCCCCCGTCCGGTGCCGGAGCATCGCTGGTTCGAGTCCAAGCCGCTCCCGGCGCGCCTCGTGATTCTGTTCGCGGGCGTCACGATGAATATCGTCCTCGGCTTTGTCGTGCTGGCCGCACTGTCGTGGAGCGTCGGCAACGAGATTATCCGCACGCGCGTGATTGGCGATGTGCTTCCGCTCGCCAGCGCCCCGGCGTTGCAGCAGGATCTCGCCATTGGCGACACCATCGTGGCGGTGAACGGCATTCCGGTGCACACCTGGAACGACGTGATTGCCCGCATCGACTCCACGCAGGGCAATCGCCTCGTGCTGCAGACGCAGCGGCGACCGGTGTCCATCCGCATCGGCGGCGCTTCCGGCGCGACGCGCGAGCAGGTCATAAACGCGGTGCGGCCCTACCTGCCGCCCATCATCGACGGTGTGTTGACCGACAATCCAGCGGACCGCGCCGGATTGCGGGCGGGGGACAGCATCGTGGCCGTCGGCGGGTCTCCCGTGAATTCCTGGTCCCAGATCGTGGACCGCATCGAGGCGTCACCGGGCAAGCCACTCGCATTCGAAGTGATGCGCGCGGGCGCCCTGGTCCGGATGACGGTAACGCCCGATTCCGTGCCGCAGGAGGACGGGGCGACGGGGCGCACGGAGATCGTCGGGAAGATCGGTGCCATGGGGCGCGCGCCGACGGAGCGCGAACCCATTTCGGCGACACAGGCCGTGTCGTTCGGCTGGCGCGAAACCTGGGCCATGACGGGCGCGGTGGTCGGGGCCGTGCGCAAGATGGCGACCGGCGCGCTCTCGGTGAAACAGCTCAACGGCCCGATCGGGATCGGCCGCGCGGCGAGTTCGGCGGTGCAGCGCGGGTGGGCCGATGTGTTCTACCTGCTGGCGCTGTTGAGCGTGAATCTGGCGGTGCTCAATCTGCTGCCGATCCCGATTCTGGACGGCGGCCAGATCGCGTTGAATGTCGTGGAGGCCGCGAAGGGCAGTGCCGTGAGCGTGCGCACGAAGGAGAATCTGATTCGCTTCGGTCTGGTCGCCATCGCGCTCCTGATTGCGATCGTGATGTACAACGACATCACGAGCTGGGTAAAGCACCTCCTCGGCCCCTGAGGTGTTCCATCGTGCGACGGGCTATGCTGGTGCGCTCTGCGTCGCGCTGCTCGTGTCCACTCGCAGCGCGCAGGCCCAGGCAGGAGCCTACCGCTTCGTGATCGACTCGGTGGCGGACAGCACCATCACCTTCAGCACCGCGGGCGAGCGCTGGGTGAAAGCGGGACTCCATGGGATTGCCGTGGACCCGCGGCAGCATGATGCCCTCGTCGCGCGTTTCACGATTCTGGACGCGCGGGATGGACGTGCCACCGCGCTCATCACAGGTCAGACCACGCAGCTCTCGAACGAGCATGTGGCGCTGGTGGAACGACCGGGCACGCCATTCTTCAAGCGAGTGGGCTTCTGGATCGGACTGGCGGTGGGAACCTTGGGCGGGATCGTGATTGCACGATAGCGATCCGCGCGCTGGACATCGCGGAGTGAGGACACGGTATGCTGGGACTTCATCTCTTCCGAACGTCGCAGGTGACGATCGATTGTGACGAATGCCATCGGCGCTTCGAGGCCTGGCGTGGTGGCGTGTGCGAGGCATGCCGGCGCATACTCTGCGGGGACTGCCTGCACGGTTCGTGGGCGCACCGCATGGCGGTGGAATTCGGTGCCCGCCCCATCTGCACGGAGTGCCGCTCAGCTCACGCGGACCCGGTCGCCGTCACCGATGCCGATCATTGATGCGCGGGCTCGCACAGCAGCCGCACGCGAACGTGCGTCGTGTGTCCGGCGGTAACGACGACCGGCGCACGATACGTTGCACAGTAGGGCGCTGAGACCTCGAGCGCGTGACTGCCAGCCGGCAGCAGCGCGCTGTCGCCGGGGATGCCCGAGCCGTGGGCGAGCGCTCCGCCCGAGGCAAGCAGCACGGACCACGTTGCAGCCGCTGGCACAATGTCGGGAGCCACGTACCCGCAGGCGCGTGGAGCGAGGGTGACGGCGGTGGCGCCCGTATCCTGAACCAGAACCGTGGATTCGTCGCGCGCCCAGGAGCACCCGCGCGGCGACGGTACCGTTGCGACCACCCGATGCGTGCCCGGGATATTCGGCACGTTGTGCGTACCGGGTGCAAGGTGGAACCCGTCTATTTCGATGGTGGCATTCGCGGGTGCATCGATGTGCAGCACGGGCCGTGGCACTGGCGCGCTGGCGGAAACGGGAGGCAGTGTTGCTGGCGTGTCCGCAGTGCTCGCCATCTTCACTGTGTCCGCCGGGTGAGGTGTGCGAGGTGGTGACGCACCAGCGAACAGGCTGCCCCGGAATCGCATGGCCGCAGCGGACCCGGCGAGCACCAACGCGGCCACGGCCAGCCACACGAGCAGCACGCGCGTCCGGGGGAGGTGTTCCCACCACGTCCGCACACGATTCCTGCCGCTCGCGTGTCGATCCGGTGGCGCCGGCATCACGACCGTCTCCGTCTCCTGAAGCGAGCCGCCGCGAGCCGAGAGCTGCGCGAGATCGGTGTACAGCGCATCGCCGGTGGCGTAGCGGTCCGCCGGATCCTTGGCCAGGCAGGTGAGGATGATGCGCTCGGCGTTCTCCGAGAGGGCCGGGTTGAGCAGTCGTGGCCGCGGCGGAGAATCCTCCACGTGCTGACGTGCGATCTCGTACCAGTCCGAGCCCTGAAAGGGCAGTACGCCGGTAGCCGCCTTGTAGAGCGTGACGCCGAGTGAGTAGATGTCGGCGCGCCCATCGAGCGCGAGGCCGCGCGCCTGCTCCGGAGAGAAGTACTGCGGCGTGCCCACCACCATGTTCGTGCCGGTGCGCCCGACGTAATCCACCATGGCACGCGCGATTCCGAAATCGGCGACCACGGCGTTGCCGTGTGCGTCGAACAGGATGTTGTCGGTCTTGATGTCGCGATGGATGACGGATTCACGATGCGCGAAGGCGAGCGCGGCGGAGACGTCCATGCCGAGCCGGAGCAGGAGGGGTTCCGGCAACTTTTCCATCGCGCGCAGCCGTTCGTCGAGCGTGCCGGGGAGGAAGTCCATCACGAAATACACGGCACCCGCGTCGCGACCCACGGCCAGAATGCGAATGATGTTCGGATGGCGGAGCTTCGCGGCGGTGGACGCCTCGCGCCGGAAGCGCTCCTCGAATTCGGATTCGCCGGCGAACTGCGGTTTGAGCACCTTGATCGCGACGGGGATGTCGAGCTCGGGGTCGTATCCCCGGTAGACCCAGGCAAATCCACCTGACCCGACGAGGGCATCCATTCGAAAGCGGCCGACGGTTCGGCCAAGGTAGCGCTCGGGCACGGCGGAGACTTTACAGGGCTGGCGCGCAGCACTAAATTACTGCGCTTCAATGAATTCGGCGCTGTTACCGCAGTTGTACGTCTGGAGAATATATCGCAAATGGCGTTCGTCAAAGCATCGGTCATCGAAAAGCACAGAACACACGAGACCGACAGCGGGTCCACCACCGTGCAGGTTGCGCTGCTGACCGAGCGCATCAATTATCTGACTGACCACTTTCGAGCCCATCAGAAGGACAATCACAGTCGCCGTGGGCTGCTCAAGATGGTTGGTCGTCGTCGCCGGTTGCTCGATTACATGAAGCGGACGGACCTCGAGGGGTATCGCCGGCTGATCAGCGAGCTTGGACTCCGTCATTAGTTCGTTCGTCACCTACACTCGCGCGGGCGCCGATTCTGCGGTCCCCGCGCGTTTTGTGTTCCCGCAAGGACAATCGCAATGATGCAACGCGTTGAAAAGGAATTCGCCGGCCGCAAACTCGTGATCGAGACGGGCAAGATGGCCAAGCAGGCGGCTGGTGCCGCCCTGGTACAGTTCGGTGAGACGATGGTGCTCGCCGCCGTCACGGTGAGCGATACGCAGAGCCCGCTGCCGTTTTTCCCGCTCACGGTGGAGTACAAGGAGCGCTCCTATGCCGCCGGCAAGATCCCCGGCGGGTTCATCAAGCGCGAAGGACGCCCGCGCGACGAGGAAATTCTCTCGGCACGTATCATTGACCGCTCCATTCGTCCCCTCTTCCCGGAGGGATTCAAGAATGAGGTGCAGGTCTTCATCTTCGTCATCTCCGCCGACCAGGAAAACGACGCGGACGTCCCCGCATTGCTCGCCACGAGCTTCGCGCTCAATGCGTCGCGGATTCCGTTCCTCGGGCCGCTCGCGGGCGTGCGCATTGGCCGCCTGCAGGACAAGTGGGTCGTGAACCCCACCTTCCAGCAGCTGGAGTACAGCGACCTGGATGTGATCATTGCCGGGACGAAGGATTCGATCGTGATGGTCGAAGGCGGCGCGGTGGAAGTCAGCGAAGCCGACATGCTCGAGGGCCTCACTGTCGCACATCGGGCCATCCAGGATCTCGTCGGCATCCAGCAGGAGCTGCTCGCCACGACCTCCGTGCCGAAGATGCCCTGGACGAAAATCGACCACCCGGCGGAGCTGGTGGCGCGGGTGAAGGAGCTTGCCGAGGACCGGATCGCGGCGGCGCTCAATGCCAGGGACAAGCACGCGCGCATCCAGGCCGTCGAAGCGATCAAATCCGAGATTGTCGCGACGCTGACCGCCAATTTTCCCGAGCAGGGCCGGGCGATTTCCGATCTCGTTGGCGACGTGGAGTACAGCGCACTCCGTGCACAGGTGCTCGGCACGAACGAGCGCGTGGACGGGCGCAAGCCGGACGAGGTGCGTCCCATCACCATCGAGACCGGCGTGCTGCCCCGCGCGCATGGCTCCGCGCTCTTCACGCGCGGCCAGACGCAGGCGCTTGTCGCAGTCACGCTGGGGACGGCCAACGACGTGCAACGTCTCGACTCGATTGATGACGCGGCCGAGACCACGAAGACCTTCATGCTGCACTACAACTTCCCGCCGTTCTCCACGGGCGAGGTTCGCCCGGTCCGGGGTACGAGCCGCCGCGAAATCGGCCACGGCAACCTGGCGGAGCGCGCGCTCCAGCCGCTGCTGCCCGAATTCGACAAGTTCCCGTACACCGTGCGTATCGTCTCCGACATACTGGAGTCCAACGGATCCTCGTCCATGGCGACCGTGTGCGGCGGCTCGCTGGCGCTCTTCGATGCCGGTGTGCCGTTCGGCGCGCCGGTGGCGGGCGTCGCGATGGGACTCATCAAGGACGGGCCGCGCTACGCCATCCTCACCGACATTCTGGGCACCGAGGACCACCTCGGCGACATGGACTTCAAGGTCGCCGGCACGGCGCAGGGCGTCACGTCCATTCAGATGGACATCAAGATCCAGGGGCTCGACCTCTCGATCATGAAGGAAGCGCTGGCCCGGGCACACGAGGGGCGCATGCACATCCTCGGCGAGATGAACAAGGCGCTCGCCCAGCCCCGCGCCGATCTCTCACCATACGCGCCGCGCATCGTGACACTCACGATCAATCCGGAAAAGATCGGTGACCTGATCGGTCCCAAGGGAAAGACGATCCGCGGCATCCAGGACGAGACGGGCGCCGAGCTCACGGTGGACGACACGGGTCTCGTGACCATCGCCGCGGTTGGCGGCGAGGCCATGGAGCGCGCGCGCGCCATGGTCAAGGCGCTCACGCAGGAGCCGGAAATCGGCTCCACCTACGAGGCGACGGTCAAGAGCACGACCGCGTTCGGCGCGTTCGTGGAAATCCTGCCCGGCACCGAAGGGCTCGTGCACATCTCCGAGCTGCGCCACGGCCGCACGGAGAAGACCGAGGATGTCGTGAAGCGCGGCGACCGCGTGAAGGTCAAGCTCATTGACGTGGATGAGCGTGGTCGCCTGCGGCTCTCCATGCGCGCACTCCTGCCCAAGCCTGAAGGCGCGGAGGAGGAAGGGAATGGGCATGCGGGCGAGCGACGCTCGTCGCGCAGCGCATCGGGCGAAGGCCGCGAACCGGCGGCCGCGACCGCCGCGTCCGGTGGTGAATCTGGCGCTGGGGAATCGGCGGGCGGGAGCGAAGGCCGGCGGCCGTCCCGCCCGCGCCGGGGCGGGGGTGGCGGAGGTCGCTCGCGGCGGTGAGCCCTCTGGCGCAGACACCCGATTCCGGCCTGCGTCGCACCGAGTTGCCCAATGGACTGACCGTGCTCTCGGAATACATGCCGGGGGTGCGGTCGGTCAGTTTTGGCGCCTGGGTGCGCGCGGCGTCCATCCATGAGGCGCGCGAGCGGATGGGCGTGTCCCACCTGCTCGAGCACATGGTCTTCAAGGGCACGCGCACGCGCAGCGCACGCGAGATCGCGCTGTCGCTCGAAGTGCTGGGCGGTTCGCTGGATGCCTACACCGCGCGCGAACACACCTCGTTCCAGGCTCGCGTGCTTTCCGAGCATCTCGAGGTGGCGGTGGATGTCATCGGCGATCTCATCTTCCGTCCATTGCTGCGCGGGCAGGATCTGACGCTCGAACGCAAGGTGATCCTCGAGGAGATCTCCCTCATGGAGGACACCCCGGACGATCTGGTATTCGAGCTGCACAATGAAGCGATGTGGGGAAACCACCCCTACGGCTACTCGATTCTGGGCACGCGGGAGACGGTGTCGGCACTTGGCGTGCGCGAGTTGCGCGAGTTGCATGCGCGCGCATACCATCCCGCGCAGATCGTGGTTGCCGCCGCGGGGAATGTCGAGCACGACGCGCTGCTGGCCGCGCTGGAGCGGACGGGGTGGGCCGCGGTTCCCCGCGGGGACGATACGCCGATGGCGGCGCCGGCCCTTGCGTTCGTCGAACCGGCTGAGCGCAACCTGGAGCGGGACGGTGCACAGACGCACATCGTATTCGGCTCACCCGCCGTCGCGCACAGCGATCCGCGGCGCTTTCCACTCGTGCTGGTGGAAATGACGCTGGGCGGCGGCATGAGCTCGCGTCTCTTCCAGCATGTGCGTGAGGAGCTGGGACTCGCGTACTCGGTCTACACGTTCCAGACCTTTCACCCGGATACGGGCATGCATGGCGTTTATGTGGGCACGTCGCCGGAATCGGCGGATGCGGCGCGCGACGCCATCAACGAGGAGCTGGAGCGGCTGGCCGACCAGGGGCTCGGCGAGGAAGAAATCGCCATGGCGAAGAGCCAGTTCAAGGGCCAGGTCGCCATGTCGCTCGAGAGCGTGTCGTCGCGCATGTATCGGGCGGCGGGCGTGGCCCTGTATGACGAGCCGTTCCGCACGCTCGACGAAGTGCTGGCGCTCATCGACGCGATCACGCCCGAGGAGATCTCGGCGGTGTGTCGCGAATTCTTCCCGCCGGCCCGGCAGACCGTCGTGACGCTGGGGCCAGGGCGGGCCGGCCACTAGTGGCGCCCCACCGGCCGGTTCGGTTACCATATACCCCGTCGCGACAACGGCCTGGCGCGCGGAGCCGGCCACCTCGGCGCGGCCGTATCCACTCTCACTCCTGAATCATTCAAGCCATGCGCATCGGCGTTCCGAAGGAAATCAAGACCAATGAAAATCGCGTCGCGCTCGTGCCGGCGGGCGCGGAAGCGCTCGTCGCCCACGGACATTCTGTTCTCGTCGAGCGAGGCGCCGGCGAGGGAAGCGGCTTCCCGGACGAGCTGTACGCGCGAGCCGGGGCGAGCATCGCGCCCGATGCCGGCGCGGTGTGGCACGACGCGGAGATGATCATGAAGGTCAAGGAGCCGATCGAGAAAGAGTGGCCCTGCATGCGGCGCGGGCAGACCATCTTCACCTACTTCCATTTTGCGGCCGACGAGCGGCTCACGAAGGCGCATATCGCGAGCGGCGCGACGTGCATTGCGTACGAGACGGTGCAGCGCCCGGATGGCGAGTTGCCGCTGCTGACTCCCATGTCGGAAGTGGCCGGCCGCATGGCGGTGCAGGCGGGGGCCAAATATCTGGAAAAGCTGCACGGCGGCCGGGGCGTGCTGCTGGGTGGCGTCCCCGGTGTGCCGCCGGGCAAGGTCGTGATTCTCGGTGGCGGCGTGGTCGGCACGAACGCCGCCAAGATGGCCGCCGGACTCGGTGCCAAGGTCACGATTCTCGACATCAACCTGGAGCGCCTGCGCTATCTCTCCGATGTCATGCCCGCAAACGTGACGCTCGTGTACTCGAACCGGCACACGATTCTGGAGCAGATTGCCACCGCGGATCTGGTCGTCGGCGCCGTGCTCGTCACCGGTGCCAAGGCGCCGCGTCTGGTGCGGAGAGAGGACCTCAAGCTCATGCAGCCAGGCGCGGTGATCGTGGATGTCGCCATTGACCAGGGCGGCTCCGTGGAAACGATCCACGCCACCACGCACGAGAATCCCGTCTACACGGTGGACGGTGTGATCCATTACGGCGTGGCCAACATGCCCGGTGGCGTGCCGCGGACCTCGACCTTGGCGCTCACGAACGCGACGTTCCCGTACGCATTGCAGCTCGCGGACAAGGGGTGGAAGAAGGCGCTGAACGCCGACCCCTCGCTGGCCAAGGGGTTGAACGTCGTGGACGGAAAGGTCGTCTATCCCGCCGTGGCGGAGGCATTCGGCATGGACTGCACGCCGTTGCAGCAGGTGCTGCAGTAGGGCGCCGGCGCATGGGCGCTGCGGGCGCGCTGCCTCCCATTCTCTGCTATCACAAGATCGAGCGACGCCGTGAGCTCGGCGTCACGCGAATCTCGCCGCGTCGCTTCGCGCGCCAGATCGAGCGCCTGGCACGAGATGGCTGGACGACCCTGACCCTGGCTGAACTGCTCGCGTGCGCCAGCGGTGCACGCAAGGTTGGCGCGCGGGAGATCGCGATCACGTTCGACGATGCCTATCGCGGTCTTCGCGAGCATGCGTTCCCGGTGCTCGCGGCGCACGGATTTCGCGCCGCATGCTTCGTCATCACGGACTTCGCCGGGCGACTGAATCGATGGGACGTGGCGTACGGCGGACGCCGATTTGCTCATCTCGCATGGCGCGACATGCGCCGCTGGCAGCAACGCGGCATCGAATTCGGATCGCACACGGCGACGCACGCGCGGCTGACCTGGATGGATGAGGCACGCGTTGAGCGCGAACTGTCCGCATCGCGCCACGCGTTGATCCAGGCCCTGGATGCACCGGCCGAAGCCCTGAGCTACCCCTTTGGTGCGTTCGGGGCCAGAGAGTGCCTCCTGGCGCGACGGCATGGCTATTCGCTGGCCTTCACGCTGGCGCGCGGCTGGCGTGGCGATCCCCTGGCCATCCCCCGCCATCCCGTGTACTTGTGGGCACCGCCACGCCCGGGGACTGGAGCCCTCGCCGCCCTGGAGCGGCTCGGCGCGGCAGGCGCCAACCGGTGCGCGGCCGGGACCACGCTCTGGCAGCGGTGGACAGGGGCGCAGCTGTAGCGCCCGGCTATACGAAGTACTTCACCACCACGGGCAGCAGCGACGGGTGCCGAGTGAGCGCCGCCACGAAGATGCGGCGCAGTGTGCGCTCCGGCAGGGGGATGGCGCTCACCGTCGCAGCCAGCCTGTCAAGAAACAGATCGTCGAACTGCGCCAGCGTGTCCTTGAGCTTGTGAAAGCGGACGTGGTCCTCGCCCAGCAGCGCCATCCATTCGGCGTGGTAGCGCTCGAGTCGCGGCGCGGAGCAGTCTCCTGACCGCAAGGCATCCACGGCGACGTGCGCCGCGAGGCGACCCGCCTTCATGGCATTCACAATGCCGCCCCCCGACAGCGGGTTGATCATGTGCGCCGCATCGCCGCAGACCATGAGCCCGTCGGTCACGGTTCGGCGGATGGTTGGATGCACGATCACGCCGCCTACGGTGTAGCCTGTCGTCACTCCGGTGGGGAAGTACGCCGCGAGATACCGGTCCAGGTAGTCGCGCGCCGTGCGGCCAGGCTCGGCGCGGAGCGCCACAACGCCAAGGCCGACGTTCGCCGTGGCAGCGCTTTTCGGAAAGACCCAGGCGTAGCCGCCTGGCGCCACGGACTGGCCGAAGTGCAGGCAGATCGCGTCCGGATCGAAGTCGATGGCGGACACGACATACTGCGCACAGCTCTCCATGTCACGCGCCGGAACGCGTGTGTCCAGCCCGGCCCAGCGACCGGCCATTCCCTCGACGCCGTCGGCGCAGATCACGAGGCGGGCGGCGACGGCGCGCGTTCCGTGTGGACCTCGCAGCGTGGCCGTCCACCCCGCGGGTGAACGGGCGATTCCGGTCGCCTCGGTCCCGACCTGAATGTCCACGCCCAGCCGGCCCGCCTCCGCGGCGATCGCCGGTTCGAAGCGTGCGCGATCCAGAATGTAGCCTACATCGCCATCCGCCACGCGGACTTCCAGGCCGCCGGGAGCACGGAAGATGACGCGCGTGATCCGCCGCGACACCCATGGTGCGCCGGCGGGGTCCATGAACTCCGCAAGCCCGGCGCTGCCCACCCCCTCGCCGCAGCGAACCGGACTCCCGATAGCCCGGTCGCGCTCGATGAGCAGCACGTCGAGCCCCGGATCACGGCTGGCGACCTCGCGGGCGGCGATGAGACCGGCGGGCCCCCCGCCAATGACGAGGACATCGCAGCGTTGGGTCGTCACACTCTCGGCACCATTGCCAGCGCCCCGACCGGGCACGGCGCGATGCACTTTCGACACCCCGTGCAAATTGAATCGTCTATCTGCAGACCCTCGCGGCGCAACTGGATCGCCATGGGCGGACAGAGCGGGAGGCAGAGCCCGCACGCGTCGCACACCCATTGATCGACGACTGCCACTTCGGCGACACGAGATGCCGGCATGCCGGCGAGGATACCCGAAGTGGCTACGTCGTGTCAAGCCAACGCCTTGCCGCAGCACTGCGCTGCGGCTAGTTTAACCGCCGAACGCCCTGTGTCCTCCCCGCCGCCCACCACGCTCCCGCGAGAGCGTCAGACGAAAGCCTCGATGCGCTGGCCCTTGTTCAAAGCGGGTTCGTTTTTCCCCGCAAACGCGATCGCCGTGGACCTCGGCACCGCGAATACGCTTATCTACGTGCGCGGGGAAGGGATCGTGCTCAACGAGCCCTCCGTCGTGGCGATCGATCGCGCCAGCAACAAGATCAAGGGGGTCGGACTCGAGGCCAAGCGGATGCTCGGACGAACCCCGGACGGCGTGCTGGCCGTGCGTCCCATGAAGGACGGTGTCATTGCCGACTTCGATGTCACGGAAAAGATGCTGCGCTATTTCCTGACGTTGATCATTGACAATCACATCTTCAAGGTGAAGCCGCGCGTGATCGTCTGCGTGCCGTCGGGCATCACCGAAGTGGAAAAGCGCGCCGTGCGTGACTCGGCGGTTGGTGCGGGCGCGAAGGAAGTGTTCATGGTGGCCGAACCCATGGCGGCGGCCATTGGCGTGGGTCTGCCGGTGGAAACGCCGACGGGCAACATGGTGATCGACATTGGCGGGGGCACGACGGAGATCGCCGTCATCGCGCTGTCCGGTATCGTGAGCGACACGTCCATTCGCACGGGCGGCGATGAGCTCGACATCGCGATCGTGCAATTCATGCGCAAGAACTACAACCTGCTCATCGGCGAACCAACCGCCGAGCAGATCAAGATCCAGATCGGATCCGCGGCTCCGGTGGGCGAAGAGCGCGAGATGGAAGTGAAGGGGCGCGATCTCGTCTCCGGTATTCCCAAGACGGTGCGCGTGCATTCCAGCGAGATTCGCGAGGCGATCCAGGAACCGATCCAGCAGATTGTGGACGCCGTGCGTCGTGCGCTCGAGATCACGCCGCCCGAACTGGCCAGCGACATCGTGGATCGCGGCATCGTCATGACCGGCGGCGGCGCGCTGATTCGCGGGCTGGATCTGCTCCTGAGTCAGGAGACGAATCTTCCCATCCATGTGGACGAGGATCCGCTCACGTGCGTCGTGCGCGGAACGGGCCGAATCCTGGACGACGAAGACAAGTACTGGTCCGTTCTCCAGTCCTGAACGTTCGCCGTGGCAACCGCTGCCCGCTCGTACAGTCGTCGTGATACGATTCTGCTGGTCGCCTGCGTGGGTCTCTCGCTGCTTGCGCAGGTTCTTCCCGAGCGCACGCGCGACCCACTCGCCGGAACACTCCGTCACACCGTGCTGGCGCCCCTCGTGGCGCTCCAGCGGGACGCCGAGCTGACGCACCGCGCCTGGCTGACGCGCGAGGATCGCGTGGCCGCGCGCGACAGCGTGGTGCTGCGCTCCATGGCCCTCGACGCGGTCCGCCAGGACAACGACCACCTGCGTGCATTGCTCGGCCTGGGCGCACGCCTGCAGTGGGGGTTTGTCCCCGCGGAGGTGCTGCAGGGCCGCGGCGTGGGCGAGGAATACACCGTCGCGCTGTCCGCGGGATCGCGCGCCGGTGTGCGTGAGTTCAGTCCCGTGATCGCGCCCGGCGGACTCGTCGGGATGGTGAAGGCGGTGGACCCCACCATGAGCATCGCGATCGTCTGGTCGCACCCCGACTTTCGCGTGAGCGCGATGAGTGCGGATGGCAGTGCCTTTGGCATCGTGGCGGCGCACGGATCCAGCGAACCGGAGCGCTATCTCCTCGAGATGCGCGGCGTGCCGGTGCGGACGCTGCTCAAGCCCGGTACGCTGATTGTCAGCTCCGGCCTGGGCAGCACGTTCCCGCGGGGCATCCCCGTGGGGACGGTGCTCGGTGAGATGAAGACGTCGGAGCTCTGGGCGCGGACTTATCTGCTGCGTCCGGCCGTCCTGCCATCGGAGATGACGTCGGTCATGGTGCTGCGACCGGAGCGTGTCGCCAGCGGCGTGAACGGTGTCTGGCAGACTGGCATCCACGTGGATTCGGCGGTGAAGACCGTCGTCGCCGCCGGTGAGGCGCTCGAACGCGCCGCACACGCCGCGGCCCATGCCGACTCCGTGCACATGGATTCCCTGCGCGCGCTCCGCGCGGATTCGGCGTCGCAACGTGATTCCGTGGTGCACCGTTGAGACCAACCGACCTGGCACGCACCCTCACCGCCTTCGTGGTGCTCGTGCTGCTGCACTACACGCTGCGCCCGCTGCTCGGCTGGCGCGTGTCGCCGGACTTTCTCGTGATCGCGTTGCTGCTCGTGTCCATCCGCGTGCGTCCCGGTACGGCGGCCGTGATCGGCCTGTGCATGGGCATCGTGTCGGATTCGCTCGAGCTGCACGCGTTCGGCGCCGGCGCGCTCGGCATGGCGGTCGTCGGCTTCAGTGCGTCCTGGCTCAAGGCCGTCTTCTTCGCCGATGACGTGCTGCTGAATGCGTTCTTCTTCTTTCTCGGCAAGTGGGCCTTCGACATCATCTTCCTGCTTGCCGAACACCGGCTGGGCGTCGGTGAACTGTTCCTCGAGGTGCTCGTCTGGTCGCCGCTCAAGGGCGTGGTGACGGCGATCTTCGGGCTGCTCACGCTGATGCTGCTGCGCCCCATTCTCCGGGCATCCCCAACGTGAGCTTTCATCCCAACGACCTCGCACGCCGTGCGCGCGCGGCGTCGTGGGGCCTCGTCGTCCTGTTCACGCTGCTGCTGGCAGCCTTCTTCCGAACACAGATCCTCGAGAACTCGCGCTACGCGCTGCAGTCCGAGGAAAACCGGCTGCGGGAGGTGCCGCTGCCCGCGCCGCGTGGCATCATCTACGACCGCAACAATCGTGTCATCGCGGAGAACGTCCCGGGGTACTCCGTCCTGCTGCTCAGTCCCTCCGCGGACTCGTTGCGCGCATCGCTCAATCGCATTGCCACGATCGTCCCACTGAGCGGCGACCAGATCGAGCTGGCGGTGCGGCGCTACGAGCGCGCGCCCTCCCGGCCAACCGTGCTGCTCTCGGACGCGCCATTCGACGTGGTGTCGGTGCTGGAAGAGCGCCGCATTGAATTTCCCGGACTCATCATCCAGACGGCGCCCAAGCGCTTTTATCCGGACGGGGCAGCGGTCGGATCCTTTGTCGGCTATGTAGGCGAAATCACCGACGCGGAGCTGGCCTCGCCACGCTATCATGGCTACAAGGCGGGTCAGCAGGTGGGGAAGGGGGGACTCGAACGGGAATACGAGGACACGCTGCGCGGCCGCGAGGGCGTGCGCTTCGTCGAGGTGGACGCCCGGGGACGCGTGGTGCGCGAAGCCGGTGCGCGGCAGGACCTGCTGCCGCAGGCCGGCGCGCCGTTGTACACCAACATTGACATGGATCTGCAGCGCTTCGTCGCCGGAATCTTCGCGGATTCCCTGCAGGGCGGCGCCATCGCGCTCGATCCGAAGACGGGCGGCGTGCTCGCCCTCTACAGTGCGCCGAGCTACGACCCCAACCAGTTCATTGGCGGCATTCCCACGGCGCTCTGGAAGCAGCTCACGGACGATCCGCGCCACCCGCTGTACAACAAGGTCATCCAGGGTCGCTACCCGCCGGGCTCCACCTGGAAGCTGGCCACCGCCGCGATGGCGCTCCAGGATGGACTGGTAACGATGGACGAGCACATGCCGGTGCCGTGCACTGGCGGATTCCAGTTCGGCAGCCGGTATTTTCGCTGCTGGGATCACAAGGGGCATGGCAGCATTTCCCTGGCTGGCGCGATCGAGCAGTCGTGCGACGTGTACTTCTACCAGCTCGGGTTGAAGCTCGGGCTCGCGAATCTCGTCGCCGGCGGATTGAAGTTCGGGATGCGCGAGCGTTCCGGCATTGATCTGCCGGATGAATCGCGACCGCTGTTCCCCTATGCCGACGCCGACGGATATTTTGACCGCAAGTACGGCAAACGCGGCTGGAGTCAGGCGGTCGTGCTGAACCTGTCCATCGGCCAGGGGGAAAACGCGCAGACGGTGGCGAACATGGGTCGCTTCTATACGGCGCTCGCGGAGGATGGCGAGGCCGCGACACCGGAAATTGCCCGGCGCGCGCCCCGGCACAACCGCATTTTCACGTTGTCCGATCAGCAGATGGATGGCCTGCGAACGGCGCTCGCGGGCGTCGTGGAGGCGGGTACGGCACGGAGCGCGCAGATCCAGGGTGTGGTGCTTGCCGGCAAGACGGGCACCGCGCAGAACTCGCAGGATCCCACGCGCGATCACGCCTGGTTCGTGGGCTTTGCGCCGGCAGACAATCCCCGAATCGTCGTCGCCGTGATGCTGGAATTCGGACTGCACGGCACGCGGGCGGCACGCATCGCCGCGAAGATCGTGGATGCGTATCTGCACACCACCACTACGCAGTTCATCAAGACGGAGGAGTGATGCTGCGCCGCGTCGTGCCCGATGTGCCGCTCCTGGTGACCGCGCTGGCGCTCTCCGCCTATGGCATTGCCATGGTGTATTCCGCCGGCCAGACCGACGTGCCCACGTCCGCGCTGCACGCCTGGGCTTCACAATTGCGCTGGCTGGTGCTCGGCGTGATCGCCGCATGGGGGATCACGCGCGGATCGGTGCGCTTCTACGAGTGGGTGGCGCTGCCGGCCTACGTCCTGTCGATCTTCCTGCTGGCCGCTCTCCTGGTAATCGGCACCGGCGCGGGCACGGCTGCCGGCGTGAAGAGCTGGATCGCCATCGGTGGTGTCCGGCTGGGCCAGCCCTCCGAGCTGGCCAAGGTCGCCATGGCCATGATGCTCGCGCGCGTGCTGGCCGAGCGGCGCGAGCCGCCCAAGTCCCTGCTCGATCTGTGGAAGCCGGCGGCAGTCGTGGCCGTGCCCTGGGTGCTGATCATGATGCAGCCCGATCTCGGCACGGGCATCGTCTTCATCGGCATCTTCTTCGCCATGCTGTTCTGGTCGGGGGTGCCGTTGCCCCTGTTGCTGCTCCTCGCGTCGCCCGCGGTGAGTCTCATCCTCGCGTTCAACACGAACGTCTGGGGTGCGTGGTTCCTCGTGCTCCTCGCGCTGGTACTCTGGTACAAGCCGTTCATGCTGGAGGGTGTGGCGCTGATGACGGCCAACGTCGTGATGGGCGTCGTGGCACCGATCCTCTGGGAGCGACTGGCACCGTACCAGCGTCACCGCCTGCTCGTCTTTCTCGATCCATCGATCGACCCGCGCAATTCAGGTTGGCACGTCATCCAGTCGCAGGTGGCGATCGGGTCGGGGGGATGGCTCGGCAAGGGATTTCTGGAAGGCACGCAGAAGCGGCTCGCCTTCCTGCCGGAGCAGCACACCGACTTCATCTTCGCCGTCCTGGGGGAGGAACTGGGGTTTCTCGGGGTGACACTGGCGCTCTCGCTCTTTCTCTTTCTGCTCTTCCGATCGGTGCGCATTGCCGAACGCGCCAGCGATTCCTTTGGCAGCCTGCTCGCGTTCGGGCTGGCTTCAAGCTGGATGGTGCACATCATCGTGAACGTGGGCATGACGTTGAACCTCATGCCCATCACCGGCATTCCCCTGCCATTCTTCAGCTATGGCGGCTCGTTCATGCTCGCCTGTTGGCTGGCCATTGGATTGCTCTCGCGCATCGCTCTCGAAGGGCGCGGAGCCAAGGTCGGTGATCTGGCCATCTGACAGTGCCGCCGTTCTTGCCTGACCCCTCCGCACCGCCCACATTACGAGAATGGCCTGGTTTCGTAAGGACAGGAAAGTCCGGCAGCCCCGTCGCGAGCGGCTCGAAATTCCCGCGGATGCATGGGAAAAGTGCGAGGCGTGCGGGCACACCGATCTGCGCGAGAAGTTCGTGCGCAATCTCAACGTCTGTCCCAACTGCGACTACCATCGCCGGATCCGCGCGGCTGACTACATCGCACTTCTCATGGACGATGGAGGCTGGGAGGAGCTCGATGTCGAGATGCGGTCGGTGGACCCCCTCGGCTTTCCCGAATATCCCCAGCGCCTCAAGAAGGCGACGACAAACGCGGGTGACACGGACGCGATCGTCACCGCTGGCGGCACGCTGGGCGGAATGCCGATCAGCCTGGGCGTGATGGACTTCGCGTTCATGGGGGGCTCGATGGGATCGGTGGTCGGCGAGAAGATCGCCCGGTTGGGGCAGCGATCGCTGGAGCGCAAATATCCGCTGGTGCTCGTCTGCGCGTCCGGCGGCGCGCGCATGCAGGAAGGGGTGCTTTCACTCATGCAGATGGCCAAGACGTCGGCGCTGCTGGCCCAGGTGGCCGAACGGCGCATCCCGTACGTGTCCATCCTGACCAATCCGACCACGGGCGGTGTGAGCGCGAGCTTCGCCATGCTGGGTGATGCGATTCTCGCCGAGCCAGGCGCGGTCATCGGATTCGCGGGGCCGCGCGTGATCAAGCAGACCATCGGGCAGGATCTGCCCGAGGGATTCCAGACGGCCGAGTTCCTGCTCGAACACGGCATGCTCGATTCGGTGGTGCACCGCAAGGATCTCAAGGATACGGTGGGCCAGCTCTTGCGTCACATGAGTGGCGAGCCCAGCGCATCCGGGTGGACATCTGCCTGACGCAATACCAGGACGCACTCGACTATCTCTTTGCGCGAGTGAGCGGCGGGTGGAAGCTGGGGCTGGACACCACACGCGCGCTGTTGCGCGCCCTGGATGATCCGCACCAGCGTTTCCCGGCGTTCCACGTGGCCGGCACGAATGGGAAGGGAAGCGTTGTCAGCACCATGGATGCCCTGCTGCGTGCCGGGGGGTTCCGCGTCGGACGTTACACCTCGCCTCACCTGATCGATTTCCGCGAGCGGATCTGCGTGAACGACGTGCCGATTCCCGAGCAGGCCGTCGTGGAGTTCATCGAGCGGTGGACGCCGGAGGTGGAGCGCCTGGGCGCGACGTTCTTTGAAGCCACGACGTGCATGGCGTTCGACTATTTTGCGCGGGAGATGGTGGACGTCGCCGTCGTGGAGGTCGGCCTGGGCGGCCGCCTGGATTCGACGAATGTCATCACGCCGCTGGCCACCGGCATCAGTTCCATCGGTCTCGACCACATGCAGTACCTGGGCGAGACGCTCGAGGACATTGCGCACGAGAAAGCGGGCATCTTCAAGCCGATGGTCCCCGCCGTGATCGGGGAAGAGTCAGACGACATCCGCGCGCTGCTCTCGACGCTGGCCCGGAGGGCCGGTGCGTCGCCCGTCGTCGAGATCGGCGGGGACTGGATCGTGCGGGACATCGCGGTGGATGCCAGCGGCACATCATTCACCCTGATGGCGGATGGGAGCGCGCGCGCTTTGCGCACGCCTCTGGTCGGGCGGCATCAGGCGGCGAATACCGCCACCGCCATTGCCATGCTGTCGTGCGCGGGGCACGCGTACCGGGCCGCCGCCGACGCGGCGGAGCAGACACTCGCGGCCGTTCGCATTCCGGGACGCTTTCAGCGCTGTGGCCGTGTCATCTTCGATGTGGCTCACAATCCGGCGAGCATCGCGGTGC
>DASVWN010000107.1:0-6577 GCA_036393195.1 Gemmatimonadaceae bacterium | reverse complement strand
TGCAGAAAGTCGTACTGGTGAAGTAGCTACTCGGCTCGCGCAGCGAGCCACGTGGAGGGGCATGAACACGGAATCAGACAGGTGGCGGGAGATGCTCCCACCAGTTGGGACATTGCATGTGCGCCGGTGGATGGTCGTGCTGGGTATCGCAGGGGCGACGGCGGTCTCGTCGCCCCTTGCCGCCCAGTACCCCAGCGTGCCGCCGCCGCAACCCTGCCGCGCCCGCGAGTCGCTGCAGCTCCGCACAGCAATGGCGCACGCGGAGACCGATCCGTCCAACAACTCCATTGGCGTGGTCTCCTTCCAGAACACCGCCGCCAAGCGCGTGGATGATTTTCTGGGCGACGCCATCACGCGCCGCATCGTGGACCGTCTCCGCGCGACCGGCACCCTTGATGTCGCCGAGACGCGCAAGTTCGGCACTGAGCAGTACAAGAATGCCGCCGGTATCCGGACCGTTGGCTCCTGGCTGCACGCGCGATACCTGCTCGTGGGGCAGGTGGGGCGTACGGGCGGCAATGTCAGTATCGCGGTTCGACTCGTGGACGCGAAATCCGGCGCGGATCTGTGGAAGCTCTCGCGACTCTCCAGCGAAGGTGATCTGCCCGCGGTCGAGGCGGCCGTCGTCAATGGCGTTCTTGGGAATATCGGATTCGCGGCGAAGGACACGCCGGCTTCGGCCGTTGCCGGCGCGCGCGCCAACGCCGCGTCGTACGATCACTTTCTGCGGGGAGCGTACTATCACGCACAGGCCACGCCGGCGGGATTTCGCCAAGCCGTTGTGGAACTCGACTCCGCCGTACGCCTGGACAGCTCCTACGCCCCGGCTGCGACGCGACTGGGTCTGGCGTACGCTTCGGAGCTGTACTGGGGATGGTGGGACTTCCGCGAGCCTCAGCGTCAGGCGCTCATCGCCAGGGGTCTGGCCGCGGTTGACCTGTCGCTCCGCCTGGATTCTGCGCAAGCGGACGCCTGGGCCGCACGGGGCGCACTCCTCTCCTATCTTGATCCGCGCTCGTTCATGGGAGTGCGCGAGGCGTTCGATCGCGCCAGCAAGCTGGGGTCGCGCATGCCCGACGTGTACCAGTGGTACGGTCGCATCATGATGGAGCGCGGCGATAACCAGACTGCCCGGCTCATGTTGCGGCGTGCCCTGGATCTCGCTCCACGGCGCGCGAGCGTGTTGTTCGATCTGGCGCACCTCGACTATCTCCAGCGAAACTTTGCCGACGCCTGCGCGGTGCTCGATAGCGCCGTGGAGTCGGATCCTCTGGCCGCGCAGCCCTACGCGCTCCGTGCGCTCGTGCGTGCGCGGCGCGATGACATCCGCAGCGCCTGGGCCGACGCGGAAACAGCGAGCCGGCTGGGCTGGCCGGAGTGGGGCGACGCGATAAGCGCGGTGGTGGATGCCCGCGCTCGGGATACGACGTCAGCCCGCGTGCGCACCAAGCGTCTGCTCCACGCGTATGCCGCGCGCGGCACCAATCCGGTACACTGGGCGGGCCCGTGGATCGCGGTTGCGCTGGCGTCATCCGGACAGGAATCAAAGGCGCTCGACTTCCTGGAGCAGGCCGGTTCACCCGGGGCTCCGCTGTGGTCCGCCCTGCAGATGCCTGATTTCGCGCCGATCACCAGGAGTCCCCGTTTCGAGCGCTTGCAGCGACTATCCCGCCCGCAATGAGCGGCGTGGCGGCTCCAAGTCCGCCCGAGTCGATCGATGCGGACATTGAGGCTTCTCCCGGTGCGAACGCGTCATTTCGATCCTCGTGGCGTGAAAGCTATGGCGACACCTGGTGGCTCGATCTCGCGATCCTCGGTGCGATAGTCTTTCTGCTGGGAGCCGTCCAGCCACTGGACGATCCCGATCTTCCCATGCACCTGGCGACCGGAGAGTGGATCGTACGGCATGGGATGGTTCCATTCACCGAGCCGTTCGCGTGGACACGAATGGGCGCGCCCTTTTTCGCCTACTCGTGGGCGCTCGAAGTGCCGTATTATCTGGTACTCCGCTGGGCAGGCCCCCTGGGACTGCACCTGCTGAATGGGCTAATGATGCTCGCGGCAGGCGCCAGTGTGCTGCTGCTCGGCCACGTGGCACGCTGGAGGCCGTGGGTGTCGCTCTGCCTGGCTGGCTGTGGGATTGGTGTGGCCGTGGTGGTGGTGTCGTCGCTGCGCCCACAGCTCCTGTTGCTGAGTCTCGTGCCGTTGGCCTGGGCGTTCACGTACCAGATGCTGCGGCGGGAGCGAGTGCGCTGGGCGGCGGTTGCGCTCGTGGCCACGAGCGCGGCGGCGGCGAACACGCATCTCTTCTTCGTTCTCACGGCCGTGCCGGTCGTGCTGTGCTGGATCTACCCGCCCGCGGGTCGCCGGCGAAGCTGGGCCGTGTGCGGCTGCATCCTGGCGGGATGGCTGATTTCTCCCTATGCGCTGGTCTGGCCACAGGTTCTGACGCTCAACTTCGGCCACAACGCGCTCGTGGCCCAACCGTCGCCGATCGCGGAGCTCCGCCCGGGTTTCAGCTCCGGCTCACTGGGCATTGCATTCGCGGCGGTGCTCGCGCTCATCCCCTGGGTCATTCAGCACGGGATGTTATCAAAGCGGGAGCGGCTCGCGTACGGTGCGCTCTGGCTGGCCGGACTGGTTGGCTTTGGCCTCGCGGGTCGTTTGTTACTGGCGTGGTGGCTCATAGTACTTCCCGCTGCCGCTGCCGCGCTCGAAATCGCCGGTCGCCGCGAACAAGCGCGTCCGCCGCGACTCGCGATTCGGGTCGCGACGTATGCCGTGGCGCTGTTGTGCACAGGCGTCCTGGTGGCGAGCCATGCCGGCGCCTGGCGAGAGGAGGGCAGCGTGGTTTCGCGCACCTTGCCGAGCCCCGTGGCGCCGGTGCTGGACCCTCTCGCGGACTGGTTGCAGTGCCATACGATTTCCGGCGCGCATGGCCGGATCTACACCTGGTTCAATTACGGCAGCTATCTCGTCTGGCGGTTGCCTGCGTACTCCTCGTCCATTGATGGACGGGGGATCTTTCCCGACTCGGTAGCACAGGTGGAAGCGCTCAGGAGTGGGTGGATCGCGCCCAGGAGGTTCACTACCTGGTCCTCGGCTGACGTCGCCATCATACCGAGGCGGTTTACTGTCGCGACCGTGATCGACAGCTCCGCCGCCTGGGGGCTCGTCGCCTGGGACCGCGCGGACCCTGAGGGTGCTGGACAAGTCGGACTCTGGGTACGGCGTGACTGGTGGGCGAACGCGGGACGCGGGCCATTTCCGGAGCAGGCGACACGCGTTGGCGAACACGCACTGCCCGCCGCGGGCGCTACGTGTTCCGGGGTGGCAACCACGTGAGCATCCAGCGCCTGCTGGCGGTGCTCGCGCCTGTGGACACGCCGCCGAGCCCCGATGCTGTCACCGTTCCCATGCAACGACGGGTTGTTATCGCGCTGCTGATCGCCGCGTGCGCGTTCGTGTTGTCATTCCTCTACATGAGTCGGCGAAACTTCTACGGCGACTTTTTCTATCCGTGGTTTGCCGCCCGGCTGCTGCTTCAGGGGCACAGTCCCTATCTCGCGATCCCGGGGAGCGGGATCTATCCCGTCGTCACGCCGTTCGTCTACCCGCTACCGACTGTGCTGCTCACCGTTCCGCTGGCGTCGCTCGCGCTGCCACTCGCAGCCGCGATCTTCTTCAGCGCGTCAACGGGATTGCTCGCATATGGATTGATGCATGACGGTTACTACCGCCTCCCGATTTTCATCAGCGCGCCCTTCATTTCAGCCGCGACGCAGGCCCAATGGTCGCCGATCGTCTGCGCGGCGGCGTTCCTTCCGTCACTCGGCTTTCTCATCGTCATGAAGCCGAATCTGGGGCTCGCCATTGCGGCATTCCGGCCGGGATGGCGCATGGCGCTGGGGGCGACGGCGGTCCTGCTCGCGAGCCTTGTGGTGTACCCTGCATGGCCCGCTGACTGGATGCACAACTTGCAGCGCCTGCCGCTGCACGGATCGCCGATCACGATGCCTGGGGGAGTGCTGGTGCTCGTGGCTCTGCTTTTCTGGCGATTGCCCGAGGCTCGGCTGCTGGTCGTCATGGCGTGCGTCCCGCAGCTGCTGTTCTGGAATGACCAGCTCCCGTTGCTGCTGGTTGCACGCACGCGCCGTGAAGCGCTGGGGCTGACCGCACTGAGTCTGGCGGGCTACGTGACCTGGCAGGCGCTGTTGAAGCCGGGCGACAATTACGGACCCAGGGCGGCGCCATATATCCTCTTGCTCGTCTATCTGCCGGTACTGCTCCTCGTGCTGCGTCACGGCATGAGCGCGAGAGCGGAGCATCAGCGGCGACAACAGGAGAACGACATGGCCATGGACGTCGCTCCGGTCGCGCTCAGGAATCGCGCGTGAGCCTGCTGTTTGACGGCTGGAGCGGCCCGGATGCCGGGGTACCCGCCGTCCGTCCATCCCTGTTGATCCGTATCGGACTGGCGCTCGCGGTTGGCCTTGTTTCCGCGTTCGTCTGCCACGGCATTCTCACCGGCCGGCATGTACTCGCGGCTGACTTCACCTGGTCGTGGCGGGCGGCTCGCATCCTGCTCGCGCATCAGGATCCGTACCGGGTCATTCAGCCCACCGGTGCGTATCCATTCGACGATCATTTTCTGTATCCCTTGCCGGCGGCGCTCGCGAGCCTGCCCTTCGTCTCGTTCCGGCCGATCCTTGCCGGCGCGCTCTTCGTTGGCGTGTCGGCGGCGCTCATGACGTTCGCCATCACCCGCGAAGGGTATCACTGGCTGCCGCTTCTGGTGAGTGCGCCCTTCATCAAGGTACTGCTCGCTCCTCAGTGGTCTCCGCTGCTTGTGGCCGCGACGCTCATCCCCGGGCTGCAGTTTCTCGCCGTGACCAAGCCCAACCTCGGCATCGCGGCACTCGTGTACAATCCCACGTGGCGCGGCGTGATCGGGTGTATCGCAT
The DNA here is from genome assembly GCA_036393195.1 of Gemmatimonadaceae bacterium. Classification (GTDB taxonomy): domain Bacteria; phylum Gemmatimonadota; class Gemmatimonadetes; order Gemmatimonadales; family Gemmatimonadaceae; genus JADGGM01. The sequence continues at coordinate 1,613 of DASVWN010000107.1, read as the reverse complement.
TCCTGCTCGTGAGTCTCGCGGTGCTGCCGGCATGGCCCTGGGAGTGGCGCCGCATCGTCGTGCAACTGCATACGCACACGGCGCCATTCAGAATGTTCCTGGGCCCCGTGCTGCTGCTTGCCGTGCTGCGCTTCCGATCGCGCGAGGGACGGCTGCTCCTGGTCATGGCGCTCCTGCCTCAACGGCTCCTGCTCTATGATCAACTCGTGCTCTGGCTGATTCCGCGGCGCTGGTGGTCGGCGCTGTTGCTCTCGGTGGTGAGCTGGCCGGCGCTCATTGCGTGGGTGAAGCCATCGCTCTTTGGCGTATCCGGACTGGCTACCTGGCCGCTCACCGAGCGAATGACGATGCTGTTCATCTATCTGCCCGTGCTCTACATGGTGTTGCGACGGCCCAATCGGGGTGAACTGCCGCCGTCCGTTCAGCCGATCGTCGACTGGATCGTGCAAAGGCGTCGGCGTACCACAGCTACCGCTGCCCGGCCATGAGTGGAACTCGCATCGCGATCGGAGACCGGGTGCTGATCGTGACCGTCATGACGATTCTGGCCGGGTTTCTGGCCATTCCGCATCTCGGCGTCGTGCGTGCGTCCGACTTCGATCAGCTCTGGTATGGCGCCGGAGCGCTGGTGCACGGTGGCAATCCTTACGCGGCCGTGGGCCCCGGACGCACCTTTCCCTGGCAGTTCCCGCTCTTCTATCCGTTGCCGGGCGTGCTGCTCGCCGTCCCGTTCACCGCGGTGTCTGTCCGCGTCGCGAGTCTCATCTTCTCGGCGCTGTCCGGCGGCGTACTTGCGTTCGCGCTCACTCGCGAACGCTCGCATCGCGTGGCGGCCCTGGCGAGTTTCTCCTTCTTCTACGCTGTCGCGGTGTCCCAGTGGTCGCCGCTGTTCGTGGCCGCCACGGTATTCCCCGTGCTCGGCGTTCTCCTCGTGGCCAAGCCGACCATAGGGGCCGCGATCTGGCTGTATCGCCCGAGCTGGAAAACGGCCATGGCCTGTGCCGCCATGCTGGTGTTGAGCGTGGTCGTTCGTCCGAGCTGGCCCGGAGAGTGGCTCGCCGGACTGAGCGCCGCGACGCACATCGTCGCGCCCATTACCTACCCTGGCGGCGCGCTGGTACTGCTCGCGCTCGCGCGTTGGCGACGACCCGAGGCGCGGCTGCTCGTGGCGATGGCGTGCGTCCCGCAAACGACGTTGCTCTATGAGATCCTTCCGCTCTTCCTGATTCCGAAGACCTGGCGTCAATCGTGGATGCTCGTTGCGCTCACATGGCTCGTGCAGGGAATTGAAGTCGTTGCCGGCCCGTTCCCGCTGCTGCCGGATCGCGTGGCGTTCTCCGGCAAACTATCCGTGGCGCTCTGCTACCTGCCGTGTGTCGTGATGGTGCTGATGCGTCCAAACGAGGGCCAGATCCCTGTCGTGATCGAGACGACCTTCGAGCGCCTGGCCGGCTGGTGGCGCGCGACAATTACCGGCGCTCGCGGTGGTGTGCCGGTCGCACCGGACGCCGACGGCGCGGAGGCCGGGTCGTGACCGAATCCACCATGGGGCGCGGCGCTCCGACTCTGCGTGTGCGCGTCGCCATTGCGCTCGCCATCGGCTTGTTCTGCGC
>DASVWN010000106.1:0-39782 GCA_036393195.1 Gemmatimonadaceae bacterium | reverse complement strand
AGCGATCCGTCGCGCAGGCAACTGGTCAGCAGATCCGTGCGCATGGAGGCCACAGCCTTCAGGAAGATCGCGCCCAGCACGTCATACGAGACCTGATCGGCGGCGCTCACGTTCGCGTTGCCGGCAATGTTGCCGAACGTGTCGCCCGCGAAGTACAACGCATCGCGCTTGAACTTGTCGCTGAGCACGAGGTAGCTGTGCCCGTAGCGCGTGGTGGACCCGTGCGGGCGGCGCCCGTAGTTCAGCGCGGCAAAGATCTGCTTGGTCCGCGGATCGAACTGGGGATTGGTCGCCGTGTACTTGCCGCCGGCGGTCTTGCTCAGTGCGCCCGGCGCCATCTTCCGCACGGCATCGCCGAAGCCCCGCCCCCGGGGCGCGAGTCCGCGCGCCGGCCCCTGCGACGCCTGCGCCTTGATGTCGTACTTCTTCCACGTTCCGCCCATCCCCTGCATCTCGAAGTCGGCATCCACTGCGCTCTTGGGAAACGTCGCGGCGTCATCCGCAGCCACACGAAACGCGGCGGGATTCAGGGCGGAGTCGGCCAGTTGCATCTGTCCACCCGTCACCGCGCGCTCGTACATCTGCGTGTACGAGTCGTAGTTGTTGGGCGTCATGAACCACCGCGGCGCTTCCAGATTGATGGTGAGCTGCGCTGACTGCAGCCGCGCGGTGATGTGCATGAACGCGTCCTGCAACTGCTGGCGCGACGCCTTGCGCAGGGATGGCTCGGTTGCCTTGAGCGCATCCAGCGTGGGCGTGAACAGCTTCGAGATCGCATGGCGATTGATGTCGGCAACGCGCGCATTCACGAACGCATGCTGCACGGCATTGACCTTCGATCCGGATTTCCAGGGCGCAGTCTGGTCGTCACCGGGCATGGCGGGAACCTCGAAAGTTGGTGGTGTCATACGTCGCTGTGCGACGAAGGCCCCGGAGACGGGGTACACCAACTTGCGAGTCCGCGGGAGCGACAGCAAGGACTACAGAGTCCCGGGCATCGCTCCGCCGGCGCTGTTCCCTCCATCCTGCGCTGCCAGTCTCGACCGCCACCCCGACGCGCTGTTGGCCGCGAGATCGCGCAGTTCGTCAGCCTCCGGATCGTCCGTAAAGAACCTCCATTGCGCGAACATGCGCCGCGGGGGCGCGAACGTGAACTTCGTCCCGAAGCCCACGTCGCTCCGCAATTGTACCGTGATGGGACGCATCTGGAGCCAGCGGTTCTGCCTGACCGACGTGATGAGACTGGCGGGCACGCGCCACTCCCGGCCGAAGTAGCCGGACACTACCAATGCGCCATCATCCTCTACGCGAACCGACACGTACCGCATGGTGCGCCAGGCGGCAAGAATCATGATGACGATGAGCGCTGGAAATAACAGCCAGACGGGATTCGGCCGTGACTGTCCCGCGGTCGCATCAACGAGCGAGGCCGGCGTGTGTCGCCAGAGCTGCGCGATTCGCACCGCGACCCCCGCGACGACCAGCGGCACCACGTATTTCAGAAACCCCGTCCACTGGGACGACAGCGTGCGCGACATGGCTCGAATGGAATTAGGATGAAACGCCCCGCGGAAGGGCGCGCCGCGGCCTCACGGCTCAGCGAAGACACCCCGGCATACAGGACGTCACTGCGCGATACGATGTCACTTCTCCGTTGCGGCGCGGATATTACGAACGCCTTCCGCGCGTTGCGCGCCGCGCGCTATCATAAAGTGTCCTCTACCGTTCGAGACGATATAGATGGCTGACCATCGCCGCCGTGATTTCCTTGGGTGGCTCGGCGCCACCACGCTTGCCGCCGCCGCTGCCGGACGCCTTCGCGCGCAGACCGCTCGGGCCCCGCACGAGAGCTCCGCGAAGCCGCTTCCGCCCGGTGACACGTGGGACGTGTCATGGGTGGACCGCATTCAGGGTGACGCGCGCGCCGTGTTCGACTCACCGGCGGTAAGCGACGGCGACGCGCTCTGGCGCGCGGTGCAGTGGCGCAAGGACTACCACGCAGTCTACCCCGGCACCGACCCCGCGAAGATCGCGACGGTCCTGGTCATTCGTCATGCGGCGATTCCGCTGGCCATGGACGATTCGTACTGGAAGCAGTTCGACGTGGGGAAGGAGCTCAAGCTCAAGGACCAGGACGACAAGGACTGGACGACGGTCAATCCCATTCGCGCCGCGCGCCCCGGTGCGTCGGGCGACGAGGCGGATGTCAACCTCGAACACTTCATGGCGACCGGCGGCATCGTGCTCGCGTGTCACATGGCCTTCATGGGTCGCGTGGTCTCGCGCTACCGGAAGGCCGGCAGCTCCACCATGGAGCAGGCCGAGGCGGAAGCCAGGTCGCACGTCATTCCCGGGATCATCCTGCAGCCCAGCGGGATCTTCGCGGCACTCCGCGCGCAGCAGGCGGGTTGTTCCTACATAGTGGGAAGTTAGGCGAACAGCACCGACAACCTTTCACGCGGGAGGAATCATGCGCCTCATTCGTTCGTCACCATTCCACGGTCCGAGGGCCTTGTCCTCCACACGGCGAGCTGTGAGCGCCGCGGCGACGATCGCGGTCGTCGCCACAGCCGGTCTTCTAACAGTCTCCTCGAGCACCTCCCAGTACACGCTGGCGTTTTTCAAGCGGGACTGATCCTCTCAGGCTGTAGCGGGGTCGTGTGCATCCGGCTCCGCTACCGCCTCCCCTCGCCGCCAGCATCTTCTTGACACAGTCGTGCAGAACTCGTATTAGAGTTTTGCAACATTTGGCCCGCACTATTCGGTTTCCCGCCATGCGCCTGACGTTCGCGTTGTTCGTAGCCGCTTGCTCCCTGTTGGCAGCCTGCTCCAAGCCCGCGCCGTCGCCCGCGCCGGCGCCGAGCTCCACACCAGCCGCCGCGACTGTGCCCGCCACTCCCGAGTCTCTTTCCCGCGCAGCCGGCACGGCACCGGCCGCGCGAACCAATCCCTTCTTCGCCGCCAGCACGCTCCCCTTCCAGGCACCGCCGTTCGACAGGATCGAGGAGACCGATTACCAGCCGGCGATCGAGGAAGGGATGAAGGAGCAGGCGGCCGAGGTGGACAGCATTGCGAACAATCCCGGCCCGCCAACGTTCGAGAACACGCTGGTGGCCCTGGAAAAATCCGGCGCGCTGCTCACGCGCGTGGAGGAGGCGTTCAACGCTGTCACCGGCGCCAACACGAGCCCCCTCCTGCAGAAGGTGCAGGAAGCCGAAGCGCCGCGACTGGCCGAGCACTCGGACGCCATCTATCTCAACCCGCGACTCTTCGCGCGCGTACAGGCGGTGTACGATCAGCGCGAGTCACTCCAGCTCGACCCGGAGTCGAAACGGCTGCTCGAGTGGTACTACGATCGCTTCGTCCACCGCGGCGCGAAGCTCTCGGATGCCGACAAGGCCACGTTGCGCCAGCTCAACAAGGAAGCCTCCACGCTCGAGACGGCATTCACGAACAAGCTGCTTGGCGCGTCGAAGAGCGGCGCACTGGTGGTGAGCGACAGGGCAAAGCTCGCTGGACTGAGCGACGCCGCGATTTCGGCGGCCGCGCGGGGCGCCGCCGATCGCAAGCTGGACGGCAAGTGGGTCATCCCGCTGCAGAACACCACGCAGCAACCCGCGCTCCGGTCGCTGAGCGATCGTGACGTGCGCCACCAGCTCTTCGAGGCGTCCTGGAATCGCGCGGAGCACGGCGACAGCAATGACACGCGCGCGACCATCGCGCGTCTCGCGCAGATCAGGGCGGAGAAGGCCAGACTGCTCGGCTACTCCGACTACGCCGGCTGGGTACTGGAAGACCAGATGGCGAAGACGCCGGATGCGGTGTTCAAGTTCGTGCGCGGGCTGGTCCCTCCCGCCACCGCAAAGGCGCGCGCCGAAGGCGACGCCATCCAGGCGATGATCCGGAAGGATGGCCAGCGCTTCGAGCTCGAGCCGTGGGACTGGAACTACTACGCGGAGCAGGTTCGCAAGGCGCAGTTCGATCTGAACGAGGACGAGATCAAGCCGTATTTCGAGCTGAACAACGTGCTCGAGAACGGCGTGTTCTACGCGGCCAACCAGTTGTACGGGATCACCTTCAAGGAGCGCAAGGACATTCCGGTGTACCAGCCGGATGTGCGCGTCTTCGAGGTGTTCGACGCCGATGGCTCGCCGCTGGCGCTCTTCTACTGCGACTATTTCAAGCGCGACAACAAGAACGGCGGCGCCTGGATGGACAACCTCGTGACCCAGTCGAAGCTGCTGGGCACGAAGCCCGTGATCTACAACATCGCGAATTTCACGAAGCCCGCACCGGGCGAGCCGGCGTTGCTCACCTTTGACGACGTCACGGCGATGTTCCACGAGTTCGGACATGCGCTGCACGGCATGTTCGCGAACCAGGAATATCCGAGTCTCTCGGGCACCGCGGTGGCGCGCGACTTCGTGGAGTTTCCGTCGCAGTTCAACGAGCACTGGGCGATGGATCCGAAGATCTTCGCCCACTACGCCCGGCACTACAAGACCGGTGCGCCGATGCCGCAGGCGCTGGTGGAAAAAATCCGGCGCGCCGTGACCTTCAATCAGGGGTACGGGCTGACGGAGCTGCTCGCCGCCGCGCTGCTCGACATGTCATGGCACACGCTGCCGCCGGGCGCGCCCCTTCAGAACGTGGATTCGCTGGAGAAGGCATCGCTCGCGGAGAATCACGTGGATCTCCGCACGGTGCCGCCGCGCTATCGGTCGAGCTACTTCCTGCACATCTGGGCGAACGGGTATGCGTCGGGTTATTACGCGTACCTCTGGACCGAGATGCTCGACGATGATGCCTTCGAATGGTTCCAGGAGCATGGCGGGCTGACGCGCGCGAACGGCGATCGCTTCCGGGCGATGATCCTCTCGCGCGGCAATACGGAGGATCTCGCCGCGATGTACCGCGCGTTTCGCGGGCGTGATCCGAGTCTGGAGCCCATGCTCAAGGATCGCGGATTGCCGGAGGTCACGAAACCGTAGCGTCGCGGCTCAGCGCAGCCGCCAGATGTCGAGCAGCCCCTTCTCGTCGTGGTCGTTGGAATCGCCTTCAGGAAGGGCGATGCGACCATCGGCGACGATGGGGCTGTTCCAGTGACCCTTCCCGGTGGGAAGCTCGGCGATCTGCGCGCCCGTCTGTGGCTCGTACACGCGGAGTCCACCATCGGGATCGTACACGTAGAGGAGACCGCCGGCGATCACCGGGCTCGTGCCGCCTGTCGCGTTCTTCCAGAGCGGGACGAGCCGGCCATCCTTCAGCGACCACGCCTGCGTGGCGTTGTCGTCGCTCACGAAGAGCTCCGTTACCGATCCCGCATGCAGCACTGCGCCCGCCGTGTACATTCTGCCGCCGGATGGCGTGGACACGATCTGCTTTTCGCCGCCCCGGTGCGGGGCGGTACCGCGCATCGCCTGCCAGTCGAGCAGGCGAATCGTCCCATCCTTCCCGCCCTGGGCCACGAGTCCGTTCCCGAGCAGGATGGGTGACGTCGAGCCGACGTCGCGATCGGACTGCGCCAGCTCTTCCGTATTCGTGGGCGTGAAGTTGCCAAGGAGCTGCGTGGCGTCGGGGTTCAGCTCGAGCGTCGCGTCCGACCAGTCCGTACTGCCATTCCATGGCCCGTTGCCGGTGGCAATGAAGATGTTGCCGGTGGTCGTGTCCACGACCGCGCCGGCGCGGCCCCAGATGGCCGAGCGGGTGCTGCCACAGCTCTGCGGATCAAGAAGCTCGCGCTGATTGCTGCACAGTGAGTTCCAGACGTGCTCCAGTGTGCCGGTGGCCGCGTCGAGTATCGCGACGTGTCCCTGGTAGGGCGGCGCATCACCGATGTAGCCGCCGGTAACCGCGATCACCTTGCCGCGAAAGAACGTGAGCGGCGAGGCGATCTTCTCGCGTCGCGGCAGTTTGGTGATCGGCGTGCTCCAGAGTGCGTGACCGTCGGAGATCGCGAGCTTCTGAACGTGGCCATCGGGCGACGCAGCGTAAATGGATTGCCGGTCCGCATCAGCGGCCGGTGTGGAGGTCGTGACCTGGCGCGATCCGGCCCAGTCGGCGTAACCCCGAGGGGTGAACTCCCAGAGTATCGATCCGCTGTCCGCGTCCACCGCAATGGTCTTGCCGTAGGACGTGGTCATGAAGAACACGTCATGCGTCGCGCCCTTTACGCTCACGCCGTGGAGGTAGATGACGGAGGCATCCACGATGCCGTCGATGGGGACCTGCTGGCGGTGGAGGGACGAGACGGTGCCGGAGTCGATGCCGGTGGATTCGCTCGACGCGCTCGACCGCGCCACATCCCGGCCGAACTGCGTCCAGTCGTGTCCGGCGGGCGCGGGCGGCGCCGGGCGCCGCCGCGCCGGGACGGCCACTACCGCCGCCATGGCCACGGCGCCACTCACCGCGAGCAGCCTCATGCCGAACCGCATAGAATGCTCTCCGGAATCGGGAATTCGCGCGCCCCCCGTGCGCGACAGACCCGAGTACTGCAAATTCCGGTGCATGATGACAACGACGGCAGTGGCCCGGTGGCTCGTACGCATTCTCGGGATCATCCTGATCATTCTGGGCGTGCTGTTCTGGGCGGGGCACGCGCTGCAACTGGTCCCGTTGCACATGCTGCTTGGACTTCTCTTCGTGCTGGCGCTATGGGTGCTGGCAGGGGTGGCGTACCGCGCCGGCGGTCTTGCCGGCTTCGCGACTGCGGTGGTGGTGTGGGGAGTCATCGTGCTCGCGTTCGGCATGGGGCAGCGCTCACTGCTGCCGGGGAGCGCGCACTGGGTGGTCCAGGCTCTGCACCTGCTCATCGGCCTGGCGGCGATGGGCCTGGGGGATCGGCTCGCGGAGCGCGTGCGGGCGCGCTGAGGGAAGCGGCGCCGTAGTCGGGGAGACCATCACTGTGATAACATGCAGATGACACCTCCCCCCAATCAGGAGGCCGCTTTGCTCACTCTGCATGAACTCGGCACGCTCGCGCGCGACAATGCGACCACGCGAACGCTCAGCATCTATCTCGATGCCCGCGTCACCGACCCCGCCATGCGGCACGCGTGGCGCCCGGCGCTCATGACGGCGGTGCGCGATGCGCGCGCCCGCATCAGCGACACCGCGGACCTCGCCGATTTCGATCGGGCCGCCGCGTATCTCGACAACCCCTGGCCACCTCTCGACGGGGTCTTCGGTGCACCCGGCTGGGTGGCGTTCCTCGCGTCCGATGGACCGCGCTACGCCTCCGATGTGCCCATGCGTGTACCCACACTGGTCGCATGGCGCGACGGGCCCGTGATTTCGCCCTACGTGCGCGTCCTCAAGCAGCAACATCCGGTCATCGTTGCGCTGGTGGACTCGCGCTCGGCGCGACTCTTTCACTACGCGTGGGGTACGCTCACGCCGCTCCCCGGCATGACGCTCGCGGGGAAGGACGAAGTACTCGAGCGAGCCGGGGCCGAAACGCACGCGACCTCGTCGCCCGCGCCGCGCGGCGCGCTGGGAACCGAACGCGCCGACCATCGCCGGCGCGCGATCTTCCAGCGCATGGCCGCGACACTGGCGGCACGCGTGATCGAGCTGGCCGGTGAAGATGGCTGGGTACTCCTCGGCGGCACCACGGAATGGGCGGCCCTTGCCGGTGAAGCACTGCCCGCGACGCTGGAGGGACGCGTGACGATCTCCGACTCGCTCGACCACGAGGCCACGGACGACACCATCGCACGGGCCGCGAAACATGCCGCGGCCGCCATGCGTGAGGTCCGCGCCCGCAAGCTCGTCGACCAGTTGTTCGAGCGGCTCGGGTCGCGCGGCAGAAGCGCGCTGGGCGTGCCCGCCGTGCGGCGCGCGCTCAACGCCGGAGCGGTGGATCTTCTGCTGCTCACGTCGCAGTACGTCCAGGCCCATCCGCGAGAGGCCGAGGACGATGTGCGGGCCGCGCTGGCACTGGGAGCGGACGTCGAGACGGTGTCCGGCGACGCGGCCGCGCAACTGGATCAGAATGGCGGCGGCGTGGGCGCCCGGCTGCGCTTCTCGCTCGATGGCATGGCGCCGCACGCCGCGGCCACGAGCGATCACCACCTGGGCTCCGCTCATGCTGATTGATGTGCACAACCACTTCTATCCGCCCGCGTACCTCGACGCGCTGCGCAGCGGTGGCAGCGTGGTGCACGTCACCCGGGACCGCGAGGGCAATCCGTGTGTGCACTATCCCGGAGACGTCAATGTCGCGGTGCGCGGGCATCGCGACATTGTCTGGCGGCGCGAGGTGCTCGAGCGGGAAGGGGTCGACGTACAGATCCTGTCGCTCACCACACCCGGCACACACGTCGAAGCGCCGGAGCGCGCCATCGCGCTCTCGCGCCTGGTGAATGATGCGTTCGCCGCGATCACGCGCGAGCACGCACCCCGATTCCGGGCGCTCGCCACGCTTCCGCTCTCTGACCCGGGTGCGAGTGTGCTCGAACTGCGACGCGCGATGACGGAATCCGGCTTTGCCGGCGCCATGCTGTTCAGCAACGTGAACGGCGTTCCGCTCGCGGACGCCCGGTTCGAGCCGCTCTTTGCCGAAGCGGATCGCCTGCATGCGGTCCTGTACATCCATCCGACGAACCCCGCGAGCGTGGATGCAATGCGGGAATACTGGCTCATGCCGCTCGTCGGATTTCTCTTCGACACCACGCTTGCTGCGGCCCACCTGGTCTTCGCCGGCGTGCCGGAGCGGTATCCGAACATCCGGTTCGTTCTCAGTCACCTCGGTGGCGCCGTGCCGTACATGGCGGAGCGGCTCGACCGTGGCTGGCGCGCATTCCCTGACTGCCGGAGGCACATTTCGCGCGCGCCGAGTGAATACCTGCGGGAATTCTACTTCGATACGGTCAACTTCGATCCCGTCGCGCTGCGGGAAGCGGTGGACTTCGCGGGGGCGGACCACGTGCTTGCCGGGAGCGACTATCCGCACCAGATCGGGAGCATTGCCACCATGAAGGAGAGTCTCGCCGCGGTGCACGTCACGCCTGAAGAGCGCGCACGCATGCTGGGGGAAAATGCGGCGCGCCTCTTCAGGCTGCAGTAGGCCCGGCTTCCGCTACTCGCCCGGGCCAACGGGGAATTGCGTCGTCAGCAGTCCGGCAATGGTCGTCTCCGCCGACGGATTGATGCAATGCGGGTGACCAAAGCCGCTTGCGCTCTGGCCGTCGGCGAAGTCGTAGATGATGTTGTCATCCGTGCCGCCGTCGGCGACCCCGGCAGGCACGTTGTCGAGGTTGAGCAGATGACGAACCTTCCAGCCAATGGCATGGTCGCCGCAGGACGTGTCGCCACTGACGCCCAGCCCGCCCACGATGTTGCCGTTGGCGTCATAGAGCGGAAAGCCGCCGCCGAAAACATTCGTCCCACCGATTCGTTTGCCGATCATGAAGTCCCGTTCGGTCCCGTAGTCCTCCGTCTTCCCTCCGAAGGCGACCTCCTCGTTGATCGGATTGGCGTCCTGCAAACCGAACAGGCTGCCGCCGGGCTGCACGGCGGCATAGAGATTGGCGGTGGAAAGCGCGAGCTGCTGGAGGCTGAAATTGTTCGCGGTATTGGCCTTCTGCGCCGAGATGATCCGGCTGCCCGGCCACTGATCGCCTTCCGCGGGCCCAGTGAACACGACGGCAACCACCAGGCCATTCCGGTCCAGGACCGTGGCCCACATGTTCAGCGAGAGTCCTCCGTTGTAGCTCGGGCTGCTACTCGCGAATGGCGGGCTGCCTACCGCGGTCAGGAGCGCCGATCGGAGCTGGCTGGTGGATACCACCGCGTTCACCTTCAACTCCGGCGGCATGGCGGTGGGATTGCTGTCACTGCACGCGGCGAGCAGCGCCAGTGCGACTGCCGCGGTCGCGTGGTGAATGAGACGTCCGGTGCGGTGGGTGGGTACTCGGGTGGTCATGACAGCCTCCGGGTGAAATGTCGAGGATCCTCGGCCGTATCTGACCTGTCGCAGAAACACGCTGAAAAACGTCATCGGGCCTGCACGAGGAGCACGGGAGGCAGTTCGTGAGTGTGACGAAGACGGTCGAGACGAAACTGGCGACGGTGTTGCAGCCCCAGGTGCAGGCGCGCGCGGGCCACTCCGGCGTCGTCCTGCTGGCCGACGGCCGGGATGCGTTCGCGGCGCGCGTGCTGCTCGCCGACGCCGCGGAGCGGACGCTCGACTTGCAGTACTACATCTGGCACGCCGACCTCTCGGGCACGCTGCTCTTCGAGGCTGTGCACCGCGCCGCCGACCGCGGCGTGCAGGTGCGCCTGCTCATCGACGACAATTCCACCGCCGGACTCGACGCCACGCTGGCCGCGCTCGACTCGCACCCCAACATCGAGGTGCGACTGTTCAACGCGTTCGTTCATCGGCGCGTTCGTGTGCTGGGCTACCTCACGGACTTCTCGCGCCTCAATCGGCGCATGCACAACAAGTCGTTCACCGTGGACAACGAGGTCACCATTGTTGGCGGGCGGAACGTGGGCGACGAATACTTCGGCGCCGATCAGGAGATCTCGTTCATTGATCTCGACGTGCTCGCGGTGGGTCCGGTGGTGCGCGAGGTGTCTGCGGACTTCGACCGCTACTGGGAGAGCGCCTCGTCCACTCCGGCGGCGCACGTGATCCGCGCAGCGGAACCCGGATCGCTCGCGGTGCTTCGTGCCTCGTGCGCACGCGCCGAGCACGAGCCCGGTGCGAAGGCCTACATCGAGGCCGTGGCGCGGCGGCCATTCGTGCAGGAGCTGCTCGCCGGGGATCTGCCGTTCGAGTGGGCGCCGGTCCGCCTCGTGAGCGATGATCCGGCCAAGGGACTGGACCGTGTCTCCCGGAAGGAACTGCTCGCGGTACGGCTGCAGCGCATCATTGACACCCCGTCCGCGGAGCTGGAGCTGATTTCGGCGTACTTCGTGCCGGGCCGGCACGCGACGCAGTCCTTTGCCGCGCTGGCGCGCGGCGGTGTGCGCATGTCGGCGCTGACCAACGCACTCGAAGCGACCGATGTCGCCGCGGTGCACGCGGGCTATGCGCGGCGGCGCAAGCCGCTGCTCGCCGCGGGTGTGCGACTCTTCGAACTGAAGCGCACGTCGTCGGAACGGAGCGCGAGGGATCGCCTCTTCGGCGGCAGCTCCAGCTCGAGTCTCCATACGAAGACCTTTGCCGTGGACCGCCAGCGGCTCTTCGTGGGATCGTTCAACTTCGATCCGCGCTCCATGCGGCTCAACACGGAAATGGGATTCATTATCGACAGCGCGACGCTGGCCAGCAGGATTGCCGACACGTTCATCACCAGCATTCCCGATCGGGCGTACACGGTGCGCGTGAGTCGCTCCGGCGCCCTCGAATGGGTGGAGTGGGTGGACGGGCATGAGGTCGTGCACGATCACGATCCGGGGACGTCGATCTGGCTGCGCGCGGGCGTGAAGCTGCTCGCGCTGCTCCCGATCGACTGGCTGCTGTGAATCATGGCTTGCACTCCAGAGCCTGCTGCTTGACACGCCAGCGTGGAGCTCGTATGTGACCATTCGCGATGGTCCACGGCACGTCACTCGCGAACATTCTCGCTCCTGCCCGGATCCCATGCGGGGCGAGTTCCCACTATCAGGAGTCATCCCGTGGCGAAGAAGCGCCGCTCCCCGCACGCCCCCGAATCCGACCTGCCCTCGTCCCGGGTTTCCCGCCGTGATTTTCTCGTGCGCGCTGGCCAGGCCGGATGGGCCGTGTCCCTGCTGGGTCCCTCCGCCATGCACAGACTGCTTCCGGCCGCGGGACTCGCGCGCGACATCGCTGCGCCTGGACGCGCGAGTGCGGCGGACGCTGCGCCCGCGAGCCTCGCGCCGCTTTTTTCCGGACTGAGCTGGCGGATGCTGGGCCCCTTCCGCGGCGGCCGCACCGACGCGGTATGCGGCGTGCCCGGCAGGCCGAACGAGTTCTACTTTGGCGCGGTGAACGGCGGCGTCTGGAAGAGTGTGGATGCGGGGCGCGTGTGGGAGCCGATGTTCGATGCGCAGCCCATCGCATCGATCGGCGCCATCGCGGTTGCGCCATCCGCGCCGGACGTGGTGTATGTGGGGAGCGGCGAGTGTACGCTGCGCGATTCCACCGGCTACGGAAACGGCATGTACAAGTCCACCGATGCGGGCGTCACGTGGACGCACATCGGACTGGACGATACGCAGCACATCGGCAGGGTGGCGGTGCACCCGAAGGATCCCAATACCGTATTCGTCGCCGCCATCGGACACTTCTACGGTCCGAATGCCGAGCGCGGTGTGTTCCGGTCCACGGATGGCGGACGCAACTGGAAGAAGGTGCTGTACCGCAACGAGAATGTCGGTGCCGTGGACGTGGTGATCGATCCGGCGGATCCGCGCGTGATCTATGCCGCACTCTGGAACACTCGGCGACCGCCATGGTTCGTGTACGCGCCGACCAACGGACCGGGTGGCGGGTTGTTCAAGTCCACCGATGGCGGCGACACGTGGAAGGAACTGAAGAACGGACTGCCGGCGAGCGGAATCGGCAAGAGCGGCATCGCGGTGTGTCCCAGCAATCCGCGGCGCGTGTACGCGGTGATCGACGATCTGCTTCCTGATCCATCCGTGCCGGTGGATACGTCCGCTGCGGCGCGGGCGGCGCGCCAGTTCGGGGAAGGGCTCTCGGGGCTGGGCGGCTTCTTCCGCTCGGATGATGCCGGCGAGAGCTGGACGCGCCTGTCGTCGGATCCGGCGCTGTGGGGACGCGGCTGGTACTTCGAGCACGTCGCGGTGGATCCCACGGATGCGGACGTGGTCTACGTGTCGAACGTTTCCATGTCACGGTCCATGGATGGCGGTCATACGTGGGTACCGGTACGGGGCTCCCCCGGCGGCGACGACTATCATCAGCCCTGGGTGTCGCCCGATGATCCGAACACGGTGATCGTGGCCAGCGATCAGGGGACGATCATCACGCGCAACGCGAAGGCCGCCGATCCACGGTCGATCACGTGGAGCTCGTGGCTCAACCAGCCCACGGCGCAGATGTACCACGTGTCGGTGGACTATCGCTCCCCCTATTGGGTGACGGGTGCGCAGCAGGATTCGGGCGCCGTGGCGGTGCGGTCGCGCGGCAAGTTCGGCGAGATCTCCATGCGTGACTGGGAACCCTCCGGGGCCGGAGGCGAGAGCGGGTACACGGCGGGCGATCCACTGCATCCCGGCGTGATCTACGGCGGTGCCGGGACGCGATTCGATCTGGCGATCAACGCGCCCATTCCCGGCACCACGTCGCCGGCGGTGGAGAAGCCGGATGTCGCGCGCACGGACTGGACGCAGCCGCTCGTGCTCTCGCGCGCTGATCCGCGAGCGCTCTACTACGCGAACCAGTACCTGTTCAAGTCGAGCGACGCGGCGCGCACGTGGACGCGCATCAGTCCGGATCTCACGCGGCCCGCGCCTGGCGTCCCCAGGCTCATGGACGCGGCTGCGGCGGTCGACACGGGAACGAACGGGCAGCGGGGCGTCATCTATACGATCGCGCCGTCGCCGTTGCTTGTGCCCATGGTATGGATCGGGACGGATGATGGCGTCATTCAGGTCACGACCGACGACGGCAGGTCGTGGAAGAACGTGACGCCGCCGGCGATCACGGCGTGGAATCGCGTGACGATGATCGAGGCGTCACACTTCGATTTCAACGCGGCATATGCGACGGTGGATCGCCATCAGCTCGAGGACTTCGATCCGTACGTTTTTCGCACGCGCGACATGGGGAAGACGTGGCAGCGCATCACGGCCGGGCTGCCGGCCGGCGGCTACGTGCATTCGGTGAAGGAAGACCCCATGCGGCAGGGACTGCTCGTGGCCGGTACGGAGCATGGCGCCTGGGTGTCCTTCAGCGACGGCGACAGTTGGGAGCCGCTCCAGCTCAACCTCCCGGTGACCTCCGTACGCGACTTCGAGTTCTACGACGGCGATCTCATCGTGGGGACGCACGGTCGCGGCATCTGGGTCATTGACGACATCAGTCCGCTTCGCCAGGCATCGGCGACGCTCCTGGCGGGGGATGCGTATCTGTTCAAGCCGGCGGACGCGATCAACGTGCTGCAGGGCGGCGACGAGGGCACACCGCTGCAGAAGGACGAGCCGCAGGCGGAGAATCCGCCGGCGGGGGCGGTCATTGACTACTACCTCAGGGCGGACGCGACCGGCGGTGCGCCGGTGACGCTCGAGATTCTCGATGCGAGCGGGAAGACGCTGCACACCTTCTCGAGTGCCGCGCAGCCGCAGGAATCCGGCCGCGGCCGCGGGCGCACCACCGGCATTCCCAACACGACCGCACTCTGGCGGCGCGAGCCCGAACCGTTCCTGGCGACGGCGGGGATGCACCGAGTGCACTGGATACCCGTGGCGGACAGCGCGCGCGGCGCGGGGCGGGGTGGGGGAGGAGAAGGCTTCCGCCGCCGCCCGACCCTGCTCACCGGCACATTCATGGCGAAGCTCACCGTGAACGGACATGAGTATGTGCAGCGGTTCACGGTGAGGGGGCAGGGGCCAGGGGATAGGGGCTAGGGGGCGGCGACGCCCCTAGCCCCTACCCCCTGGCCCGGAATTTCCAGTTCTCCTGGACGGGCAGACTTTCCGGCGGAGCCATGGGCAAGAACGGGCATCATCGCGTCGCGGTGATCATCGCCACCCTCGCGGACGCGGCGAGACGCAGCCGTCTCGAGCGTGCCGTCGAGAGTGTCGTGGGGCAGCGCGGAGTGGCATGTCGCGCTGTGGTCGTTGTCAACGGCAGGCGGAGTGATCCGGCCGTGCTAGCGCCTCTCGCCGCGCATCCGGGCGTCAGCCTCGTGCATCTGCCGGACGGCGATCTCGCCGCGGCGCGCGTCGGCGGGGTCGAGCAGGTCGTCGAAGACACGTTCTGCTTTCTGGACGACGATGACGAGCTGCTGCCGGATTCCGTGGCCAGCCGGATGACGCTGCTGATGCAGCGACCTGCCGTGGACATCGTACTCGGAAACGGCGTGCGACGCGGCCGACTGGGTGACGTGCGCCGGTGGTCGCCCACGGCGGAAGAGGCGGCCAGGCTCGAAGCGGATCCGCTGGGTGGGCTGCTTCGGGCCAACTGGATGAGTTCCTGCAGCGGGCTCTTTCGCTTGTCGGCCTTTCCGGCGTCCTTCTTTGCCGATACCACTGCGTACGAGTGGACCTACTGGGCATTCAAGGTTGCGCTGTTCAGGACGCCGGCATTCCTGCCCGAGGACACGTTCGTGGTGCACGACACGCCGGGATCCATGTCGAAGTCGGCGAGGTTTCTGCACGCCCGGCTCGAGCTGCTGGAGAAACTGCTCCCGTTCGGCCTGTACGACCGGCGCGTGATGGACTACGTGCGGTCCAACCGGGCGTCGGCGTATCACGAGCTGGCGGAGTACTACCGTGCGCGGCAGCGTCGCGACCAGGCCTGGCGATTTCATTGGCGGACGTTGCGTGCGCCGCGAGGGTACCGGTACCTGAGCTTCACGCGGCACCTGCTGTTCGGGACCGAGGTGTAGCGTCAGGGCTGAGTCCGTGTCGGGGGCGGGGGGCGGGTCGCGGGTCTTGCGCGGTTTTTCGGCGACTCGTATACTGGCGAGGCTTAGTATACAAAGTTGATTCACTGGTGCGCACACACGGTGGTACACTGCACCCGTGCCGCTGCTGCTGCCGCCCCGCCTCGCCCCGGTCCCCTCATGACTCTCCTGCCCGCTGCCCCCGTGTCGCGCCGCGCCTCCGCCGGCCTCGCGCTCGCCGCCCTCGCTGCCTTCGCCCTCACTCCGCCCACCGCTGCCGCACAATCAGCGCCCGCCGGGCCACCCGCGCCCTTCGCCCAGCGCATCGACCAGATCGTCAGCCGCCCTGAATTCCGGCACGCCATCTTCGGCATCGAGTTCCTCGACCTCGGCTCCGGAAAGACCATCTACGCCCGCAACGGCGACACCTTCTTCGTGCCCGGCTCCACCACCAAGCTGCTCACCATGGGCACCGCCCTCGCCCTGCTCGGCGCCGACCATCGCTTTCACACCCGCATCTATCGCACGGGTCCCGTCGCGTCGAACGGCACCCTCGATGGAGACCTCATCCTCGTCGCCAGCGGCGATGCCAACCTCTCCGGACGCATCCAGCCGGATGGAACACTCGCCTTCGAGAACGAGGACCATGCCTATGACGGAAGTCCGGACACGCGCGCCGTGCCCGGTGATCCGCTCGCCGCCATCCGCGAGCTCGCCTCCCAGGTGCGCGCCCATGGAATCAGAAAAATCCGCGGCCGCGTGCTCGTGGACGCCACGCTCTTTCCCGAAGGGGAACGCGAACTCGGCACCGGCGTCGTCATCTCGCCCATCGTCGTCAACGACAACCTCGTGGATGTGACCATTGCGCCGGGCGCCGCCCCGGGCGATTCGGTCTCGCTCCACATCTCGCCGGTCACGTCGTACGTGCGCTTCATCAATCACGCCACGACCGCCAGCGCGGACTCCACGCCGTTCATCCGCTGGTCGTCCGATGTCGCGGAACGGGATGGCTCGCACACCGTGACCGTTACCGGACACATGCCGGCGGGAAAGCCCGCGATTCTGTTCAGCTACGCCGTGCCCAGTCCCAGCCGCTTCGCGCAGGTCGCGCTCGTGGAAGCCCTGCGCGCGGATGGTGTCACGGCCGCGCTGCCATCGCCAGCCGACAAACCCGACTTCACCGCGCTCGCCGCTTCGTACACCGATGCCAACGCCGTGGCCGATCACGTCTCCCCGCCCTTCAGCGAGGACGTCAAGGTCACCCTCAAGGTGAGTCAGAACCTGCATGCCAGCATGATGCCCTACGTGCTCGGCGCCATTCTCGGACACACGGGCACTGCGCAGGCCGGCTTTGATCAGGAGCATCGCTTTCTCCAGCAGGCCGGACTCGATCTCTCCGGCGCGTCGCAGGCGGATGGCGCGGGCGGCTCCGCGCACTTCACGCCGGATTTCATCGTGCACTATCTCGCGTACATGGCCACGCGGCCGGATTTCCCGAAGTTCTTCGCGGCGCTGCCGATCCTCGGACGGGATGGAACGCTCTGGAACATCCAGGTGGCCTCGCCCGCGGCCGGTCAGGTGCATGCGAAGACCGGCACCTACGGGCGCGAGGATCTGCTCAATCGCAGCATGATGGTCGATGGCAAGGGGCTGGCCGGCTACATGACCACGGCAGATGGGCGCAAGCTCGCCTTTGCCGTCTACGCGAACAATGTGCCGGTGTCCCTCGCGCCCGATGCGATCACGGCGGTCGTGGGGCAGGCGCTCGGCGAGATCGCGGCTGCCGCGTACGACACCCGACCCTGACACCGAACGCACGCTCACACGCTTCGACAGCACGTCCGGCGCCGGCGCGCCGATCCGCAGTCCATACCGCTGGTTTCCCTCTCACGTTCAACTCACCGCGCCCGCGGAGGCAGGTACCCCATGCAACATCGAACGTCCTGGTTTGCACGGCCCAGTCGTACCACAGGGCCACAGCGCCAGTGGCGCGCTGCGATGCAGTGCGTCGCCGCGTTCATCACGCTGATCCTGCTGCTCGTCATCCCCGTGCAGGCAGCGCTGGCACAGACGGGTGAGATCAGCGGCACGGTCGTCAGTGAAGTCTCACAGCGCCCCATCTCCGGCGTGCAGGTCATCGTGGAGGGGCAGGCCGGCAAGGGGACGGTGACGGACGCCTCCGGCCATTTCCACCTGTCTGGCGTCAGCGGCGCCCAGGTGACGCTGAACGCCCGGATGCTCGGCTTCCGGCCGGCATCCCAGACCGTGCGCGTGGGTGAGACCGGGGTTCGCTTCGCGCTGGCGGACCGCCCCATCGAACTCAATCAGGTGGTGGTGACGGGGACCGCGGGCGGCCAGCAGCAACGCGCGCTCGGCAACTCCGTTGCCAAGGTCAATGCCGCCGAGGTGGTCGCCAACGCACCGATTCCCAGCGTGGAAAGTCTCATCAACGGCAGAGCGCCCGGTGTCACCGTGATGCCGGGCACCGGCATGATCGGCGCGGGCGCCAATATCCGCATCCGCGGCGTGTCCACGTTTTCCCTGTCGGGTGATCCGCTCATCTATGTGGACGGCGTGCGCGTGGACAATCAGACCGGCACGGGCATGGCCATTCAGGCGTTCGGGTCCGGCGTCGTGTCGCGTCTCAACGACTTCGACCCGAATGACATCGAGAGCATTGAAATTCTGAAGGGACCTGCGGCGGCCACGCTGTATGGTACCGAAGCGGCGCGCGGCGTCATCAACATCATCACGAAGAAGGGCGCGGCGGAAGGGACACAGTACAGCTTCACGATTCGCCAGGGCGCCAACTGGTTCATGAATCCCGAAGGCCGGGTTCCCACCAACTACTGGCGCGACCCCAGTGGCAACATCCAGTCCGTGAACGTCGTGCAGACCGAAGACGCGCGCGGCACGCCGATCTTTCGCACGGGGGACATGCAGGACTGGGCTGCCAATGTGAGCGGCGGCGCCGGAACGCTGCGCTACTTCGTGTCGGCTGGAAAGGGAACGAATCAGGGGGCAGAGCCCAACAACGGCCGCGATCAGTTCAATGCACGCACCAACCTGCAGATCACGCCCAACGAGAAGATCGACCTGCAGACGAGTCTCGGCTATGTGCAGAGCCATACCACGCTGAGCTGTGAAGGCGGCTGCGGTGGCGCGACGTGGGGTGCCTGGTTCTCGACGCCCGCCAATCTCCCCCAGAACTGTGCGCCGGATGCGCCGCCGCAGTGCTCCTGGGTGCGCGGCTTTCAGAGCTCGCCGCCCGAGTCCGACCGGGCCATGCAGGACTGGCAGGACATCAACCGCTTCACCGGCAGCGTCACCATGCGCTTCCGTCCGTTCAAATGGATGACGCACCGCCTGTCTGTGGGCACAGACTTCACGCAGACCAAGAACGAGGAGCTGCTCCCGTATCTCACCAACGACACGCTGCGCTACTTCTGGGGATCGTACGCGGACGGCTGGAAGTATCAGGACCGGGACGAGGCGGTGTTCAACACGTACGACTACAACGGCACCGTGCAGTTCGATGTGACGCCCAAAGTCAACTCGGCGACCAGCTTTGGCGTGCAGTACTACACGAAGTACTTCTCCAACATCACCGGCGAGGGTGACTTCTTCCCCGCGCCCGGCCTCGAGACCATTTCCTCCGCGGCGACCAAGCCGACCACGCTGGACGACTACTCCAATAACAACACGCTGGGATTCTACGCGCAGGAACAGGTGGGCTGGCAGAACCGGCTCTTCCTCACGGCGGCGCTGCGCGTGGACAACAACAGCGCCTTCGGCAAGGACGTGAAGTGGGTGACGTATCCGAAAGCGAGCCTGTCGTGGGTGCTGAACGAAGAGCCGATGTTCCGCGATCACATGCCGGATTTCATCAACACGTTCAAGCTGCGCGCCGCCTACGGCGAATCCGGACAGCAGCCCAGCACGTTCAGCGCGCTGCGCACGTTTTCTCCGGTGCCTGGGCCGAACGGCACCCCGGCGCTCACGCCCGCGTCGATCGGGAACCCCGCGCTGGGTCCCGAGCGTGGCAAGGAGATCGAGCTCGGATTCGACGCCGGCCTGTTCAACGATCGCGCCGGGCTCGAATTCACCGTGTACGACACGCACACTCACAACGCCATCCTCCTGCGCGGTGTGGCCCCATCGTCGGGCTTTGGCGCCCAGAGCCAGTATGTGAACGCGGGCGAAATCATGAACCGCGGCATCGAGGCACTGCTCAAGGGACAGATCTTCAACGGCAAGGACTATGGCTGGGACCTTGGACTGAACATCTCGGCCAATCAGGGCAGGGTCATCCGTCTCTCCGGCTCGGACACCACCATCGTGAACGGCAGCATTCAGCAGCGCGTCGGCTACGCGCCCGACTCGTGGTTCCGCGAGAAGGTGGTGAGTGCCAAGTTCGATCCCAACACGGGACAGGCGGTGGATGTCATGTGCGATGATGGGAATGGCGGCTCCACGCCCTGCTACGATGCCAACGGCAAGGTCATCGCGCCGCGGGTATTCCTCGGCCGCGCCGTGCCCGCCATTGAAGGGTCGCTGTCATCGAACGTGCGCTTCCTCAAGCGCTTCCGGCTGACCACGATGGTGGACTTCAAGGCGCACTACAAGAAATACAACAACGATCTGCGTGTGCGGTGCCAGGTCTTCCGCACCTGCATGGAAAACATGGAGCCGGAAAAGTACGACCCCCGGATCATCGCGCAGATGCAGAGCAGCGGGACCCTCGTGGACTTCGTGGTCAACGATGCGAAGTACGCGAAGCTGCGCGAGATCACGTTGAGCTGGGATGCGCCCTCGCAGTACGTGAGTCGCTTCGGCGCGAAGGCGCTCTCCCTGAGCCTGGCCGCGCGCAACCTGCATACGTGGACGGACTACCCCGGGGCCGATCCCGAGGACTTCTTCGTGTCGGGCGGGCTGGGCAACGGATCCACATTCATCGACCAGTCCATGCTGCCGCAGCTCGCTTCGTATGTCCTGACCGCACACCTGAGCTTCTGAGGAACGATCCAATGACCCGGATTTCCATGCGTGGCCGCGGCGTGCGTCGCGCCCGATTTCTGCGGAGCCGCTGGTTCGTCGTGGCCGCCGCATTCGCGGCGCTGGCCGCGTGCAACACCGATCAGCTGCTCAACGCCAATGCGCCGGACCGTGTCCCGGCGTCCACCATCGATGACCCCAAGCAGGCGGCGCTCATGGTGAACAGCGCGGTGGGGGACTTCGAGTGCGCCATTGGTTCGTACACGCTCGTGGAGGCGATCATTTCGGATGAATTCTCGGACGCGCAGCTCGGCGCGGCCGGGTGGCCGTACGATCGCCGGGACGCGGGCACACAGACCGGCGGGATTTACGGTACCAACCCGTGCACCAGCAATCAGAATCCTGGCGTCTACACCCCGCTGTCCACGGCGCGCTGGTCGTCGGACAACGCGCTCACCAAGCTGCAGGGCTGGACCGATGCGGACGTCGGGCCGAACCGTACGGACCTGATGGCACAAGCGGCGCTCTACGCCGGATACAGCTACACGCTCATGGGCATGTCCATGTGCGAGGCGGCATTCGATCTGGGCGCGCCGGTGGATCAGATGGCGATGTTCGCGCTGGCCGAGGACCGGTTCGGGACGGCGATCAGCGACGGTCAGACCGCGGGCGATCAGGCCATTGTGAACGCCGCGTACGTGGGCCGGGCGCGCGTGCGACTCTACCAGGGCAATGCACAAGGTGCCGCCTCCGACGCCGCGCTGGTGCCGTCCGGATTCGAGCTCGATGCGAGCACCGGCTCGGACGACAACCGGCGCTACAACCGCGTGTACGCGGCCACGGCGCAGTTCGGCGACTACACGGTGGACCCGCAATCACGAAATCTGCTGGTGGGGCCGACGGTGTATTCGGGCGGCAGCACCGCGGGTTTCGTCTCCGATCCTCGCGCCGCCGTGGTGCAGGCCACGACGCGCGCGGCGGACCCGACGCAGACGATCTTCTATCCCACCAAGTATTCCGCCGACGACAGCCCGCTGCCCATCGCCACCTACAGCGAAGCGCAGCTCATTCTCGCCGAAGCGACGGGCGGGGCTGGGGCGGTCACGATCATCAACGCCCTTCGGGACGCGGTGGGAGTGCCGCACTACACTGGAGCAACCGACGCCGCGTCGATCACCGCGCTCGTGGCCGACGAACGGCGGCGTGCGCTGTTTGCGGAAGGCTTCCGGAATTACGACATTCAGCGCTTCAACCTGCCCCTCATTCCCGCGCCGGGCACCGCCTTCTCCAAGGGCGGCTTCTACGGCAACACTACCTGTCTGGCACTCCCGGACGTCGAACGCTACAACAACCCCAACGTGCATTGAGGACATCTCAGGGGCGTCGATGGATGCCCGCAGGTCTGGTGACCGCGCTGTGGGTCGCGCTCGCGACCCCCGGCGTGGTGGTGGCGCAGAGCCCGCCGATCCGCGGGCTCGACGCATACGTGGAGCGGGCGCTGCGCGACTGGCGCGTGCCGGGCGCGGCGATTGCCGTGGTCCGCAACGATTCCGTCGTCTTCATCAAGGGCTATGGCGTGCGCGAGCTGGGCAAGCCCGCGCCGGTGGACGGGCATACCGTGTTCGGTATCGCCTCCACCTCCAAGGCGTTCACCGCGGCCGCGCTGGCCATGCTCGTGGACTCCGCCAGGCTCTCGTGGGACGACAAGGTCACGAAGTTTCTTCCCGGGTTCCAGATCGCGGGCCCGTATGTCACGCGTGAGCTGACCGTGCGGGATCTCCTCACACACCGTACGGGTCTGCCGCGCGGCGATCGCCTGTGGTATGCGTCAGGCTTCACGCGCGCGGAGGTGTTGCGCCGCGTGCGGTATCTCGAGCCTCGCTGGAGCTTCCGCGCCCGGTACAGCTATCAGAACATCATGTTCATCACCGCGGGCCAGGTGGTGGGCGCGGCGAGCGGCTCGACCTGGGATGACTTCGTGCGCTCACGCATCTTCACGCCGCTCGGCATGTCGAACAGCAGTACCAGCATCACGGCACTTGCCGCGCAGCCGGATGTGGCCATGCCGCACCAGATCATCAACGACACCGTACGCGTGATCCCCTGGCGCAACATGGACAATCTCGGCGGCGCCGGCGCGATCAACTCCAGCGCGTACGACCTCGCCCAATGGCTGCGCCTGCAGCTCGGCCACGGTGTGTACAACGGACATCGCCTGTTGAGCGATTCCGTGATGGACGAGATGCACACGCCGCAGATAGTGATCCGGATGAGCAAGGATGCCCACGCCATGTTTCCGGATACGCACTTCATGGCCTACGGCCTGGCGTGGTCGCTGCGCGACTATCATGGCCGCAAGCTGGACGGCCATGGCGGGGTGATTGACGGGATGCGGACGGAGATCGGGCTGATTCCGGAGCTGCATCTTGGCGTCGTGGTGCTGGCCAATCTGGATGAAACCGACTTTCCCACCGCCATGCTGTATCGCGTGCTGGATGCGTACATGGGCGCGCCGCCGCGCGACTGGAGCACACTCATGCTCGCAGCCGCGAAAAAGGCGCAGAGCAAGGATGACAGCACGCGCAAGGCGTTCGAGGCCGCGCGCGTCCCGAACACACATCCCTCTCTGCCGCTGGCCCGATACGCGGCTACGTACTCGGACAGTCTCTACGGTCCCATCGTGGTGAGCGACAGCGGCGGCCGCCTGGTGGTCTCCTTCGGCCCATCCTTCACCGGCGACGCCGAGCACTGGCACTTCGACACATTCAAGGTCACGTGGCGCGACCGGGCACTGGGAGAGACCTGGATCACGTTCGCACTGAACGACCGCGGCGAGGTGGCCTCGCTCCACCTGCAGGACGTCGGCGACTTCACGAAACTCTCTTCAGGAGATACGGCCCCATGAAATGGTCCCTGGTGCTCGGCGTGTTCGCGATGATGGCGTGTGCACGCGGCGGCGGTCCACCGCAGACGGGATCCGAATCCGGGCCGTACGATGTCGTGATCGAACACGGCATGGTGGTGGATGGAAGCGGCAATCCCTGGTTCCGGGGTGATGTGGCCATCAAGGGAAACCGGATCGCGCGCATCACGCCGGCCGGCATGCTCAAGGATGCGAAAGCCACGCGGCGCATCGACGCCAGCGGCCTGGTCGTGGCGCCGGGCTTCATCGACATCCAGGCGCAGTCCGTGGGCCAGCTCATGAACGGTGACAGTCGCGTCGTGAGCATGATCACGCAGGGTGTCACCACGATGATCTTTGGCGAGGGCGAGACCCCGGCGCCCGTCAATGACGGCATCCTGGCGCTCTACAAGGAGGAAGGCGGCGACACGGCCACACTGCGAATCCTGCAGGGATTCAGCGGAGACCATGGCTTCGGCAAGTGGATTGACGAAATGCAGCAGCGCAAGGCGTCGGTGAACTTCGGGTCGTTCCTTGGCGCAGCCACCGTGCGAGCGTATGCCAAGGGCATGACGGAAGGGCCGGCGACACCGGCGGAGCTGGACACCATGCGCGCGGTGGTGCGGCACGCGATGCAGGATGGCGCCTTTGGCGTGGCGAGCGCGCTCATCTATCCACCCGGAAGCTATGCGTCCACCGCGGAGCTGGTGGAGGAAGCGAAAGCCGCCGCGCCGTTCGGCGGTATCTACATCACGCACATGCGCTCGGAGGGCGACCGGCTGCTCGAAGCCATGGATGAAGCGTTCACGATCGGGCGCGAGGGCGGCGTACCGGTGGAGATCTATCACCTCAAGGCCGCCGGTGTGCGGAACTGGCCCAAGGCGGTCAAAGCCATTGCCAAGATCGACTCCGCTCGCGCGGCGGGACAGGACGTGGGCGCGGACCAATACGTGTACACCGCGGGTGCCAACGGCCTCTCGTCGTGCATCCCGCCCTGGGCGCACGCCGATGGCAAGCTGCTCCAGCGCCTGACTGACCAGGCACAGCGCACGCGCATCCACGCGGACATGATGCGCCCCGACACGAGCTGGGAAAACCTCTGCCTGAGTGCCACGCCCGCGGGTGTCGAGGTCGTGGGCTTCAAGGTGGATTCGCTCAAGCGCTACGAAGGGAAGCGGCTGGCCGACATCGCGAGCGCCATGCACCGCGACTGGCCGGACGCGCTCATGGATCTCACGCTGGCGGAGCACAACCAGCTCGGCCAGCTCCTCTTCATCGCATCAGACTCGAACGTCGCGATGCAGATTCGCCAGCCGTGGATGAAGTTCGGCACCGACGCCGATGGGATGGATCCGGACAGCGCGAAGGGCATGACGCATCCCCGGGCGTACGGCAATTATCCGCGCATTCTGGGGCGCTTCGTGCGCGAGCAGCACGTGCTCACGCTGGAAGATGCAATCCGCAAGATGACCTGGGCCGTGGCGCAGCGACTGTCCATCCGCGACCGCGGGTTGCTGCACGAAGGCATGTATGCGGACGTGGTCGTGTTCGACCCGCGGACCATCATCGATCGCGCCACCTACGAGCAGCCGCACCAGCTCTCAGTGGGAATGAAGCACGTGTTCGTGAACGGGGCGGAGGTCGTGCTGGACGGCAGGGCAACCGGGGCGAAACCCGGGATGGCGGTACGCGGGCCGGGGTACCGGGAGTAGGGGACCCGGCGCATCACGTGCTCTCGAGTGCTTCCTTCCTGCTCCTGAACCGCCAGATGAAGAAGACCGGTGCGCCGAGCAGCACGATGCCCAGCCCCAGCAAGGCGCGCCCGGGCTGCGTGACCAGGGTATTCACCACGATTGCGGCGGCCGAGGCGACGAAGAGTATTGGGGTCACCGGATAGCCCGGCACACGGAACGGCCGCACCATGTCGGGCTCGCGCCGGCGATAGACAAAAATGCTGAGCGCCCCGAGGCCGTAGAAGATCCAGCCGACGAAGACGACGTACGTCAGCAACTGTTCGAATGTGCCGGTCGCGGCCAGGCACATCGCCCAGAGCGAGCTCCAGAAGATCGCCACCGCGGGCGTTCCGAAGCGGGGATGCACCTCGGCCATCTTCCGGAAGAAGACCCGATCCCGCGCCATGGCGAAGTAGACCCGGGGCGTCGTGATCGTGATCCCGTTCGCGGCGCTGAACATGGACACGAGAATCACGGCGGCGATCAGCTTGCCCGCCAGCGGGCCGAGCAGCGACGCGACCGCATCGGCCGCAATGCGGTCCGACTGCGCCGCGCGCGCCGGGCCCAGCGCCGCGATGTACGCGACGTTGGCCAGCAGATACACGAGGATCATCACACCGGTGCCGATGATGATGCCGCGCGGAAAGATGCGCTGCGGGTCGCGTGTCTCGCCGGCCGAAAACGTCGCGTACTGCCACCCTTCATATGACCAGAGCACGCCGATCATGGCCAGTCCGAAGGCGGAGAGGAGTGACACGCCGGAGACCGCCGGCGCACCGGCCGGCGGTGCAATGGTGAAGTGATGTCCCACCGCGAGCAGGACGACGCTGATCAGCACCAGGGCCACGAGCTTGATGCCCGTCGTCACGTTCTGCACATCCGCGCCCTGCCGGGTACCGCGAATGTTGACCGCCATGACCACGGCGATCATGAGCACGGACACGACCTTGCCCGCCAGCGGCGACACCGGCACGATCTGACCCAGATAGCCGGTAAAGGCCACGGCCAGCGTTGCCACGGCGCCGCTGCTGATCACGAAGAACGCCGTCCAGCCGTACAGGAAGGCCGGTAACGGTCCGAACGCATCGCGGATGTACACGTAGATGCCGCCGGCCTCCGGATTCGCCGCCCCCATTTCCCCGTACGTGAGCGCGCCCAGGAGCGAGAGCACGCCAGCCACGAACCAGACCAGCAACGCGACTCCCACGTGGCCGTGCGTCTGCCGGAGTACGGTCGCCGGCACAATGAAGATGCCCGACCCGATGACGGACCCGATGACGATGAGCACCAGGTCCCTGAGTCCCAGCATGCGTTGCAGCGTGTGTTCGGACTGTGTCATGGGCCGACGGGGGAAGGGTGGGACGCGCCCACGTGCGCGGACGCGATGCGCGCGGTTTGCGCCAGGACGGCGGCGCCCACGAAGATGCTCTCCTCGGCGGCGTAGAAGTGCGGCGAATGCGCGGGAATGGGACGACCGCCGGGCTCGCGCGCGCCAATGCGCAGGAAGCAGCCCGGCATGCGCTCCAGATAACAGGCGAAGTCTTCGCCGCCCATGTTGAGAAATCCGAGGGGCACGACGCCGGGCGCACCCAGCAGCGACGTGGCCGCCTCGTGCGCCCAGCGTGCGGGCTCCGCCGGATTGACGATGGGTGGTGGACCGGCGCGCACCGCGACGTCCGCTGTCAGACCGTAGGTATCGGCCACCGACCTGGCGATGCGCCGCACGTCATCATGCAGTTGCTGCCTTACGACCGGTTCGGTGGCTCGCAGCGTTCCGGAAAGGATCGCGCGGTCGGGGATGATGTTCGGCGCCGATCCCGCGTGCACGGTGCCGACCGTCACCACCGCCGCCTGCGCGGGATTCAGCCGGCGCGACACGATGGTCTGGAGCGCGCCGATGAGCGCGCCCGCGCCGACAATCGGATCCGCCGCTTCATGGGGTCGCGCACCATGCGCGCCGCTCCCCGTGAGCGTGATCTCGAACTCATCCGCCGACGCCGCGAGCGGCCCTGCCTGTGCCACGACCTCGCCCACGGCGAAGCGCCGATCCACGTGCCCGCCGAAGATGGCGGCCACTTCGTCCAGCGCGCCCGATTCCAGCACGGCCATCGCGCCCGTGCCCACTTCCTCTGCCGGCTGCAGCACGATCAGCACATCGCCGGCGGCCGGCTGCATCGTGAGCAGGTGCGCGGCGGCGATGGTCCATGTCGCGTGCACGTCGTGGCCGCACGCATGCATCACACCAGCCGTTCGTGATGCGAATGGCAGCTCGGTCGCTTCCTGGATGGGCAGCGCGTCAATGTCGCCGCGAATGGCGACGGTGGGCATGCCGGCATCGCGACCACGGAATCGCGCGACGATGCCGGTGCCCGCCACGCGGTCGAGCTGCACCGGGTGCAGGGCTTCGAGTGCCGCGTGCAGACGGTCCGCCGTGCGCTGCTCCTGAAAGGACAGCTCAGGATGTTCGTGCAGCTCGCGCCTGAGCGCCACGAGCGTGTGACGCAGCGCATCCGGAAACTGCTGCTCGATGGCCGCGGGGAGCCGCGTGCCGCCGCTCGGATCAGGCATGCAGGCTCCTCCGCGAGCGCGCTACTTGAGGACTTCCGATCGGACCGTCAGGTCGTCCACGCGATTCATGTTCACCATGACGCCAATGCCGGGCTGGTCGAGCGGCACGCACACCATGCCCTCTTTGTCCATCGTCCATTCCGGCGTGACGATGTCCTGCTCCCAGTATCGGGCACTCGGCGACACGTCGCCAGGGAGGGTGAAGTTGGGCAGCGACGCAAGCGCCACGTTGTGCGCGCGTCCGACACCGCTCTCGAGCATCCCGCCGCACCAGACGGGCATCTTGTGGCGCTGGCAGAGTCCGTGAATTGCCAGCGACGAGGAGAATCCGCCCACGCGGCCAGCCTTGATGTTGATGATTCTGCCGCTGCCCAAGGTGATCATGTCTTCCGCGCGATCCACGTCGGTAATGGATTCGTCCAGACAGATCGGGGTGCGGAGCGACTTCTGCAGCGTCGCGTGGCGCACGAGGTCCTCGCGGTCCAGTGGCTGCTCGATCATCAGGAGCTCGAACTCGTCGAGCTGCTGCAATGTCGCCGTATCAGCGAGCGAGTAGGCCGAATTGGCGTCGGCCATGAGTTCGACGTCGGCACCGAGCGCTT
Organism: Gemmatimonadaceae bacterium; assembly: GCA_036393195.1. Lineage (GTDB taxonomy): Bacteria > Gemmatimonadota > Gemmatimonadetes > Gemmatimonadales > Gemmatimonadaceae > JADGGM01. The sequence goes on along the minus strand of DASVWN010000106.1, from coordinate 11,437 downwards.
CGCGAACTGCCCGGACGAACGCCACATCCGATCCCGGCGCGATCTTCACCTTGATCTTGCGATAGCCCTGCGCGCAGGCCGCGGCGGCGCGCTGCACGAGTGCCTCGGGCGTCGGCTGGATGCCCAGTGAGATACCCGTCGCCACGCGCGTGCGCGTGCCGCCGAGCAGCTTGGAGAGCGGTACGCCCAGGATGATCGACGTCAGCGCCCAGCATCCCATTTCGACCGCGGCCTTGGCCATGCGATGGCCACGGAAATCGTGATCGAGCAGCGCCTGCACTACCTGCGGGCCCGGAAGGTCGCGGCCAAGGACGCGCGGCGCGACCCATTCGCGCATCGCGAACCACGCCGTGTCGATGGTTTCGGCGGTGTAGTTGGGTTTCTCGCCCGCCACGCATTCGCTCCACGCGGAGCGGCCATCGGTGTCATGCAGCTCGAGCAGGCAGATGCGCCGCTCCGAAACCACGCCGGACGAAATGCGGAAGGGTTCCTTGAGCGGAAGCCGGATCTCGCGCAGGGTAATGCGGTCGAGGCGGAGCATCAGGCGCCTCTGGTGGGAGGACGGAATCGCGGTGACGGTGCAGTCGCGCGGTGGTGCATCAGGATTCTCCTGCAGGAAGGGGAGTCGTGGACAGGACGTAATATCCGTAGCCGGCGGCATCATCGCGATAGAAGCCGCGGACCGTGTACGAGTGTCGCAACCCCCATTGCAACGCCTGACGCGTGGTTGCGCGCCATTGCGCGGCCGTGGCAAGGGCGGACTGCTGGACGGCCTCGATGTCGAGCGGAATGGCCACCCGGCAGAGTCCGTTCACGTGCGCGATCGCGGCTTCGGGAGTCGCGGGCATGCCCGAGTCATCCGGCCTGTTCAGCACTGGCGCCTCGCGAACGCCGGGGACCTCCGCCGTGCGATCCGCGGCGCGCACGGGGCTGGCGTCCCTGATGGCCCAGTTCGCGACAAAGCGATCGCTGCCGATGCCCCGGTGCAGCGTGCTGCTGGTCTCGCGGCCGTACATGTCGGGAATGTACTCGGCGATGCGCACGCCGAGGCGGTTGAGGTTGAGGTGCGCGTTGCGGGCAACGAGCGGGTCGAAGGTCCAGTACATGCGCACGACGCCGAGGCGACTCACCGCTTCGCGCTGAAACTCCTTGAGGCGCCGGCCGATCCCGTGATCGCGGAACTCGGGTCGGACGGCGAGCATGTCGGACCAGTGGACCAGGTCGCCGCGTTCGATGCCGGTGAGCCCGAAGACGAAGCCGATCAGGCGGTCATCGCGGTCGAAGGCGCCGGCGGTGACGCCGCCGACGCGCTGGGACACCTTGAGAATGGCGGCGGGGACCCGTTCGTTGAACTGCGCGCCCCAGGTTTCCTCCTGCAGCGCGACGCAGGCGTCGTATTCGGGCGCGGTGCGGAGGTGCCGGACGTGCAGTGCGGGGAGGTCCATTCCCCCGGGCGGCGGGCGCAGGGCGGCGCGGTCCTGGGAGTCGGGCGCGACGGGCGCGGGCTCGGGATGCAGGGGAGGCATGGATGGGCCGGAGGGGTCGAGGGCGGCCGGGGCGGGCCGGAGGCGGCCCGCGGCGGCGATATTGTGAACATAATGCGATGCGAACTAGTATACTGCAAGGTATACAACATCGGTCCTGCCGGTGCCCGGAGATCCCGGCCGTGCCGCGCGGGAACCACCGCCGCCCCTGACGGATCAGTATACCCGGCGGTATTCATAAGGTGGCAGCCGACCCCGGGCCCGCCCGGTGCCGGCTCGCCGCACTCCAGCGCTCGCAACCCTCAACCCCCGAACCGCACGACCATGCCCCAGGTGATGCGAACGAAGCGCGCCAGCGCCGCCGCACCCGCCACCCGGACGACCCGTGGCGACCGCATCGCCCGCGCGTACGAGCAGCTCCGCGACCTCATCATCTGGGGACGACTCGCGCCCGGCTCCCGCATCATCGAGAGCGACATCGCCGAACGACTGGGTGTGAGCCGCACGCCGGTGCGCAGCGCGCTCCACCGGCTGCAGCAGGAAGGCTGGATCACCGGCGTCGGCCGCCGAAAGGAACACCGCCTCGTCATCGCGCCGCTCACCCGCGAGGATGCCCGTGAGTTGTTCGAGGTTGTCGGAGCCGTCGAGGGGCTCGCCGCGCGGGGGGCGGCCGCGCTGTCGCCCGCGCTGCGCAAGACGCTCGTCGAGGATCTCCGGGCGAGAAACGCCCAGCTCGAGCCATCCGCCAGGGGCCAGCGTCCCGATCCCGTGCGCATCTTCGACGCCGACACCGGCTTTCACCGGCGCTACGTGGAAGCCGGCGCCGGGCCGCGCCTGCTCGCGCTGCACGACGCCGTGAAACCGCAGGCCGAACGATACGTGCGACTGTACACGAGCGCGCTGGTGGATGAGATCGGACAATCCGTCGTGGAGCACGAGGCGATCATCGAGCGCATTGCCGCCGGCAGCGCCGACGGCGCACAGAAAGCCGTCGAACGCAACTGGCGCAACGCGGCGGCGCGACTGACCCGGGTCATCGTGAGCCTCGGCGAACGCGGAAGCTGGTAGGGCGGCGGCCGTCGCCCGTTCATGGTCATCGCCCAATGTTCTCGAACGCGACGTTCCCGATCGCATAGTTCCGCCAGGCGTCGTAGTCGAAGTGCCACCACTCGGCGTCGTACACGGTGAAGCCCTGGAGCTCCATGGCCTGTCGCAGCAGGGCACGGTGCCAGCGCTGCAGTGACGTGCCACCCGGGTAATCCGGGTAGCTGCGGTCCGTCATCTCGTCGTAGCCGCCGGTCATCGCGACGGGTGCGCCGGTCGCCAGGTCGTACAGCGTCAGATCTACCGCGCACCCGCGATTGTGCCGTGATCCCTCGGCGGGGTCGGCCACGAACACGTGCTTGTCCGGCGGGGTCGCATCCCAGAACATTTTCGTGACGAACCACGGCCGATAGGCATCGTGGATCAGCAGCCCGTACCCGCGCTGGTGCAGCCACCGGCTCGCGCGCACCACCGCCTCGGCGGCGGGCCGCTGCATGAACGCGCGCGCTTCCTGATACATGGGCGTGCCCATGAAGTTGTTCGCGGTCGCGTAGCGGATGTCGAGATGGATGGAGCTGTCGAGCGTCACGAGCTCGACGAGATCGCTGGGACGGAAGTTCCCGCTCTCGTGTGGCGGCGTCGCGGCCAGCGCGGCGGTGCGCAACTCGGCCACGGGACGCACGGGCGTGATCCGGAACTGCGACCCATCCTCGGGACCCGTGGCGCGTCTCGGAAAGGTCACGCCGCCCACGCGCACCGCCGTGGCGCGGCCGTTCGCATCCCGCATGAAGGTCACCGGCTCGTTGTCGTACAGTCCCCAGCCGGGAAAGCGAAAGTGATCCGGCGACTGTTCGTCGAGCGGATACTCGAAGAACCATTCGATGAGGGCCTGCAGCCGGCCATCCTTCTCCAGCACGTAGAGCGTGTTGTAATCCCAGCCATACTCTCCAATCAGGCCGTGCCACTCGGCGGGCGCGGGCCGCGGCATGGGCAGCGTGACGCGCCGCAGGGTGTCGCCGTTGATGACGATCGCCTCGCTCGTGCGCAGCACGCGCGTGCCCCAGGCGAGCCGGTCATCCACGATGAGCGTGTCGCGCAGCATGCGGAGCGAGGCGTGGAATCCACCGCGAACGGGTTCCAGAATCAGTGCGCCGTTGCGCTCCGCGAGATCCACCGCGTGGTCGCCCGTGCCGTAGCGGCCGGCCAGTTGACGCGCCAGCTCGCGCGGCACGGCGGTAGTGGTATCGAGCGCGGGCGGCGCGCGGTGTTCGCGCGCCGCGAGCATGAGCCGCAGCGCGGCGTCCGCGATGCGGCTGGTCACGGCATTCGCGCCATCCTCCGTCGTAACGACCACGACGCCGAGCTTGTCATCCGGAAGCGCGGCGAGTTGCGTGGCGAATCCGTAGATCGCGCCGCCGTGGCCAATCACGCGGTGGCCCTCCAGCCGCGACAGCGCGAAGCCGAGTCCGTATCCGGTGCTGTCACCGGGCTGCGCGAATTGTGGTGTCCACATGGCGTCGAGCGTCTTCTGCTGCAGTACGCGGCCATGCGGCCCGCGTCCACCGGCAAAGAGCACGCTCAGGAATCGCGCGAGATCGGTGACGGACGTGTACATGCTGCCTGCCGGCGCCATGCCCAGATCGAAGGTGGGCGCGGCAAAGGTGCGACCGTCGTACGTCCACATGTACCCGGCGGCCATGTCCCGGGCGAAGGTGCTCTCGCGTGCGAAGGCGCTGTGGGTGAGCCCCATGGGGCGCAGCACGGCGCGCGAGAGATACGGCGCGAAGGATGCGTGCTGCATGACCTCGAGAACGCGGCCCACGACGGCGACGCCGGCGTTGGAGTACTTGGTGTGCGTGTGCGGCTCGTACACGAGCGTGGTGCTGTCCAGGCTGTGCACGGTGGCGGCGAGCGATGGCGATGACGCGTCGAAGTAATGGCCGACCGGTGGCTCGCGCACGAGGCCGGCCCGGTGCGACATCAGTTCGCGGAGCGTAATCGGCGTGCCGAAGGGATTGTGGGGCGCGAAATCCGGCAGATACCGCGAGATCGGCGCGTCCAGGCTCAGCACACCCTTCTCGACGAGCTGCATCACCGCGATATCGGTGAAGAGCTTCGACACACTGCCCACGCGATAGATGGTATTCGCGGTGGCCGGCGTGCTGTCGGATGGGTTCGCGTAGCCGAAGCCCTTCGACCAGACGATCTGCTGGTCGTCAACGAGGGCAATGGACACTGCGGGGAGATGCTTCTCGCGCTGCTCGTGTGCGATGAACTGCTCGAGCGCGTCGTACGCGGGACGCGCCGGCCGCCGGACGGTGGCGCTGCGCGGACTGGTGTGCGGCGTACGCGGGACGACCGCGGGCTGCGTGAGTCCCGCGCAGAGCACGAGAGCGGCGAGGAGTCGCATGGGCTGCTATCTCGGAGGGGAGTGAAGAGCGGCAGTATGGGAGGAGGCGGTGTCCGGCACGAAATGGAAGTCCGTGATGCCTTCGACGTTCATGTGGTCCACCGTGCCCATGGCACCCAGTCCGAACGTGACGAATCCGGCGCCCAGTCGCGGATCGCGCCAGGTGACGCGAAACGTATCGAAATTCCAGTGTGCGAGGTCGCCGGTGAACGCGGGGCCGTAGCGAAGGATCAATGCATTGTGCTCGAGCGCGACGGTCGCCTTGCCGTACATGGTGTCGGCATAGGTTCCCACATAGTCCGCCAGCGGCAGCGACGGCTTCGTGCCGGTGACGCGCGCGGCGAGCATCTTCTGCTCGGCAGCCTCCTGCGCTGCCTGCGCGCGCTTGAAGCGGGCCAGGTAGAGCGCGCTCCAGTCGCGGGCGGGAGCACCCAGGTACGCGTCAATGATGCGATACATGAGCGCCGGATTCAGATTGTGACCCTCGGCGTTGGAGAGGATGACGATGCCCAGATGTGCTTCGGGGACGAGGCGGACCTCCGAGAGCATGCCATCGATGCCGCCGTTGTGCCAGATGATCTCCCGGCCGCGATAATCCTCGAGCACCCAGCCCATGCCGTAGAGGGCGAAGTGCGTGGAGGGGGTGAGCGAGTCGTGCGGGGAGGAGATGATCGTCTGCGGGGAGTGGGTCTCGCGGAGCGACCGCGCCGAGACGAGCTGGCGGCCGGCGTACGTGCCGTTGCCGAGCTGCAGGCGGATCCACTGTGCCATGTCGGTGACGGTGGAATTGATGGAGCCCGCGGGCCCGATGTTGTCCACGTTACGCCACGGAATGGCGCGAGCGATGCCCTTGTCGATGCTGTGGGGGGTCGCCACGTCCGTCTCATGCGAGAACGCTGCGATGCTGGTACTGCTCGATGTCATCCCGAGCGGCGTGAAGATGCGTTGCGCGATGACGTCGTCCCAGGACGTACCCGCGGCGGCCGCGAGCGCCTGGCCGGCGGCGAGCACCATGATGTTCGAGTACCCGAACTGGCTGCGGAAGCTCGAATTGGGAGGCAGGTAGCGAATGCGGCGCAGGATCTCGGCGCGACTGTATGGGGATCCGTACCAGAGCAGGTCGCCGCGGCGGCCGAGGCCGCTGCGATGGGAGAGGAGGTCACGGACCGTGATCTCGCGCGTGACCCAGGGATCGTAGAGCTGGAAGCCGGGGAGATACTGCGTGGCGCGATCATCCCAGTGCATGCGGCCCGAGTCGACCATCATGGCAATGGCGGTGGCGGTGAAGGCCTTGGTGTTGGAGCCGATGGCGAAGATGGTGTGGGGGTCCACGCGGTCGGGTGTGCCGATGTGGCGGACGCCGTAGCCTCTGGCCAGGACCACCGAGTCATTGTGGACGATGGCGATGGCGAGGCCGGGCACGTGCCAGTCGTGCATGGCGTGCTCGATGTACGGATCGAGGCCGGCGGTGGGCGCAGGGGGTCGGGCGCGGTGTTGCGCGGGGTGTTGCGCGGGGTGTTGCGCGGGGTGTTGCGCCTGTTGTGCCGCCGGTTGTTGCGCGGCCAGCGGAGCAGTCGGGCCGGCGGTGGCGGTGGCAGCGGCGACGATGGCGGCGAGGAGGACGCGGTGGGGCATGGGGATCCTGGGGGCGGCGGGTGGTGCGGGGAGGCGGGAAATTGTATACAGATTATGTTTATGATGCAGTATACGTGCAGGCCGGGCAAGAGTCCGGATCCGCTCCTGGCAGTCACCGCGCCGGCACGTGTTGCTATCTTCCGGCATCCCCTTTCCGGATGCGTCCCATGGCGACTTCCCCCAGCGTCTCCCTGTCCATTGTGGGCATGTCGTGCGGCCACTGCGTTGCCGCGGTCAGCAGGGCGCTCTCCGGCGTGGCCGGCGTGGTGGATCCCAGCGTGACGATCGGATCCGCCCGCTTTTCGGTCGCGCCGGACGCCGATCCTCGCGCCGTAACGGCGGCGGCCGTCCGCGCCATTCAGCAGGAAGGGTATCAAGCGGGGTGAACGCAGGGGCAGCCCCAGGGGCTGCCCCTGGTAATCCGTCCTTCCTCCTCTCCAGCACCCTCCCACGCCATGATCCGCTGCCTCGCCCCGCTGCTGCTCGTCGCCTCCAGTCTGTGCGCGCAGACCGCCGCCGCGCCCGCCGGCTACGACGCCACGCTGTTCGCCGGTCTCCCCTATCGCATGATCGGCCCCAATCGCGGCGGACGGGTCACCACCGTCACCGGCGTGCCGTCCGAGCCGCGAACCTTCTACATGGGAGTCGCGAGCGGCGGCGTGTGGAAGACCACCGACGGCGGCGCGAGCTGGCGCCCCATCTCGGATGGCTACTTCGCGGCGGCCTCCACCGGTTCCATCGACGTGGCGCTCTCGAATCCCGACGTCGTGTACGTCGGCACGGGCTCGGATGACATCCGGAGCAACGTTTCCACCGGGCGCGGCGTCTACAAGTCCACGGACGCCGGAAAGTCGTGGACGTTCGTCGGACTGCGCGAGACCGGACAGATTGGCGCCGTGCGCATCGATCCGACCAATCCGGATGTCGTCTATGTGGCCGCCGTGGGCAATGCGTTCACATCGAATCCCGAACGCGGCGTCTACCGCACGAAGGATGGCGGGGCCACGTGGGAGAAGGTGCTCTTCATTTCCGACAGCACCGGCGCGGTGGACCTCGAGCTGCAGCCAGGTCATCCCAACGTGATCTACGCATCCCTGTGGCGCGGCCAGCGCACGCCGTGGACCATCATCAGCGGCGCGCGTGAGGGCGGCATCTACAGGAGCGTGGATGGCGGCGACCACTGGACGAAGCTCGGCGGCGGACTTCCCGCGGGACTCTTCGGCAAGAGCAACATTGCCGTGACCGCGGCCAATCCGGATCGCGTCTATGCACTCATCGAAGCCAGGCCGGGCAGCGGACTCTATCGTTCCGATGATGCGGGCGAGCACTGGCAGCTCATCAACACGCAGCCCACGCTCATCACGCGGCCGTTCTACTACACGACGCTCGCGGCGGATCCCACCAACGCGGACGTCGTGTACGGCGGCGCGGAGAGCTTCTTCAAGTCGAGCGACGGCGGCAAGACGTTCCGCCGCATGCCCACGCCGCACGGCGACAATCACGACATGTGGATCAGTCCGAAAGATGGAAACACGATGATCCAGTCAAACGACGGGGGCGCCAACGTCTCGTACGACGGCGGTCGTACCTGGTCCACGCAGGACAACCAGCCCACCGCCGAGATTTACCAGGTGGCGACCGACAACCAGTATCCGTATCGCGTGTACGGCGCCCAGCAGGACGCGTCCACCGTGATCGTGCCCAGTCTGCCTGACATTGCCGATCAGGCCGAATGGCAGCCCGGCCCCGGATGCGAAACCGGACCGATCATGCCGAATCCCATACGGCCGGACACGGTGTATGGCGCGTGCAAGGGGCAGTTCAGCCGCATGGATCTGCACACCGGTCAGGAGAAGAACTACTGGGTGGGTGCGCAATATCTGTACGGCTACAACCCGAAGAACATGAAGTATCGCTTCCAGCGCGTGGCGCCGATGGAAGTGTCGCCACACGATCCACGCGTGATCTACTTCGGCTCGCAGTACGTGCATCGCACGATGGACGAAGGCGTCACCTGGACGCGAATCAGTCCCGATCTCACGGCCAACGATCCGGCGAAGCAGGTCGCGTCGGGCACGCCGATCACCCGCGACGCCACGGGCGAGGAGTACTACAGCACCCTCTACGCAATCCGCGAATCGCCGCTGGCCAAGGGAGTCATCTGGGCCGGTGCCAACGACGGTCCTGTCCACGTCACGCGCGACAACGGCAGGAGCTGGCAGGATGTGACGCCGCGTGATCTGCCACCGGGCGGGCGCGTCCAGAACATCGAGCCCTCACCGTACCACGCGGCCTCCGCCTACATCGCCGTCTATCGCTATCTGCTCGGCGATTTTCATCCGTACATCTATCGCACGGACAACTACGGCCGGAGCTGGACGCTGCTCACGGACGGCCGGAACGGCATCCCCGCGGACTGTCCCACGCGGGTCGTGCGCGAAGACCCGGTGCGCGCGGGCCTGCTCTACGCGGGCACCGAGTTCGGCATGTTCGTCTCATTCGACAATGGTGGACACTGGCAGTCGCTGCAGCTCAATCTGCCGGTCACACCGGTGACGGATCTCCAGGTCCATCGCGGCGATCTCGTGGTCTCGACCCAGGGGCGATCGTTCTGGATCCTGGATGACCTGACGCCGCTCGAGCAGCTCGACGCGCAGGTGGCGTCCGCGGCCCATCATCTCTTCACGCCACGCCCGGCGTACCGGCTACGCTACTTTGGCGGGCGCGGCGGACCGGCGGCGCCGGAGTATCCGCCGCCCGGCGCCATGATTGATTATTACCTGTCGCAGGACGCCCGGCACTCGCTGCGGCTGGACATTCTCGATGCCCGCGGCAGAGTAGTGAGGAGTTTCACGGCAGACACGGCGCAGACACTGGCGCGCGGCCGCAACGCCGGAGAGGGCGACAGCGGGGATGCGGAGGATGGCGGGTTCCGGCGATCGCCGCGCGGGCCAGGCCTGGCGGCGGCAGCAGGCATGCATCGCTTCATCTGGGATCTGCGCTATCCCGGCCCGTGGGAGGAGGGAACGCGCCGCGCCGGTCGCGGCGCCCTCGGCCCGCTGGCCGCGCCGGGCACGTACACGGTGCGACTCACCGTGGACAGCGCCACAGAGCGCGCGCCGCTCGTGCTGCGTACCGATCCGCGCGTGACCGCGGACGGCGTGACGCAGGCGGATCTCGAACAGCAGCTCGCCCACAACCTGCGCGTGCGCGATGCCGTGAGCCGGGCCAACCGTCTCAGGGCACGGGTTGATTCGGCGCGAAAGCGCCTGGCCAACGCCACGGGCGCCGCCGCCGACACGTTGCGCACGCTCACCGCGCTGCATGACGAGCTGGTGACGGCGCCGATTCGCTATTCGGAGCCGAAACTGCTGGACCAGCTCACCTATTTGTATGGGATGACCATGAATGCCGACCAGCGCATCGGGCGGGATGCGGTGGAGCGGCTCGCGGAGCTCGAGCGGCAGCTGGACGAACTGGAGAAACGCTGGTAGCTGGCGGCTACTGCACCACCGTCGCGCGATACGACACGGCGAGCGGTCCGTCCTGTCCGGGACGCGTCTCGGGCCAGAGCGCGAGCGTCACGCCGTTTCCCGCGGGCAGCCGGATTCCGGTCGCGGCCAGATCGGTGGCGGGGTTGCCCAGGCTCGCGATGTCGCCGCGCGGCACACGCGCGAGCGCGGAATCGGCGACAGCCCCGTACACCCTGGGCAGCGTCGCCCGTACCGTCGCTTCGAACTTGTCGGGCTTGCGCGTGCGGCCGAGTGGAGTGTCGAAGTACACCGTCACGACGCGCCCGTTGCGCATGGCGAAGATGCCGTTGCCGAGGTCTGTGCGTCCCTCGGCGAGCGCCGGAGCGGGCAGCGTGGCCGCGGCCGCAGCGGCGGGAATAGCGGACCCCAGTGGCTTGGCGGCGGATGAACCCGGGGCGGTGGTGCGCTTCGAAATGACCGTGCCCCTCACCGCGCGCGAGTCGCGCAGCGACCCGTCGCTCTGATGCGGAGTTGCGACCTCGGCCGTCCGCGTGACCCGCGACATCGCGGAATCGGCGGACGGCATGCCGCCGGTCACGAGAGCATGTGACCTGGGCGAGTCGCCCGGAAAGGCGTGCAACGTTGCACGAATGAGAATGCCGACCACGGCGACAGCGACGACGCCGGCGAGAATACGAAGCGCAAGCTGGGCCGTGCGCGCCTGCGCGGCGCGGCGCGCGTCACGACGGCAGTGCAGGCAGACGGTGGTGCCGGGCCCGCGCAGGTGCGTGCAGGGTGGGGGAGTGCGTGGGGACATCGGGAAACCGCGGTGACTCGAAGTGGGGTGAGAATCGCGGTGCGCGAGGAGCGAACCGCGAGCGGGCGAGGCGGCATGCCTCCAGGAGCGCCCTCGTCTCCTTCGGTGACGAATGGCGCGGCGTGCGGCAACGAGCGGGGACGGGTGAGGCGGAGGACGAGTGGGACTGTTCTCGCCAATACTTACATTCTGCGGTCCCGGCATGCAATATCGGCACCTTCCCGTGCCCCATATCGAGGCCGCCCCATGCATGTTCCCGCAGCGCCATGACAGCAACTCTGGAAACCGAGCCCCGCGCTGTTCCACCCATGCACAGGGGACGGCTGCTGAGCGTGCTTGGCGTGGCGTTCGGGCTGGCCGTCATCATCGGCAATACGATCGGCATGGGCATCCTGCGCACGCCGGGAGAGATCGCAGCGCGATTGCCGAGTCCGTCGCTCTTTCTGCTGGTCTGGGTTGCCGGAGGGTTGTACGCGCTGCTGGGCGCCATTTCGCTTTCTGAACTGGGCGCCATGATTCCGCGGTCGGGCGGACAGTACGTCTTCGTGCGCCACGCGCTGGGGGAGTATGCGGG
>DASVWN010000105.1:0-3870 GCA_036393195.1 Gemmatimonadaceae bacterium | reverse complement strand
GCATAGACGAGATACTCGATTGCGTGCGGGAATTCATCCCACACGAATTGTCCGCTCTCGCCTGCTGGATAGTCGAGCGCTGCGTCGGCCGCCTGCCGGTTGCCGCGAATCACCGCGTTCCAGTCGCCGAGGCGGGTGTAGATGTGCGTCGGCATGTGCAGCGCGTGCGGATTGCGCGGCGCGATCGCGTCGTACGCACGGACGATCGCCAACGAATCGCCTTCGCGCCCCGGAACATCGTTGGCGTGGATCAGATAGTGCACGGCGCCGGGGTGGCGCGGATTGCGCGCGTACACACGAAGCAGAATCGCCGCCGCGCTGTCCGCGTGAACGCGCGACGTGGTGTCCGCGGGAGCGGTGGCCAGGAGTGCCAGCGCATAGAACGATGCCGCCTCGGCATCGTTGGGATAGGCCGCATACAGCCGCTCCGAGCTTTCTTTCCAGCGGCGGATGCGAAGCCAGTAGTCGGCTGACGTGGGGTCGAGGAAGAACGCCTCCACTGCGGCAACGAAGAGACGCTCCCTCTCCGTCGGCGGGTCGAGCGCCTTTGCTCTCTGTACTGCGTCCCAACCGCGGCGCAGCGCATCGGGACTGGGCCGCGTGGGCCAGAGCGGCTGGAAGAGCGTCATCGCGATGCCCCAGTGGGCCATCGCGCAGTCAGGATCGGAGGCGATGACGAGCTCGAACGCCTTTCGCGCCTGCGGATACGTCATGTGATGGAGCAGCGCAACCGCGCGATCGAACCCGACTTGCGCGCGCCTGGAGCAACTGATCGGGAAATCGACGACGCCTGTCGAATGGTCGCCGTATCGGGCCGCCTGTGCCCCCGATTCGGGCGCGACGGCGGCGAGCAGCACACCAGCGACGGCCGCGCGGAGCAGCACTCGAGCGGGCGAGTGCGAACGCGCGCGGCGCGGATCAGCCGATCGAGCACGACGGAGCATGTCGAGCGTGCGACACCACGTGCGAGAGCTCGAAGTCGAAGGACGGGTCATATCGCCATCCAGCTCTCGCGGCCGGCTACGGCATTTTCGTTCCTTCGGTACGCAGGCGCAGCACCGAATCCGCGCCGGCCTTCGAATAGTGCGCGATCGTCGTGCCGACGAGTTTCCCGTTCTGCATCCTGAGCGAACCTTCCGTCATTACCTTCACGCCCTTTCGACGCTGGCTCGCGAAGGTGCCCGAGCGCTCGAGCAGACTGTCTCCGGAGACCGCGACCTGCAGCGGCACCTTGAGCCCCGACGGGAAGGTGATGAGCCAGCCCGTCGTATCGGCCGTCGCCGTCAGGACGTACTTCGTGACCGACGTGTCTTTCCCCGACTCGGGCGTGGATTCCATCTGCCATTTGCCGGCGGCGTCGGCGAGCGACATCGCGGGAGCGGGAGCAGGAGCGGGTACGGCGGCTGGTGCGGCCGTGTCCGCGGTGGCAGACGTACTGCCGCCGGCCGCTTGATCACGCTTCATGCAGCCCGCGACCAGCACCCCGGCGGTACAGATGATTGCGACACGCGAGATGATGCGCATACGACCTCGGCGAGTTCAGGACACAGCGATTCCAGCGCTCGCACACGATACGAGGTCAGGGCATGCTGTCAAGCGCCGGTGCGCAGCCCGCAGCGAGTCCGCGCACGCGAGGGCCACGAACCGCTCGACGAGAATCGGTTCGAGCTCCGCGAGGGCCGCGGCGGTCACGGGCGACGGCGCGCCGCCTCGATGGCCGCGATGTCGATCTTCTTCATCTGCATCATCGCATCGAACGCGCGCTTGGCGACAGCGGGATCAGGATCGGCAATTGCTTTCGTCAGCGCGATCGGCGTGATCTGCCAGGACAATCCCCATTTGTCCTTGCACCAGCCGCACGCACTCTCCTCGCCGCCGTTGCCGACGATCGCGTTCCAATAGCGATCCGTTTCCGCCTGGTCAGCCGTTGCGACCTGAAACGAGAACGCTTCGCTGTGCTTGAAGGCAGGTCCCCCGTTCAGCCCCAGGCACGGAATGCCCATCACGGTAAACTCGACGGTCAACACGTCCCCTTGCTTCCCGGACGGAAAGTCGCCCGGTGCGCGGTACACCGCGTCAACCGACGAATCGGGAAAGGTCCGGGCGTAGAATCGCGCCGCGTCCTCGGCGTCGCGGTCGTACCAGAGGCAGATCGTGTTCTTTGCTGGTTTGCCCATGTCGCATCTCCCATCGAGATGGGGTACTCGAGGCCGGAGTCAGGGATGGCCCCGGCACACGCGCCCATGCAGCTCAGTCTGAATGCGGTCGATCGTCGCGAGGCCTGCCGGTGCACCGTCGTCGTGAAATCTCGTCTGAACGCGGTCCGGCCTGATGGCGACGCCGTTCCATCGTGCCCGATTACCGATGCCAGACTCGCCAAGCAAAGAGCGTTCCGAACGTTAATCAGCGAGAGTTCGTGATCGCTCCGGCATCCGCGTTCTCTCCCTGCAATGGACGTTGCAGCTCACTGGCCGGCAGGCGGTTGCCAGAGTTCTACCTTGTTTCCCTCTGGATCGATGACCCAGGCAAACAGTCCGTATTCGGAATCGTCGATCTTCTCGAGCACGTTGCAGCCTTCTTCGCGCAGGGCATTGACCAGGGCGTGGAGATCCTCCACCCGGTAATTGACCATGAACGGTGCACTGCTGGGCGCAAACTGGTTGCTTTGCGCCGGAGCAATGGACCAGGCGGTCGTTCCGGCAACCGGCTTGCCATCACCGTCGGTCCAGTCGAAAGCCGCGCCACCCCATTCCTGAACATCGATTCCCAGATGCTGCTTGTACCAGGCCCGTAGTGCCGGAGCGTCCTGGGCTTTGAAGAAGATGCCGCCAATGCCGGTGACTCGCTTCATGGAATCTCCGAGGACGGATGGTGGTGAAAGTGTGTGTGTTCTCGGGAACCCAACGCCCCAGCTCTGCCGCGGGCGAATACATAAGCGCGCGAGCGCAGCTCGCGCAATCCGCCGATCGCCCGCCTGCTGCAGCGCACGTCAGAGAGGTGCTCACCGATATCTGAACCATTCACCTTTCAACCGACAGGGAAGTCAGTAGGCCGTGGGGAAAGCACTCAGGGAGCATTGCGGCTGTCTCGTCATTCAGTGTCCACTGCAGGCGCGCCCTCGTCAGCCGTAACGATCCGTTCGGTCATACTCGCGGAAGCGCCGGCCGGCTGACGGGCCGTGATCTCAGTCAGTAGCTCCGGCCACGGCGCGACGACTCCCGTGCTCCAGTCGCCTAACGCGATGAGCCCGCGCTCCGCCGAGAAACTCACGTGTGCCGGATACTCACTCGGCAGCCACCCGATCTCCCGCAAGTCGGATGTGTCTCGGAAGGAGAAGCCACGCCTTTCCACCAGTACGAGCACCTTCCCGTCCGGTGCCCAGCCATGCGCCCAGCCGGTTCCGCCAAAATCACTCCCGGCGAACGCAACGACGCGCCCGGTAGAAACGTCGAGCACCTCCACGATGCGGCGCTCCGCTCCATCGCGCACGGATAGCAAACGACCGTCCGGCGAGAGCGCGGCCCCGCGGAGGAACCGCCATGTGCGCTCCACCGCCCGAAGGCGCGCTCCGTCGGGGGCATCGGCGACGAGGACCTGATCCGCCCCTGCCGCCGACTCGAACTCCGGATGGCTGTGGATCGCGGTCACCTCGAACGCCCACACGTCGCCCGCACGCATGACCTGACCGACCATGCGGCTCTTGCCGCGCCAAAGCACCCGCGGCATCAGGCGCGTGGTGTCACGCGCCCTGATCTCGCCACTCCAGCTCCCGTCGATGATCAGGTCGGGCGCGGCGAAGACGGGATTTGCACCCTCGTCCTGGGTCGGCGGAGCAAATCGCGCGATCGGGTCGACCGTAGCCGTCTCCGC
>DASVWN010000104.1:0-8686 GCA_036393195.1 Gemmatimonadaceae bacterium | reverse complement strand
CCTGCCGCCCTGGCTCGGCCGCGATCTCCGTCTCCTCTTCACGGGACGCGCACTGCGCAGTCTCTCGCTCGGCTACCTCAACGTCATCGCGCCCATCTACCTCGTGGCGCTCGGCTACACGGCGCTGCGCGTCGGCGTCGTCTTCACCGCCGGCTCGCTCGGGAGCATGGTGCTCACCGCGCTGGTGGGACTCGTGGCCGATCGCGTGGGACGCAAGCCGCTGCTCGTCGTTCTGGGACTGCTCACCGCGACGAGCGGACTGCTCTTCGCGCTCGCGCCGTCGTTCGGCGTGCTGCTCGTGGCGGCGGCCGCCGGAACGGTCGGGCGCGGTGGCGGCGCAGGCGCGGGCGGCGCCTTCGGGCCCTACTTCCCGGCGGAACAGGCGCTCATCGCCGAGCTGTCCGGCGATCGCAATCGCACCAGCGCGTTCGGCATCGTCTCGCTCATCGGCGTGCTCGCGGGCGCCGCCGGATCGCTCGTCGCGGCCTTTCCCTCCGTCGCGCATCGCGCGTTCGGCATGGCCACGATCACCGGCGAGCGCATGCTCTTTCTGCTCACCGTGGTGCTCGGCGTCGCCATGGCGACCGTCATTCTTCCGGTGCACGAACGCGAACGCGCGCCGCGCGTGCCGGGCGCGCCGCGACTGGGACAGAGCACGCGGCGCATGCTCCCCCGCTTTCTCATCACGAACGCCACCAACGGGCTCGCGGTCGGCATGCTCGGCCCGGTGGTGGTGTACTGGTTCCACGTGCGCTACGGCGCCAGCGCGGCGCAGCTCGGCGGCCTGTACTTCCTCGCGAATCTCGCCGCGGCACCGTCGAATCTCCTCGCCGCGCGCTTCGCCCGGTGGCTGGGCGCCGTCAGCGCTGTCGTCATCGCGCGATCCACGTCGGTGGTGCTGCTCGCCGCCGTGGCTCTCATGCCCAATTTCTGGCTCGCGGGCATCCTGTTCCTGCTGCGCACGCAGGTGAACTCGCTCTCCGGACCCATTCGCCAGTCCTTTCTCATGGGCGTGGTGGACGAAGCGGACCGGAGCACTGCCGCTGGCCTGTCGAATCTGCCGCTGCAGGCGCTCGCCACCGCCGGCCCGACGATCGCGGGCCAGCTCATGCAGACGGTGTGGCTCGAGCTGCCGCTGCTCCTCGCCGCCGCGCTGCAGGGCGTGAACGCGGCGCTGTACTATGCGTTCTTTCGGAACGTGCGGCCGCCGGAAGAACGCTAAGGGGCAGCCCAAGGGGCAGCCCCATGGGCTGCCCCATGGGCTGCCCCTTGGGCTGCCCCTTATCCCTTCCGCTCTTCCGGCTAGATTTCCACAATCACCATGACAACGTCACACTCCCACTCCATGGCCGAAGGCGCCGAAGGCCAGGCCATCTATCACCCTGCTGCCGTCGAACGAAAGTGGCAGGAGCGCTGGCAGCGCGATCGGGCCAACTCGCCTGACCTCGACCACGCCGCGCGCCCCTTCTACCAGCTCATGATGTTTCCCTATCCCTCCGCCGAGGGATTGCACGTGGGGAACGTGTTCGCGTTCACGGGGAACGACATCCACGGGCGGTTCCAGCGCATGCAGGGCAATACCGTATTCGAGCCGATCGGCTTCGATGCGTTCGGCATTCACTCGGAGAACTACGCGCTCAAGGTCGGGCTGAACCCCCAGGAGCTGATCCCGCGCAACATCGAGAACTTCCGCCGTCAACTGCGCGCCATGGGGCTCATGGTGGACTGGTCGCACGAGCTGTCCACGACGGATCCCACGTACTACAAGTGGACGCAGTGGATCTTCCTGCAGCTCATGGATCGCGGGCTGGCGTACAAGAAGACGGCGGCGGTGAACTGGTGCCCGTTCGACAAGACAGTGCTCGCCAACGAGCAGGTGATCAATGGCGCGTGCGAACGGTGCGGGACGCCGGTGGAGCAGCGCTCGCTCGAACAATGGTTCTTCCGCATCACCGAGTACGCGCCGCGCCTGCTCGCCAACCTCGACACCATGGACTGGTCCGAGAGCACGAAGACAGCGCAGCGGAACTGGATCGGCAAGTCGGAAGGCGCGGAGGTGGTGTTTCAGGGAAGCGGCGACGCCGCTGCCGCGCCCGAGGGAAGCGGACCCTGGAGCATCACTGTCTTCACCACGCGGCCCGATACCATCTTCGGCGCGACGTACATGGTGCTGGCGCCGGAGCATCCGCTCGTCGCACAGATCACCACCGACACGCAGCGCGCCGCGGTGGATGCGTACGTGGCCAGCACGGCGAAGCAGGACGTCGTGTCGCGCAAGGTGGTGGAGAAAGACAAGACGGGAGTGTTCACCGGCGCGTACGCCGTGAATCCCGCGACGGGGCAGCAGATACCGGTGTGGATCGCGGATTACGTGCTCATGGAGTACGGCACCGGCGCGATCATGGCGGTTCCGGGACACGACGAGCGCGACTTCGAGTTCGCGACACGCTTTCATCTCCCCATCGTGCGCGTCGTCGCGCTCGCCGGACAGCAGGCGGACACGCCGCTGCCGAAGCCCGAGGCGGAGACCACCGAGTGTCGTCTGGTGAACTCGGCGGAGTTCGATGGGCTGTCCGTTGCCGAGGGGAAAAGCGCGATCATCGCGTGGCTCGCCGGGCGCGGTGCGGCGAAACCCGTCGTCAATTACAGGCTGCACGACTGGTGCATCTCGCGGCAGCGCTACTGGGGCCCGCCCATTCCCGTCATCTACTGCGATGCGTGCGGAGTGCAGCAGGTGCCGGAGAAGGATCTGCCGGTGCTGCTTCCGGACATCGACGATTTCCGCCCCGACGACAGCGGAGTGTCACCGCTCGCGCGCCACGAGGAGTGGTATCACGTGCCGTGTCCCGAGTGCGGCCAGACCGCCCGACGCGAGACCGACGTGTCGGACACGTTCCTGGACAGCGCGTGGTACTTTCTGCGCTATCCGAGCACGGAGTTCGACGATCGTCCCTTCGACCGGGCACGAACGGAAAAGTGGCTGCCGGTGAATTCCTACATCGGCGGCAACGAGCACGCGGTGCTGCACCTGCTGTACACGCGCTTCATTACCATGGTGCTGCACGACGCGGGTCACCTGCGCTTCGAGGAGCCGTTTCACCGCTTCCGCGCGCACGGCATGATCATTCGCGATGGCGCGAAGATGTCCAAGAGCCGCGGCAACGTCGTGAACCCGGACGAGTACGTGACGCAATGGGGCGCGGATGCGTTCCGCACCTATCTCATGTTCCTCGGTCCCTTCGAGGAGGGCGGCGACTTCCGCGACGCCGGCATCTCCGGCGTCAGGCGATTCTTCGACCGCGTATGGGCGAGCGTGCATCAGATGCGCGACGACGGTGCGCCCGATGCCGGTGTGATGCGCAAGCTGCACCAGACCATCCGCAAGGTCACGGACGACATTCCGCGTCTCTCCTACAATACGGCGATTGCGGCGATGATGGAGTACGTCAACGCGCTGCGCTCCGGAGAGCGCGTGCCGCATCGCTCAGAGGTGGAGCCGCTCGTCAAGCTCGTGGCGCCGTTCGCGCCGCACATTGCCGAGGAGCTGTGGGAGCGCATGGGCGGGGGGCACGGCGCGAGCGTCTTCGACTCCGGCTGGCCCGCGTTCGACGCGACGCTCGCCACGGAGGACGAGATCGAGATCGGCGTACAGGTGAACGGGAAGCTGCGCGGCAGCGTACGCATTGCGCGCGACGCGACCGAGGAGCAGGTGCTCTCCGCCGCGCTCGCCGTTCCCGGCATCGCGAAGTTCGTGACGGGCGAGGTGCGGAAGGTGGTGTACGTGAAGGGGAGAGTAATGAGCCTGGTGGTCGCCGGCCGCTGACCGCGCATGCAGCCGCTGGCGCTGCTAGCGGCCCAGCAGGTGCGCCACCCAGTCTCCCATGAAGTAGCCGGTGAGCGCGACGCCGAGTCCCACGACGAACATGTCGAGTCCTGAGCGGAAGATGCTGCGGCCGGTGAAGATCGAGCGCGCGGCGCCCACGAGGAAGTGCGACAGCATGGCGATCACGAAGGCGAAGATCATCGCAGTTTCGCCGCGCGTCACCAGGAACGGGAACACCGGAATGAACGCCCCCACCGCCGTCGCCACTCCCGTCACCCATCCCTCGCGCAACGGGGACAGGGTCTGCTCGCCGATCTTCAGCTCTTCCTGCACCTGCTCGTCGAGCATGCGGCGCGGGTCCGCCATCACGCCCGTCGCCAACCGGTGCGCTTCGTCGCGCTCCATTCCCTTCGCTTCGTAGATCAGCGCCAGCTCGTCGCGCTCCACCTCCGGCATGAGCTCGATCTCCGTGCGCTCCATGGAGATCTCGTGCTCGTACACCTCGCGCTCGCTCTTGGCGGCAAGGTAGCCGCTCGACCCCATGGAGAGCGCATCGGCGATGAGGCCCGCGACGCCCGCCAGCACGATCGTCTCGTGCGCCTGCGCGGCCGTCGCGCCGATCATGCCGGCCACGAGACCGAAGTTCGCCGTCAGCCCGTCGTTGAAGCCGTAGACCACGTTGCGCAGGAAGCCGCCGCTCTCGGTGCGATGCCATGGTTCGCCGGTGCGCCCCGCAATGCCGCCCAGTGTCGTGGCGTGCTCGGCGGATTCGCGGGCGAGGATCAGCGCTTCTTCCTTGCCCTCGCCGCCCGCGGGCGTACCGCGATGCATGTTGAGGTAGCCGCGAACCTCGCGTCCCTCCTCGGCCAGCAGCGTGGGGAGGAGCAGTCGCGGGCCAAGGGTGCGGCCGAGCAGGGCCAGCACGCGCGCGCGCGCCGTGGGCCGGAACGGTTGCGGTGGCCGGCCGTTGCGCGTGAGGATGTCGCTCCAGATCGAGACGTGGCGGTCCTCGACCTCGGCGAGGCGCAGGTACAGGTCGCGCTTCTTCGGATCGGACTCAGCCGTGGCGAGCTTCCGGTAAAGAAACGCGGCGTCGGCCTCGTCCTGCCAGTGATGCTCGAACTCGTCGAGGTCCGGCGGCTTGTGCTCCGGCTCCAGCGTCGCGGTCATGGCCGGAATATAACGGCAAGGCAGGGGCAGCCCATGGGGCTGCCCCATGGGCTGCCCCTGCCGTCCGGCAACCGTTCCTGCATCCGGCGGTGACTCATCACCGGACACTCCCGACACCACCTGGCACCAGAGGCCCAGTCATGAAACCGCTCCACCTCCTCGCTGGCGCTGTCGTGCTTGCCGCGGCGGCCCTGCCGCTGCACGCGCAGGACGAAGACAATGGCATCGCACGCGTACGCGACATGGCAGTCCGCGTCGCCCGCGCCGTCAACGGCGAGGACAGCAATCGCGCCGTACTCGGCATCAGCACTCGATCCACGGGCAAGCGTGACACGCTCGGTCTGCTCATCGAAAGCATCACCTCGGGCAGTCCCGCGGAGAAGGCGGGGCTGGAAGAGGGCAATCGCATCGCCTCTGTCAACGGCGTCAATCTCAAACTCGCGCCCGCCGATGCCGGCGCGCCGGAGATGCGTGGCCTCATGACGCAGCGGCTGCAGCGCGAGATGAAGAAGGCCAAGCCAGGCGATGACGTGAAACTCAGCGTCTATGCCGACGGTCAGTACAAGACCGTGACCGTCAAGACGGAGAGCGCGGCGCAACTGGATTCCGCGGGGCGTTCGTCACTGTTCCCATCGCGCGAGAATCGCGCCGCGGCGGGACTCGGGCTGGGTGGCGGCGGGAGCGAGCGTGACACGCTCGGCGTGCTCGTCGTGTCCGTGGTGAACAATGGGCCCGCGGACAAGGCCGGGATCGGTGAGGGGGACCGCATCCAATCCATCAACGGTGTGGATCTGCGGATTCCCGCGAGCGAAGCGCAGGAGGGTGACCTCCTCGGCGCGAAGGAAGAGCGGTTCAGCCGCGAGATCGGCAAGCTCAAGCCGGGCGACACGGCCGATCTCAAGGTGTATTCCAACGGCTCGGTGAAGGACGTCAAGATCACGCTCGCCAAGTCGTCGGACGTCTATCCCGATCGCGGCATGGGAAACTTCCACTTCGACTTCAACGGTGATGGATCCGCGATGCGCATGGCTCCCATGCCGGCGATGGCGCCAATGCCCCCGATGCCCCCCAGCGTCAACGTCACCCCTCGTGTGCGAACGCGCGTGTTCTCGTTCAGCGACGACGGGGAGCCCGGCATGGCCGAGCGCGCGGATGTCCTGCGCAATCTCGAGCTGAGTCGCGCACGCACGGCGAGCGACCTGGCACGGACAAATGCATCGCTGGCGCGCAGTTACGCGGACATGGCGCGCAACCGGGAGATGATGGTCACGCACGTCGCGGCAATGCGCGACGGCCTGCGTGGCATGAATGGCATGTCGGACGGCCTGATCGGCTTTCGAGATCTGCGCCTTGCTCCCATGAACGCCGATCTGGCGTCGTACTTCGGCAAGGGTGCCGAGCAGGGCATGCTGGTGCTCGATGCGCATGGTCCCTGGGACGCGCTCAAGCCGGGCGACGTGATTCTCTCCGTGAACGGCACGCCGGTGCGCGACGGGGACCGGACGTCCATTCAGCTCAATTCCGGTGAGCAGACGAAGTTCGAGCTGATCCGGAAGGGAAAGCGGCAGACGATCATCGTGAAGTAACCGGGAAGCGCGCCATCGCGGTGAGGCGACTGGCCGCTTCCCGGAGGGGACGCGCCAGGCGCCCGCTGCTTCCCGAAGCCGCGCGCCGCTTCCCGGCTGTTCAGAACTCGAGCTGCGCCCCCAGCTCCACCACGCGATTCGGTGGGAGCCCATAGAATTGAGTGGCCGAGCGGGCGTTGCGCGCCATGAAGGCATAGAGCTGCTTGCGCCACCGCGCCATGGGCGTCTTGCCGGTGGGCAGCAGTTGCTCGCGTCCCAGGTAGAATGACGTGTCGCCCGGGCGCATCTTGATGCCCGACGGACCGCAGGATGCCAGCACGTCGAGCACGTTCGGCGTCTGCATGAAGCCGTAGCTCGCCACTACGCGGAAGAATCCCTCGCCCAGCGGCTCGACATCGGTCCGATTGACCGCGGGCACTTCCGGCACGCTCGCGGTCACGATCGAGAGCAGCACCACCTGTTCGTGCAGCACCTTGTTGTGCTTGAGGTGGTGCAGCAGCACGACCGGCGCGCCGGTAGTGTCCGAGGTCATGAAGACGGCCGTCCCCGGCACGCGCGGCGGATTCCGCCGGCGCACGTCCTCGAGGAAGAGATCCATGGGCAGACTCTGTTCGCGCAGCATCTCATGCAGCAACGTGCGACCCCGCTTCCATGTCGTCATGAGCGCGAACACGAGCAGCGCCACGACAATCGGGAACCACCCGCCATGCTCGATCTTCACCGTGTTCGCGATGAGGAACGAGAGGTCAATGATCAGAAAGAACACCAGGAACGCCAGCGCCTTGGGCAGCGGCCAGTTCCACTGATGGCGCGAAATGACATAGAAGAGCAGCGTCGTGATGACCATCGTGCCCGTGACCGCAATGCCGTACGCGGCGGCCAGGGCCGAGACCGACTGGAAGCCGATGACGAGTCCGATGCAGCCGACGAGCAGCGCCTTGTTGATCTCGGGGATGTAGATCTGCCCGGCCTCGCGCCGCGACGTGTGCCTGATCGTGACGCGCGGCGAGTAGCCGAGCTGCATGGCCTGCTGCGTGAGGGAGAACGCGCCGGAAATCAGCGCCTGGGACGCAATGATCGCGGCCATCGTCGCGAGCAGCACCATGGGATAGAGCAGTCCCGGGGGCACGAGCCCGAAGAACGGGTTGGCGGCCGCCTTCGGGTCGCGCAGCAGCAGCGCACCCTGGCCGAAGTAGTTGAGCAGCAGGGCGGGGAACACCACGGCGTACCAGGCGAAGCGGATGGGTCGCTTGCCAAAGTGTCCCATGTCGGCGTAGAGCGCCTCGGCGCCCGTCACGCAGAGCACCACTGCGCCCAGCAGAAAGAAGCCCGACCAGCCGTTGCGCTGGAAGAAGAGCACGCCATACCACGGATTGATCGCCCGCAGGATGGCGGGCTCCCGGGCGATTTCGCCGACGCCCAGCGCGCCAATCGCCAGGAACCAGAGCAGCATGACCGGCCCGAACACCTTGCCGATGCGATCGGTGCCGTGCTTCTGGAAGAGAAAGAGAACAAAGAGGATGATGACGCTGAGCGGAACCACGATGGGTTCGAAGAGCGGCGTGGCGACCTGCAGTCCTTCAATGGCGCCGAGTACGGTGATGGCTGGCGTAATGACGCCGTCGCCATAGAGCAGCGCCGCGCCGAACAGCGCCAGCGCCACCAGCACCGCTACGGCCGCCTTGTTGGCGTTCTCCCTGAGATTCCGCTGGATGAGGGCGAGGAGCGCCAAAATCCCGCCCTCCCCCTTGTTGTCGGCGTGCAGGATGAAAAAGATGTACTTGACGCTCACGATGAGCGTGAGTGTCCAGACAATGAGTGACAGCACGCCATAGACGTTCTGCATGGTCAGCGTGATGCCGAACTCGGGGTTGAAGCATTCCTGGATGGTATAGAGCGGACTCGTCCCCAGATCGCCGTACACCACACCGAGTGCCGTGAGGGAGAGTATCGCGAGTCGCTTGCCGCCAGGATTGTCCTCGACATGAAGCCGGTCAGGCGCTGCATGCTCCGCGAATGCCGCGGCACCTGGCTGAGGAATTTTGGACGAGGAAGCGGTCAATCGCGCTGGCTCAGCGGCCATACCGGAAAGGAACGAAGTGGCGGC
>DASVWN010000103.1:0-19884 GCA_036393195.1 Gemmatimonadaceae bacterium | reverse complement strand
GAGCTGGCCCTTGGGATCGGTCACGGCCGTCTCGTAGAGCGCATCGTAGCGCGGCGTCGTGGGACTCGCGCCCACGGTGTCATAGAACGCCGTCACGCGATTGAGCGCGTCATAGAGCACGAGCGAGCGGGGCTGCCCCTCAGCCTGGGTGACGGAGTCCAGCCCCCAGGCGTTCATCACCGCACGCGTCCACTGGCCTTGGGCCTGGACCGTGCTGTCGGCATTCCCGAACGTGGCCTCGTAGAAGACCTTGGTCCGGTGCCCGGCCGGGTCCACTTGGGCCGTGTCCCGGCCGTGGGTATCGAAGAACGTAGTGTCGGGATAGCCGCCACTGACGTTGGCGATCGTCCAGTGGTGCGCGGCGTCATAGCTCAGGGTCTCCGGCGGGCCGCCCCCGCCCGAGACGCTCGCGACGGAGCCCCAGGCATCATACGTGTAGCTCGTGGCCGGCTGGTCGTGCGGGTGGCTCCAGGTGAGGAACGCGCCGGTGTACCGCGCGGAATCCACCTGGCCCAGGGCGTTGGTCACGACGGTGGCGAAGGGCCCGGTGCGCGTAATGCGCGCGGTGTCGCCCAGGGCATCGATCGTGGTGAGGGGCTGCCCCCAGCGATCGGCGGTGTAGCGCGTGGCCACGGAATCAGGATCGGTGACTTTGGCGTAGAGCGTGTCGGTGAACACGGGCGCGGCCTTGGTCACGTTCGTGGGCCCGGTCGGCACGCCCACGGTCTGCCACGGTGTGTAGCGGACCACGGGCGAGGCCATCGTCGTGCTGCCCCCCGTGCCGGCATCGATCGGCACCTGCGGGAGCGTGACCGTGGTCAGGAACCACGACGTGGCGTCGTACGTGTAGCTCGTCACGCCGCCCCGGCGATCGGTCACCGAGGAGAGGCGGCCCGAGGCATCGTATTTGAGCGTGTCGGCTTTGCCGTCCGGATCGGTGAAGCGCGTGACGCGCGCGTTCCCATCATAGGTCACGACGAGCGCGCGCGTCGTGGAGGAGCCGAGCCCCCGGGGACCCGGCGGCTCGATCGTGAAGGAGCCGGAATTGTAGACAAAGGTTGTTGTCGCCGTGTCGCCCGAGACCAGGGGGTCCTTGATACTGGCGAGCTTCCCCGGCACCGTGTAGGTGAACGTCGTCGTATTCCCCCAGCGATCACGGACCGTTTGCATCTGGCCGACATTGTTGAACGTCACCACGGTGGAGTCCGGATAGCGGCGCGTGTAGGTGAGCGTTCCACCCGTGCCGCTCGATTGCAGCGTGGAGAAGTCCCCCGCGGGGCCGGCGCAGGGGTACGTATAGACCGTGCACCCAAAGGCGACCGCCGAAGCGTCGCCCTCCACAATGACGACGGTACTGTCCTTCTGCAGTAACAACTGCTGCACGCCCTGCACGGTCCACCCGGCCACGGGGAGCAGTGCGGGATTGCGCAGGTTCACCACGAGCAGTTTCGTCGTGTCGGTCGTCACCTCGGTGTGGTCCCCGTAGACGGCCGTCGCCGTGATCGTCAGCGGATACACCCCGGTGGAATCCAGCGACGCATCGAACTGTCCGACGAGCCGGATGGGGTCCGCGCGCCCCGGCACGAGCGTGCTCGCCGTACTCGTGAAGTGGAGCGTCGTCTCGCCATTCAGGAACGTGATCGCCGTTCCGTTGCGCGTGGCCTGGAGGGTGAGCTCCGTGGGGCTCGGCGCCCCGGCCGCGAGCGTGACGTCGGCCGAGACCGTGGGCCGGACCGCCACGCGGCCTTCGTCGTAGTGGAGCGTCACGCTGCGTGCGCTCCCCAGCGAGACGTAGGGCACGGTGCCGTGGTCGTACGTCGCGGCGAAGCAGGCCGTGGCACACCAGCCGCGGCGCTCGGTGTCGTTCGTGTTCGCCGCAAACGTCATCGTAGTCGCCCGTCCGCCCGTCACCGCCACCCATGCGGTATCGACGTCATAGCTGTGCGTCGTACTGGTGTCCTGGACGACGAGGGTGAGCGTTCCGGACCCACCGTAGGCGGGCGCGTGATAGTGCACCGTTGCCGCACCCTGAGTCCCGTTCGGGATGGTGACGTGGGCCGAATCGGCCGCGCAACTCGTCACGCCGCTCGTGCAGCTGGCCGTGAGCAGGTAGGTCTGCGGGGAGGACTCGTGGTTGGTGATAGAGAAGCTCTGCGCCATGGTCTGGCCGGAGAACGCGTTCACCGCGTCGCCCTTGGGCGCGACGGCGACCTTCCGCGGGTCATAGGTGAAATTCGCCGAATAGTAGGCCCGCTGGCCGAAGTTGTCCGCAATGGAGGCCGTGAAGGTCTCGGTGCGCTCGCCCTTCCCCAGGTGCAGCGTGACACTTGACGTGTCGCCCTCCCAACAACTGGGCGAATGCGTATACCAGCCATAGGTGGTTGTCACCGAGACGTGGTTCAGCGAGTCGGCGCGCGAGCTGCCGTTCAGGCCACCGTCATCACACCAGTAGATCGCCACGCGCAGCGTACTGTCCGTCTGCGTGATACCCCACAGGTTGGGCACCACCGTGATGACCGGGGGCGCGCCCGGACCGCACCCTATTGCGGGGTTGCAGCTATTGGGATTCACACTGCCCGCGGGGCTGACTTTCGTGGGTGCCTGCTGCGCCCGGAGGACAGGCGCGGGGAATCCGAGAAGGACGGCGGCAGACAGCATGGGCAGGACGCAGCACTTCCAGAACCGAACTGCCGGAGCACGGAATGGCATGGCGCACGCTCGAGGCGGAAGGAACGATGTCCGTCGGATCGAGCGCGTGCCTTATCACACTGCGTGCCAGAGGTGCGCAATTCGCAACTGGCCATGCCCCAATGACTTGGCCTGTTGTCAGCCATCTCGATTCGCACCCATTCGCACCAATTCGCGCGAATCCCGTGCGAATTCGCATGCCACAATGCGAATTCGTGCGACTCGGCGCCGTGATGTCCCCACCTACTCGACCATTGGTTCGAGCGCTCCCCGTCCATGGAAGCGGGGCCGTGCTATGCCGAAGCGCCGCATTTGCCGGTAGATCGTCGAGCGATGCACACCCAGCAGCATCGCGGCACGCACGGTGTCATTCTCTCCGCGCTGCAGCGCTTGCAGCAGATTTGCCTTACTCGGATCACACGCATCGGCTTCGATACCGACCTGCCCGGGAGATTCGAGAAATGGCCGCAGGTCAGCGGAGGTAATTGCTGACGCGCCACAGAACGCGATTGCTCGCGCCACAGCCGACTGCAGTTCGCGAACGTTGCCCGGCCACTGGCGTGACTGGAGGAGCCGCATCGCGGCGTCGGAAAACGCCACCTCTCGCGCGAGTTCCGCGCCTTGCATCCGCGCAAAATGGCGAACCAGCACGGGAATATCGTCGACTCGTTCATCGAGTCCCGGTACTTCAATGACCGCGCGGGCGAGCCGAAACAGCAGGTCCTGTCGTAAGAAACGACGCAGCGCGCTACTCCGCGGATCCTCGTTGGCGGCGGCGACCACCCTGAACTCACTCTGGCGATCTGCAGCTGCACCGCCCGGCCGAAACACGCCGGTTTCCACCGCCCGCAGCAATTTCGATTGCATGGCCGACGACATGCTCTCGACCTCATCGAGAAAGAGCGTGCCCCGCTCGGCCTCCGCCAGATAGCCGTCGTGGTCCCGAATAGCTCCCGTGAATGCGCCACGCACATAACCGAACAGCTCGGCCTCGCACAGCGAGTCGCTGATTGCAGCGCTGTTGACCGGAACGAACCTCCCTCTACGCCCACTGCCCGTGTGCAAGGCCTGGGCGACCAGTTCCTTCCCGGCACCCGTAGGACCCAGAATCAGAACGGAGATGGGGGTAGCCGCGAGTTTCAGGATCGCTCGTCGCACTTTTCGGATGGCCGTCGATTCGCCCAGTATCACCTGTGCGATGTCCTGTTCAGTCATGGCTTCCCTTTCTCCGCGTTGTTGATGAACGGTTCCGAGAGGCTGTCCGCCTCCTGATCAGTGCGAATCACATGCGGCGTGATGAAGAGATAGAGCTCCGTGTCCGTGCTCTCCCGGCTCGTGCGGCCAAAGAGCCCGCCCAGGAGCGGAATGCTCGAAAGCAACGGCACTCCGCCCTGCGACACATCCCGCTCCCGGTCGGTGAGTCCGCCCAGGGCCACCGTGTGCCCATCCTGGATGAGCAGCGTGGTCTCGACCGAGCGCGTCGAGATGACCGGCGCATCGAAGGCCACCTCCGCCGTGGCGTTGTCCACTTCCTGCGTCACCTGCAGCCCCACGTAGCCATCGGGGCTGATCGTCGGCAGCACGGTGAGCTTGGTGCCCACGTCCTTGTACTGCACCACCTGGTCGCGCGCCGTGTTGTCGGTGGCCAGCGTGCGGGCAAGCTGCACGAAGGGGCGCTGGCTCCCCACGTTGATCGTCGCCGGTTCGTTGTTGGCGGCCAGCACCACGGGGCGGCTCAGGATCTTGACCAGCCCCTTGGAGGCCGCCGCCGTGAGGGTGGCATCGATGTCCAGGTGGCCCACGTGCAGGAGCTGGAGCACGAAGTCCGTGAGCCCGGCGCCGGTCTGCGTCGCGCTCACGCTCCCGCCCTGCCCCACGCGGCTCGGCGGCACCGTGGCATCCACGCCGAAGCCCAGCGAGGAATTCCGCTGCACTTCGGCGATGATGACCTCGATCAGGACTTCGAGCGGCCGGGTGTCGAGCGCCGTGACGGCCGCCTCCACAAGCGCAAAGTCCTCGGGCGTGGCCCGCACCAGGAGCGAGTTGCTCCGCGGATCGGGCACGATGGTGACGTCGCCGGTAAAGGTGGCAGCGTGTCCGCCCAAGCCCGGCACCAGGCCGCTGCCCGATGGCGAGGCCGCCGCGCTGGAGGACGGACTCGCGGGCGCGGCACCGGCCGTGCCCGGCGGGATCTGGTTCGCCTGGAGTTGCTGGCTCAGCGTCGGGGCCGCCGCCCCCGCACTCCCCGGTTCCCCCAGAGCGCTCGCGCGGCCATAGAGCGCGTTCACGGTCGCCGCCACGTCGGCGGCGCGCGCGTGCCGGAGCCGGATGATGAAGAGCTGCACGGGCCCAGCCGGGAGCGGTGCGGCGCCCGTGTGTGCCGCCGGCACGGGCGCGGGCGGCGGCGTGGGCTCCACGCGATAGACCGCCGCCGCGGAATCACCGACGAGCATGAGATTCTGACTCGCGAGCAGACCCTCGAGGAGCTGGCGCACCCCGGTGCGTGGCACCGGATGCGGTGTCTCCAGGGTCACCTTGGCGCCGGGGACGCTGCTCCCGAAGGCAACGGGCCGATCGAGATACGGCGCCAGGGCTTCTACCGCCGCCCGGAGATCCGCGTCCACCAGGTGGACGGTGACGCTGTCATGCTCCTGCTTCACCGGCAGGCGTGGCACGGCCTGCTGCGCGCCGAGCGGCAGGGCGAGCACCAGCAGCGCCGTGAGCGCCAGACCGGCTCGCCGAGTCCCGACACGGGCAATCCGGCTCAGTGCCATGGATCGTTCACGGTGAGATGCCACGTGGTATCCATCCCGGAAATGGTGAGAGATGCAGCGTGCACGGCCAGCACGGTGAATCCGGACAGGGCGTCGCCAGCGTGGACGAGCACCGTTCCCTCGTGCCCCGGCACACCGTTCAGGAGCGCGGCCCATGGTGGTCCGCCCACGATGCCCGACACCGTGAGTTGCGGCTTGGCCGGGGTTGCGGTGGACGCGCTCGTGCCGCCGGCCTGCGTGCCGAATACGACGTCCGGCGGCCGGCGCTCCACGCGGAAGGGGTCATGCTCGACGATTCGCGCAGCGTTGTCCCCGAGCGAATCGCGATGCATGGGCCACGACATGTCCGCGCTCGCCCAGATCGCCGGGGCGGGAACGCGAGGATGCGCGGCGAGGTGCGCGACCTCCACTGCCGTTACCGCGATCGCGGTAATGGTGATGGCCCAGAGTGCCGGCTCGAGCGCGCGCCCGGGTAAATATCCGCTCATCGTACGCTCGACGCGCCGGACGCACTGGCGCCCACGCCCTCGACAAGGAAGTCGAGATGAATGGATTCCGCGCGGTCATGCTGCGCCGCCGGGTCGGGCTGAGTGAACGCGATGCTCCTGACCGCGAGGTGCGGGACACTGCTTTCGAGCTCTACCAGGAAGCTCGTGAGTCCCCGTAAGTCACCCGTGGCGCTGCCACGCACGTGGATGGATGTGAATGCATCGCGCCCCGTGTCGGGCTGGACATCAACGGCACCAAGGAGGATATGGGCGCTGTCGGCGGCGTTCGATACGATGGCGGCGAGCAGCGCACCCTGCGCCGCCGGCGTGGCTCCTGGCAGGAGAGCGCCGCGGAGCGCCTCAAGCCGTGCCGTGCGCGCGCGAAGTGTATCGCGCTCCGCCACGCGTGCGCCGAGCAGTGCGAGCGATCGTGCCAGCTCCGCACGCTCGCTGAGCGACGACAGGAGAGTTCGTGCACGCCACGCATGCCACTCGGGAACTCCGCGCCCCAGCACCAGAATAAGCAGAAGCGCCGTGGCGCCCCGGGAGAGCGTGCGCCGATCCCGTTCAGGGAGCGCGAGCAGGCGCATGGATGGCATCACCGTACCGCCCTCTGGCTGGAGGGAACGAGCACGAATCGCACTGTGACGCGATCGAGTGAGTGCCCGCCGACAGCATCCTGTGTCACGGGGCCCACGATGGCGGGGCTCGTCACACCGGGCACCCGTTCAAGCGCGCCAACCACCTGTGCCGCGCGCGGCGCCAGCGCCACGAGCGTGCCCGCTCCACTCGAATCCACCTGAAATTCCAGGAGCGCGCTTTCGGCAGGGAGCGCGCGCGTGATGTCGGAGAGCAGGATCGTCACCGGCTGGCGGGATTGCTCGAAGGCGGTAAACGACGCCAGCGCAGCGGTCGTGCGAGCCAGCAACCGCTGGCTATCCAGCGTCGCGCGCAATTGAGGACCCAGCGCGACCAATCGCACCCGGGCAGCGGCGCCCTGGCGAGCCGCGAGGAACGCCGGAGCGAACGTCGCCATGATGATCGCCAGAACGCACGCCGACCCTGCGCGAAGGGTACGCGCGCGGGACGGCGCAGCCCGTGCGGCGCCTGCGTCGTCCGATATGGCCAGCGGCTCATCCTTCGCGATGTGCGCCGCGCCAAACGCATCAGCAACGACGCTTCCCGACTCGCCCAGTGCACGCAACGCGCTCACCAGCCGCGGCTGCCGCAGATCCGCACCACCGGAGCGCATGATACGTCGCGCGGAGTCGAGCCGGCCGCCCGCGAACGAGATGTCCGTGACAATGTCACCATCCGCCACGGCGAATCGCGATTCTTCCACGGCACGTTCCAGCGCGACCGCCGTCGGCACCACGCCATGAAGCCGCCAGTGTCCGTCGCGGCAACCGTCCCGGACTTCCGTGATCACCGGCGCATCCACCGCCGCCACCCAGCCGGTATGCGCATCCACCCATCGAATACCGGATGGTGATACCGGTACGCCGTTCACGAGGAAGAATCGGCTCAGGTGATCGCGCGGGAGTCCCTCTGAACTCGCTGCATCCGAAATGCCCGATACGCGCTTGAGCTGCGCCGCTGCCGCGCCGATCGCCACGGTGACACGCGGTCGCGCCCAGCGATGGGCGAAGCCTTTGCCGGGATACTCCGCCAGCAGCGCACGGATCGTCTCGCGCAATGGCGTCGCTTCTTCGCGCACGTGGTTCGCGGCCCAAATGATTCGCTCCCGGTCCATGACCACGGCGCTCACTCGCATACTGGAGACGCCGAGCCCCAGGCGCCGGCGCGCAGGGCGCTGCCTGAGTACATCGGCGAGCCGGTGGGCAGGGCTCATCATTCGACCCATGTCAGTCGGCGCACGATGGCCGCACGCGTACCGGCGCGCGCGAGGTGCAGTTCAAGAGTCGTCGTGATCGGGGGGAGTCCGACAGTGCCCCGCACCGTGAGAATCCAGGCGTCAGGCTCCGGTGAGAGCATTCGCACGAGATCCTGGTAGCGCGCGAGCAGGCTGTCGCGTGCAACGGGCGAGAGCTCGGCACTGAACGCGAGCAGGTCGCCAATCGGTGCGCCACGCGCGCGGTGTTCCGCAACGCGCGACACGGCTTCGCTCGTGAATCCGGGGAGCGCACCAATTACGGTGAGCGGAGCTCGACTCAGCACGATGCCGTCCGGATCAACGCCGAACATGGAGTCGAGTCCCGCGAGGTGCTCCAGACCCCGAACGCGGCGCAGCTCACGCACGTCGGCGAACGGGCCGTTTCGCGGCGGGGCACGCCCCTGGCCCACGTACCACGCCTCCTCGGCGCCATGTGGCCGGGGCACGTTGTCCGGATCGCGCCAGTCGAGCACTGCATCCACGAGCGAGTCCACGACTGCCGGCGACACACCCAGCCGCTGGAACGCACGCGTGAGGAGTTCGTCATCCGCCGTGTTGATGTCAATGGCCCTTCCCGTGGGATGCAGTCCGATCCGGCAGCGACTGGATGGAAGCAGCGGCGGATCGGCGAGCTCCGGTGATGTCGCGAGCACGCCGTCCAGGTCGGCCCAGCGAGCACCGCGGCCGCGCATTGCTGCAGCCTGGATGCCATTCACGGTGTCGGAGTTCGCGAGCGCGTCCGCCACGACAGCCAGCGCGCGCTGCGCACAGTCTTCCTCGACCCACTCCGCACGGGTCTCATTGCGCCGGCTG
The DNA here is from genome assembly GCA_036393195.1 of Gemmatimonadaceae bacterium. Classification (GTDB taxonomy): domain Bacteria; phylum Gemmatimonadota; class Gemmatimonadetes; order Gemmatimonadales; family Gemmatimonadaceae; genus JADGGM01. Next base: position 11,227 of record DASVWN010000103.1, on the reverse strand, counting down.
CGGGCGTGTGCGGCTTCACGTCGAGCCATGAGCGCGATGCCCATGCCCGCCGCAAGGGCGCCAAGCATCACCCAGAGCACCGCGAGGAGCACGAACCCGGATCGCCGGAATCGGCACCAGAGAGCGGACTGAGAGTGCGCGCGGCTCATCCGCGTTCTCCAATGCGCACGATGAGCGTGTCGGCGTGGCCGTCGTGATTCCGAATCACGCCCAGCGCGAGCGGCGCCGAAATCCCGGTGCTCCACGCTCGAAACCACTGACCGCCGTTGGCCGCGCTGTTGAGGTACCGGAGCGCCCCGGATGACACGTTCGGCATGAGGGCGACAGCCGGAGCACTGTCGATGTGCGCGGTGAGCGTGGGCGCACCGCGAACGATGTCGACTGCCAGGACGACGATGCAGCGCTCGAGCCAGCCGGCGGGAACCTCGCACCAGGATGTGAACCTGGCCTCGATCGGCGTGCCGGCGAACGCCACCGCGTCCGGTGTTCCCACTTCGACCCGGCCGACTAGCGCCCGCAACAGGCGCAGACCGTTCGCGCTCATCTCGGTATCCGCCGAGCGAATCGCCAGCGCATGAGTCTCATCTTCGAGAGAACCGAGCACCTGGTGCGCACCCACGAGAATCATGCCACCCAGCGCGAGCGCCACGATAAGCTCGATCAACGTGAAGCCCCGCCGGACGAGAGTGCGGCCTCTGGTCCGGCTCATGGCGATTGGCCCGTCGCGCGCCCAATCACGGCACAGCATGTGAGTCTTCCGGGCGGTAGAGCGATGTGGCCAGCACGACGTCGCCATTCAGCGTGTCGGCGAGCGTCACGGTGTAGAGCGTGGGAAAGGGGCGTTCGACGCGGAGTCGCCAGGCGCCTTCCGCGCGGTCACCCAGGTGCCGATCCAGATCGGCGCGCGGCCAGAGGGCGACGGCGTCCAGAAAAGCGCTCGCTCGTTCCGTCGCAACATCAGCCGCGTCGGCCCGGCGCACGGCACGAAGCGATTCATCCGCAAGCGTGATGAGCGACACGGCGCCGATGGCCAGCATGGCGAGCGCGATCATCGCTTCGAGGAGTACCATGCCGCCGCGCGCTCTCACTGCGCAGGCCTTCCCGATGCGACCGAGCGCGACAAACCATTCAGCGGTTCCACATTGAATTCCGGGTCGGCGATCAGGCGGCCATCAGGATAGGCGGTCGCGTCGCGCAGCCCCGATGGCGTGGCGATCTGTGCGCTGACTGCGTGGCCCGTTCGCGTCGCCGAATCACGCAGCGCCTGGAGATGCGCTTCCGTCGGCGTAAGGCCGGATACCGGCTGAGCGGTGCGGATGCTCAACCCCACGACCGAGGCGAGAATCGCGAGGAGCACGAGTACCACCATCAGCTCGATCAAGGTCAGCCCGCGCCGCCGCGGAGAATTCGTCCGGGCGTTCGCGGCTCCTCCCGTGTGCCTGGTCACGACGGCCGCACGCTGTAGATGGCCTGCAGAAGCGCGGCGGCGACCAGACCGACGATCCCGGAGAACGCCAGGATCAGCGCCGGTTCCAGCAGCGTGACGACCATGCGCAGCCGCCCGGCGGCTCGTTCGCCTTCCAGGCGTCCGGCATGCGCCATCATGGAAGCCAGCGCACCTGTCTCCTCTCCCGCTCGGATGAGCTTCGCCGCAACGTCCGTCATCGCGTCATGCGTCGCGATGGCCTGTGATGGTCGCGCTCCCACGATCACCGCCTGTCGCGCCGCCAGCAGATGCGCCGAGATGGCGGCGTCCCCCGCGGCCCGCGCGGCATGCAGCAGTGCGTTGGGGAGTGGCACTCCGCTCTCGAGCAGCGCGGCGCCAGCGGCGCACGCGCGCGCGGTAGCCGCCGAGCGCCGCACGTCGCCCACGAGCGGGAGCGAGAGGAGGAATAAATGCCAGCGCACAGCGCCATCCTCCGTGGCAACCCAGGCGCGCCAGAGCATGAACACCACGACGACAGCAAACGCCATGGGGAGCGCACCGGCGCGTACGGCGGCGGCAACGTGCATTACGAGGCGCGTCGTGGGTGGCAGCGCCTGTCCGAGATCGGCCAGAATGGACGCGAACCGCGGGAGCACGACGCCGACCAGCACACCGACCGATCCGAGTCCCGCGACCGCGAGCACGGCGGGATAGGCGAGAGCGCTCCGCACCGCGGCGCGCGTCGCGGCCTGCGCTTCCGTGTAGCCCGCCGCCCGCGCCACCGCCGCGGCGAGTCCGCTTCCCGCCTCTCCCGCGCGAATCATTCCGAGAACCACCTGCGGCAGCCCGAGCGAGCTGCGTTCGAGCGCGGCGCCCAGTGGTGTGCCTTCGCGCACCGCCTGTTCGATCGCTGGCAACGCGGCGCGCCACGACGCGGGGACGAGCTGGCGAAGCGCGGTGAGCGCGCGCCGCACGGGGAGGCCGCTCTCCAGCAGCGTGGCGAGTACACGAAGTCCGAGTGCCGCGTCCCGCGCCGAGAGCCGGTGCACGTGCGCGGGGCCGCGATCGACCGCGTGGGCCGCGACACTCGTCGCCTCCGTCACATCGCTCCCGCGCCGAGGGTCGTTCGGATGCTCATGGATGCACCGGTCCGCCCCAGGAGGTCAGATCGGCATCTTCCCCATCGCCGCCAGCCTTCCCATCGCGTCCCAGCGTGTAGAGATCGTAGGACGCAGGGTTCTCGATGCCGGGCGCGATGTAGACGTACGGGCGTCCCCACGGATCGAGCGGAACATCCTTGCGCAGGTACGGCCCGCGCCAGTTGCGCGGATGATCGCCGTTGGCCGGTGTCGTGCGGAGCGCAGCCAGACCCTGTTGCGTACCGGGATAGACGTCGTTGTCCAGGCGGTACGAATCGAGGGCAAGCGCGAAGATCTCGATCTGGCTCTTCGCCGCATCGGTCTTCGCATCGCCCACATTTCGGAAGACTGACGGTGCCACCACCGCGACCAGTGTCGCGATGATCGCGAGTACGACCAGCAGTTCCAACAGCGTGAAGCCCTGTCGCGAATGGGAACGCATTGTCGGACGCCTTGTCGAATCAGGTCTGTACCACCCGGATCACTTCCTCCACTGTCGTCATGCCAGCCGCCACCTTGGCCCAACCGTCGTGCGCCAGCGGGCGCCAGGCGCTCCGCTCGGCGAGCGATGTCAGCGCACTTCGTCGTGCGCCGGTCGCAATGGCTTCCTTCATGGGATCATCGAGTTCCAGCAGCTCGAACACGCCGAGCCGTCCGCTGTATCCGGTGCCCCGGCACGCGGCGCAACCCGCGCCGCGCGCGAGCGTGCGCGGCAGCGGCACATCGGGAAAGGATCGCGTGCCGCCCAGGAGCGAAGTCGCGGCATCCCGCGAAATCTCCGTGCGGCAGTGTTCACAGATACGGCGGACCAGACGTTGCGCCATGACTGCGTCCAGCGTGGCCGCGACGAGCCAGGGAGGAACGCCCAGGTCAATGAGGCGTGGCACCGCGCCCAGCGCGTCATTGGTGTGCAGCGTGGACATGACCAAGTGGCCCGTCATCGCCGCCTGCACCGCGAGCGTGGCGGTCTCACTGTCGCGCATCTCGCCGATCATGAGCACATCCGGGTCCTGCCGGAGAATGGAACGGAGCGCCGTGGCAAAGGTGACGCCGGCCTGCACGTTCACCGGCACCTGTGCCACGCCCGGAAGCTGGTACTCGATCGGATCTTCTACCGTGATGAGTTTCTCGGCCGCGGTGTCGCGCAACCGGAGTGCGGCATAGAGCGTGGTGGTCTTGCCGGATCCCGTGGGACCCGTGACGAGGACCATGCCATGCGGCCGGCGCGCGAGGTTGAGCATGCGATCGAGCATGTCCGCGGGCATGCCGAGTTCTTCGAGGCCGACCGGCCTTCCGCCCCGGTCCAGCAGCCGGAGCACGACACTCTCTCCGTACATGGTGGGTACCGTGGAGACGCGGAGATCGAGCTCCTGCGCGGGCAAGCGCACGCGGATGCGGCCGTCCTGCGGACGCCGGTGCTCGGCGATGTCCATTTCGGCGAGAAGCTTGATGCGCGACACGATGGCCTGCGCCAGCTCTGCCGGCGCTTCAGGTGCGGGAACGAGAACACCATCAAGACGAAAGCGCGCGGACAGTCCGGTACGTGTGGCTTGCAGGTGGACGTCGCTCGCGCCGGCATCGGCGGCATCGCGAACGAGCAGATTGACGTAGCGCACGACAGGCGGTTGTGTCGCGAGGTCGCGGACATCGGCGGTGAGGTCGTCGTTATCCAGCGCATCGTCGCGCGAGATCTCGATCAGGCGATCGCTCTCGGTGGTGAGGCGTGCGATCAGGCGGTCAACTTCATCGGTGGTGGCTTCCTCGCTGAGCGTCTCGCAACCGTACGCGATGCCGAGATCGTCCAGTGCTTCCGGAAGCAGCGCGTCGGGTGCGGCGGCCACGACGATTCTGCCATCGGGCGTGATCCGGCACGGACAAACGCGGTGATAGACGAGGTACTCACGTGAGACGCCTGGTGCGAGGGTGAGGGCAGTCGTGACACGTGCCTCACCAGGCGTTTCGACCGAACCAACCGTCGAGGGGAGAGCGGTGAACATGCGGACTCCGCATGAGAGGTCACCAGCGGCAGCGACGGATACGGACGATGTCTGTGCACCGGGCATCGGTGAACGGAGCAAGTATTAAAGCATTCTTTTGTTCTACGCAATAGGGAAATAAACTGATGAGTGCGCTTCGTCGCGTGGGCACAGCGACCTCAGCATATGCAAAATGGCATGCGAATTCGCACGCCATTCGCGCGAATGCATGCGAATGCATGCGAATCCAACCTTAGGGGGAAATCGCTAAGCCATTGTGCCGCAAGCGTGTCCGCCAAAAATGCCGCGCGGCATGCGTTGTGATAAGGCGTGCGCTCGTTCCGACGGCTCCCACTCCCTCGGCTCCGAGCGTGCCCCATGCGATTCCGTGCTCCGGCGGGTTTCACCCACATCGCGTTCTGCCTGGTCGTTGCGCTGGCTGCAATCACGCTGTCGTCTCCTGGAGGAGTTGGCGCCCAGCAGGCAACGCCATCGAAGACGGCCGGCGGCGCTTCGCCGGACATTGGGGGTGCTGACAGCACGCCCCCCGTCGTGACGATTACACCCGGTTCCGAGACTGTCGTCGCGCCCACCACCGTGTCGGTCACCATCACCTGGTGCGACAACGTCAGCCTGCGCTCGCACTTCGTTTACCTGAACAGCGCGAACGTCACCGCGAACTTCACCTACGTCACGAGCTCGCACCTGGGGTGCGGCGCCTATGCCACGTCGACCGGCACCGTCACGTTGGCGAGCGGCGCGAACACGCTCGAAGGCGTGGCCTTCGACAACGCGTTCAACGAGGGCACGCAGACGGTCACCTATACCTACGCGCACTACCTCAGCGTCAGCACGGCCGCCACGAACGACGACAACCAGAACATGGCGCTTTGCGCCGCATCGTGTTTCGCGGCGACCTATCATCAGGGTACGGTTCCGTACTTCTCCATGGACACGCCGCGCAGCGTGACCGTGGCCTACCAGGGGGATCGCCTGGCAGCGAGACCCTTCATTTTCGCCGACGCGGCGCTGGCCTCGGGCGCCTTCACGCTCCAGAAGTACGCGCTGCAGGCCAAGGTCAATTGGGGCGGTGGCTACGTCAATGTGACCTTTCTCAATGGCGACCAGACGCTCTACTTCTCGCCTCCGGCATCGCAGACGACCTACGTGCGTCTTGCCGGACAATTCGATGCGAGCTCCTATGCCACCAAGCCCTACCCACTGCAGCTCATCGTGTCGGCGTACTACACGAACGGTCAGGTGGAAACCTGGGTGGACAGCTCGCAGGTGCTCCTCATCGACAATGAACGGCACTCGCCCATCGCTCGCGGCTGGACGCTGGGCGGGGTGGCCCGCATCTCGCCGCTCTCGACGACCGGCGCCGTGATCACAGAGGGAGACGGCTCGGCCGAGTACTACAAATATCCGCCCAGTTGCCCGAACGGATTCTGCACGTACATCAGCCCGGCCGGGGACTACAGCCTGCTCACGTACAACCCGTACACCGCCCGCTACCAGCGGGCCTTTCCGGATTCGACCAAGCAGGTCTTTGATGTGAATGGCGAATTGCTCTCGGTCACTGATCGGGTCGGGAACGCCATTCAATTCACGTACGATTCCGCGGGCCGGGTGCAGCACATCACCGACCCGATCCGCGTGTACAACGGCAGCCCAACCTGGACGTGCGTGACGTATCAGAGCGTCTGGGGGATCGCCAAGATCCAGGAGCCGGCGGCGAACGGCGCGCCGTGTCAGGGCCGGGCCACGACCTACTCCATTGGCAGTGATTCGACCCTGCAGACGATCCAGGACCCCGATGGGAAGTCCACGCGCTTTGGCTACGACGCCTCGTCGCGGCTCAGCACGATCATCGATCGGCGCGGCGACACCACCCGATTTACCTATCGGAGCGACAACTCATGGAAGCTGGCGTCGGTCACCGGCCCACGGGTCCCGGTCGACGCGGGCAACGGCACCACGACCCTGCAAGCGCCCATGGTCCTCGACTCGGCCTGGCAGCCGCTCGGCGTGCCCACGAGCTCCACGAGCGGGACGCCCGCCGTCCCGCTGGCCACGGCCCTCGTCGTCGCCTCCGTGACCGATCCTGCGGGGCACCGGACCCGATTCTCGGTGGACCACTGGGGCGAGCCCGTGACCACCTGGGATGCGCTGGGCGACTCGCTCACGATCACCCGCTCCGGTATGCTGCCGATCAAGATTCCCAGCCTGATGGGCGGTGTCGATTCCATTCGCTACAACAGCGCCGGGCTCCCCGTGGCCCTCTATCCGGCGGGCCGCGACTCCACGGTCCTCGCCTATGGCAGCGGTTTCGCCACGCCGGACAGCATCTGGGGACCGCATCAGATTTCAGAGCGGATGGTGCTCGACAGCGTGGGCAACATCGCGAGCATCAAGTACGCCGGCCAGCCGAGCTCGATCGAGTATGACTTTCACGATCACCACGGGCGCGATACGGTCATCTTCGATCCGCTGAGCCACATCATGCGCATCCATTACGACGCCGGCACCGGGAACGCCGACAGCACGCTCCTGCCGGGCAATCAATGGCGGAAGCGCCGCTTCGACGCCTACGGGCGGGACTCAGTCGTGTGGGGCAATGGCCAGGCGCATACGACCGTGCTCTACGATCTCATGAACCGGCCGATCCGCACCTACACGAGCGCGCAAGCGGATACGGTGCTGTACACGTATGATGCGCTCTTTCTCGTGCGCGTGCGCGATGCCAAGGGGCAGGTCTTCCGCCGCTCGGTGGACGCACTGGGGCGGGTGGACACCCTCTTTGATCCGGCCGACACGCTGCACCGCTTCGTGACGCGCCGGTACAATGTGGACGGGCTCCTCACCAGCGTGACCAATCGCCGCAGCCAGCGCTTCGCCGTCACCTACGATGCGGTGCACCGGCCGCTCACACGCACCGGCACGAAATCCACCGTGGACAGCTTGGGCTATTCGGCGAATTGGCGCGTCATGGCGGCGTGGAACGCCATCTCCCGCGATTCGATGTTCTTCTCGAGCGCGGGCTGGCTGGACTCGGTGAAGACACGCTTTGCCGGTGGCCAGTGGTTCCGGACGACGTATCGGCCCACGTCGAACCAGCAGCTCGACTCGGTGGCGATCGCGAGTTCGTCGGGCATCACGTTTCCGTCCCCGAAGTTCGTCTATGATCCCACCAGCACGGCGCTGCTCAAGGCGATAGCGGGCTCTGATACCGCCTCGTTCACCTACGATGCGGAGTTCAAGCAGATCAGCAAGACCCTGGGCTCGGCGCTCACACGCACGGATTCCTTCACGACGCTCCACCAGATCTACGAGTCCACGTACAGTCTGCCGAGTGCGGACTCGGCGTTCTGGCGGGCGTACCTGAGCGACTCGCTCGGCCGGCTGGTCGGCGTGGCGCGAAACGATCCCTACGGGGTCCTCATTGGCGGCGAGATCTACCGCTTCGCCATCACGCAATTGACCATCGGCTATGACAGCCTGGGTCGGCTGTCTGCGCAGGACTTCGGCTATGCGAACAGCTGCGGATCAGTAAACCCGGACTACGGCCTGAGCTGTCCGCCGTCCGCGGGCAGCGAGAACAGCTACAGCTACGATCGCGCGGATAATCTGATCGGACACCACCTCACGTGGCCGCAGGGCAACCAGTTCGACAGCACGACGTACACGGTGGGCAATCGCATTCAGACGCAGTGGACGCCGGGGCTTAGCTACGTGCATGATCTCGACGGGAACATCACGCGGAAGTATGGCGCCTCGACCGATATCCGCTACGCCTGGAGCGCCAGCGGGCAGTTGATGGGCGACACGGTGGCGAGTACCGGCGCCACCATCGGCTACGACTACAACGCACTGGGCCAACTGGTCCGGCGCACGAAGAATGGCGCTGCGGATCGCTACTATCTCTGGGATGGGATGCAGCCGGTGGCGGAGCTGGATGGCTCGGCCTCGAACCGCATCGCAGAGTACGCGTACCTGCCCGGTGGCGGCGAGCAGCCATTTGCGATCGTGCTCGGCGCCAAGGCGGTGTCGGCCATTCGGGATGTCGAGCTCGACGCCATGGGGAACGCGATTGGGGTACTCAATTCGGCCGGCGGGGTGATCGAGCGACGCACGTACGATCTCTGGGGCGCGATCAGCTCGGATTCGGGTGCCCTCGGCGATTCCGCGTTCGTGGGTTGGAAGGGACTGCTCTGGCAGGGCGACTCGACGCGGCTCTACTATGCGCAGAATCGCTGGTACGATCCCAACACGGGGCGCTTCGTCAGCGAGGACCCGATCGGGATCGCGGGTGGGTTGAATGCCTACGTGTTCGCGGGTGATGATCCGGTAAATGGGAGCGACCCGAGTGGGCTGCATGGATTTTGTGGTGCGCTCATGGGTCCGTGCATGGGCGGGCACAGCGTCGGAATTGATCCGTCCGGATGCCGCGGGAATGCGCTGTGCGCTGAACGTGGCGGAAAATTTCTGCCGGGTGGTTATTTGGGTACGCTCCCTGTGTACGGAACCGTCGCGGACCTTGGCACAACAGCCACGGCTGCGACAGGAGTATTCGATGCATCTGCAGCGTTTTCTGGTCTCGCTAGTGCGGCCGATTTGGCCCCACCACTTGCCCTTGCGGAAGGGATAATTGCGATTGGGTATGTGGCGGTGATGCCTGCTTTTCCAGGCAATGGTACCCTGCGGACGCGCGCAATTTCAGGCGCGCTGGTAGGCAACGATGCTACCGTCGTCTACAGCAGGAGCGAGGCAAAGCAAATTCGCGATGCAATCAGAAGTGTAACAGGGGCCCCCGCCACAACATCCCAGTTCAACTGCATGGCTGACTTCATTCACGAGTGCAAGGACGCGGGAGATGGTGGCTCAAAGAATGACAAAGGGGATTTCACATGGACGGAACTCCTGCAAATTGCGCGCGATCTGTTTTCACCGGAATATTGATCAGTGCAAAAATCGCGATGCAGTGGATGAGGAACTTGCCCGTAAACGAGGGCAAGACTTGGCAATATCGTAAACTCTGTCGGCAAAACCATGACCAAATCGCCCACAATTGTTGCAAGCCTGGTCCTTAGAGATTTCGGGGATGACCCCCAAATCGTCACGCGTCTCTTGAACCACGAGCCGACTCGATCTGGGCTCCGAGGAGACCATTTACTCGATCCGATGGGCCGAGTGACAGCAAGAATTATACGCCGGACTTACTGGTCTCTTCATTCTGGCGCACCAAAGACTGCGCCACTGAACCAGCATGTCGCTGACATCTTGGGGCAGTTGACCGATTCCTATGCCGCGTTCTACGATTTGCCGAAGGGGACCACAATCACACTCCGATGCACCGTAATCCCTGAAGGCGATTTGCCGCTGCTGCGCGTTGACCCAGAATCTCTGCGATCGCTTGGCCAGATCGGTGCCGGACTCGAGATTGATGTGATCGAAGTGGATGGTCCAGCGGATCCGCCCCCTCCTGCACAAGACGCTGGATGAGTCAAGAAGCTGACGTGGAATCGCGATTGCTTCGCCAGCAGGTTGGGCATGAAGGTCTGAACTGACCCGAGTTTATCGGAGACTCCGTGGTTTGACCATTCAAGTCCCCGCTGCACTGTCGCCGGGTTCTTCATGAACCCGCACCACACCCCGGATGACCGAACAGGACCAGCCGCCATGGTGACCGGTCCTGCTCGGCTCGGACAACGCGCGGTTCAGGGTATCGATATCTGCATCATTATCCGAACCGTATCGGACCTCGTGGTGTTGCCCGCGCCGCCCGTCGCGGTGGCGACCGCCGAGACGGTGTCGCCTGCCAGCACGCCGGCTGGAAGGCATCCTGATGTCTAACTCTTGGCGCTGGCGCATAGCATACTGCAAACAGCCCAACGCTGCGCACACGCAAGACATGGAAACTTTCGGTTTTAGCTCAATGGATGTCTTCAAACGACATTGGCGAACGTTTCTGCCTTGGTGGCTTTACTCACTTTTTTTCGCTGGTCGTGATCGTGGTCCTGGATGCCGGACCTCGAAGGCCTCTTGTCCTACGGGTCTGGCTTGTTCTCTTCTTCGTTGTGAACGTAATGCCAATCGTTCGCTACATGCGAGGTGAAATTACGCGAAGGGAGTGGGCGTTCCTGGGCGGATTCGTCCCCTTTTTGATTTGGATTATAGCGGTGATGGTACTTCTCGGGGTAGCGTGGCTTCGCCGTTGAGCGACATTACTCATCTCAACTTTATTCGCAATATTGCGCCGACATGGTCCTGTATGAACGGCGACGACTTCACCGGGCAATGCCTAATGCTGCAGCGTTGGCCGTGCTCGGTCTCCTCGTAGCGTGTGGCGGGCCTCCCCTGGCGGTTGTAGTCGATCATCCTGTTGTGTTGACGCGTACGCCAATCGTCTTCCCATTGAACCCGCCGCTTCATGCATCGGGGCCAACGTTCGACCTCCTTTTTGCGCTGCCGGACAGCTCCATGTGCAGTGCGCGTGACTGGGTGTTCTACTCAAAGCCGCGGCAGCCAGTCGCGGTCACGGTCACGTTAGAGCGGTTCCGGGTTGGGTTCAGAGTAGGTTGTAGCCGCAGTGGGAGAAGTAACCGCGCGCATCGGTGCCGCTGATCGTCGCGAGCGCGGGGGGCACGGCGGCCTCGAGCGCCGCCCGGGTGCGGACGGCCACCGTG
>DASVWN010000102.1:0-11103 GCA_036393195.1 Gemmatimonadaceae bacterium | reverse complement strand
ACCCCGTTTCTGCTCGCCGAGGTCGAGCACGCAACCGGCGGCGCGTCGCTCGCCGCCAACCTTGCGCTGCTCGAGTCGAACGCGCGGCTCGCCGCCGATGTGGCGCGGGCGCTCGCGGAGGGAACGGAACGGGGCGCTGATGCGTCATAAATTACTACCAGCTACGAGCTTTCCTATTGAACTCCTTGGCCGTCTCGCAGTACAATAGGCATACCGACAGGTTGGAGGTCGCGATCGCCATGCCAGGCCAGTTTCTCAGTTCCGAAGAGTACGACGAGCGCGCGCATCAGCTCTACAACGAGGGGCAGTACGACGAGGCCCTGGATGTGCTGCGGGAGGGGCTCGCGCTCTATCCCAACGCCGTCGAGTTGCACATCGGCGCGGGCTACGCGCGGCTGGCGCGTGAGGAATATCCCTGGGCACGCCGCACGTTCGAGCGGGCGCTCGTACTCGACCCCGAGCATGAAGACGCGCTCGCCGGGCTGGGCGAGACGCTGCTCAAGTTCGGGCAGCGCGAGCAGGCGCTCGAGACCTTCCGCTCCATCCTCGCGCTGGGCTACGACGACGACATTGACCTGATCCTGCAGGTCGGACGGGCGCTCTTCCGCGAAGAGGAAATGGATGGCGCGCGCGAATTCTTCGAGATCGCGGTGCGCGAGGCACCGGATCTTCCCGAAGCCGCGGCGTGCCTGGGCTATGTCAAACATCGCCAGGGCGACGACGCGGGCGCCATTGCCAGTCTGCAGCGGGCGCTGCAGCTCGACGACTCGCACACCGAAGCGCGCATCTACCTCGCCAACGTCCTGTATGATCGCGGCGACTACGAGCTGGCGCTGCAGCACCTCGAACGTTCGGAGCCCGACGATCACTGGGACGAGCTGGGCATCTGGCGCGTGATGGAGCTCAAGAAGTCGCTCTATCGCCTGTCCGACGACGATCCGGAGCTGCGCCCATGGGACGAACGGCTGGCCGAGCTCGCGAGCGACGGCGACGACATTGACGAGATGCTCGCCGAGATCGAGGCGCGCGTCACGGAACAGGAAAGCGCGCGCGAACGCGGGCAGCTCGAACTGTTCGGTGCACTGCTCACCGATCTCGCCGAGCGGTCGCTGCCGGAACCGGTGGAGCATCGCGTACAACTGAGCGACGGCCGGGAGTTCACCGGGTCGTGGGAGCGCATCGTGCGCGCCATGCGCGACGCGAACAAGAGCACGGCGGGGCGTTCCCTGCAGGAGTTCATGGCGAACGAGGCGCGCCGGGGCTTTTCGCTCACGGGCGTCAAGATCCCGGCGGGAGACGCGGAATCGTTCCTCCGCGGCAGCGAGAGCGCAGGGCTTCTTACCATCGTGCGGTGACCGCTCCGAACCAGCGCACCGCGCTGGCGTCGCTCGACGCGGTGCGTCCGGTTCTGGCGCGACTCGATCCGTCGCGCCATCCCGAGGAAAACGCGGCCGATCTCATCGAGGTCTGGAATGGACTCGAGACCGCGTTGCGTGCGTTGCTCGGCGGTTCCACGCTCGCCGGACAGGCGCTGGTGCGCGAGCTGCGCCAGCACGAGATGATCTCGCTGGAACAGGGGCACGCGCTGCTGGAAGCGCTCGCGGTGCACGATCGCGTGCAGCGCACGGAGTACCAGCCAACGGAGACGGACGTCGCCGAGATGCGGGCCGGATTCCAGGCGCTCGATCAGGTGGTCAGTGCGCCAATGCCCGCGCCGGAGCTCGTGCGGGCAGCGCAAGTCGGCCAGACCGCGGCTGGAGCGCCGGCACCGGCGTCCGGTGCGGCGCCCGCTGCCGCCCCCGGCCTTGCCTCGGTCGCGGCCGCCGCGTCCGCCATGCCGGAATCGCCCTTGGCGCCACCGCGATCGGGAATTTCCAGTGCGCTCATCGTGCTCGGCGTCATTCTCCTCATTCTCATAGCCGGCGGCTATTACTACTACGCGAACCGGTCGGGCGTGCCGCGCGAGATCCAGCAGGCGGAAGCGGCGTACGCGGCGGGACAGCGTGATCAGGCGCGTGCGGCGTTCGAGAAGGCGACCAAGGATTATCCGAATCTGGCCGCGCCGCACATCTACCTCTCGCGTCTCGCGCGCGACCAGGGCGATCTCGCCGTGGCCGGCTCGGAGATCGCCACCGCCGTGAAGCTCGAGCCGCAGAACGCGATCGCGAATCGCGAGCTGGGTGCATTCTTCCTGGCGCGCGGCAGCCGGTTCGTTTCGCAGGGCCGCCCGGATCTCGCCACCGCAGACTTCGAGGGGGCGCGGCGCGCGTACGTGCGCGCGGTGCAGCTCGACACGACCGATCTGTCCGCACAGGGTTATCTGGGGTGCGCGCTCGTGAAGCTCGGCCGCGCGCGCGACGCGACCGCTTTCTTCGCGCGCGCCGGGCAGGGAGCCTGGTCCGCATGCGCGAATCAGACGCCGGACACCGGCGCCCCCGCGGCAGGAGCGCCGCCGCCAAAGAAGTGAATCGCGCGCCGCTGATCCCGCCGGCCTCCGTCCGCCGGCACACGCTGCCCAATGGTCTCACGCTGCTCGTCCGTCGCGATGCGTCCGCGCCCGTCGTGGCAATCGTGACGTATGTGAAGGCCGGCTACTTCGATGAGACGGACGACGTCGTGGGCATCGCCCACGTGCTGGAGCACATGTATTTCAAGGGCACCGCGCGGCGCGGCGTCGGCGAGATCGCGCGGGAGACGAAAACCGCGGGCGGCTATCTCAACGCCGGCACGATCTACGATCACACCAGCTATTACACGGTTCTGCCGTCGAGCGGATTCCTCGCCGGACTCGACATCCAGGCCGACGCGTACGCGCACTCCGTGGTGGATGCGGACGAACTGCGCCGCGAGCTCGAGGTGATCATCCAGGAGGCGAAGCGGAAGGAGGACAACCCCGCCGCCGTGACGGTCGAGACATTGTACGAGCTCCTGCACGACCGTCATCGCATGCGCCGCTGGCGCATCGGCCGCGAGGATGCGCTGCGGAGTCTTGCCCGTGAGCAGGTCCTGGCGTTCTATCGCGGCCGCTACCGTCCGGCGGACACGATTCTCGTGATCGTGGGGGACGTCGATCCGGACGACGTGGAACGACAGGTCGAGCGACTGTACGGTCCGATTGCTGGAGCGCCCGTGGTGCGCGAGCCGGGCCCGCGCGAGCCGGAGCATCGCGGCTTCCGCTACCGCGAGCTGCGCGGTGACGTCACGCAGACGCAACTGGCGTTCGGCTGGCGCACCCCGGGTACGCTGCACGCGGACACGCCCGCGCTGGAGATGACGGCGCTGGTGCTCGGCGCCGGCCGGGCATCGCGACTCTACCGCGCGGTGCGCGAGCGCCGGCTGGCGGCGTCGGTGAGCGCATCCGACTACACACCCACGGAGCTGGGCGTGTTCGCGATGCGCACGGAGGGACCGTGCGAGCACAGTGCTGCGGCGGCGCGGGCGGTGTGGGAGCAGCTCCGCGCGGTGCGGGAGATGGGCGTCACCGACGAGGAGATCCAGCGCGCGCGCCGCCTTACCGAGGCACGCTGGATCCGCCAGCTGGAATCCATGGAGGGGCAGGCGAACTACCTGGCCGAGTGGGAATCACTGGGCGACTGGACGCTGGGTGATGAGCGGCTGGAACGGCTTCTCGCCACAACGCCCGCAACGGTGCAGGACGTGGCCGCCCGCTATCTCGCGCCGGAGCAGAGCGCACTCGTGAGCTATCTGCCGCGCGACGCGGAATCGCTCGCGACGGACGCCGCGCAGATGCTGGAGCGGCTCGACGCGGCACCGCGTCCCGCCGCGCTCGCGCCAGCGGCGGTGTGCGAACGGCACCAGCCGGTGGAATGGCCGCTCGCGCCATCGCTCGAAGCGGAGACGGCGCGCGTGCGCGTGTATCGAAGCGCGCGCGGAGTGCCGATTCTCGTGCGCAAATCGGGATCCGTTCCCATTGCGCACATCGGGGTGTACGCACTGGGCGGCGCCTGCGACGAACCGGCGGAGCTTGGCGGGCTCACCACGCTGCTCACCCGCGTCTCCCTCAAGGGCACGCGCCTCCGCACGGCGGCGTGCATCGCGGCGGAAGCCGAGCTGCTGGGCGGCAGCATTGGCGCGGGCGCCGGCACCGAGAGTTTCGGCTGGACCTTGACCGTGCCGTCGCGCCATCTGTCGAGCGCGCTCGAACTGCTGGCGGACGTGACACAGCATGCGTCCATCGAGGCCGACGCGCTCGATACCGAGCGCGCAATCGCCCTCGCTTCCCTGGCGCAGGCGCGTGATGACATGTATCGCCATCCCATGCAACTGCTGCGGCAGGCCGCCTTTCCCGGGCATCCCTACGGCGCAAACGTGCTGGGGCAGGACGCGTCGCTCGAGCGCATACAGCCGGCCGATGTCCGTGCGTGGCAGCGCGCGCGGGTGATCGAAGGCGCCACGACGGTCGTGATCGCAGGCGACGTGGATCCGGATGCCGCGGCGCGCGAAGCCGCGTTGTACTTCGATGCGCTCGAGGCTGGCGTCGCGCCAGCGCTCGAAGCGCCCTGCTGGCCGGCGGCGCCGGCGGAACGCGCCGAGGAGCGCGACAAGGCGCAGACAGCGATGGCGCTGGCATTTCCAGCGCCCGCCCGCAACGACACCCAGCGCCACGCCGTGGAGATGCTCGCGGGCGTGGCGAGCGGGCTCGGCGGGCGATTCTTCGAGCAGCTTCGTGACAGACAGTCGCTTGCCTACACGGTTTCAGCGTTCGCGTCGGCGCGGCGGCTGGCGGGGCTGTTCGTCACCTACATTGCGACTTCGCCCGACCGGGAGGCCGTCGCGCGCCGCGGGCTGCTGGATCAGGTCGCCCGGCTGCGCGATGAACCGGTGAGCGCGGAGGAGTTGGCGCGGGCCCAGCGCTACGCCATCGGCACGCACGCCATTCGCCAGCAGAGCGGCGCCGCCGTGGTGGCCGAGATCGTGGATGCCTGGCTGTTTGGCACGCTCCCGGAGCTGGACCAGTACGAGGAGTTCATTCGCGCGGTGACCACCGGGGAAATGCAGAGCGTGGCCACGCGATACCTGCGCGAGGAGTACGTGGTTGAAGGCATTGTCCGCGGCGCCCGGAGCGCCGGCCGGGACAGCCGCTGAATCGAGTCGCACCGGGCATGATGCATGCGGCCCTGCCAATGATACCCTTTACTTCGGAAGAACCATGGCTACCGCCTGTACACATCTCGATCAGATTCGCGACGTGGAGCCGCGCACGCCGCAGGGGTGCGAGGAATGTCTGCGCATGGGCAGCGGATGGGTTCACCTCCGCCTCTGCCTCACCTGCGGTCACGTCGGCTGCTGCGACTCCTCGCCCAACAAGCACGCGAGCAAGCACTATCACAGTGCGCGGCACCCCATCGTGCAGTCCTTCGAGCCCGGCGAGGACTGGCGCTGGTGCTACGTTGATGAAATCGAAGTGTGAGGGAACGGAATGAACGAGCCGGGCAACAGAAATCCGGCGTCAGCCGCGACGAATGACTGACTCACTGTCGCTTAGGACCGCCGTCATTTGTCCGTGAGGTTTTCTCCCTTCCACACCATCGCGCGGTGAATGCGGTTCCAGCCGCTCGGGTGGTCGAAGAAGATGAACTCCTCCAGCGGGCCGGGATGCATCTTGCGGTACTCCGAGAGCTGCAGTGCCGCCTCGGCAAAGCCGTCCGGTTCACGGGATGCGTTGAGTCCGAACATGTCGGCTTCCGCCTCGAAGGTCCGTGTGATCGTGTTCGTAACCGGTGTCATGGCGAAGAGGAACACCGAGAACAGCGCGACCAGGAGCGGCAGTCCCGCAACGTCGCCTGCGTCGCGAATACCCCAGCGCTCGCCGTGGCGACCGAGCAGCCGGGTCATTGCCCATTGCACGAACGCGAACGCGATCACGATGAGCACGCCGAAGAACACCACGCCCTTGTACACGTGATGCATCACATAATGACCCATCTCATGGCCAAGGACTGCGCGTACTTCCGCCGGACTCGCCCGGTTCATGAGGTTGTCATTGAGACTGATGCGCACCGTGTTGAACATGCCCGACACGTTGGCGCTCACGCGCTTGCTCTGCTTCGACGCGTCGAATTCGTACACGTTGCTCGCGGGAATGCCGTTGGCTCGCGCCAGTGAGAGGATCTGCGCCTTGAGCGGGCTTGCGGGGAGCGGCCTGTACCGGTTGAACAGCGGCGCGAGATACACCGGCGCCAGCGCCACCAGACCCACCATCAGCACCACTGCCACGCCCGCACCCCAGAGCCACCAGTTGCGTGACGCGCGGCGTATCGCGGCGTAGACCAGCACCAGCGCGATCGCGCCAAGCACGACGCCGGCGCCGAGTCCCACGAGCTGGTCGCGCATCCACTGGACGAAATTCTGATTCGAGAGCCCGTACTGGTGCTCGCGAATGAAGTCGCTGTAGAGCGTGAGGGGAAATCCGAGCACGGCGGTCAGCGCGATGTACTCTACGCCGTAGACTCCGGTCTGCAGCCACGTGCGTTTCGAGATGCGCTCGGCGGTGTCGCGCATGCGGGCCGACAGGCGCGTGCCCAGCAGCAGCCACGCCACGCCCAGTCCGTAGAGGAAGCTCCAGAGCAGCAGCCAGTAACCGCCTTCGAAATAGGCATCAGAGCGGGCCTTCGCCTCGGGCGACAACCTCGCCATGTACGCTGCCGTCGCGGCGTTCGGGTCGAAGGGAACCGCTGCTGCCCGTGAGCCGGCCGGTGTGGTGGCAGGCGCGGCAACGGGAGTCGCGGCCGGCGTTGCAGCCGTGGCAGGCGGCGCGACCGGGACGGCCGCGCTGTCCGGCGTCTGCGAGTGCAGGCACGGCGACAGGAGCGCGGCCAGCATGAGCGCGGCGGCCATGACCACGAGAGACGAGGGGCGCATGGTCCTCGACGCTAGTGCATTCAGCGCTTCTTCGCCAGAATGGTCCCGCGACAGCGCGGCGCGCCGCAGTGGCAGGGGTAGCGACGCTTTGCGGCGGGGGAGTGGCGCTCGTCGAGTACGTAGGCGTAGTCGTACGCCAGCTCTTCGCCGGGCGCGACCCCGCGAATCGTCTCGATCCAGATGCGCCCGTCGTCGATCACCGCGTCGCAATTCGGGTCGCACGAATGATTGATGAAGCGCGCGTCGTTGCCGCCGACGGCGGCGTCGATGACGACGTCATCGTCGATCGCGAAGAGAAAGGTGTGGTGGCGCTCGAGCGGCGTGTCGGGATAGCGCGCGTCCGCCTCCGCGGGCGTCAGCCGCTCACCTGTGTACTCGATGAGGCGCGTGCCAGCCGGGATCGGCGCTGTGGCAAAGGCGCCGAGTCCCTGGATGGGAGACGGGCGAATCTCGAATGGCGGAGCGGGCGGGCGCGTGCCGCGCCCGGTCCGGTCAGTCGCGGTACGGCGATTCGTCGTCGTCGGCCGCGTCCCACAGCGGGTCGGCGCCCGCGTCCTGCGGAACGAGCGACTGGGCCAGCTCCACCAGCATGGGACTCAGGTGCGCGCCATAGCGCAGCAGGTGGACCGCGCGGCTGCGGCGGGCGAGCAGGAAGGCAATGGGCGCCAGATCGCGCTTGGCGCTGTTGCACCCCGGACAGGCGAGCACGAGGTTGTCGCGGCGGTCATACGCCGTGCGTCCGCGTCGTGGCGCCACGTGGTCCAGCGTCATGACGGACGCCTTGAAGGGGCGCCCGCAATACGCGCACACGGGTCCGTGCTGCGCCAGGAGCCAACTGCGTGTTTCGATGTAGGCGCTGCGCCCGGTGGGGTGGGACGTGAGGTGAACGACCGGTGCCGGCTTTACGCGCGCCGATCCGCGGCGGGAGCGGCCGGACGACCTGCGTCGCGTCGAGGAGCCCCGGTCGGAAGCCGGGGAGTCGCGGTGTTGTCGGGTTGACGGCGAGTGCCTGGATGCTGCTGGTGCTGGAACGTCGCGGTATGGGGAATCGTGGTACTGATCTGACAAACGATGATCTACGATAGAGGTGAATAGAAACTCGATATACTGACGAACACAATGAAATATAGTAAGGGGCAGCCCATGGGGCAGCCCCTGTGTGGCGCCGATGCAGCAAAGGGGCAGCCCCATGGGCTGCCCCTCACTCTCCCAGCGCCCGGACAGCCTGCCGCACGGTCAGCGCCCCCGTCCGTACACGGCCACCGGCCGATCGCAGGCCAAGCGGTTCGGCATAGTCGCTCGCTTCGTACACGATGAGCCCCTTCACGGCCTGCTGGCTCGTCGCCCAGGCCAGGGCACCCCAGATGGAGCGCGCCTGACTCACGCTGCCCTGTGCCAGGGGGAAGCCGCCGGCCGCGAGTACCCAGACGGGTTTGTCCGTCCGGTCGGCGCGCAGCCAGCCGGTCGCCGTGCGGGTTCTGGCGTCGAGCGCGGCGGCGCCGCCAAGCCATGGGAAAAGCGACATTGCCGCCGCGTCCACGGGCGAGCTGTCAGACGCGGCCCAGGCAAAAATGCTGCTGTCGCGCGCGCCGAACCCACCCACGTGCGCCATCACGTGGACCCGGGGTTGAGCGCGGTGCACGGCGTTGGCTGCGTCGCGCAGGTAGGCAATCCACACCGTCGCCGGCAGGCTCCCGAGCGCGCGCGATGCCGCACCTGCCGGATCCACGACCGGGACGACGTAATCCGGGTGCAACAGCGTCGCGATACGGACGATGTTCGCCACGCGCGCGCGGAAATAGCGTGCGCGCGCGGCGGCCGGCAGCGGTTCGGCATCCGAGAGATCCAGGCCGACAATCAGTACTTTATCGCCGCGGGCCTCATCGAGCGCGCGTGCCAGCGAGTCGAGCGCCGGGTTCGTCGCGCCGGCCGGTGCGACGTACACGCTCAGCGCGCCCGCCCCAACCGAATCCGCGAGCGCGAGATCGTTGCGCAGCACCGTGGGCTGCGGCGCGCCGGTGATGACCGGCAGGATCTTGAGCCCGACGACGAAGTCGCTGTCGGGACGCTCCTGCAGCCGCTCCGTGGCGTAGCGCGCATAGCTGGTGACCGCGCGCGCGCCGGCCGGAAGATTCAGCACGACGAGAGCGGTCCATGCCGCCGCGAGCGTGGCCAGCAGGGTCCGGAATATCGCCGCCGGTCCTGCCCGCCCCGGGCTCACGGGCGCGAAGATGGGGAGATACAGGAACCACGGCATCAGCAGCGAAAGCGGCTGCGCACTGAATGCGATGGCGCTGCGCTCTGCTGCCACGAGGGCTACGAGTGCCGCCGGCACCGCGTCGCTCACGGACATCCAGTAGCGCGACACGGCAATGAGCGTCACCAGCACGTCGTATGCGGCAATGAAGAATGTCACGGCCGGCGAGGTCAACCGGAAGCGCGCCGACAGGACAGCCTGTGCCGTGATGAGTGTCACCGTCACCGGCCAGAGCCACGCGATCGAGTAGAGCACGCGCCCGGTCACCGTGGAATCGGTGACGAGCAGCGCGACGAGCGCGGGGAGGAGCAACAGACCGGCGAACGCGCTCACGATCGCCACGGGCGTTGGAATCGAGCGGATCTGCGACGTGCGTGCCGCCGTGAACAGATTCCAGAGGAGAATCACGGCGCACATCACCAGGTGCGCGGTGGCGAGGTGCCGCGGCTCGAGCAGACCGCTCATCCGCGCGCGTGCGTCTCGCTGCGGATCTCCCGGGGCGTGAGCCGGCGCGCGAAGACGTCCAGCGCCTTTCGCGCATCGTGCGTGCCGTAGGTCAGCACATCCAGCAGGAGGAGCGCGCGCGCCGGAAATGCGTGCAGCGCGATGTGGCATCCCTCGAGCAACAGCACGCCGGTAACATCATCGCTGGGGAGCTGCCGCACCACGGGCGCGCCCACCGTCGTGAACCCCGCGGCGCTCGCGGACGCGATGAGCAACCCGCCCAGGACCGCGGAATCGGCGAGTTGGGCGGGCGACACGCCGACCAGGTCGGCAATGAGATGCGTGAAGGCGGGTACCGTGGACATTGCGATCTTTCCCGGGACGCGGAATCGGACCCCGCCGTCACGGGTGGAGAGACGTTAGCCGTGATGCCGCCCGATTGCCAGCGGCGGACGCGTCTTCCTCGCGCCAGCGCACTCCCCTAGCTTTCGCGCGTGCGCAGTACGTCCATTCTGACAGTTCCCAACCTGCTGTCGCTTGCGCGATTCCCGTTGGCGGCGGCCTTCCTGGCCAGCAGCAGCGTACGCATGCGCGTGTGGATCCTCGGACTGGCGGCGCTCACCGATCTGCTGGACGGCTGGCTGGCGCGCCGCGGGCAGTCCTCCCAGCTCGGTGCGCTGCTCGATCCTGTCGCCGACAAGACGTTCGTTCTGATTGCCGTGACTGCGTTCCTCGCCGACGGCGCCATCTCGGCCCGCGACTATCTGGTCGTGCTGTCGCGCGACATCATGACGGTGATCGGCTTCTTCGTGGCCACCGTGACGCCGGGACTCAAGGCCAGCATGTTCAAGGCGCGACTCTCCGGCAAGGTCGTCACGGTGCTGCAACTGCTCGCGTTGCTCCTGCTGCTGGTGCGCCCCGCAGAGTTCCCGTCGCTGATTCCGCTGCTGGCAGTCACCTCGGCATGGGCGGTAGCCGACTATACGCTCATGCTGCACCACGCGCGGCTTCGCTCGTGATGCATGCGCGCCGCAGCGCCGTGCTGGTCGTGGTGCTGTGGCTGGCGCCCGGCGCCCGGCGCGCGGCGGCGCAGTGGAGATCGCAACTGCAGCCGGCCGGCCGCGTGGACGTGTTCATGGCCGACATTACGGCGCTGCAGGCGGGCGTCGAAGTCAGCGCACCCGTGGGGAACAACCTTCGGGTGGCCATCGTGGGTGCGGCCGGCGAATCCTGGCGGAGCGGTGCGAGCGGCCTGAGCGCTCGCGCCGAGCTCACCGGGCGATTTCTGCTCGACCCGGAATTTCGCGCGCGCTGGGCGCCATACGTCGGAGGCGGCGTGGGTGCGCGCTACGACCACGTGGGCGACTGGCGCGGTGTGCTCTCCCTGGTCGTCGGCGTCGAAGGCCCGAAGTGGGGCGGCACCGTGCCATTTCTGGAAGCAGGCTACGGCGGTGGTGCGCGCATCGGTGTGGGATTCCGGAAAGCCCGGAGCCGGCGATAGCAATGACCAGGGGCAGCCC
>DASVWN010000101.1:0-3075 GCA_036393195.1 Gemmatimonadaceae bacterium | reverse complement strand
ATCAGCGCCCCGTTCCGTTCCCTCCGCGAGCGCCCGCGCCACATCGGCGGCGAGCCGCGCGTTCGACTCGAGCAGCGCAAGGTTGGCGGCGAGCGACGCGCCGCCGGTTGCGTGCTCGACCTCGGCGAGCAGAAACGGGGTCACCTGCGCGCCCTGCACACGCTCGCGCCGCGCACGATCCAGCGCCAGCGCCACAGCGTGCTCCACGATATGCGACGCGAGCGCGTGTTCCCCGGGCGGCGGCTGCATGACCACGACCGCCTGAGAGCGACCCAGCGTCCGGTGCGCACGATAGATGGCCGCAATCTCTTCGGCTGACTCCGCGAGCGCACTGAGCGGAATACCGGTCTGCGCCGTGAAGAAACCTGGCATCTCGGCGGTGCGATAACCGAGCACGACAATGCCAAGCGTTTCGAGTCGCTCCAGTGTTCCGGGGAGGTCGAGGATGGACTTGGCGCCCGCGCACACCACGATCATTGGGGTGCGGGAGAGTTCCACGAGATCCGCCGACTCGTCGCGCACGGCTCCCGCGTCGAGCATGGCGCGATGCACGCCGCCAATGCCACCGGTCGCGAGCACCGCGACGTCCGTGCGTGAAGCGATAGCCAGGGCACCGGCCACCGTCGTGGCGCCATCGCGGCGCTGCGCCATGAGCCAGGGGAGATCGCGCGCGGCGGCCTTCGCCACGCCCTCCCGCGCCAGCAATCTCTCGAGCTCAGCCGTGGTGACGCCGAGCACCGGGGTTCCGGCGACCACAGCGGTGATGGCGGGCACCGCGGAGCGGGAGCGTACCGCCTGGAGCATCCGGCGCGCGGCATCGCGATTCGCCGGAACAGGAAGTCCCTGCGCGAGCACCGAGCTTTCGAGTGCCACGACGGGCCGGTGCGCGCGGAGCGCATCCGCCACGTCAGGTGCAACGCGAATGACGTCGTTCACGGATGCGGCGTGGTCCGCGATGCCCGGACAGAGTCGCGTACCGAGTGGAATTCGGCACTCCTGTTCCACGCCGGCAGCACCGGCGAATTGGCGAGCGCCGCGCCGAAGCGCGCCACGATGCTCGCAACCTGCGCCGCGCCGCGCAGATCCCAGTCCGGCTGATACTCGTCCGACGGCTGGTGGTAGCGATGTGCGGTGTAGTCGTCTTCCTGCTTCACTCCCCAGCCCTTGGGACGGCCCACGTAGTCGGTGCCCGCGCCGATCGAGACCGCGGGTATGCCCGCCTTCGCAAAGGAGAAGTGATCGGACCGGTAGAAGTGACCCGCTTCCGGATGTGCATCCGGCGAGATGCGCATTCCGTCAGCCTTGATGAAGTGCGCCAGCATGGGGCCGAGGGTGGACTTGTTCTCGCCGAGCACGTTGAGGTCGCGCACGCGGCCCAGAACGGTGACCCCGTCCATGTTGAGATTCGCGATGATGGCTGTATCGGGTACCGGCGGACGCTGCGCGAACCAGGAGGAGCCGAGGAGTCCCGATTCTTCGGCGGTGACGAAGACGAAGAGCTGGGAACGGCGCGGCCGGTGCGCATGCGCCGCCGACCGGGCGACGGCGAGCAGCGCCGCCACGCCGGAAGCGTTGTCCACCGCGCCGTTGTAAATGGAGTCGCCATTCACCTTGGGTCCAATCCCGAAGTGATCCCAGTGCGCGCTGTAGGCGACATACTCGTTGCGCTTGCGCGCGTCGCTGCCGCGCAGCATTCCCACGACGTTGCGCGTTGCCATGCGGCGCACGGAGTTGGCGAACGAGACATCGAGCGTGATGCCGGTGGCCACGGGCTGGAAGTCGCGACTGTCCGACTGGCGTCGCAGCGTCTTGAGATCCAGCCCCGCTTTCGCGAGGAGCACGGTGGCCGCGCTATCGGTAATCCAGCCGCGGAAGCCCAGTGGCGCCGCGAGCGTGCTGTCGCGCGGCAGCATGCGCTGATCGCCCGACCACGAGCTGACGACGGTGTGCCAGGGGTAGCTCGCTTCG
The DNA here is from genome assembly GCA_036393195.1 of Gemmatimonadaceae bacterium. Lineage (GTDB taxonomy): Bacteria > Gemmatimonadota > Gemmatimonadetes > Gemmatimonadales > Gemmatimonadaceae > JADGGM01. The sequence continues at coordinate 1,107 of DASVWN010000101.1, read as the reverse complement.
GCGGTGGTGTGAATGATGAGCACGCCGGCCGCGCCGCGCCGTTCCGCCTCCTCGAACTTGTAGGTCCAGCGGCCGTAGTACGTCATGGCCTTGCCGCCGAACAGTTTGGGCTCGCTCTTCGTGGCGGGCGGATCGTTCACGAGCACGAGGAGAATCTTCCCCTTCACGTTGACGTGCTTGAAATCGTCCCAGCGATATTCGGGAGCGGTCACGCCATGGCCCACGAAGACGATCTCGCCGCTTGCGCCGCTCTTCGGCGTGGCGAAGCCGGCCCAGAGCATCACGTCGGCGGGGTAGCGGAGCGATCCGGAGGCCTTCCCCGACGCGCGAATCGTCATGGTCGTCGTGTCGGCCGTCACGACATCGATCGGGACGGGCTGGAACCACGAGCCGTTCATGCCGGGCTCCAGCCCCGCGGACGTGAGCTGATCGGCGATATACTCGGTGGCGAGCCGGCCGCCACGGGTGGCGGGGGCGCGTCCTTCGAGCAGGTCCGAAGACAGGAAACGGAGGTCGCCATTGATCCCGGCCGTGGACATGTGCGAGGAGCTTCCGGACGATGCCTGTGCGGCCGCACTCGCGGGCGGGACCAGCAACAGCGCGAGGCAGAAGGCAGGTATGCGACTCATGGCCCGGAATCTAACGGGCGGGTATCTTGCGCGAGTTGCGGAAGGTGGCGCGACAGGCGCTGTCAGGTGCCCGACATTCAGCGAGCGGCCGGGAGGAAGCATGACCGAAGAATCGCAGGAAGAAGCGCCCGCGCCGGAGGAACAGCGCGGTGCCATGATCGGCGTGCTGATCGTCGTGCTGGCCGCGCTGGTGGCGTATTTCATCGTGCATGCGGTGCACGGCGGCGGGTGACGAGCCGACACCGCTGGCGGGTCGCGCACGTAGTGATCAGTGCGGGGTCCCTGCCCTTGCGACTTCAGAATGGGCCCCGCAGTATCAAAGCGGCGGCGCGCCTGGGCGCCGGCCGGACGGCTCACCCTTGAACCAGTCGGAGGAATGATGGGGATCATTGCCTGGATCGTACTCGGACTGATTGCGGGCCTCATCGCGAAGGCGATCATGCCTGGAAAGGACCCCGGTGGCTTCATCATCACCACG
>DASVWN010000100.1:0-3019 GCA_036393195.1 Gemmatimonadaceae bacterium | reverse complement strand
AGCGTGGCAGAATGGCGGGTGCAATGCCGCCCGCAACGTAGACCCCGCCGGTGGCCAGCACGGTCAGCGCCAGGTCCCCCGCTTCGGCGCCGAAGGCCGCCGCGAAAACCTCGAGCGTCTGCGCACAGAGCAGATCGGTGGTCGCCATCCCGTGCCGGGTAATGGCGACCGGCCCGTCGCGGCTGACCTCGGCGCGCACGGCGTCGTTCTCACGCGCGCCCGGCCGCGCCGCGAGAAAGCGGTAGATGTTCAGGAGCCCGGGGCCGGAGAGCACGCGCTCCGAGGAGACGTGCCCGAACGCCGCGGCGAGTGAGCGGAACAGATCCCATTCGAGCTCGCTCCGCGGCGCGAAATTGCCGTGACCGCCTTCCGACGGAAGCGTGTACCAGGTCCCGTCAGCGCGCGATAGCATGGCCTCGCCCAACCCGGTGCCCGCGGCAATCACCGCGCGCATGCCATCCGCGTCGGGCTCGCCCACCTGCACGGTTGCAAGATCATCGCCAGTCAGGCGAGTGACACCGAGGGCCGTGGCCGTGAGATCGTTGATGAGCAGCGTGTGCGTGATGCCGATATCCGCCGCCAGGCGCGCGGTCTCCACACGCCAGGGAAGATTCGACGTGCTCACGACCCCATCCACGACCGGTCCCGCGATGCCGAAGCATGCGCGCTCGACAGTGCCGCCTCCGTTCGGGAGGAAGGCGTGCACGATGGGCGTCAGGCCGGGAAAGTCCCGGCTGGCGTACGTCTGTTCGCGGACCACGCGAACGGCATGCCCATCAAGCTCGACGATCGCCAGCCGGGCATGCGTTCCACCAATGTCGCCCGCGAGTACCTTCACGCGGACACCGCGTGGAGAAGCGACGCCGCATCGCGATCCAGGAACCAGATGCCGGGCAACGCGAGCTGCACGGGCATGGAAAATGGATCGTAGCGTCCCTCGAGCACGCGCTCGATCATGGCGGCCTTGTCGGCACCCGATACGATCACGGCAACGCGGCGCGCTGCGGCAATTACCGGTGGCGTAATGGTGAGCCGCTCGCGTGGAGGAAGCGGACTCTCCGACGGGACGACGCGCCGGTCGTGCTCATCGAGCTGCGCGGCACCGGGAAACAGCGATGCCGTATGGCCATCGAGTCCCATGCCAAGCAGGAGAATGTCGAGCCGGGCCGGCAATTCGCGTTCGTACTGGCGCGCCGCGGCGTTGACATCGCGCCACTCGCCCGGCATGCGGAAGATCTGCATTCGCGGAATAGGAACGTGGCGAAAGAGCATGTCGTCCGCCATGTGAAAGTTGCTCTCGGGATGGTGGGGTGGTACGCAACGCTCATCACCGAAGTAGGCGCTCACCTCGCCCCACGGGACTGCCGTCGTGTGTCGCGCCAGGCGCGCATATACGGCGCGTGGCGTGTTGCCGCCGGAGAGCGCGATGGCGCATCGCTGCCGTTCGCCCACCGCGGCGATGATCTCAGCGGCGATCCAGTCGGCGACGGTGCCCGCCAATGTCGTGCGAGGTTCGATAACGATACGTTCGGGACGCTTCACCGATTCTCTCCCATCATCACAGGCTGTACCACGGAGCCTGTCTCCACCACCCGAATGGCGCAGCATGCATGCCAGCGGGCCCATGCGCCATGTGACCACGCCCGTCGTTCCAACCGACGTACTGTCGCAATATACCGGAGCGCCGGCTGCGCGTGCCGGCTACCGGGCGTCCCTGATCGCGCTCAGGCTGCTGAGGGGACGGCCGCTCATCGTGGGTCAGCCAATGAGCACGGTGGGACAACCCACCACGATCGTACCGCCATGCCCGCATAGGTCGCCGAGTCGGGCCGCGGGCATGGAGCCGATCAATACAGTGAACGAGCCCATCGCAATCGTATCGGGCGGGCCAACGCACACGGCCATGTCGCCGACACGCGCCGCCGGCATGGATCCAATCAGCACCGTCGGACATCCCGGAGGCAGAACGGGCCCGCCCACGTGCGGGACGGGCGGCACACCGGGCGTCACCATGGGGCAGACGTGCATGTCACCGGCACGCGCCGCGGGCATTCCCATCTCAAGCCTCCGCGCTGATTCGGGGCGACCGCATCATCACGCCTCGCCCCACAGTCTGAGTTTGCTGACGACATCCAGTCCCTGCGCGATGAACCCGCGGAACTTTTCCGGCGCCTTTTCCGGCTCCGTCGACACCGCGGCCAGCTTCACGGCCCCCGTCAGTGCCTTGGCCGACAGGAACTCGCCGGGCGGCACGACGGCCTGATCGGGCGGTCCCAGACTGCCACCGCTGAAGAAGACCGCGAGCGCCGTGCATCCGGCGGCAGTACCGAACGTGGCTGCCTCCGCGGCGCGCATGGCCGCGCGCCGATTCTCATCGGTGGGCTGGGTGATCCACCGCTCCGTGGCATCGAGCGCCGCCTTCCGTACTGGCGGCGGCGTGTCGCCGTCGGCGCGCTTCGCGCACACCCACGCCCACCAGATGCCCTCCCGCTTCGGCAAGGCGTGCGCGAGAAACCGCACGGCATCGGGAAAGAGCCCGCGCGCCGCGAGCAGTTCCACGAACTCGCGCGGGCGGTGTGCGGGCGTCAGCAGCGCCCGTGCCTCATCGCCCAGCTCCGCCAGCGCACAGAACTCGGCCAGCGTGCGCGCGCCGGGCGGAGGTGATGGCTGCGTGGGCATGGTCCTAGTTGATCATCGTGACGCCGCCCTTCAACTGCAACATGGCATCGCCGTTCACTTGCGTCATCGCTCCCTTGATGGAGGTCTGTATTTCCCCTTCGACCTTTACCATCATGCCCTTGATGGTGATCCCGGTCTGATCAATGTTGATGCTGTTCCCGCCAACTTTCAGTTCGATGCTCTGCATTGCCTCGGTCGTCGCCTTCCCCGCATCGAGCTTGGTGCTCTGATTCCCGAGCGCAAGCTTGATTGTCTGATTACCCTGGTTGAGCGTGATGGTCTGGGCGCCCTGTGTGAGGGTGATGTCCTGATCCCCCTTGTCGAGCGTGACGCTCTGTTT
>DASVWN010000099.1:0-9900 GCA_036393195.1 Gemmatimonadaceae bacterium | reverse complement strand
TTGGCTGGAAGTCGGCCAATCGACCCTGACTCGTGGTGTACTGGCTGGGAGCCAGCCAACAGACTCTGGCCCCGCAGTCGGTTCAGCGGGTCGCTACAGATGCCACGTGCCGGCGTGCGGCTGCGCTCCCGCCCCAGGCCGCAGCGCCAGCCGTTAGCACCAGCATGATGAACGCGGCCCACGCGGCACCCGTCAGGGTATGCTGAGCGCCGAGCGCGACTTCGCCGGCCTGTTCCCGGACCGTGGCGGTGGTGCTTTCCACCTGGGCCTTGTTCGCCTGCGCCGTGCTGTCGATCCGGTTCGCGGCGCGTTGTGCTGCGTTGGGGTTCGTGGCAGCGCCCGCCGCGAGCTGTGATGCGCCGGTGGTTGCGCCGGCCACGGCACCGCCCGCGACATTTCCCGCCAGGCTGAATGCGCCGCGCGTGACGTCGCGCATGGCTGACGTTGCCATCCAGGCGAGCAGCAGCACGGACAGTCCCCACACGATTATTCCGTGCAGCGCGCCGCTCGTGGCGGGCTCGGCGAGCCGGCCCGCCGTGAAGCCGCCTACCCAGAGCGAGATGATCGAGGTGACGATCAGCCAGATCGCGGTTCCCACGCCAAAGGAACTTGACGACGTTGTGGCGCTGAGCGAGCCGATTCCGATCGCCAGGCCGAGTGCGGTCAGTACGGTTTGCAGCGCGACGGCAACGACCAGTCCCGCCCAGATCGCACTCCACCGGATACGGCGCACGGGGCCGACCCATGCAGTTTCCGTCACTACCGGCACAGTGCCGGGCGGCATGCCTTGAATTGGAACTTCAGCCATAAGCCCTCCATGATAATGACGACAGGCGTCTGTGCGACGAGAGGGGCGGGCAAGAAGCAAGCCCTTGCGGCAGGGAAGCGGGGCCTGCGGCCTCTTGTTACCTTCTCCCCATGCGCTTCGCCCCGCCACTGCTCGCCGTCGCACTGCTCGCCGCCTGTACGCCCTCCGCACCGGGCACCTCGCCCTCCCCGAACGCCAACGCGCCCGCGAACGCAGGGGGCGCCATGCCGAATCCGGCGCTCCCGCCGATTCCGCTGGTCACCGGCGCGCTCGCGCCCCGCGTCGTCTACCCCGACGAGAACCAGCTCATCCAGTCGCGCGACTCGAACTTCATCTTCGGATCGCTCGGCAACGGGAAGGCGACCCTCACGATCAACGGCGTCCCAGTCAACGTGCTTCCCAACGGGAGCTACCTCGCATTCCTCGCGAACCCGCCGGCCACGCGACCCGTGTACGATCTCGTCGCCGTGCTGAACGGCGACACCGCGCGCCTCACGCGCACGGTCAGGCTGCTGCCTGTTCCGCCAGTGCTCGCACCGGATGGTCCGCTCACCGTGGATAGTTCGAGCGTCGTTCCCAACACGCGCCTCTCACTCGCAGACGACGACCAGGTGTGGGTGAGTGTGCGCGCGCCCGCGAACGCCGGTGTCGCCTGGCTGGGCGACAGCGGACTCACGGCTCCTCTTGTGAGCGACGCGCCGGTGGCGGGGAGTTACGCGGGCGATCCCGATCGCTGGGCCACGGAAATCGCCGCGCACTTCCTGCGCAAGCCCACGCAGCTCATGATCACCCGCGGCGCGGATACGGTGCGCCTCGCGCTCCCCGCGGTCGCCGTCGCGCCGCTGACGCCGACCTTCGGCATGCTCGGCGCGCTCCCGTATCCCGGTCCGCCGGTGAACGACACGGATCGCGTCATCATTGCGCGCCCCACTCCCGGCGGCACCTACAAGTGGCTGCTCCTGCCGGGCACCGTGCTGCGCATGACCGGAGCGAACGGCGACTTCGTGCACGTCGCGCTCGGCGCGGACCTGGGCGCATGGGTGAAGAGTGAGGACATCAAGACACTCCCCGCGGGCTACGCGCCCCGGCCGCGCGTCGCCGAAAATGCGCGACTGCTCCCCGTGCCGGGCGCGGTGGACCTGCGCATCCCGATGTCGAGTCGCCCGCCCTATCTCGTGGAAGAGAGCGATCACCGGATCGTGCTCACGCTGTACGACACGCGCGCCAATACCGACATCCTGCAATACGTGTCGAACGATTCCACCGTGCGTGAGGTGAGCTGGACGCAGGAGACGAGCGACCGCGTGCGCTTCACGCTGCGCCTCTCGAGCCAGCCCTACGGCTATCTCGCGTTCTGGGATGGGAGCGCGTTCGTGCTGCGCGTCAGGCGTCCGCCGGTGGTGAATCCGAAGAAGCCGCTCCAGGGACTCGTCATCGCGGTCGATCCGGGGCACCCGCCCATTGGCGCGACGGGACCCACGGGCCTCTACGAAGCCGATGCGGTGCTCGAGGTGGGCGAGCGGTTGCGCGACATCCTGCAGCGGCGCGGCGCGACCGTGGTCATGACGCGGACGACGAGAGAACCCGTGGCGCTGGGCGATCGTCCCATCATGGCGCGACGGGCCAACGCGCAGGCGCTCGTGTCCATCCATCTCAACGCGCTGCCCGACGGCGTGAATCCGTTCACGACCAACGGCACGGGCGCGTACTTCTTCCAGCCGCAGTCCGCGCCGCTGGCGCGCGCGCTGCAGAACGGCATGGTGAGTCGCATGCACCTGCGCAACTTGGGCGTGTACTACGACAACCTCGCGCTCGCCCGACCCACCTGGATGCCGGCCGTGCTCTGCGAGGGCGCGTTCATCATGATGCCCGACCAGGAAGCGGCGCTCCGCACGCCGGCTTTCCAGACGGCCTACGCCACCGGCATCGCGGACGGCCTGGAGAACTACTTCCGGTCGCTGCGGTAGGGCACGGCAGGGCCCGGCACGGGGCAGCCCAAGGGGCAACCCATGGGGCTGCCCCTTGCCGTGCCCTCCCCTACACGATTGGGGCGTTTTGCCCGACTGACGGCCGCCCCACTCTTGCGCATTCTGCTGCAGAACCTCGCGGAGGCTGCAGAATGTTCGCCCACACTCGCACCACCGGTCATCATCTGCATCTGCGCGCCCTCGGCGCCGCAGCGCTCCTGTCGTTCGGCGCGGCCACCACCGGAGCCGCACCGGCCCAGCCGACCAGTCTCGCGGTCGCCGCGCTCAAGGGCGCACATGTCCTCCCCTTTGCCGTGGGCGAACGGCTCACGTACACGGTGCGCATTCCGAGTGCGTGGATGAGCGGGCGCGGCGTCATGAGCGTGGACAGTCTGGCCGACATCCGCGGAACGCAGACCTGGGTCCTGCACTTCGAGTTCAAGGCCAAGGTCGGGCCGGTGAAGGCGTCGAGCGATGAAACCTCGTGGCTCGACCCGTTGCGCCTCGCGGCGCTGCAGTTCCAGAAGCGCGAACGCAGCCCGCTCGGCAAGGATGACGAAACGGTGGAGCTCTTCCCCGCCGAGAAGCGCTGGCTCACGACCGATGGGAAGAACGGCACGAGCCCGAGCGACGCGCCGCTCGACGAGCTGTCGTTCATCTACTTCGTGCGCACACTGCCGCTCGCGCCCGACACGACGTACACGTTCGACCGTCACTTCGACGTGGCGCGCAATCCCATCACCGTGCGCGTCGTACGCCGCGACACGCTCACGACGCCCGCCGGACCCGTCGCGACAATTCTTGTCGAAATGCGGGTGAAGGATCCGCGCCACTATCGTGGCGATGGCGTCATCAGCATCAACCTCAGCGACGACGCCGAGCGCGTTCCCGTGCGCATCGCGAGCACGATCCCCGGCATAGGCACGACGATCTTCACGCTGGAGTCGCGCACGACCGCGGCGCCGACCGCGGCGCCTGCCGCGCCTGCGGCATCCAGAGTGTCCGCACCGGCCGCCACCGCGTCACCGCGCTGACGTCGGGCATTACCCGACGTGTAAACCGCACAAACGCCGCGATACATCGCGCGCATTCCCCGACTGACGCAGGCCTGTCGCAGACGCATTCTGCAGACACGAGCCAGCAATGAGTCGGCTCGCCTGCATTCAACACGAATCCCGAGCGGAGAAGGCGTCATGCGTACACGAATCGGCAGCCTCACCAGAACAGCGCTCCATGTCGCGCCAGCCGTGGTCATCGTTCCACTGCTCGCGGCCTGGGCCAGCACGCGCAGCATTCGCGCCGCGCTCACGCTGCAGCCGGAGAGCAGTGTGTGGGTTGACGGCACATCGTCCGTGCGCCCCTGGCACTGCACCGCCAGTGACTTCAACGCGAAGATCGGCACCGTGAGCGCGGCGGCGGTGCGCGGCGTGCTCGCGGGCGACAAGTCCGTGACGACGGTGGACTTCACGGTTCCCATTGCGGGCATGGACTGCAATCACAACAACACGATGAACGAGCACATGCGGAAGGCGCTCAAGGCCGCGGAGAATCCGGCGATCGTGTTTCACCTCACGTCGTATGAGCTGGCGAAAGGCGACAGCGGACTGCAGGCCACGCTCACGGGCAACCTGGCGATTGGCGGCACCGAGAAGCCCGTCACGATCAACGCGACCGTGGCTGCCGACAGTACGGGCGGCATGCGCATGAAGGGCACGGTGCCGATTCACATGAAGGAATTCGGCCTCCAGCCACCCAAGCTGATGCTCGGCATGATGAAGGTGAACGAACTGGTGACGGTCGGCTTCGATCTGCTGATGAAGGACTGAGATGCGAGCCCACGGCAGGACCACACGTGCGGCGGCGCCGCTGGCGCTGACCGCCATGCTCTGGAGAGAGACGATGAAACCCAATACGATGTTCTGGCTCGTGTCCACCGCGGCGCTGCTGGGTGCGGCCGCCGCACCGGCACAGCAGATCGCGAGCAATCAACCCGCGCCCCCGAACGACTCGACGCCAGCCGCGGCGACGTCCGGCAAGTCCACCGGCAGCGCGAGCACGCTCCGCACGATCAACATCCAGTACTTCCGCCCCACCGACAAGCGCGGCATCGACATGTTCGAGACGCCGAAGGTGGCCGGCGCGCCGTACACCGGCTTCAAGCTCGACTTCGGCGGCGCGTTCACACAGCAGTTCCAGGCGCTCCGGGACCGCAATACGGCCGCGCCGCGCTTCGTGGACAGCGTCAACGTCAATCAATTGATGCCCATTGGAACGGGCTTCAACAATTCGACGGCGAATCTCTATCTCAACGCGCAGCTCGCGCCCGGCATTCGTGTCGCCCTCACGAGCTATCTGTCCTCGCGGCATCACAACGAGACGTGGGTGAAGGACGGCTATCTCCTGATTGACGAATCGCCCATCCACTCGGATCTCCTCGATGGACTGATGCAGTTCGTCACGATCCGGGTCGGACAGTTCGAAGTGAACTACGGCGACGCGCACTTCCGGCGCAGCGACAACGGGAATGCGCTGTACAATCCGTTCGTCGGCAATCTGATCATGGATGCACTCACCACGGAGATCGGCGGCGAGGTGTACCTGCGCGCCAACGGATTCATGGCGATGGGGAGCATCACGAATGGCGAGAGCCACGGGCTGGTGACGCAGCCGTCTGCGAAGTCGCCGGCGTTCATCGGGAAGCTCGGTTACGACAGCCAGGTGAATCCGGATCTGCGCATCCGGCTCACGGGCTCGGCGTTCACCCAGAAGCGGTCGTCGAACCAGACGCTGTACGCCGGGGACCGCGCGGGCTCGCGCTTCTACTTCGTGATGGAGAACACGAATGCGACGGAATCCGGAAATTTCACGTCGGGGCTGATCAATCCGGGGTTCGGCAGCAAGCTCACGTCGTTCATGGTGAATCCATTCGTGAAGTATCGCGGGCTCGAGCTGTTCGGCGTGGCCGAGCGTGCGTCGGGGCGTACGGCCACGGAGACGAGCAATCGCACGTGGACCCAGTACGACGGTGACGTGGTGTACCGCTTCCTGAGTGACGAAAAGCTCTTCGTGGGCGGACGGTACAACGTGGCCAAGGGGGAGCTGATTGGCCTGGCGTCGCCCGTCAAGGTGGACCGCTCGGAGCTGAGCGGCGGCTGGTTCATCACGGGAAACGTCATGCTCAAGGGTGAATATGTGTCGCAGTGGTATCACAATTTCCCGGTGACGGACATCCGGAACGGCGGGCGGTTCAACGGATTCATGATGGAGGGGGTGGTGGCGTTCTAGCTGGGGAGGGGCAACAGGGCAAAAGGGGCAGCCTATGGGGCAGCCCAAGGGGCTGCCCCATGGGCTGCCCCTTTTGCCCGCATCTGTCCTGATGCGTCTTACCTGCGTACCTTCCCCGGAGGTTGTGTCGTGCTGCACTGCGCCCATTGCGGTGGCGCGAATGACGATGGCTCCCGTTTCTGCATGGACTGTGGCAAGCCGCTGGCATCCACCACCTACACGGTCCTGCCCGCCGTCAGGCCCTCCGCTCCGTACGCCTCCGTGATCCCTCCCCTCAATTCCAGAGCGACATCGCACTCGGGCGCGCAGCCGGCACTTCGCGCCATCGTGCCGCCGACGCAGGTCACGCCGGCGCCGATTGCTCCGCCGCAGCGCGCCGAGTGCCAGTGGTGCCACGCCGCCGTGGATGCGGAGCTCCCGTTCTGCGGCCAGTGCGGCCGCCGTATCGACGCCACCCTCACCAGCGTCCGGACGCTGGTCTTCTCCGCCGAGCGCCGGGAGACCGGGCTGCGCGTGGTGGTGCTTGACGAAAGCGGCGCGGTGCGCCAGACCTATCCGGTCACGAAGGCGGAAATGAGCCTGGGCCGGGGTGAAAGCGATGTCCGGTTTCCGGACGATGCCTTTCTTTCGCCGCTCCATGCACGCATCGTGGTACGCGACGGGGCTGTGTGCGTGCGCGATCTCGGCTCGTGCAATCGCACCTGGGTGTTCATAACCGAACCGTTCACTCTTGCGGACGACGATTGCGTGCTGCTCGGCAGCCAGATTCTCCAGTTCCGCCGGCTCGGTACTCCGGCGCCCGTGGCCGTCGATGCCGACGGTACGCGGCGCCTGGGCTCCGCCACGCCGGGCGCCGACGTCGCCGCGCTCGCGCAGCTCCGCGCCGATGGAAGCGTGCGCGACGTCCACCACCTCCCACTGGGCCGGTCGCTCATGATTGGACGTGACACCGGGGACTGGCTCTTTCCGTACGATCTCACCATGAGCGGCAGGCATGCGGAGATCCGCGAGGATGCGGGGCGCTTCATCATCCGCGACGTGGGCAGCCGGAACGGTGTGGCCATCGCCGTGCGCGGCGAGCGGCGCATCGAGCCCGGCCAGCGCGTGCTCGCGGGCGACGTCATGCTGCGCGTGGAGAGCGTGTGAGTGCACTGAAGACGTGTCCGCAGTGCGGCTCGGAGTACGAGCTGGATGTGATGTTCTGCCCCCGCGATGGAAGCACGCTGCGCGCGCCCGCGGGGAGCAGCCTGGTCGGCACCATTGTCGCCGACCGCTATCACATCCTCCGCAAGCTTGGCGAGGGCGGCATGGGGCAGGTCTATCTCGCCGAGCATGTGAAGATGGGGCGCAAGAGCGCCATCAAGGTCATGAATCCCGGCATGTCCACCGACACCGACGCGATCGGACGGTTCAACCGGGAAGCCGCCAACGCGAGCCGTATCTCGCAGAACAACGTCGCCGCGATCTACGACTTCGGCGAGACGCCGGACGGGCTGATCTACCTCGCCATGGAGTACGTGGACGGCGAGCCGCTTACCGCACTCATGGAGCGCGAGGGCGTGCTCGCGCCGGCGCGCGCGGCAGACATCACGCGCCAGGTGGCCGAGGCGCTCGACGCCGCGCACGACATGGGGATCGTCCATCGCGATCTCAAGCCGGACAACATCATGCTCGCCCGCCAGCGCGACGGCTCCGACCTCGTGAAGGTCGTGGACTTCGGCATCGCGAAGGCGCAGGGTGGCGACGGCCAGAAGGTCACGAAGACGGGGCTCGTCGTGGGCACGCCCGAGTACATGTCGCCCGAGCAGCTCGCGGGCGACGCGCTCGACGGACGGAGTGACACGTACACGCTGGGTCTCGTGGCGTTTCACATGCTCACGGGCAAGCTGCCGTTCCCGAGCGACACGATCCAGGAGTCCATGATCATGCGGCTCACGGATCGGCCACGCACGCTCGCGGAGATGCGGCCCGACGCGAGCTGGCCGCAACCGGTGCAGGACGCGTTCGACCGCGTGCTGCAGCGCAAGGCCGATGATCGCTATCAGCGCTCGAGCCAGTTCGCGGCGGCGCTGAGCGCGGCCGTGCGCGGCATGCGGGGCGCGAGTGTGGGCGCTGGCGTGGGCGCGACGGCGGCGCTGGCGCAACCGCTGGGCGGCACCGTACCACCCACGCGGGTGCGCGATGGTGCGGGGGGCGGCGCTGCACCGGGTGCCGGTGTGGCGGCGACGGGCGCATCGGGATCAGCCGCATCGCCCGCGCGGAAGAAGAGCGCGCTCGTACCGGTTGGCGCGGGTGCCGGGGTGCTCATTGCGGCGGCGGCGGCGTGGTTTTTCCTGGGTGCGCACCGCGCGGCACCGGCCGGTGCGGCGGACTCCACGCACGCGGCGGTGCCGCAGCGCGACTCGCAAGCGATGGCGCAGCAAACGCCGCCGCGCGACACGCAGGCGCTCTCACACGCCGTCTCGCAAACGGCGTCCACCGACTCAGCGCCACGGCGCACGGCGCTGGTGCCACCGGCGCCAGCGTCGCCCGCGACGCACACCGGGAACAGCACGGCGCCCGCGGCCACGAAGACGTCGCACGGCGACAAGAGCGCGCCGGCCGGCGCGGGCGCCGCAAGCGCGGCGACGGCACGGGCGCAAGTGGAGAGCGCGGCCAACCTGATCGCGAGCGACCATCCCGACGCGGCGCGGGCAATCCGCATGCTCAACGGTGCGCTCGGCCAGCTCCCGACGCGCGACGACAGCGTGACGGCGGACTATCATCTGAGCGAGGCGCTGTTCATGCAGGCCGAGCAGCAGAGCGACGACGCCTTGCGTCGCAAGGGGTGCGACGTGCTGCGTCCGCTGCTCGACGCCACTGGCAACAGGTTCCACGACAGCATCAGATTTCTCTATGGCGACCGCAAGTGCCAGTGACCACCTCATCCCTTCCCGTCACCCCGTGACCATGCCCGCACGGATACCCGGCGCCGAGTCCGGCGATGTGATCGTGCACGTGTTCGGCCTCACGGACGTGGGTCGCACGCGCGAGCACAACGAGGACTCGTTTCTCGTGGTGGACCTCACGGAGGACAACGACACGCTGCAGCCCGAGGTGCAGACGCACGTGGGCGGCTCGCGCGGATCGCTCTTCATGGTGGCCGACGGACTGGGTGGCGCGGCCGCCGGAGAGATCGCGAGCGACCTTGCCGTGCAGACGGTGCACGAGTATCTGCGCACGCACTGGTCGAATTCCACCGACGAGGGCGCCGAGGCGTTCGCGACGGCGATCAAGGGCGCGGCGGAAACGGCGAACCAGCGGATCTACGCCTATGCCCAGGAGCACCCCGAGAATCGCGGGCTCGGCACCACCGCGACGGTCGCCGGCCTGCTCGGTGACACGCTCTTCCTCGCGCAGGTGGGCGACAGTCGTGCCTATCTGCTGCGCGATGGGGTGGCGCGGCAGATCACGAAGGACCAATCGCTCATGCAGCGGCTCGTGGAGGCGGGGGAGCTCACGCCGGACGAGGCGGAGCGCAGCGAGCGGCGCAACATCATCCTGCAGGCGCTGGGTCCGGAGCCGTCGGTCCGGATCGACCTGACGTACCAGACGCTGCGCCGCGGTGACACGCTCGTCCTGTGCACCGACGGCCTCTCGGGGCTGGTGAAGAAGGACGAGATTGCGGAAGTCGTGAGCCAGGAGCCCGATCTCGCGAGCGCGTGCCGGGAGCTGATCGAACGCGCCAACGAGAACGGCGGGCCCGACAACATCACCGTGATCATCGCGCGTTTCGATGGAGAGGGGCTGAGCGATGCGGGGCCGGATGATCGCGTGGGACACGCCGTGTTTCCGCTCGCG
>DASVWN010000098.1:0-6367 GCA_036393195.1 Gemmatimonadaceae bacterium | reverse complement strand
GGCGGCGCGATCACGCCCTTGGGAAACGCCGCGACGAACGTGAGTCCTTCACCCGGATCCAGTCGTCCCGACGCGAATTGATAGAGTCCGCGCCCCGCATACCGGGCCGTGCACCGTGCATTGCTCGTGCTCTCTGCCACGCCGGCGTAGCACCAGGGAGACCACCCTGCCGAATCACTCGTGGCCGCGGCCTGAGGCACGGCAATCCGCACGGTGGCGGATGCCGCGAGGATGGGAACGGGCCACCCAATACCGGTCGCCTGCCAGTACAGCTCGTCGTGGTCGGCGAAAAAGCCGAGGCCGCTGCCGAGACGGTAGTGAATGACGTATGTCTGCGTGCCGCTCACCAGCCGGTTCGCGTCACCGATCCGGATGCGCACGGAACGGCCCCGCGTAATGCTCGTGGTCAGTTTCCGGCCGTTCCCATCGGTCACATCGAGCACCTGGAGCGCGACATCCACCGTGCCCGCGCGAATGGATGAGCCCGGGTGCACGACTTTCGCGTAGCGGACGGGGATGTCACGGTAGATGCCGTGCTTCTGCTGTGCGCCGAAGTCCACGTCGATGTGCTCCGTGACATCAATGGAGCGGTCGGCGTTCACCGTGTAGTCGGCGCTGAACGACGGGATCGTCCAGCCGGAGTCCTGCGCGCGCGACGCCCGGGGCAGGCAGAGCGCGGTGCAGAGCGCGAGGCTCGCGAGCGCGCCGGTCACCAGCCGATGTCTCATTGGGGCGCTCCGATGTCGGCGGCGGGTGCGTCCCGCTCCGCAATGTCCGACAGCTCGAAGTACTGCCCGGGCTGAAAGCCGAGCGGGCCCGCGACGAGGAGCGCGGGAAAGGACTCGCGCAGCGTATTGAAATCGCGGACGACCGCGTTGTAGTAGCGGCGCGCGCTGGCGATGTCGTTCTCGGTTTCGGTGAGCTGCTGCTGGAGCGTGAGTACGGACTGGCTCGCCTTGAGATCAGGGTAGGCTTCAGCGACGGCGAAGAGCTGGCGTACGCCGCTCGTGAGCGCGTTCTCGGCGCGGGCGCGCTCCGTGGTGTCGCTCGGTGCGCCGCCGGCGGCGAGCACCTGCGCGCGCGCCGAGGCGAGTTCGGTGAATGTGCGCTGCTCGTGTCCCATGTAGCCGCGAACAGCCTGGACGAGGTTGGGCACCAGGTCCGCGCGCCGTTTGAGCAGGGTGTCGATGCTGGCCCAGGCGGCGCGCATCCGATTGCGGAGTGCGACCAGGCGGTTGTAGGTCCAGCCGAACCAGGCGGCGGCGGCGAGGATGATGAGCAGGAGCAGGATCATCATGGCGGCCTAAGATGCAGGCGTGGGTAATCGAGCACAACTGGAGGCATTTTCGCTCTTTTCCGGCGGCCGGCAAGTGGCGGAACCCGGCTGACGCGCCCATGGTCACGGTGGACAGCGCGTCGCCTCTGCGCGAAACCCCCGCCCCGCTGCCACGTAGTGTGACTGCCCTGCCGCGCCGACACCGAACAGGAGCGCTTCCGTGGATACTCTCCGTAACGACCTGCGCTACGCACTCCGGCGTTTGCGCGGCAATCCCGCGTTCACCGCCGTCGTCGTGCTTACGCTCGCGCTCGGCATCGGTGCCAACAGCGCGATCTTCAGCGTGGTGGACACCGTGCTGCTCAAGCCGCTCCCGTATCCGGATGCCGGGCGCCTGGTCACGATCTATCACGATTATCCCACGCTCAAGCTCGAGGCGTCGGTGAGTGCGCCCGGGTTCCGTGACTATCGTGACAAGACACATGACTTCGAGTCCGTGGCGGTGGAAACGGGATGGAGCGCGAATCTGACGGGCATTGGCGATCCGCAGCGGCTGCGCGGCGCGCGCGTCTCGGGGCTCTTCTTCAAGACCATGGGCATTGCGCCCGCGCTCGGCCGGCCCATCACGCCCGCGGAGGACGAGCCGGGACGAAATCACATCGTCGTGCTGAGCGACGGACTCTGGCATCGGCTGTTCGGCGGCGATCCGCACGTCATCGGGCGAACCATGTCGCTCAACGGCGAGCCATATGAGATCGCGGGTGTGATGCCCGCGTCGTTCCATGATTTCTGGACGCGCACTGTGGAGCTGTGGACGCCGCTCGCGCTGCCGCCGCAGGCGTTCACGCCCGACAACTACACGAATGAATCGCTGAACGTCGTGGCGCGGCTGCGCGGCGGCGTGACCGGGGAGCAGGCCGGGCGCGACATGCAGGCCTTCGCGCAGCAGCTCAAGCGCGACTATCCCAACCAGTTCCCGCCCGACTGGACGCTCGAGGTTCGCGCCCTCTCCACCGTGTCCAGCGGGAAGATCCGTCCCGCGCTGCTCGTGCTGCTCGGCGCGGTCGGGTTCGTGCTGCTCATTGCGTGTGCCAACGTCGCCAATCTGCTGCTGGCGCGCGCGGCCGGTCGCTCGCGCGAGGTCGCGGTCCGCACGGCGCTCGGCGCGACGCGCCGGGATCTCGTGCGCCAGCTCCTCGCCGAGAGCGTGACGCTCTCGCTTGCCGGCGGCGCGCTCGGGCTCGGGCTTGCCTGGTGGAGTTTGCGGACGCTCAAGGCCGTGAACCCCGAGAACGTGCCGCGCGTGCAGGACCTGGGGCTCAACGGCACCGTGCTGCTGTTCACGATCGTGATCGCGGTGGCCACGGGCATCCTGTTCGGCCTCGTGCCGGCGTTGCAGATGTCGCGCACGGATCTGAACACGACGCTCCGCGAGGGCGGGCGCAGCGGCACCGCGGACCGGAGCGGCCAGCGCGTGCGGCGCGTGCTCGTGGTAGCGGAAGTGGCGCTGGCGCTCATGCTGCTCACCGGCGCTGGCCTGCTCATCAGGAGCTTCGCACGCCTGCAGGGCGTGGACCCCGGCTTCGATGCGCACAACGTGCTCACGTTCACGCTCTCGCTTCCCCAGGCGAAGTACCCGAGCGACACCGCGGTGAACGCATTCTTTGATGCCGTACTGCCGCGCATTCGCGCCGTACCCGGCGTGCGCACAGCGGGCGCAGTATCGTCCGTGCCCTTTGGCGGGAACTGGTCAACGGCGAGCTACAACGTCGAAGGGTACATGCCGCCACCCAACGGCAACATGCCGTGGGGCGACATTCGCGTCGTGAGCCCTGGCTACTTCGAGACGATGAAGATTCCCGTGCGCCGCGGTCATGTCATGACGCAGCAGGATGGGGAAGGCGCGCTGCGGGTGGCGGTCGTGGATGAGCAGCTCGTGCGGAAGTTCCTGAAATCGGGGGAGGATCCGATTGGGCACCGGCTCTGGTTCGGCGCCCCGACTCCCAACGACAGCACCAGATACATCACGATTATCGGCGTCGTGTCGCACGCCATGCAGGAAGGGCTGGACGCGGATCCCAGGCCGCAGCTCTATCTCCCCTACCATCAGGCGGGGCGCATGAACGGACTGGATGTCGCTGTGCGCACGGCCGGCGAGCCCACGCAGTACGTGGCCGCCATCCGGCGGGCCATCCAGTCCGTGGATCCCGACCAGCCGATGTCGAGCGTGCGCGACCTCGATGACATGGTAAGCGCATCGCTGGGGCAGCGGCGGATGTCCACAGTGCTGCTCGGCACCTTCGCCGCGATCGCGCTCGCCCTCGCGTGCATCGGGCTCTATGGCGTGATGTCCTATTCGGTGTCTCAGCGTGGACGGGAGATGGGCATTCGCATGGCGCTTGGCGCGCGGAACGTGGATGTGATCGGACTCGTCCTGCGGCAGGGAATGGTGCTGGTGCTCGCGGGCGTCGTGCTGGGCGTGGTCGCGGCGCTGCTGCTCACGCGCGTGATGGCGAGCCAGCTCTACGACGTGCGCGCCACCGACCCCGCCACGTTCGTGGGTGTCGCCGTGCTGCTCACGGGCGTGGCCTTCCTGGCCACGTATCTGCCTGCACGCCGTGCAACGCACGTGGATCCGGTGGTGGCGCTGCGGGAGGAGTGAGGGCAGAAGAGAGCACCAGGGTCAGAGGCGATTGGGGCTGATAGGGGTCAGAGGCTGAGCCTCTGACCCCTATCAGCCGCTGCCCCTTTCGCCAACTTTCGCCTACCGCTTCAGACTCACCGACAGCGTGAAGAGCCGCGGCTGCGCCGGTGTCAGGAAGCGCTCGATCGGCGCGTCGTCGGGATTCGCCGGTGGCGGGCCGCCAAGGGGACCCTTCACGTTCTGTGCGTACACGCCAAAGTTGGCGTACTGCCTGTCGAACAGGTTGGTGACGTAGCCACGCAGCGTCACGTGGGGAAACGTCGCCGTGAGCCGGAAGTCAGTCGTGCTGTAGCCGGGCAGTTGCGGCTGCACGTTGGCTTCATCGCCCCGCAAATACTGACCCGACACGGCTGACAGTTCGATCGCGCCCGAAAGCGCACCACCCGGGATGGCGCGAATCAGATCGAGTCCCACGGTGCCGCGATTCACGGGCGAGCTGGGAAACCGGTCGCCGGGCTGCGCGTCCGGCTCGTCCGGCAGCGCGGAGGCGAGGTGCACCGTGGTCTCGTAGGTGGCCAGCATGTACGAGTACGAGGCGTAGAGCCCGAACCCCGCCGGCAGGCCGAGGTTGCCGGACACCTCGACGCCCGCGCGCCGTGTGTGTGACACGTTCTGGAAGAAGCCCGTGGTGGCACTCGGCTGGACGAAGAGAATGTCGTCGCGGACGTCGGAGAGAAATCCCACGACATCGAGATTCGTCCGCTCGCGCGGCTCGAAGTCGATGCCCGTCTCGTAGTCGAACACCTTTACCGGCTTGAGCGGCGGATCGGCGCCGAGCGCAAAGGGGAGCGCGCATGGCGCGGTGGCATCGGCGCACGAGAGCTCGAGCGCGGCGGGCGCGCGGAATCCGGTGTTGAAGGCGACGTACCCGCGAAACTTGTCCGTGACCTGATAGTTCAACCCGATCTTGGGCGACGCACGCCAGTAGCTGCTCGTCGCGCTGTTCTCCGGCGTGCGCAGGTCGGTGATCGGAATGCGCACGTAGTCACCGCGCAACGCCGCAGTGAGCCACAGCGATGGCGTGAAGGAAAAGATCGCCTGCGCGTAGAGCGCGGCGTTGTCCTCTTTCGTGTCAACGTGTGTGCAGAGTCCCGAAGGAAACTCGCAGTCGAGTTCCGTATCACCTGCGGAATCGGCGGGTACGCCGGGACTGTCCACGGCGAGGAACCGATACTGGACGTCGGCGTGGCTGTACTCCGCGCCGAGTGTGAGCGACGTCTCCACGCCGCCAACGCTGAGCGGCTGTGTCCATTCGAGCAGACCTCCGGTAGAGACGTTGCGAACGAATCCGTCCGAATTGGGCGGCGGAACATTCACGTTGTACTGCTCGAACGCGTTGCGCCGCCAGAAGACGTTTCCCTTGAGCTGGCCGCTGCCGAGCTGGCGCTCGCCCCGCAACGCGAGATGCCACAACTCCGGCGTGAAGAAGTCGCCCGGTGTGTAGTTGATCCTCCGGTTCACGCTGAGATAGCTCTCGGGCAGCGACCCCGCTTCGTGCAGCCGGTCGTTTGCATACATCACCGTGAGCGCGACGTCGCTCGAGTCGCGCTTCCGTCCCACGTTGGCGAACAGCATCCGCGTGCGCGCCCCGGTCGCCTGCCGCCATCCATCCTCGTCCGACGCGCGCGCGAGCAGCAGTCCATCGATGTCACCGAGCTTCCCGCTGGCCATGACATGCCCACCGCGATAGCCGTACGGTCCCCCGTCGAACTGACCGCTCGCTTCAGGCGTGCTGCCGCCGCGATCCGTGAACAGGAGCAGCGAGCCAGCCAGGCTGTTCTTGCCAAAGATCGCGCTCGGTCCTCGCACCAGCTCGGCGTGCGAGACCGCGTCCATGGGGATGAGATCGAAGTTCACTTCCTGCGCGTCCGGCTCGTTCACCCGTACGCCATCCAGAAACACGCTCACACCCTGGGGCTGTCCGACGATGGGCGACACGATGAAGCCGCGGATGTTGAGTTCGGGCTGCAAGCGGGATCCCTGATCATCGAACACGCTGACGCCGGGCAGGCGGCCGAGCAGTTGAATGGCGGAGGCCGGGCCCGGCGCCGCAGTGTTCAGGTCGATGTCGTCCACCTGCACCGGCGTGCGCTCATCGACACCCGTCACGCGGCTGCCGCTCACGACGACCGGTGCGAGGCGCCGAGTGGTCGTGGTGTCGGCACGGCGACGCGTACTGTCTGTTCGCGCAGTGTCGGGTTGTTGCGCACCCAGCGCGCCGGTCACGCCGGTGAAAGCCAGAGAAAGGCACAGCAAAGCATACCGCATCAGGAGTCTCGCAGGGATCATGCGGTTCAGTATCGAGGTGTCACTGAAACGTATCGCACGACATCACCCGGCGTGATCGTGCCGGTGGCCATTCGAACTGTGCAGTCTGGCGCCGGCAG
>DASVWN010000097.1:0-5497 GCA_036393195.1 Gemmatimonadaceae bacterium | reverse complement strand
GCTCATTTTGTATATGACGGTGCCGCTCTTTCTGATTCCCGACACCTTCGGCGAGAACGCTCTTCTGGCGGCGCTCTCCTGGACGGCTCAGGCAGTCACGTTCACGATGCCCCACCAGCCGCCGAACCCGTCGTTCTACACCGATTCAGCATGGGTCATCGTGGCGCTCCTGTACATCCCGTGCCTTGTCATGGTTCTGCGCCGGCGGAATGAGGGGGAACTGCCCGCTGTCGTCGAATCGCTGCTCACGCGCGTCTCGCGCCGCCGCCGCGTCGCGCCGGCGCCATAGCTCACTCGGGGCCGCGGCTACCGCGCCCGCCCCACCCAGCGCAGCACTTCGCTTACCGTCGCCCGCTTGCCATACATGAGCAGCCCCGTGCGATACACGCGCGCCGCGAGCCACACCGCGATATAGCACGAGCAGCCCAGAATCACGAGCGACGCGCCGATGTCCAGCGGTTCGAGCGACACCACGCTCATGCGCAACGGCATCACAATGGGCGCCGAGAACGGCAGCCACCCCATCGTGTACGCGAGAGTGCTCTGCGGCGCCGTCAAAACGGGCGTGAGCGCGAAGATGCTCACGATGAGCAGCATGATGATCGGCATCTGCGCCTGCTGCGCGTCCTGCTCATTGCTCACCGTCGCGCCCACCGCCGCAAACAGGGCAGCGTAGAAGATGTACCCCAGCAGAAAGAAGAGCAGCAGCACGATGGCCAGCGAGAGCGAAATGTCCGGCAGAATACTCTGGCCGATCGGCAGACCCATGCGCGTGAGCATCTGCACCCGCAGCCGCACAAGCGCATAGCTGGCCGCCACCCAGATGAGCATCTGCGTCAGGCCGACGGCCCCCACGCCCAGCACCTTGCCCGCGAGCAGCGTGCGCGCCGGCACGCTGGCCACCACTACCTCCGCCACGCGGCTCTGCTTCTCGTCAATCACGCTGCGCAGCACCGCCTGTCCATAGAACAGAATGGACGTGTACAGCAGCAGCGCGACTGCGAACGCGAAGTAGATGCTCACCTTTGCCGAGCCGCCGCGGCCGCGCTGTGAAATACGGTCGGCGTTCAGATCCACGTTGATTCTGGTGAGCGCGGCACTCTCGAATGGATCAACACCCACCTGCGCCAGACGCTGCTCCAGCACCTTGGTTTGAACGATCTTCTGCAGGCGTTCCATGTCCGCGCTGGATGTGGCGTTGGTACCGGCGTAACGGGCGCTGCGACCGGAGAGCGTCGCCGAATCGAGCACGAGGTAGCCCAGCACGGTGTTCGAGACTGCCTGCCGCGTGGCGAGACTCTCCGCCGCCGCCAGCGTGGCAGGCGTCACGGCGCGGACCACCGTGCGGGATGTGTCACCCTGAAGCCCGCCATTCAGCTCGGTGGCAACGGACTTGCCGAGCGTCGTTCCCGTCACGTCGAGGATCACGATGCGGGACACGTCACTCGATGCCTTGCTGCGGGATGCGAGCCAGGGCGGTACGAAGATCAGCGCGCCGAACACCAGTGGTCCGAATATCGTCGCGATGAGGAACCAGCGGGTGCGCACGCGCTCGAGATACTCCCGCGCGAAGACAACGCGCAGCTTATCCATTGCCCGTCATCCCCTCCTCGATGCCGGTGGCTCCCACCCGGTCAATGAAAATCCGGTGCAGCGATGGTTGCGCCAGCTCGAAGCGGCGGATCGACGCACCCGCGTCCACCAGCCGCCGCAACAGTTGCTGCGAGGTCGCGCCCTCCGCGAGCTCCACATCGAGCGAGCGATTGGCGTCATCCATGCGGCTCACGAGTGCCCGGTCCGTGAGCACCTCCGCCACGCCGTTCCATGGGCCCGCGTCGAGCTCCAGCAGGATGTGCCGGCCGCCATGCGCGCCCTTCACGTCCGCCACGCCGCCGTCCAGCACCTTTTCCCCCCGCGCCAGGATGCACACCGCGTCGCACATGCGCTCGGCCTGATCCATGAGGTGCGTGCTGAAGAGTACGGTCTTCCCGGCCCGCTTCATCTCGATCACGATGTCCTTGAGCGCCTGCGCGTTGATGGGATCGAGACCGCTGAACGGTTCATCCAGGATGATGAGCTCGGGCTCGTGGAGGAGCGCTCCGATGAACTGCACCTTCTGCTGCATGCCGCGCGACAGATCGTCCACCCGGGCGTTCCCCCAGTCCCGCTCCCCGGTACTGAGACCCAGGCGTTCCAGCCATGCGTCGATGCGGCGGTTCGCCTCACTCCGCGGAATCCCCTTGAGCTCGGCCAGAAAGCGCAGTACCCGCCGCACCTGCATGCGACGATAGAGTCCCCGCTCCTCGGGGAGATAGCCCACGCGATCGATCGCGCCCTGTGCGTTGTTCGGCCGCCCCATGATGCGGATGGTTCCTGCATCCGGCGCGATCACATCCAGGATCATGCGCAGGGTCGTTGTCTTGCCCGCGCCATTGGGACCGAGCAGGCCATACACGGTGCCCGCGGGCACGCGCAACGAGAGATCGCGCACGGCCACGTGAAGGTCGTAACGCTTGACGACGTGATCCAGCTCGATCGCAAATTCCGGCATGGGAACCAACGGGAGGGTTTGCCATGAAAGGAGCAGCCACAATATACGCGACCGCGACGGATAATGCAGAATGACGTGACGAGGATGTCAATTCCAGGATGTGTTGCACACGGGCATGCTTGCTGGCGTTCTGCGGCAAGCGTAGCTTGGCGATATTCCTCCATGGGACATTCCGGATTCGACCCGGGTCACACGCCGTGAGACGCACGCGATCGATCGCGCTCCTGTGTGCAGTGGCGGCTGCGTGCCTCCTGGCGTGCGCACCGTCCCAGCCGGCGATCGTCGTCTTCAACGCCGGTAGTCTCGCCCGTCCGCTGCGCGCGGCGCTCGACAGCTTTGCCCTCCGTGCCCACGTGCGGATCGAACAGGAAAACTCGGGCAGCCTGGAGACCGCGCGCAAGCTCATCGATCTGCACCGCACGCCTGACGTCATCGCGCTCGCCGATTACGAGGTATTCCCGCAACTGCTCATGCCCAAATACGTGACCTGGTACGCGGACTTCGCGCGGAATCGCATGGTTGTGGCCTACACGGCGTCGTCGCGATTCGGGTCGGAGATCAGTACGAACAACTGGTGGCAGGTTCTGCAGCGGCCCGGCGTGCAGGTCGGGCGCGCCGATCCCGATCTCGACCCCAACGGCTACCGGACGCTGCTCACCTTGCAGCTCGCGGAGCGCTACTACCGCCAGCCCGGGCTGTATGGCCGGCTGCTCGCCGCCGCGCCCGCGCGCAACGTGCGTCCCAAGGAAGTGGATCTCCTGGGCGTGCTGCAGGCGGGGGAGCTTGACTACATCTGGTCGTACGAATCGCTCGCGCAGGCGGCCGGGCTGCAGTACGTGCAGCTCCCGGACTCCATTGACCTGGGATCGCCGGGCGACTCGGCGTTCTATGCGACGGCGGCGATTCGCGTGCCGGGCAAGGCGCCCGCGGACACCGTCACATTCCGCGGACAGCCCATCGTCTATGCGCTCTCCATTCCGGCCGCCGCGCCGCACCGGGAGATCGCCGAACGGTTCGTCGCGTTTCTGCTGTCCGCTGACGGCCGGCGCGTGCTGCGCGCTCAGCAGCTCGACGTCCTGGAGCGCCCCGTAGTCGTCGGCTCGGGCGTCCCGGACGCGGTTCAGTCCGCGGCGCGCTGAACCATGGGGGGCGCGCTCGCCGATTCACCGCGACAGCGTTCGATGGGCAGCTATCGCATCGCGAGCATTCTCGCCGCGCTGGTCGGCTCGCTCTTTCTGCTTTTTCTCGTAGCGCCCATTGTGCGCCTGGTCGGTGCCGGCGGCGTCGCCGGCATTCCCAGGCTGTTCACTGATTCCGAGCTGCGCGCTTCGCTGTGGCTCACGGCTCTCACTGCCACCGCGGCAACGCTGCTGGGTGTGCTCGGCGGTACGCCCGTGGCGTATCTGCTCGCCCGGCGCGCCTTCCGGGGACGCGCTCTGGTCGCGGCGATTCTGGATCTGCCCTTGCTCATCCCGCACCCCGTGGCCGGCATCGCTCTGCTGCTCGTGCTGGGTCGCCAGAGCGCGATTGGCCGCGTGCTGCTGCACGCCGGCATGCAGGTGGCGGGATCGGCGATCGGCATTATCTGCGCGATGCTCTTCGTATCCGCGCCGCTGTTCATCAGCGGCGCGCGCGAGGCCTTTGCGCGCGTGGAGCCGCGCTATGAAGCCGTCGCACGCACCCTTGGCGATCCACCCTGGCGCGCGTTTCGCCGCGTGACACTGCCGCTCTCGCTGCGCGGACTCATCGCGAGCGCCGTGGTAATGTGGGCACGTGCGGTAAGCGAATTCGGTGCCGTCGTGATTCTGACCTACAATCCGAAGGTCGCCAGCGTCCTGAGTTACGATCGCTTCACCAGTTTTGGCCTTCAGGAGGCCCTGCCCGTCGCCGCCGTGCTCGTGATCCTGTCGCTCGTACCGCTCATCATCCTGCGCACCCTCCGACCAGAGGGAAGCGCGGGGCTCGCTCCGTGATCGAGCTGGACGGGGTATGCGCTCGCGTCGGCGATTTCGAGCTGCGCGACATCACCTTCACCATTCCCGCACGCGGCTACGGCGTGGTGATCGGACCGGCCGGCTCGGGGAAAACCACGTTGCTGGAAACCATTGCCGGTGTGGTGCCGAGCCGGGCGGGCGAGCTGCGACTTCAGGGACGCGCCGTGACCGATCTGGCGCCGGAGCGACGTGGCATTGGCATGGTATATCAGCACGGCTTCCTGTTTCCGCACCTCAGTGTGGAGCAGAACATTCTCTACGGCACCACGGATCATGCCTTCGCGCGCGACATCGCGGAGCGTGCGGGTGCCGGAACGCTGTTCGCTCGCCACGTCTCGAGCCTGAGTGGCGGCGAACGCCAGCTCGTGGCACTGGCGCGCGCCATCGCGGCCCGCCCTCCCGTTCTGCTGCTCGACGAGCCGTTCGGCGCGCTCGATCCGCGCCGCCGCACGCTCGTGCGGCGCACGGTACGCGAGCTGCATCGCGAGCTGGCGATGACAGTGCTGCAGGTGACACACGACTTCACCGAGGCGGGACTGCTCGGGGACGTGGCCGTGCTGCTGGATGCGGGACGGGTGCTGCAGTCCGGGCCGCCCGAGCAGGTGTTTCGCCAGCCCGCTTCCGCGTACATCGCGGAATTTCTCGGCGCCGAGAACGTGTTCACCGGCACGATTCGCGTGCTGGGCGATGCGGCGCCGGACTGGGCGGCAGGCGAACCGATGACATCCGGGCGCGGCCATCACGCTCTGGAGTTCCGAACCGGCGCGCTCACCTTCTACACGGTCGGCGAGGCGTCCCCCGGCCCTGGCTATGCCGTCATCCGTGCCGAGGAAGTGGTGTTGTCGCTCGAGCCGCACCCATCGTCAGCGCGCAATCAGTTCCGCGGTACGATCACGGAAATCGCTACGCTCGGCGCGCTCACGCGGATCACGCTCGACGTCTCGGGCACGCC
>DASVWN010000096.1:0-22061 GCA_036393195.1 Gemmatimonadaceae bacterium | reverse complement strand
CCAGCCGCTCTGGTAGCCGTTGATGTGCGCCTCGCTCGTGATCCGGCCCAGCGAGTCGAAGGAATACGTGCGACTGAAGACGGAGTCGAGCGGCGTCGTGCTGTAAATCGTCTTGTAGTCCTCATGCGTGGACGTGCGGAGACGGTACTGGCTGTAGGCCGGATAAATCGTGCTGTCCGGCAGCAGTTCCGAATCCACGGTGAAGCGCACCTTGCTCGTGCCCACCACGATCGAGTCCAAGGCACCGGTCGTGGCGCTCCAGTAGCGGCGCTGCGTGAGGAAGGTGAGCGCGGTGGCCGACGAGGAGTCGGTGAGCGTGTCGCCCAGGACGCCTTGGGTCTTGGTCCACCGCCGGCGGACGAGCACGCCCGCGGCCAGCACCGTGCTCGTCGTGTCGGCGCCCGCGTTGCCTGCCTTCACGGTATCGGTCTCGATACTGTTCTTGGCGATCACCACGCGGCCATGATTCAGATACTGGAAGGAATCGGCCGGCGCCAGCGGGTCGCGGCGCGAGGTCACGCGCCCCAGGGCATCATACTGGAAGGCGATCCACTGCCCGCGCCGATTCCGCGCGTGTTTCACCTGCCCCGCCGCATCGTACTGCGCCTGGGTGTAGGTCCCCACCGTGTCCTTGGGATCATAGCTTGTGATGGGCCAGCCCAAGGCGTTCACATCGGTCTTGTAGAGCTGGCCCTTGGGATCGGTGGTCGCCGTCCGGTAGAGCGCATCGTAGCGGAGCGTCGTGGGACTCCCGCCCACGGTGTCATAGGCCGCCATCACGCGATTCAACATGTCATAGAGCACCAGCGCCTTGGGTTGCCCCTCGGCCTGCGCAATCGAGTCCAGCCCCCAGGCGTTCATCACCGCGCATGTCCACTGGCCTTGGGCCGCCACCGTGCTGTCGGCGTTCCCGAACGTGGCCTCGTAGAAGACCTTGGTCCGGTGCCCGGCCGGGTCTACTTCGGCGGTGTCCCGGCCATGCGCGTCGACGAACGTGGTGTCGGGATAGCCGCCGCTCACTTTGGCGATCGTCCAGTGGTGCGCGGCGTCATAGCTCAGGGTCTCCGGCGGGCCGCCCCCGCCCGAGACACTCGCCACCTGGCCCCAGGCATCGTACGTGTACGCGGTCGCCGGCTGGTCGTGCGGGTGGCTCCAGGTGAGGAAGGCGCCGGTGTACTGGGCGGAATCCACCTGGCCCAGGGCGTCGGTCACGACGGTGGCGAAGGGCCCCGTGCGTTGGATGCGCGTCGTGTCGCCCAGGGCATCGATCGTGGTGAGCGGCTGCCCCCAGCGATCGGCGGTGTAGCGCGTGGCCACGGAATCGGGGTCCGTGACCGTGGCGTAGAGCGTGTCGGTGAACACGGGCGCCGCCTTATTCGGACTCGTGGGCCCGGTCGGTACGCCGACGGTTTGCCACGGCGTGTAGCGCACCACGGGCGAGGCCATGGTCGTGCTGCCCCCCGTGCCGGCATCGATCGGTATTTGCGGCAGCGTGACTGCGGTCAGGAACCACGACGTGGCGTCGTACGTGTAGCTCGTCACGCCGCCCCGGCGATCAGTCACCGAGGACAGCCGCCCCGAGGCATCATACTTCAGGGTGTCGGCCTTGCCATCGGGATCGGTGAAGCGCGTCACGCGATTGGTGCCATCGTAGGTGACGACCAGCTCTCGCGCCGTGGATTGCCCTATCCCCCGGGGACCCGGCGGCTCGATCGTGAAGGAGCCCGAGCCATAGACGAAGGACGTCGTCGCCGTGTCGCCCGAGACCAGGGGGTCCTTGATACTGGCGAGCTTTCCCGGCCCCGTATAGGTGAACACGGTCGTATTCCCCCAGCGATCACGGACCGTTTGCATCTGGCCGACGTTGTTGAACGTCACCACCGTGGAATCCGGATAGCGCCGCGTGTAGGTGAGCGTCCCACCCGTGCCGCTCGATTGGAGCGTGGAGAAGTCCCCCGCGGGGCCGGCGCAGGGATAGGTGTACACCGTGCACCCAAAGGCGACCGCCGAAGCGTCGCCCTCCACAATGACGACGGTACTGTCCTTCTGCAGTAACAACTGCTGCACGCCCGCGACCGTCCACCCGGCCACGGGGAGCAGTGCGGGATTGCGCAGGTTCACCACGAGCAGTTTCGTCGTGTCGGTCGAGACCTCGGAGTGGTCCCCGTAGACGGCCGTCGCCGTGATCGTCATCGGATACACGCCCGTGGAATCCAGCGAGGCATCGAACTGCCCTGCAAGGCGGACCGGCGTCATGCGACCGGGAACCAGGCTGGTCGCGTCACTCGTGAAGTGCAGCGTGGTCTCGCCGTTGAGAAAGGTCAGGGCCATCCCCTTGACGGCCACCTGGAGTGTGAGATCGGTGGGACTCGGCGCGCCCGCAGCCAGGGTGATGTCAGCCGAGACCGTAGGCCGGACCGCCACGCGGCCTTCGTCGTAGTGGAGCGTCACGCTGCGTGCACTCCCCAGCGAGACGTAGGGCACGGTGCCGTGGTCGTACGTCGTGGCGAAACAGGCCGTGGCGCACCAGCCGCGGCGCTGCGTTTCGTTCGTGTTCGCCGCAAAGGACATCGCCGTGGCG
Source organism: Gemmatimonadaceae bacterium (assembly GCA_036393195.1). Classification (GTDB taxonomy): domain Bacteria; phylum Gemmatimonadota; class Gemmatimonadetes; order Gemmatimonadales; family Gemmatimonadaceae; genus JADGGM01. The sequence continues at coordinate 19,480 of DASVWN010000096.1, read as the reverse complement.
CGCGTCGTGTTGATCGTCACCGAGCCGGTGTCCACCTCGAACGTGTAACTCGTGTCCGTCGATTTCACCCGCAAGGCGAGCCCGCCCGTCTGGCCAAACGTCGGCGAATGGTAGGTGACCGGTACCTTGAGCGAGCCATCGCTCGCAATGGTGTCAAGGTGTGGCGTGGTCGTGGCGCACGTCGTGATGCCGCCGCTGCAGGACAACAGGATGGAGTCCACGAGCGGTACGCTTTCGTGGTTCGTCACCGTGAACGTGTCCGCCAGCGTCTGATCCGAGAAGACGTACTGCGTCGATCCCTTGGGTGCCACCGTTTGCTTTCTGGGATCATACGTGAAGTACGCATCACGGGTGTTCTGCTGATTGAAATTGTCCTTGATCGAGGCTTGCAGATGGTCCGCGCCGATGGGCAGGCTGAGCACCACGACCGACGTCGCATGCACCCAGCACCCGGTGTACGCGCTATTGGTCCAGGTGGAGGAGACGGGCGAATTGTTCAGCGTCACCACGCGCGTCCCGGACGAAAGGCCGCCGTCATCGCACCAGTGAATTGTGACGGATTGCGGTGAGGTCGTATAGGTGCCCGACGGATTCGGGACGAACCAGATATTCGGTGGCTCGCCCGGCCCACAGTTGATCGCGGGATTACACAGGTTCGGCTGCACAGCGCCGGCCGTCCCAGCCGATGGTGCTGCCGGCTGTTGTGCGGCCGCGTCTGTGCTGACCGTGGCCGAGATGATCGACACGACGATTGACACGATGACGAGAAGAGGTCCGGAGGAGATTGGGTGCGGGAGGCGGGCGAGGGCGGAATGTGGCATGGCGTACGCTCGGTGCGGAGGGGAGAGAATCCGTCGCGTCGAGCGCGTGCCTTATCACACTCCGTGCCGGAGGTGCGCATCTCGCAACTGGCGATGATCCAACGACTTGGCGTTTCGTCAGCCATCTCGATTCGCACCCATTCGCACCAGTTCGCGCGAATCCCGTGCGAATTCGCATGCCACAATGCGAATTCGTGCGACTCGGCGCCGCGATGTCCTCACCTGATGCAGCACATTCATCGAGTTCAATTTCCCGCTGCGCGGTCACACGTGCGTGCTGCCCCTGAAGGTCACCGCAGCCCATCGCATACCAGCGCCTTGAACGGAGCCGGCCCCGCCATCGTCCCCGTTATAATTCCCGGCATGACCCGCTCGACCTCCGCTCTGATCGCCATCTACGCCGACGAATCCTGCCTGGGCAACGGGCGCGAGGGGAGCAATCCCGGCGGCGCCGGCGGCGTGATCGAGACGCTGCACCCGCGCACTGGCGAAATTGTCCGGCGCGACTACTGGTTGTCGGAGCCAGCCACGACGAACAACCGGATGGCGCTCTGGTCGGCTATCGAGGGATTGCGCCTCATCTCCACGAGGGAAGCGCGCCATGATGTGGCGTTCGTGAGCGATTCACGCTACCTCGTGGATGGCATGACGAGCTGGGTCCACGACTGGGCGCGGCGTGGCTGGCGTCGCAAGTCCGGCGCAATCGAGAATCTGGAGCTGTGGCAGGAGCTGGTGCGCACCGCTCGCGCGCATCGCGTGGCGTGGCGCTGGGTGCGCGGACACGTGGGACATCCACAGAATGAGTATGCCAACATGCTCGCCACGCGCGCCGCGGCGGATCAGACGCGGTCGGAGGGACTCTGCCCGTCGGAATTCGCCGCGTGGCTGGCGCGGCAGCGCGAGCGCACGCCCGGGGGCGCCGAGCCGGATCCCCTGCCCGATCGCGCGAGCTTGCGCTTCTCCAGGGCGTTACCGCCCGTCCCGGAGGAGAGTCCATCACTCGGACTGCATCTTCTCTGAGGGAGACATCATGCGCAAGGCGATACTCATTCTTGCCGTCGGCGCGGCGATCGGGTATTACTGGGGCTTCAACGACGCACAGATCCACAAGGACGACATCGTCACACGCATGGTCCGGCGTGCCGGAGGCACGACGCGCGGCGAGGTCGCGAACGATGCCGATGGCATGATGAAGAAGGTGGAGCAGCAGTAGGCCGCGAGCGATTTCCCTGGAGTGCGTGATCCGTGATGCCACCGCGTCGCTTCAGCACGCTGAGCGTGCTGATTCCCTGCTACAATGAGTCCACCACCATTGACCGCACGCTCAACGCGGTGCTCCAGTTGGGCGACGCGCTGGCACCGTCCGGACTGGCGCTGCAGATCGTCGCGGTGGATGACGCCTCGCGCGATGGAACTTTCGACCGGCTGAGCGCGCGCGCGCAGGAATCAGGCGGCGCCCTCGTGGTGGCCCGACACCCGGAGAATCGCGGCAAGGGGGCGGCGATTCAGACCGCGCGCGAGCACGCCACGGGCGACATGGTGATCATTCAGGACGCGGATCTGGAGTACAATCCATCCGACATTCCCGCCATGATCGCGCCCATTCTGGATGGCCGGGCCGACGCGGTGCTGGGTTCACGATTCGCCGGCGGCGGTGCGCACCGCGTGCTGTATTTCTGGCACAGCCTGGGCAACCGCGGACTGACAATCCTGTCCAACATGTTCACGAATCTGAACCTCACGGACATGGAGGTGGGCTACAAGGCCTTCACCATGGACGCGTTCCGCATCATGCGGCTGACCAATCCGCGCTTCGGACTGGAGCCGGAGATCGTCGCGCGACTCTCGCAGATGGGCGCACGCGTGTACGAGGTACCCATCAGCTATCACGGCCGTACGTACGCGGAAGGAAAAAAGATCACGTGGCGCGACGGGATCGCGGCGCTCTTTCACATTCTGCGCGCCCACTCGTCGGGCGCGTTGCAGCCGCGGCTGGCCGACAAGACGCACCCGCAGGCGCTGGGGATCGAGCAGCCGATGCCGAGCGCGTAGGTTCACCCGTCCGTTCCCCATTGGCAGCCCGGCGTTGCACGCCCTTGCGCAACTTCCGGTGCCGCGATTGTGTATGAGGCAGCGTTGTACTGAATGGCATGGCTCCTGCGCTTTCACGCTGCTCTGACATGACGGCCCCAATGGACGACATCGATCGCATGTTCCGGCGGCTCGTACAGAATGTCCGGAACGGATTTCCGGAGTATCTGTCGCACCCCTTCGAAGTATCCGAGCTCTACCAGACACTGATCCCGTACCGGCACAATCGGCGCGAGCTCGGCATCGAGACGAACCAGGACTACGAGATTGCGCTCTGCCAGCTTCTGGCCGGCGAGCGCGGCTATCTCGTGGCCGACCCCGCGCTCACGGAAACGATGCGGCGGGAGCTGTCCACATCAAATCCGAATACAGCGATCTTCCGCGAGTTCGCGGCATCGCGCGTCTCATTCGCGCCGAACGCGCAGCGCCGCTTCGACGAAATGGGTGGCGCAGTGTCGAACGCGACCTCATTGCCCGACGCGCCACCGCGGCGTTCGTCGCCGAGTGGAATGCGCAGTGCGGGTTCGGCGTCCCCAGCGTCCCCAGCGTCCCCATCGCCCGCGCGGGACCCGCATGCGGCGTCGCGCTCGAGTACCGCGACGCTCGCTCCGGCACCCGCCGTGAACGACGCGGGCCGCGTCGCGCCGTCCAACCTGGCAACGTCTGCACCGCTGCCCGGCGCGCTTGATGGCGCGTGCCGCTACTGCGGCGGTTCGCTCCCGGCCGGGCGTCAGGCGCAATACTGCCCGCACTGCGGTCAGAATCTCACGGTGCAGCGCTGCCCGGCGTGCGGCGCTGAGCTCGAGTTGAACTGGAAGTTCTGCATTTCCTGCGGACGCGGAGTGGGCGCGTCGTGACGCACCGCGCGGCCGCGACCCTGATGTTGTTCCTCGCGGCGTGCACCGGTGAATCCAGGAAGGCCGGACCCGTTCCGTACGACACGGCCGCGGCCATGCCGCTCGATACGTCGGTCGGCCTCCGCGACACGACCCGGCAACCGGTGCTCGCCGAGAGCACGGGTCTCGCGCCGCTTTCGGCCACGCCGGTCGCACCGACCATCGTCGCGCGTTCCGACAGCGCTGCCGGCGACATGCTCTACCACGGCAAGGCGCGCTGCTTCACCTGTCATGGCGATCGCGGCACGGGCACTGATCGGCTGGGCCCGAACCTGGCCGACTCCACGTGGCTCGATATTGACGGATCGGTCGCCGCCATCCGGGATGCGATCGCCGACGGAATCGCCACGCCGCACACGTTCTCCATCGCCATGCCCGCCTACACCGGCGCGCTCACACCGGCGGAGATGGAACAGATCGCGGATTACGTCTTCGTCCTGTCGCATCCGGGGTGGACGGAGTCGGACACCGCGCACGTCACCGACAGCGCGCGCACCCGCACGCCGCCCGCGCGCGTCCAGCCCAGCCTGCATGAGTGAACAGACGCTCGCCGTCATCGCGGGAGACGGCATCGGGCCCGAAGTCATCCGCGAGGCGCTCAAGGTGCTGCGCGCGGTGGACGCCGTCCATCGCACGGGCATCGTGGTGGAGATGCTGCCCTGGGGTGCGGATCACTATCTGCGCACCGGCGAGACGCTGCCCGCCTCAGAGATGCGCCGCCTGGGTCGCGACGTGAGCGCGATTTTCGTGGGCGCGCTCGGCGATCCGCGCGTGCCGGGCAACGAGCATGCACGTGACATCCTGCTCGGCATGCGCTTCCAGCTCGACCTGTACGTGAACGAGCGGCCGGCGCGGCTGTTCGATGCGCGGCTCACCCCGCTGCGCGACAAGGCACCGGGCGACATTGACCTCATGGTGTTTCGCGAGAACACCGAGGGCCTCTACGTTTCCGTGGGCGGCACGTTCAAGCAGGGCACGGCGGACGAGATCGCCATTGCCGAGGAGCTCAACACGCGCAAGGGTGTGGAGCGCATCGTGCGCCATGCCTTCGAGTGGGCGGCCGCGCATGGCAAGACGCACGTGACCATGGCGGACAAGGCGAACGCCATTGCCGCGCACCAGCTCTGGCGTCGCGTGTTCGAGGAAGTGGGGCGAGAGTATTCCGGCATTCAGCGCGACACACGATACATCGATGCGATGGCGATGGATCTGGTGCGCACGCCGGAGAGCTTCCAGGTGATCGTGACGGGGAACCTGTTCGGCGACATCCTGTCCGATCTGGCGTCCGTGCTGGCCGGCGGGCTCGGACTGGCGCCGAGCGCGAACCGGCACCCTGGTGGCGTGACGATGTACGAGCCGGTGCACGGGAGCGCGCCGCCGCTGGCGGGCAAGGATGTCGCAAACCCGATGGCGGCGATTCTCACGCTGGCCATGATGCTCGCCGACCTGGGCCATGCCGGCGCCGCCGCACGCGTCGAGCGCGCGGTCCGCGCGGCGATCGCGGAAGGCGTGGGCACGCCGGACATCGGCGGGAAGATGGGGACGACCGCTGTCGGCGACTGGATCGCCGGGGCGATAGTCAACGGATGAGGCTAACCGGTCACGAGACATGATTTCAATCAGGATTGGCGGAATCGGTGTCGTTGAGGGGATCAGGTCCTGATTGCCGGTCCCAACGGGGGGACAGGATTACAGGATTGAATGGACAGGATTACGGGATTGGGCACGATGACAAAGTTGGGGTTGCGATGGCTTCCAACCCATCTCCCATTCATTACACCTCGAGCTACCCGGATTCCATTGCCGGCTCATCCTGCCTGATCCTGTAATCCTGTCCAATCCTGTAATCCTGTCCCTCCGTTGGGACCGACAATCGAAATCCGGGATTCGCCAACCTGAAAATGCCGACGATCCTGACTGCAATCCTGACCCGGGCCCTCTGCGGTCAGCCATCTTCACTGAAGCTCATGCGGCGCCGGCCCTTTTTCCCGGTCACTCCGCTACCCATCTTTCATTCTTCCTGCTTCCGTGTGATGGGCTCGTGAAAACACAGAATTCCAGCCGTGATGTCGTCTTTCTGTCGGCTGTTCGGACGCCGTTCGGCACGTTTGGGGGTGCGTTCAGGGACCTGAGCGCCATTGATCTCACTGTCTTCGCCGCCAAGGCCGCCATGGAGCGCGCCAAGGTCGAACCGGCGGAGATTCAGCAATCCATCTTCGGCAACGTGATGCAGACCACGTCGGACACGATCTATTTCGCGAGGCACGTGGCGCTGCGCTCGGGCTGTCCGATCGAGACGCCGGGGCTCACCGTCAACCGGCTGTGCGGCTCGGGGTTCCAGGCGGTCGTGAACGGCGCCGAAGAAATCCTGCTCGGCGAAGCCGAGGTGTGCCTCGTGGGTGGCGGCGAGTCCATGTCGCAGGCGCCGCACGTGCTGCGCGGTCTGCGCTGGGGGCTCGCGCTCGGCAAGATGCCGCCGCTCGAGGACGCGCTCTGGGAAGGACTCAAGGATCCGGTCGCGGGACTCGCCATGGCGGAAACCGCGGAGAAGCTGGCCGTGCAGTACAACCTGGATCGCGGCTGCGTGGATGAGTACGCGCTGCGCTCGCAGCAGATGGCAAAGGCCGCATGGGACGCAGGCGTGTTCGACGACGAGGTGATCGGCATCCCGCTGAAGAATCCGAAGACGCGGCAGGTGGAGGAGTTCCGTCGCGACGAACACATGCGCCCCGATACCACCCTGGAAGGGCTGGCGAAGCTCCGTCCGGTGTTCAAGGCGGACGGCGTGGTCACGGCGGGCAACGCGTCGGGGATTGGCGATGGCGCGGGCGCGCTCGTGGTGTGCAGTGAGGAATTCGCGAAAGGGAAGAAGGCCAAACCGCTCGCGCGGCTGGTCTCGTGGGGGATCGCGGGAGTGGATCCGACGATCATGGGGATTGGTCCGGTGCCGGCGTCACGGATCGCGCTGCGCAAGGCGGGACTCACGCTCGACCAGATGGACCTGATCGAGGTGAACGAGGCATTTGCGCCCCAGGTCTGCGCGGTGGAGAAGGAGTTGAAGATTCCCCGGGAGAAGTTCAACGTGCATGGCGGCGCCATCGCGATGACCCATCCGCTCGCGGCGTCGGGTGCGCGCATCACGGCGCACCTCATTCACGCGTTGCGTTCGGCCGGCAAGCGCTACGGGCTGGGCTCCGCCTGCATTGGCGGCGGCCAGGGGATCGCGGTAGTCGTGGAGACGCTGTCGTGAGAGCCAGGCGCCCTGGCGCCGCGACCACCGTTCTTCTGTCTCTGCTCTTGGCGGGATGCGCCGGCCTCATGGGCGCGAGCACCGGCGGAGCACCGGCCGGCGGCGAAGCGCTTCCGGCCCCCGCGGGTCCGGCGTGGCCGGTGCGCACCCGTTACCACGTGGATCTCTGGCTCCACGGGTATGCGATGCTCACGAATGACAACACCCAGATCCCGTACTACAAGCGCGGCTATCGCGACAGCATGCTCGCGCTCGAGCAGAAAGCCGGCGTGTCGTCGAAGCTCCTGGAGCAGCGCGACCAGTTGCAGGCCCAGTTGGCCGCGTCCCCGCAGATGGCGGGCGGACAGTTCCTGCCGCTCTACTTCGATTCATGGGACTCCATGCAACGGGGCATCGACGCCTTCCTCCGGGCGGGTGGCGATCCCACCAGGGCCGTGGACCAGCCGACGCAGGTGCAGATCGCGGTCATCGCCGCCTCCTTTCCGACGGCGGCCGACCGCACGTGGCTGCGTACGTTCACGCTTGCGCTCATGGATGAGGGCACCCGGTTCTACCAGAGTTACTGGAACGCGCAACAGCGCGACCGGAGTCCGATCATCGTGGCACTGGACTCGCTGTGGACCAGGACGTATCTGCCGCGCTTCTCGACGTTCCTGCACAACAGCCAGCAGGGACAGGGCGAGCTGTTTCTCGCGCTGCCGCTCGATGGCGAGGGACGTACCGTGGTCACCAACGCCCACACGAGCGAGATCGCGGTGGACTTCCCCGAGGCAGGTGGAGACCCGAAGGACGTGATCTACGTGTTCGCGCACGAAGCCATGGGAGCGATCGCCGGGCGGGCCGTGACGGACAACACGACGCCCGCCGAGCAGCGTTCGGGTGCCGCGGATCGCTACTCGAGCCCGGCGGCGGTACGTGGCGGCGCGATGCTGCTCAAGCGCCTGGCGCCGGAGCTCGTGCAGGGATACGAGCGGTTCTACCTGCGGTCTGCGGGCCTGGCGAACAGCGGCGGGACGAACGTGGATGCGCTGTTCGAGCAGACGTTCGCGCTTCCCTCCAGTATTGCCGACGCCATCAATCGGCAGATCACGAGCGTGATGGGTGGCATCTGAGTGATCATGGCGGAGAACGGCAACCTTCCCGTACAGCCACCCAGGCGGCTGGATCGCGCGGCACTCGAGCGGGTGCTCGCGCGCGCCGCGTCGCTGCAGGCAAGCGAGGCTGATCCTTCCGAGCCGGCGCTCAGCGAGGACCAGCTCGTGGAGATCGGGAAGGAAGTAGGACTCTCCCCGCAGCACCTGCGCCAGGCGCTGGCCGAGGAGCGCGGTCGCCAGGCGCTGCCCGACGAAGAGGGATCACTGGCGCACGTGTTCGGCGCGGCGCTCGTGCATGCGAGCCGCACGGTGCGTGGTAGCCAGGACGGCGTACTGCGGTCGCTCGATGCCTGGATGGAGGCCGAGGAGAGCCTGCGCGTGAAGCGCCGCTTCACGGACCGGATACTCTGGGAGCCGCGTCCGGGATTCGTCACGGAGATGCGCCGCGCATTGAACCTCGGCGGGCGCGGCTATCATCTCTCCCGCGCCTACGAGGTTTCCGCGACGGTGGTGCCGGTGGACGACGCGCGGGTGCTCGTGCGTCTCGAAGCCAACATCGCGAATCTGCGCACGCAGCGGCTGGCCGGAGGCGGCGCGCTGGCGGGGGCGGGCGCGCTGAGCAGCGCGACACTCATCGCGCTCGGCTTCTTCGTGCCCATCGCCGTCGTTCCCGCTGGCGTCGCACTGGTGGGCGGCTACTTCGTGGCCCGCTCGCACCGACCCGTCGTGGCCCGCGCCCAACTGGCGCTGGAGCAGATTCTCGACCGGCTGGAACGCGGCGAGGGTCCGCGGGCAGGCTTGCTGGGAACGATCACGCAGGGCATGACGCACTACTGACAGACCACTCGCCATTTCTTTCTCTCTCAGCCTATCACCGCATGACAACCATCAAGACCGCAGGCGTGCTCGGCGCCGGACTCATGGGATCGGGAATCGCGCAGGTGTGCGCGCAAGCCGGCCTCGTGACCAGAGTGCGCGAGGTAAGCGACGCACTGTGCCAGCGGGGCAGGACGAGCATCGAAAAGAGCTTCAACCGCGCCATCGAGAAGACCAAGGGGAAGGTCAGCGAGGCCGATCGCGATGCGGCCATGGCGCGGCTCCACTTCACCACGAACGTCTCCGATCTGTCCGACTGCGACATCGTGATCGAAGCGGTCGTCGAGGATCTGGAGCTCAAGAACGGGCTCTGGAAGGAGCTGGACGGCATCTGTGCCGAGCATACGATCTTTGCGTCGAACACATCGAGCCTGACGATCGCGGCCATGGCATCGGCCACGGCGCGCGCGGACCGCATGGTGGGGCTGCACTTCTTCAATCCCGTGCCGGTAATGAAGCTGGTGGAAGTCGTGCGCACCGTGACCACCAGCGACGACACCTTCCGGCGCGCGTTCGCGTTCGCGAAGCGGCTGGGCAAGGAACCCATCGCCGCCAAGGACAACTCGGGGTTCGTCGTCAACCTCCTGCTCGTGCCCTATCTCGTGGATGCGATCAATGCGCTCGAGCACGGCGTGGCGAGCGTGGAGGACATCGACAAGGGGATGATGCTCGGCACGGGCTACCCGATGGGACCGTTCACGCTGCTGGATTTCGTGGGGCTCGACACGACGTACAAGATCGCCGAGATCATGTTCGACGAGTACCGCGAGAAGCGCTACGCGCCGCCGCCGCTGCTCAAGCGCATGGTGCTCGCGGGCATGTACGGGCGGAAGTCGGGCAAGGGATTCTACGACTACAGCGTGGATCCGCCGGCGGTGAACGAGCTGGGGCTGTGAGCTCTGTCAGTCGCCCGGCTCAGGCGCGGCTCCTCCATGGATTCTCTCTCGTTCCACTCTGACATTCTCTCCCGCGCGCTCTATGCCGAGGGCGCCGGCATAGCGCGCGCCATGCCATCCGGCGTGATCGTCGTGCAAAACGCGGACGACGTAAGGCGCGCCGTGGTGTGGGCACGCGACCGCGGCGCCGTGCTGGTGCCGCGCGGCTCGGGAAGTGGCATGGCGGGCGGCGCGGTAGGCACCGGAGTGATCCTCGACCTGAGCCGGCTGCGCTCGATGCATCCGGTTCGCGATCAGCGAGTGTGGGTGGAACCCGGCGTGTTGCGCGACGAAGTGGAAAACGCGGCGCGTGCCGCAGGGCTGCGCTTTCCGGTGGACCCATCCAGCGGCGCCTTCTGCACTATCGGCGGCATGGCCTCCACCAACGCCGCGGGCGCGCACACGCTGCGCCAGGGGTCCATGCGCGCGTGGGTCACGGCGCTCGACTGCGTCTTCGAGGATGGCACGCACGCGACCGTGCGACGGGGCGAGCCACCGCCCGACGTACCCGCCATCGCCCGGTTTCTCGCCGGGCCGCGCGGCGCCATTCTGGGCGAACCGGCACCTCAGCGCGAACACAGCGGCGTGCGGAAGGACTCGTCCGGGTACGCCATTGGCGCGTATGCGCGCTCGCGGGAGCTGATCGATCTCCTCGTGGGGAGCGAGGGAACGCTGGCGATCATTGTGGGTGTGGAGCTCTCGCTCGTACCGCCGCCGGGCGCGACAAGCAGTCTGCTCGCGCAGTTCACATCGCTGGAGGACGCCGTTGACGCCGCCGCGCGTGCGCGGGAGGCCGGCGCGAGCGCGTGCGAGCTGCTGGATCGCACCTTTCTCGACGTGGCCGCTGGCGCCGCCGCCGAGCTCGCGGTGGGATCGGACGTGGAGACCGTGCTGCTCGCGGAAGCGGAGGGGAGCGATGCACGCGCAGCGGAGACGCTGGCCCGGGCCATTGGCGCCGAGTTCACTGCGGCCGGCGCCACGCGCGTGCGTCTCGCGCTCGATACGCACAGCGAGGACAAGCTGTGGTCGCTCCGCCATGCGGCAAGTCCGATCCTCGCGCGGCTGGACCCGGCGCTCAAGTCGATGCAGTTCATCGAGGACGGCGCCGTCCCGCCGGCGGTGCTGCCCGAGTACGTGCGCGGCGTGCGGCGGTCGCTCGCCGCGCACGACACGCGCGGCGTCATTTTCGGCCACGCCGGCGACGCGCACGTGCACGTCAATCCGCTCGTGGACGTGCGCGCGAGCGACTGGCGCGAGCGCGTGGCCGGCATGCTGGACGAGGTCACGTCGCTCGTGAGCCGGCTGGGTGGTACGACGTCCGGCGAGCACGGTGACGGCCGGCTGCGGACGCCGCTCTCGCGCCGCGTGTGGCCCGCGCGCACCGAAGCGATCTTCGCCGACGTGAAGCGGGCCTTCGATCCGACCGGGCTGTTCAACCAGGGCGTGAAGGTGGCGCTCCCCGCGCAGCAGCCGCTGGAGGAGATCAAGTACGACCCGGCGCTGCCGCCGCTCCCCGCTGTTGCGCGCGTGGCGCTCGACCGGGTGGAGCGCGAGCGTGGCTACGCGCGGGCGCGGCTCGAGCTGATCACGGGCTGAGCGCGATCGCCTGAGCGCGATCGCCTGAGCGGCGCGGGTGTCGCGCCAGTTTGCGGCACGCCTCCGCCCCGATACTTTTCTCAGCGCCCGCGTCCTTTCTCTCTCTGGCCAGCCGCCCCGTGTTCATCTACAAGCCCACGATCACGCTCCTGTCCCGACCGGTGTTCAGCGAGCCTGCGCACCTGCCGGTCCACTGGATGGGAGACGCCACGGACGGCGAACGGCTCGCTGAGTTCGCGGGGCGGCTCTGCTACATGAGCCAGAAAAATCCGGCGTCGCGCGAGACCAGGGCGTACCTGGAGAACATCAAGAAGCAGGGGCACGGGAGCGTGCTGGAGCATGCGAACTACTCGGTGCTCTTCGAGGGCGTGAGCCGGTCGCTGACGCACGAGCTGATCCGGCATCGCGCAGGCTTCGGATACAGCCAGCTAAGTCAGCGGTACGTGGACGAGACCGAGGCGAACTTCGTGGTGCCGCCGGCGATCATTGGCGACGAGGCGCTCGAAGGGGCGTGGCGCGCGCAGATCGAGGCGGCGCAGGCCAGCTACGTGGCGCTCGTGGCGCAGCTCATGGAGCGTTACGCCTGGGTGGAGGATCGCGTCCACCGCCGGAAGATGGCACGCGAGGCGGCGCGTGGGGTATTGCCCAACTCCACGGAGACGAAGATCGTGGCGACCGCGAACGCCCGCGCCTGGCGCACGATGCTCGAGCTGCGCGCGGGAGAAGGCGCCGAGCAGGAAATCCGGCGCATGGCGATCGCCGTGCTGCGACTGCTGCAGGCGGAAGCACCGGCGTTCTTCTCCGACTTCGAGATCTACAGCGCGAGCGACCGGCAGGAGGCGGCGAAGGTCGGCTATCACAAGGTGTGAGCTCGCGTCGGCGCGATGACGATCGGAATCAAGAAAATTTTTCGCGAATTGCCGACAAAATCATTGCGCACAGCTTTTGTGGTTCCTATCTTGCGCGCGATCGAAAACAGTGGCGGCATTGATGGCCGGCGCTCGATCGAACCAGACCAGCGAGTGACAGGAGCGAATGACGCGCATCGGGTTGGCGTACAACCAGAAGCCGGACCAGGCGGTGCTCCGCCTCGAGGAAGACGACGCGCTCTCGGAGGACGAGCCTCCCAGTAGTCGCACCACCTTTCTCCCGGGCGACGCGACGCCACCGTCCGCGTCGAGTGATGATGAGTTCGCCGAATGGGACAGCGCGGAGACGATCGCCGCGGTAGAGCAGGCGCTCCAGGGATTGGGCGACGTTGTCCGGCTGGAAGCAACCGCGGATTTCCCCGAGCGGTTGCGCACCGAGAGTCCCGATATCGTGTTCAACATGGCCGAGGGGCTGCGCGGCGCGAATCGCGAAGCGCACGTTCCGGCCATCTGCGAGTTTGCCGGCATCCCGTACTCGGGGTCCGATCCGTTCACGCTGTCGCTCTGCCTGGACAAGGCGCGAACGAAAGAAGTGCTGTCGTACCACGGCGTGCCAACGGCGCGGTTCATCGAGGTGAAGGAGTGGCCGGTGGGAAACGGGAAGTCGGGCAAGTCCCGCCGCCCGCTTCCTGCTTCGCGCTTCCCGCTCTTCGTGAAACCGGTTCACGAAGGTTCCTCGAAGGGCATCACGGAGCGGAACCTGTGCCGGAACGCTGACGAACTGGAGGAGCAGATCGTCCACCTCCTCGAGCGCTACGACCAGCCGGTGCTCGTCGAGGAATATCTGCCTGGCGCCGAGTTCACCTGCGCGGTGCTCGGCAATGGATGCGCGGCGCGGGTATTGCCGATTGTCGGGATGAGATTCGACGCACTCCCGGCCGGTGCGCTGCCGGTGTATGGCTTCGAGGCGAAGTGGGTGTGGGATCGCCGCGAGAAGCCGCTGGAGATCTTTGAGTGCCCCGCGCGGATCGACGAGGCGCTGCGATGCAGGATCGAGGAGATCGTGCTCGCCGCCTACCGCGTGCTCGGCTGTCGCGATTGGTCGCGCGTGGATGTGCGGCTGGATGCGGCGGGCGTGCCCAACGTGGTGGAGGTCAACCCCCTCCCGGGAATTCTCCCCGATCCTGCGGACAACTCGTGCTTGCCGAAGGCGGCGCGCGCCGCCGGAATGAGCTACGACCAGCTCATTCAGGCGTGCGTGCGGCACGCCGCGGAACGACAGGGTGTGTCCCTGTCGGACAAGGCCACGCGCCGCTCCCGGCGCGCGGCGGCGTTGGGCTGACTTCGCGATACGCGATGCTGATCCGGCTTGCGGCCATCCGTCCCCGGGACGGGGCGCACCGGCCGCTTCGCGGCATCGCGGGCCAGGCCCTCACCACGAGCGGGAGGGGTTGCATGAAGATCGCCATTCTCTTTGACGGCGCGTCCGCCCTGGGCAAGAGTGCCGACGTCCTCATCCTCGAGACACTCGAGGCCATCGAGGGCATGCTCCAGGCCGAGGGCAATGCCATCACGCGCGTCCCCGCGTACGCGGATGGACGCTGGATGGATCGTCTGCGTCGCGGCAAGTTCGACCTCGTCTTCAACATGTGCGAGGGCATCGACGGCGACGCGACGCTCGAGCCGGCGGTCATCTCGGCGCTCGAAGCGTCGGGCATCCCATTCACCGGCAACTCGTCGTGGACCACCGCGCTCTGCCTGCGCAAGCACATCGTGAACGCGGTGCTGCAGAGCGCGGGGCTGCCCATTCCGCCCTACGCCGTGGTGCGGCGTGGCGAGCGGGTGCCCGCCGTGGGATTCCCGGCCATCTGCAAGCCCGCCGCCGAGGACGCGAGCATTGGCGTGGAGCAGCGTTCCGTGGTGCGCTCGGTGCGCGCGCTCGCGGCGCGCGTGAACGCCATGCACGCGCGCTGGAACGAAGTCCTCGTGCAGCGCTTCATCGATGGCCGCGAAGTGAACGTCGGCATCGTGGGCGACCAGGTGCTCCCGGTCGCCGAGATCCTCTTTGACGGAATGCCGAAGAAGATGTGGCGCATCGTGTCGTACCGGTCCAAGTGGGAGACCGGGAGCGACGAGGACGCGGGCGCGCAGCCGGTGTGTCCCGCCGAGCTCACGCCCGAGCTCACGAGCGAGATCAGCGAGATCGCGCTCGCGGCGTGGACGCTGGTGGGCGGACGCAGCTACGGGCGCGTGGACATGCGCATCGATGGCGAGGGTCGTCCCTGGATCCTCGAAGTGAACGCCAACCCTGACATCGCGCCCGACGCGGGTCTCGCGCGCATGGCGGGGGTGGCCGGCCTGGACTACGGCGCGCTGATCCGCGCCGTGTGCGAGGACGCACGCGTACATCGCGACGTGCCGACGGATGACCGTTGGGCACTCGCCGCGAGGTTGTCGGGTGTGGCGCCGCAGGTTGCGGATGGCGCGCTCGACCTGTTCGCCGCGGGGGATCGCTGACTGATGCACAGCACAGTCGGCGACCCCGTGGCGCCTCTTCCTGTTCCCCTTTCCCGTTTCCCGTTTCTCCCACTCGCCCCCACGGGCGGGGAGCTGAATCACAATGAGTGAGTGGCAGCGAATTCTCAGAGAGGAGAGCATCGCCACCCTGGACAAGCTGGCCGAGCGGTTCGGCCGTGACGTCATTGACGTCGACGCGCTTGCCCCGGCGTTCGACAATTTCCAGATGCGCATCACGCCGGCCGCCCTGGAGCAGATCAAGGAAGTGGGCGACCCCATGTGGAACCAGTACGTCCCCACCGTGCAGGAGCTCGAGATCCACGACGGGATCATCGACTCGCTGGACGAGGACGCGGACTCGCCGGTGCCGAACATCACGCACCGCTATCCGGACCGCGTACTGTTCCTGGTGAGCCCGGTGTGCGCGTCGTACTGCCGCTTCTGCACGCGGCGCCGCAAGGTGGGCGACCCGGAGAAGATCCCGCTGAACCAGTATGAGTCGGCGTTCGAGTACATCCGGAGCCACCCGGAGATTCGCGACGTGATCATGAGCGGCGGCGACCCGATGATGCTCTCGGACCGGCGGCTGGAGTACCTGCTGCAGAACCTGCGGGCGATTCCGCACGTGGAGATCATCCGGCTGGGGAGCCGGATCACCTCGCACCTGCCGGAGCGCATCACGCCGGAATTCTGCGAGATGGTGAAGAAGTACCACCCGGTGTACATGAACACGCACTTCAACCACCCACGCGAGCTGGGGCCCGCGACGGTGAAGGCGCTCGGCATGCTGGCCGACGCGGGCGTACCGCTGGGGTGTCAGACCGTGCTCCTGCGCGGCGTGAACGACGACCCCGAGATCATGAAGGAGCTGATGCAGAAGCTGCTCTACGCGCGGGTGCGTCCGTACTACATCTACATGGCCGACCAGGTGGCTGGGGGCGAGCATTTCCGGACGACGGTGCAGAAGGGGCTCGAGATCATCAAGGCGCTGCGCGGCTTCACGTCGGGGTTGGCGGTGCCGCACTTCGTGATCGACTCGCCTGGTGGCGGCGGGAAGGTGCCGCTGTTGCCGGAGTACGTGGAGGAGATCAACGACGACGAGGTAGTGTTCCGGAACTACGAGGGGAAGCGGTTCGTGTACAAGCAACCGAAGGTGGGGGTGCCGGTGAGTCCGTGCGAGGCGGACGAGGACGCACCGGATATCGTGCCGATCGAGATCGGGAAGAAGAAGCGGGTGGCGAGAAGGAAGCGGTCGGCGAGCGCGTAGGAGGAGGGAATGGGGAGGATCGAAGGGGTTCCATGAGAGCGATTCTCAAGGGCACACGCCGAGCTGGCTGAGCACGCGGCCGCTTTCGCCGTGACGATCAGCTCCGGTGTGGGTGGGGGGGACGAGCTCCGCGCACGCGACGCAGTGCGCCGGACAGTCGCGTCGTGCTTCTTCGGCATCGCTCCTCTTCCTGCGGTGATGCCAGGCCCCTGTGGGACGTGACGCAGCGCGGCGGTCGCGGGAGGCGAACCAGGGTTCTATCGGAGACTCGGCCGACGACGCCACCGAGAGCGACGAGCGCGGTGGCCAGCGCCAGGTAGTTGAGTTCGTGACCCGTGTGCGCGGCTACGAGTCGGGACTTCAATCCCTCGTCGCTCAAGGAGTATAGGCGGCGCGTTCATCGGGCGATTGCGCTGTTCGACCAGTGGCGGGATGAACCGGCGAACTTTTCCCCGAAGACCAGGGCGACGAAGGCGAATGCGAAGAAGCCGCGAAACGGGACCAACGGCCCGCACGCGATGGCGGCGCAGGTACGCGCCGACTCATCGCCTGCATTGTCTGAAGGAAGCTATCAGTCCTCCATCCCGATCCGCCCCAACTGGGTGGTGACCATCGCCGATGTGCCCGCTGACCTGGCGCGCACGGAAGCGGATCGCCTAGCGGATTTTGTCCGGATGCTGGCAATGTAGCAGCAAGTGGCGAATGGCAGCGGCCACACCACGCACATCAGAGCAGGCCGCGCATAGCGCGACCCTGCACTGGTGCGAATCCGATCTCGGGAGCACCCAACATGACCGACCTCCTCCGCGATCTCCGCCACGCCGCCCGAACGCTCGTCAGACAGTGGACGTTCGCTGCCACCGTCGTACTCACGCTCGCGCTCGGCGTGGGCGCCACCACGCTGGTATACGCCGCGGTGAATCGCGTGATGCTCCATCCCCTTCCCTTCAAGGGAGAGGACCGGCTGGTGTATCCGTGGCGGCAGAGCGGCCCGTTCCTCACGCAGCCGTCCCTCTCCATGGTGGACGCGTGGCGGCACGCGGCGCATACGCTGGAGGGGCTTGAGGCGTTCGCTCCGGTCCAGTACAACGCGACCGACGGGCAGCAGCTCCATTTCCTCGATGGCATGTCCGTCGAGCCCGGATTCCTCGCCTTCCTGGGGCTCGCGCCGGCGCTGGGTCGTGCCTTCAACGCGGGCGATGTGCGCGAGCGCGTCGTACATGTCGCGATGCTGAGCGATGGCTATTGGCGCAGTGCGTACGGCGCGCGCCGCGACATCATCGGGCGGACCATCCAGCTCGACAGTTTGCAATACACCGTCGTCGGCATCATGCCGAAGCGACTGGCGATGTTCAGCGGCGCTGCCGTATGGACACCGCTCGCGCTCGCCGACTCCGGCACGTCAACGACGTCCGGATTGCTCGCGCGACTTCGCCCGGGCGTGACGATCGCCGCCGCGCAGCGCGAACTGCGCGACATCGCGAGCCGGATTGCGGATCCGCAGTCGCTTCGCCAGCCGGTGGTGCTGAAGCGGCCGCGCGACATGCAGGTTCCGCTCGTGCCGCGCACGCTGTGGGTGCTGCTGGGCGTGGTGATCGTGGTGCTGGTGATCGCGTGCACGAATGTGGTGCTCCTGTTGCTCGCCCGCGCCGCGGCGCGCGAACAGGAAACCGCCGTGCGCGTGTCACTCGGCGCAACGCGCTGGCGCCTGGTGCGACAGGCGTTCGCCGAGACCGCGATCCTCGCGGGCGCGGGCACCGGCGCGGGGGTGCTGCTGGCCTGGGTGGGCGTGCGTGCGGTCGCGACGGTGGGGAGCGGAGAGGTGGCGGAGCTGGCGCGCGTCACCATTGACGGGCATGTGCTGCTGCTCGCGCTCACGCTCACGATTGGTGTCGCCTTCGTGACCGCGATGATTCCCATGTTGCGCGCGACGGCCGGCACATCGGATGTGCTGCTCCGGTCGGGCGCCATTCGCGGATTCGGCGTGCGGGCCATGCCGCGCATGCACAGCGCCTTCGTCATCCTGGAGCTGGCGCTCTCACTGGTGCTGCTCGTGGGACTGGGGCTCCTGGTGCGGAGTCTGGTGGATCGCCAGCGCACGAACCTCGGATTCAATGCGCATGCTCTGCTCACCGTTCGCGTCGCGCTCGCGCCATCGCAGTACCCGGGCGCGGCGGCACGGGGTGCACTCGAATCGCGCCTGCTCGAGCGCGTGCGCGCCCTGCCGCAGGTGCAGAGCGCAACGATTGCCGCCGCCGCGCCACCGCACTATGGCATCATGTTTCTGCAGGGGCTCGAGGTTGACGCAGCGAGCGCCGCAACCACGCCCGCGCTGCGCGTTGCCGCGCTCAACGAGGTGCAGCCCGACTACTTTCGCGTCATGGGCATCCGGCTCATCAGCGGCCGCGCGTTCACGACCGAGGAGAACCGAGATCGGGCCAGCGTCGTGATCCTCAGCCATGGCCTCGCCGAGCGACTCTTCCCGGGAGGAACGGCGGTGGGACAGCAGCTCCGCCGACGCGCGCCCGGCAGCACGTCACTCGCGTCGTGGACCACGGTGGTTGGCGTGGTGCAGGACGTGGCGGCAATGGGCATCTCGGGTAATCTGCGCACGCTGCAATGGTACGAGCCCTACGATGAGAGTCCGCGCGCCGCCGGGGCGTACGTCGCGCCACTCGGCATGCTCGTGGTGCGCGCGTCGGGGGATCCCGATGCGCTGGTGCCGCTGCTGCGCCAGCAGGTGCGATCCGTTGATCCCACGCTGCCGCCGAGCGAGATCACGAAGGTCGCGTCCGAGTTCCGGCAGCAGCTCGCGGCGCCGCGCTTCATCACGATGATCATGGCGACGTTCGCTGTGCTGGCCGTGGTGCTGGCGGCCGTCGGACTGTTCGGTGTGCTGAGCTACGCGGTTGGCATGCGCGCACGCGAGATGGGCCTTCGCATGGCGCTGGGCGCCGACGCGAGCGACGTGCGGGCGCTGGTGGTGCGGCAGGGGATGCGCCGTGTCGTTATCGGCCTCGTCCTTGGCGTGGTGTGCGCGTTCTTCGCGACCAGGGCGATGACGGCGCTGCTCTACGGCGTGACGCCGCATGATGTGGGTTCGTTCGCCGGCGCCGCCGTGATTCTCGTGTGCACGGCACTGCTCGCGTGCTGGCTGCCGGCGCGTCGCGCCACGCGCGTGGACCCCATGGTGGTGCTGCGCGAGTAAAGGGCGGGAGACGTATGGACTTCGTAAGACGATCGTAACCGGATCGTCATGTCGAGTTCA
>DASVWN010000095.1:0-2594 GCA_036393195.1 Gemmatimonadaceae bacterium | reverse complement strand
CTCGAGCAGATGCGCGCGCAGATCCATCGGTCAGAACCGTCCCTGCCGTTCCTCGAATCCGGTGGGCTTCGCGTAGAGCGCGCCGCCCCGCTGCAGCCAGTCCGCCACCCAGATCATGAGCTGCCCGGTGGACACGGCCGGCGGGCCGAACAGCTCCACGGAGCGCGATGCGTCGCTCAGCAGCGCGTCCTCCGCTTCCTCGCCCGTGATGATGGGCTCGCGGCCGAGCAACTGGCCGAAGCGCTCGGCGAGCGTGCGCACGGAGAGCGTGTCCGGACCGGCGACGTTGATGACGAATGGAGGCGCGGCCGCGTGCGCGAGACACTGGATGGCGCGCGCGTTCGCATCGCCCTGCCAGATGACGTTGACGTAGCCCATGCGCACGTCCACCGGCTCGCCGCGCCACACCTTGCGCGCGATGTCCACCAGCACACCGTAGCGCAGATCCATCGCGTAGTTGAGCCTGATAATCGCGACGCGCGTGCCGTGGTGTGCGGCGTGCCACTCGAACACGCGCTCGCGTCCCAGACACGAGGCCGCGTACTCGCCGATGGGCGCGGGCGGCGTGTCCTCGGCGGCGCCGCCGCCGGCGTGCGGCACGAGCGGGTACACATTGCCCGTGGAGAACACGACAACCCGCGCGTCGCGGTACCGGTCTGCCGCGAAGGCGGGCACCACCGTGTTCATCATCCACGTGTTCGCGGGCGCGTCGCTCGTGCCGAACTTCTGCCCCGCCATGAACACGATGTTGTGCGCATCCGGGAGACGGGCCACCGCCGCGTGATCGGTCAGGTCGCAGTGAATCGTCTCGATGCTCCATGCGCGCAGCAGTTGCTCGGCGCGTCCCGAGCTGAAGCGGGAGACCGCGATCACCCGATCGGTACGGCGCAGGGCGTCGAACGCGCGCCGCAGCATGCGTGCGAGCGTCGGCCCCATCTTTCCCGCCGCGCCAAGTATGATCACGTCACCGGCGCAGTCGCGCAGCGCGTCCAGCACTCCGGCGGTCGGTTCGGAGAGCAGCAGCTCGAGGTCGTCCTCCGTGTTCGGCGGCGGCGCGCCGAGCGGAGAGCCAAGAGGAGGCTGTGGGCGGTTGCGGTGGAGCATCACGAGTCAGGAGCGAGAGCCATGGCTCAGAGTGCGGCGCGTGCGTGGCCTTTCAACCGCTGCACCATGGCGTTGAGGCCCGGCTCGCGGGAACCGAGGCCGATGTTGGCCATCATGGTGGACACAATATCATTCGGAATGGCGAGCGTGGTGGCCGGCGGCTGGTCGTTCACGGCGGAGAAGAGAATCGCGAGGAACGCCGCGATCGTGGGTGACTGGCGCACGTTGACGTCGGCGTAGAAGTGCAGGAGGCCGTCGTGCACTTCGGGAAAGATATCCACGCGCGTCTGGCATTCGGGAATGGAGAAGTTCGTGCGATCGATCGCGTCGTAGCGGTGCGGCAGCGGCTCGAGCTTTTTCGCGTACGACACGAGCGCCTGCATCTTCTCTTCGCGGCCGAGTGCGCGGAATTGGCGGAGCACCCGATCGATGCTGGGCGGGAGCGGGGTGGTGGAAGTCTGGTCGGGCATGAGGAGCGTCGAGTAGTGGGTAGCGCGAGCACTCAGCGCGGCACGCCGCGCTTGTAGTCGTAGTTCCGGGATTCGAATTCTTCCAGTCTGGGCGGTCGAAAGGCGAGGTCGAACGCGAGCCAGATGGTTTTCGAGAGCGGATAGAACACAATGGGCGCGATGACCATGAATGGAATGCCGACCCATTCGATGAGCGTCCATGGCGGATCCGGCCACGAGGCGATGAGCCAGACGACCAGGCCAGTGACGAACGCCAGCTCAGCGAGCACGATGTTGAACATCATGCCGCCCAGGAAATAGTCCTCGCTCTCGTGACGGTCGAGGGCGAGGTTGCAGCGCGGGCAGTGCGGCTTCATGTGAAACCACGACGCGAAGATCCCGCGCGACCCGCAGACGGGGCAGCGCACCAGCAGCGCACGCGCGAGGTAGAGCGCAACACGTCTCATCGTGGAAATATACCGTGCGCGCGCGGCTTGCCGCGTGTCAGAAAAAAGGAGATGTTGTGGAGGGACTGGTGAGCGTCCCGCCGAATCATGTACGACTACGTACGACTACGTCAGACGACAGGAGCGAATCATGCCGACGCGCAACGCATCGGCCGTGTGGGAAGGCGGCCTGAAGGGAGGGAAGGGCTCGTTCAGTGGCGAGAGTGGCAAGATCGGGGGTGCGTACTCATTCGGAACACGTTTCGGGGACACGCCCGGCACGAATCCGGAAGAGCTGCTCGCCGCGGCGGAGGCCGCGTGCTACAGCATGGCGCTGGCGCTGGGACTCGAGCAGAACGGCACGCCGGCCGAACGGATCGAGACGAAGGCGTCGTGCACGATTGATTCCGTGCCGGGCGGCTTCAAGATCACGACGATGAAGCTGCGCGTGCGCGCGAAGGTGCCGAACGTGGATGCCGGCACGTTCGCCAAGCTGGCGGAGGGGACGAAGGAGGGGTGTCCGGTATCCGGGGCGCTGAAGGGGAATGTGAAGTTCGAGCTGGACGCGAAGCTGGAGTAGCGGCGCGCTCCGCGC
>DASVWN010000094.1:0-8165 GCA_036393195.1 Gemmatimonadaceae bacterium | reverse complement strand
ACCGCTGGCCGCGCGCCGGCCCGACACGCCGCCCGCGCTCGCCGCCCTCGTGATGCAGTGTCTGGAGAAGGATCCGGTGCGCCGTCCGCAGTCAGCCGCCGAGATCGTCGCCATGCTGGAGGGCACACGACCAGCCGCCGAACTGGCGGGCAGCGAGCCACCGCGTCGTCGGGCGATGTGGAAGGTCGCGGCCTACGCCGGGGCGGCCATCGCGCTGCTCGCGGTCGGGGGGGTCGTGCTCGAGATTGGCGCGCGAACGACCCCTCGCGCTGCGGGAACGCCGAGCGCCCTGGCCAGCGAGACCCGTCGCCCTGTCGCGATCCGTACGGTGGCGGTACTGCCATTCGTGAACACCGGCGGCGCGGCAACCGACGATTATCTCAGCGACGGCCTGACCGACGAGCTGGCGTATGCGCTCACGCGACTTCCCGGGCTGCAGGTCGCCGGGCGCACGTCGAGCTACACGTTCAAGGGGAAACCGGCCGCAGCCGAGGATATCGGTCGGAAGCTGGACGTTGGCGCTGTCGTCACTGGCACCTTGCAGCGCGCGGGCGATCGGTTGCGCGTGACTACGCAGCTCGTGAGCACGGCCGACGGCAAGGTGCTATGGGACAGTGTCTACGAGAGCCACACCCGTGACGTCTTTGCCGTGCAGGACGAACTCACGCGGAGCATCGTCGCGGCACTCGCGCCGGCCCTGACTGTGCACAGCGCGGGTAGCTCCGCAATGGACGTCAGGCGCGGGACCGCGGACCAGGAGGCGTACGATCTGTACCTGAAGGGCCGATACTATTGGCTTCAGCGCGGCGCGGCGAACATCGTCCGCTCCATCGCGTACTTCAAGCAGGCCATCGCGCGCGACTCGATGTTCGCTCGCGCCCATGCGGGGCTGGCGTTGTCCTACAGCCTTCTGCCTGTCTTCCTTGCCGACTCGACCGACTCGGCCACGGCGCTCACCGTAGCGAGCGCACAGCGTGCGGTGGCGCTCGACTCCACGCTGGCCGACGCGCAGCTCGCGCTGGCGATCTCCCTGGAGATGCGACTGCGGTTGCACGACGCACTGGCGCACTATCGCGCGGCAGTCGTTCTCGACCCTTCTTCCGTCACCGCTCACCATTGGCTCGGCCTCTGTCTGCTCGACCTCGGGCGCACCGACGAGGCGCTCCGCGAGCTGCTCCGCGCGACGCAGCTCGATCCGCTGGCGACATCGCCGGCGAGCGCGGCGGCGACCGCGCTCCTGTACGCGCGCCGGTTTCCCGAGGCTGCGGTCGCGTCGCGCCGCGCACTCGCGCTCGACTCGACATTTGCGTTCGCGACCTGGACGCTGGGGCTCGCTCAGGCGTTCGGCGGACAACCGGACAGCGCGGTGCTCACACTCGAGCGCGGGACGCGCGTGAATCCCGGCGACCCGAGGCTGCGTTCAGCGCTGCTCTTCGCGTACGCGGCGGCGGGTCGCTGGGCGGACGCGGAGCAGGTGCGCGCGCAGCTCCGGCGCGTCGGTGGCAAGCGGTCCGACGGCACCGAGAGCGCGTTCGCGGCGCTCGTCTTTGGTGAGAGTGAACCGCTGGTGCACGTGCTGACGACGCCGGTGGGTCAGCGCCGCTACATCGCCAGCGGCGGCGCGATCGGCTGCAATCCGCTCTTCGATCCGCTCTGGAGTGACGCGCGCTTCCGGACCGCGATGCGTGCGCTGACGGTCGAGGCGTGCCCGCTCGCGCGGAGGTGGCCGGTGCAGGCGCGGCCGGGGGCGTGAGCGACTGAGCACCGGTGGGGGTGGAGCGCACTCGCGGGGACATCCACATTGTCATGATCACCGGCATTGCCGAGCACCACGGCGGCGTTGCGCTTCAGGCCCCGGAGTTTGGCGCGTTTCATTGGCGACTTTCTGAATCCCACAGAGAACTCCTCCTGCGACATCGCGAGGAGCTCTGCCGCGAGTGTCCGCGCATCCTTGCCGCGGAGGAGCTCCCGCGCCGCGAACGGCGACCCCTCCGGCAGCTCCCGCGCGAAGCGGTGATTCCACGGGCACACCTCCTGGGACGTGTATCCATTCACCCATTTTGAGGTCGTGCTTTCGACGGGTAACCGAACTATACGAACCATCAAGGTGCGGGTCCATCGGTGATCATCCGGCGTGCTTGGCCGGGCGGGCATCTTCCGACCCAACGTTGGGTACAGGGTCCTGGAGTGGACAGAATGGGACGGAGTGGGGACGGAGTAGGGACGGACTCTGACCTCCGGCACGGTTCAGTATCATGGCGTGGTTCGATGTCGCGCTCGAAGGCGCAGGGTCGGCGTACCGCTGACCGACAGGCATCATGAACTCCGTGCGGAGTCCGTCCCCACTCCGTCCCCGCAAACCAGCTCCCAGGCTCCTGCTCACCACCCCGACTTGCCCGCGCGATTGGCCAGCCACACGTCCGGCACGAACCGCCGCACCGTGCACGCAGCGAGCGTACCACCCGCGCCGACGGTCACGGCCCCGAGCGCGGTCCAGCAACCGTTCGGGAGCGTCGCCACGCGCACGAACGCCGAGCCGCCGGGTGGAAGGCGCTCCAGCACCAGATCTCGCCGCGGCGCGCTCCCCGGCGGCAACGTCGTCTGCCCCGCGGCCTCGCCAGTGACGAACAGCGATCCGTCCTTCCCCCAGCCGACTGGCTGCACAGGCGACTTCGAGCTCACCAGTCGCGAGAGCTTGCCGCTCGCCATGTCGCCACTGATGATCGCGCTCGCGACGGCTGACCAGTACGCCACTCGCTGCGTGGCGGCGTCCGTGATCACCCGTGCGAAGCCGCTCAGGGAGTCGGGGATCGCAATCCGGCGGCGGATGTGGCCGGTCGTGTCCACGACCACCAGCGCACCCGGCTGCGCGAGCACGATGGCATCATTTCCCAGCCATCCGCTGGTGACCCCAAGTCCGGACTCGCGCCGGATGACGCGCTCGCGTCCACCCGCCGCGTCCGTGAACATCGCGCCTATTGGCGTTGCATCGGTGGTTGTCGCATCAAATGCGATGTGCTGTCCGTCAGCCGACCAGAACGGATAGTCACGCAGTCCGTGCTGTGCGGAGAGGGGGCGCGGCGGAGCGCCCGACAACGGGAAGACATAGATGTTGTCACCGATGTTGTCGGTCGCCGACCCTGCGAGTGAGAGGCCATCGGGCGAGAACTGTTGTCCCCACACCCAGCTCGTGCGGTGGGTCAGTGGAGTCCATTTCGCGGTCGGATCGCCGAGCTTCAGGGTGAGAATCTCGAACGACACCGGACCGTCGATGATCGACGCCCGCCCGGACGGCGCCACGTCCATGGTCCCATTGGTCCCGATCCCGTCGCTCACCTGGCCGAGCACCAGCCGCGTCTGATCGGCTCTGAGCTTGCCGTGAGACACCGGGATGCGGAGGAGGTTGTCCGCGGTGCCTGGTGATGGGTTGAGTATCAGGATTCCAGTGTGCGTTGCATCCCAGCGGACATCAGAGCGGATGTAGAACGTCGTGGTGCTGTCGAGCAACCGTCCCCGGTGGTCGAGGAGTGCCAGCATGTTCGCGCCATGGCTCGAGCCACTGGCGGCGAACGTCCCGTTCTCCGGGTTCGCGGCCAGATCGGCGAATTCCAATCCGCGCGGCAGCGTCGCGCTGTCCGTACGCGCGAGGGTATGCGGATCGAACCATACGAGCGCGTGATGGCCGGACGCGCCAGCGACTTCCACCAGCTTGCCGTCTGGCGCGAACGTCCACGCGGGCGCGGCGTCGCCCACTCGCTGCGGCGTGCCGCCGAGCCGTGGGATGAGATACAGCGCAGGCGCCGTGGAGTCCGGCGATCCGGTGAAGCCCACCGTTTCTCCGTTGGGCGACCAGCGCAGGCCGGTGCCGACCGCTGGCCATGTGACGAGCTTCACCGATTGCGTGCCGTCCACCTCGCGCACCTGCAGCGTGCGTGTGCAGGTGTACGTCTGGCCGAAGCAATCGTCGCTCACGTAAGCGATCCACGAGCCATCGGGAGAGATCGCCGCGCCGACGACATCGCCCTCGAACGTGAGCTGTCGCGCGAGCTGCAGCTCCGGTGACGGCGGATGCGGCCGAAACGCGATCCAGGCGAAGAGCGCCGCTGCGGCGAGCAACACACCCGCGGCGATGCGCCACGCCGTCATCGACCGTGTCATGCGTCGCGCGCGCCGGGCGAGCAGCGCGAGCGCGCCGTGCCCATCGCGAATCGCAATCGTCGCGCTTCCGCGCAGTGCCTCGGCGAACTCCTGCGCCGTGCTCCAGCGGTCAGCGGGAAGTTTGGCGAGCGCCTTCATCGTCGCCGCGTCCACCGGCTCCGACACCGTGTCGCGCGTCGACCGCATGCTGCGCGGGCGCTCGGTCAGGAGCTTCGCGATGATCGCCTGCACGCTCGCGCCCGTGTGCGGTGGCTCGCCCGTGAGCATCTCGTACAGCACCGCGCCCATCGAGTAGATGTCGCTGCGCGCGTCGATCATGCGATCGCCCGTTGCCTGCTCTGGCGACATGTATTGCGGCGTGCCGAGCGAGAGCCCCGTCTGCGTGACGCGCTGTCCGCCAGCCTTCGATACCGCCAGCGCGATCCCGAAATCGGCGACCACGGGCTCGCCGCGCTGCAGCAGGATGTTCTCCGGCTTCAGGTCGCGGTGAATGACTCCGTGCTCGTGCGCGTAGGCGAGCGCGGAAAGAACGGCGATCGTGAGGCGCAGCGCCTCGTCTACCGGGAGCTGCCGTTCGCGCTCGAGCCGTGCGCGTAGACTCTCGCCCTCGACGTACGGCATCACGTAGTACAGCAACCCGTCGGCGCTCCCGCTGTCGAAGAGCGGGAGCAGATGCGGGTGCTGCAGGTTGGCGGTGACGCGAATCTCGCTCAGGAACCGCTCGACGCCGAGCACGGCGCCGAGCTCGGGGTCGAGCACCTTGAGCGCGACGAGACGGTCGTGCTTGAGATCACGCGCGAGGTACACCGTGGCCATGCCGCCGCGACCGAGCTCGCGCTCGATCGTGTAGCAGCCCACCAGTGCGTCGCCAAGAGATGCGGGCACGTTCACGCGCAGAAGTTGCAGCCACGCCGGCTCGCGCGGAAGGGTAAGCGTCTGCGCCGCGCCGGCCTACGCCCGGCAGGGTTCTCAGGGGACGGAGTGGGGACGGACTCCGCATGCAATTCATGATGCCTGTCGGTGATCGATACGCCTACATTGCGCGTTCACGCGCGATCTCGAGCCATGCCATGCTACTGAACCGTGCCGGGCTCGGAGTCCGTCCCTACTCCGTCCCCGGCGCCCGCAACGCTGGTAACTCCAGCATCGGACGGACCGCGCTCCCAACATGCGAGTGCAATCCATCACCGAACACCGAGGCCATCGTGAAGCATCTTCACACCTGGCATTAGCTCACTTTGCTTCGCTCGCTTGATCGCAAACTGGCTTTGATGCGACTTGACGAACGCCGGATCTATACTACTTCGACGTCCGACGAGTGCTCCTGTACATTTGCCAGCGCGTACTGCACAGGATTATGGCAGTCGTCAAGTGTCGCCCGCTAACTGACAGGAGTACATGGCGCGATGGAGATCCACAAACCACATCCCATTCACAGTTGGCGCGAGTTGCTGAAAGCGGTGGGGATCATCGTGCTCGGCGTCTTGATCGCGCTCGGCGCGGAACAGAGCGCCGACCCATTCGCGGTGGGTATGAACGATCAGCAATTCCTCGTCATTCGCTCGCGCGACCAGGGTCAGGGCCTGGTGCTCGTTGGGCATTGGTTCGACGATCTCACGCACACGTCTGGTCCGTAGCTGTGTGCACGTGGCGAGAGGTGGGGTGTGGCTATGTCTCAAACAGCGCTCACTTTGCGCGCACAGAGTTGATCTGCGTGTCGCGGCATGACCACGACTCTGACCTGACTTGCAGTCGTGTGGGGCCGCTGCTGGTCACAACGGTCCGGTTGCCGCACCAGCCGCGGAATCGTACGTTGCTGCGGCCATGACATACTCCGTCGATCCGTTCGACACACTGCGCAGCGCGCTGGCTGACAGGTACGCGATTGAGCGCGAGCTGGGTGCGGGTGGTATGGCAGCGGTGTATCTCGCGGAAGATCTCAAGCACCATCGCAAGGTCGCGATCAAGGTCCTTCACGCTGATCTTGCCCACGCCCTCGGCGCAGTGCGCTTTCTGCGCGAGGTAGAAATCGCAGCGCGACTCACGCACCCGCACGTGCTTGCGCTGTACGACTCGGGTGCGGAGGACGATGCGCTGTACTATGTGATGCCGTACGTGGAAGGTGAATCGCTCCGTGCCAGGCTTGCGCGCGAGGGCGCTCTCCCCATAAGCGAGACGTGTCGCATAATTCGCGACGTGGCGGACGGGCTCGCGTACGCGCACCGACACGGCGTGGTTCACCGCGACGTGAAGCCGGAGAATATCCTTCTGTCCGACGGCCACGCACTCGTCGCGGACTTCGGCGTGGCAAAGGCCGTGAGCGATGTCGCGAGCACACTTGGGGGCACCGTCCGCACGACGCTCACCACAGCGGGCATGACACTCGGGACACCGACGTACATGTCACCCGAGCAGGCGGCGGCCGATCCACAGGTCGATTCACGCGCTGATCTCTATGCGCTCGGTGTTGTTGCGTACGAGATGCTCACCGGTCGTCCTCCGTTCGTCGGCGCAACGATGCAACAGATCCTGGCTGCACATGTGACCGAAGTGCCCGATCCAGTCGCAAAACGCCGCTCCAGCATCCCGGCACCCATCGCCGCAATCGTGATGCAGTGTCTGGAAAAGAATCCAGCAGATCGGCCTCGGAACGCGGAGTCGCTGATAGCAGTCCTCGACGCCACGACAACGCTCAACGCGGGAAGTAGCGACAGCGCGCCGGTGAATTCGGCTACGTCGCGTCGTGAACATCCCGCGCCGGGGCACCGCTCATCGCGTGCGGTGACAGCGGCGATGTTGGCGATCCTGCTCATCGCGAGCGGTGCCGGTTACGGCTACTGGCATCACAGCCATGCCGCGGCGGCTGTCCCTGGTCACCTCGCTGGCGAGGCAGCTGGCACGGCTTCGGTGCCTGGGAAATCCGTAGCCGTGCTCCCATTCGACAACCTGAGCGCGGACACGAGCAACGCGTACTTCGCCGCGGGAACTCAGGACGAGATCCTCACGCGTTTGGCAGGCATCCACGACCTGAAGGTGATCGCGCGAACATCCGCCGCGCAGTACGCGAGCCATCCGCAAGATGTAGCGCACGTAGCAGAGCAACTTGGAGTTGCAACTCTCCTGGAGGGGAGCGTACAGCGCTCGGGCGATCAGGTGCGCGTGGCAGTGCAATTGGTCGACGCGCACTCGGGCGCACAACTCTGGGCTGACAGCTACGACGGTACCGTCAAGAGCATTTTTTCGGTCGAGTCCGAAATTGCGCAGCATGTGGCCGACGCACTCAAGGCACAGCTTCTCCCCGGCGAGTCAGCGCGCGTCGCCAGTGTCCCCACACAGAACGCGCCAGCGTACGACCTCTTCCTCGAAGCCGAGTACGCCGTCGATCAAACGGAAGGGACTGCGGCGGGGGATCCGGCCACTCTCGCCGCGCGAGCTGCGCTGCTCTATCGGCAAGCTATCGCGCTCGACCCGCGCTTCGCGCTCGCGTACGCGCGGCTGTCTTACGTCGAAAGCTACAGCTATTGGCTCGGCTTCGATCACTCTCAGGCCAACCTGGATAGCGCTGCAAGAGAGGCGCGGCATGCGTTGGCGCTCGAACCCAACCTCCCTGAGGCGCATCTCGCAATGGGTTACGTGCACTATTGGGGACACCGCGACTATTCAGCCGCACTGCGGGAGTTCGATATTGCGCGCCAGAGCCTCCCAAATGACGCACGAGTGGCCGCTGCGTTCGGGTTCGTCACCCGCCGTCAGGGCAACCCGCAAGCTGCGATCACCGAATTCCGGCGCGCAGAGTTGCTGGACCCGAGAAACGCGACATGGCCGGTGCAACTCGGCAACAGTTTCGAGTTGGCGAGACAATACGATGACGCAGTGACGGCATTCGACCGCGCACTCGCGATCCAGCCTGACAACTACCAAGCTCTCGTTCAGAAGGCGTGGGTGCTCGCCGTCGCTGGACAGCCGGCGCGCGCGCGCGCGGCCTGGGCGACGATTCCGGCGCGCAC
>DASVWN010000093.1:0-48278 GCA_036393195.1 Gemmatimonadaceae bacterium | reverse complement strand
TCACCGCCCCACGTGCGCGTACCAAGCACCTTGCCGAGCCCGAGTGCGCGGAACCCGTAGGCAAAGGCTTCGCCGTCGGACGCCGTATGCTCGTTGACCAGCGTGACCATGGGGCCGCGCAACGCATCCTGCATGTTCCAGTAGGGCGCCCCCACGCGCGGTTGCCAGTACATCCAGCTCCGGCGCATCAGCTTCTCGAGGATCCACGAGTCGATGTTGCCGCCACGGTTGTTGCGGTCGTCGAAGATGAGGCCCGCGCGGTCGAACACGGGATAAAAGTCGCGCTCCCATTGCGCGATGTCCCCGGAGCCCATGGCGCGCAGATGCACGTAGCCAATGGTGCCCTGACTCAGGCTGTCCACGAGCAGGCGGCGCGTGTACTCCCACTCGTCGTAGCGCAGGTTGATGTCCTCGGCGCTCGTGATGGGTTCGACGATCACATCGCGTGTCGCGCCGGCGGCGCCCGTGCGTACGGCGACTCGTACCTGCTTCCCCGCCTGATTGCGCAGCAGGGCTGAGACGTTGGGCGCGTCGAGTGTGGCGCTGCCGTTGATCGACACGATGACATCGCCATCGTGCACGCCCAGGCCGGGGCGTGCGAGCGGCGAGAGATCATCGGGGCGGTCCGGATCATTACGGTAGATGTGTGCCACGCGATAGCCGCCGGCCTTGTCGTCGCGCACGAGCGCCGCACCAAGCGACGCCGGTTCAATGCTCGTGATGGCGTTCCGCATGTCACCGCCATAGACGAACATGTGCAGCGTGGACAGCTCGGCGATCATCTGGCCGAGCACATCGGAGAGCTCGTCGCGATCGGTGACACGATCGGCCAGCGGCTGGTACTTCCGCAGAATGGCGCGCCAGTCGAGTCCGTGCATGTGGCGGTCGTAGAAGTAGTCGCGCTCGAGTCGCCAGGCCTCCCGGTACATCTGCGCCCATTCCTCGCGTGGCTCCACCGTGATGTCCCAGCCGCTCAGATCCACCCTGGAGTCCGCCAGCTTCTCGGGTGGCCGCGTTCCGGCGGGAATCACGTAGAGCTCCTCGCCCTTGCGGACGAGCAGCTTCTTGCGGTCCGCCGAAAGCTCGTAGTCGCGCACGCCCTCGACGAGTGTCCTGACGTCGGGCTTTTCGCGTGTCAGCTCGACGGCGCGAAGCGTCTGGCTGCGCGCCATGGTGGCGTTGCGCGAGAGGAAGTACAGGCGCTTGCCATCGGTCGAGAGCGATGCATAGTTGCCCGGCTCGAGCGGCGCGCGGTACAACCGCGCGGCGAGTCCGGTGGTGTCAATGTTCACGGAGATCGTGCTGTCCCGGGACGCGCGCTCCGCCGTCGCGGCGCCGCGGCCGGTGTGCGCGCCGCCGTGCGTTGAATGCGACATGTCCGGCTTCTGCGGTGCCTCGCTCGTGTCGGGGTGCAGCTCGTTGGCGTGCGAGAAGGGAAACCGGGAGGCGGGCTCCAGCGCCACCGCATAGATCTCCGTCTGCTCATCGAAGAAGGGCTCGGGCTGCCGGGATCCCCATGGGGAGCTCACCAGCGAGCGGAAGTGCCGGTCCGAAAGAAACCAGAGCCACTTCCCGTCGGGACTCCACGCCGGCGAACCCGAGTCGTAGCGGTCGCTCGTGACCGGAGTGCTCGATCCACTGCGGGTGTCATAGACGAAGAGCTGCTGGAACTGGTTCGCGCTGCTCGTGACCGCGTACGCCAGCCAGCGCGAATCGGGGGACCAGGCGAGGTCGCTGAAGCCGCCGTACTTCGAGGTCGCAATGCGCCTGGATGTGCGGCTCGCGGAATCGTATATCCAGAGTTGCTGATCCTTGTCATGGTGCGCGATGAGCTTGCCGTTGGGGGCGGGAATGGCATCCCAGCGCAGCACCGTGCCATCGCGCGTGAGCTGGCGTGGCGCGCCAATGCCGGTGGCCGCAACCGTCCAGAGCTCGACCTCGCCCGACTCATCCGAGAGCGTGAGCAGCGCATCGCCATCGGGCATGAATCGTCCCTCGCGATAGCGTACGCCCGGGTGGCGCGTGGCTTCCACGAGGCGACCCTGATCCTTTCGCACGGGCGCCACGAAGAGTTGCCCGCGCGCGGTAAGCACGATGCGGTTGCCGTGGGGTGACAGGTGCACGGCGGTGACCCACTTCATGGACGAGTCAATCCACTTCTCGCGCGCGTGGTCGAAGTCGCTCGCGAGCTGGATCGGAATGCGAGCGTCCTCGCCGGTGCGCAGGTCCACCATCCAGATGTCGGCGCCGAGCTGATAGACAACGCGACCGTTGGAGAGCGATGGAGACTGGAGGTCGAAATCCGCGTGATGCGTGAGCTGCTTGAGATCGTGGCCGCTCTCGTCCATGGACCAGAGATTCATCACGCCGCTGCGATCGCTGGCGAAGTACACGCGCCCGTTCCACACCATCGGCGCCTTGCTGGTGCCCGGATAGTCCGTGGTCAGCGGCTCTGCTTCGGCCATGGATGGATTCCACTTCCAGAGCTGCTGCGCCGTGCCGCCCTGGTAGCGGCGCGTGTGGCTGGGTTGCGCGGCGAAGCGTGTGAAGAAGAGCGTGTTGCCATCGTAGGCGCCGTCGGATGCCTGCGCCAGCGGCACGACGGTGCGCGTGTCGTGCGCGGTGTCCAGCTCCACGAGCTGGTTTACCGGCAGCGTGGAGAAGCGGAGCGTGGTGTAGAGAATGCGTCCGCCGGGAGTCCAGCCCACCACCACGTTCGCGCCGCCATCCCAGGTGCGGCGAGCGGGAAGTCCCCCCGAGAGCGGCATCGTGTACACCTCGATGGGCCCCTCGTAGTCGGCGGAAAACGCGATGGTTTTCCCATCCGGTGACAGCGCGGCGTAGCCTTCCTGGCCGCGTCCCGTCGTGAGACGGCGCGCGAGGCCGCCGCCCGTGCCAACGGTCCAGAGATCGCCTTCGGCCGTGAAGACGAGTGTGGAGTCGTGGAGGGCGGGGTAGCGGTAGTAGCCGGGTTCCGGCCCGGGACGCGAAGCGGTGCCGGAGCGATGCGGTGTCGCGATCGTCGGCAGGACGAGGAACAGGCTGGCGAGGCTGGCTGTGAGTCGCATGGGAAGTGCGGGGCGAACGGATGGTGGGGCTGTGGGGCGGTGCGACGACGTTATCGGCGGAGACAGCGGGCAGCAAGGGCGATGCCGCGAGGCTGATGCCGGATTCCGCTTCAGCTCGCGTGATTGCGATGACTGCCGCGCGTGGCACCGGTGCGAGTCTCCCTCCATGCTTGCCGCCATTCGGAGCGCCGCCGTCCAGGGCATTGACGCCTATGATGTCACGGTGGAGGTGGACTGCGCACGCGGTCTTCCACAGTGGACCATCGTCGGATTGCCGGCCGGGGCGGTGAAGGAAAGCCGTGAGCGTGTGGGCTCCGCGCTCGTGAATTCCGGCTTCGAGTTGCCCTCGCGCCGCATCACGATCAATCTCGCGCCCGCCGACGTCCGCAAGGATGGCACCGCGTTCGACCTGCCCATCGCGCTCGGCATCCTCCTGGCGACCGGGCAGCTCCATGCGGAGGCGTGCGCCAACGTCATTGCGGCGGGAGAGCTCGGGCTCGACGGGATGCTGCGTGCGATCCGCGGCGCGCTGCCCGTCGCGAGACGCGTGGCCGCCGCACACAGCGATTCCACGCTGGTGCTGCCGCGGTCCAATGTGCCAGAAGCGCGACTCGTGAGTTCGGCAAAGCTGTCCGCGCCCGTCACGCTCGCCGAGCTGGTGGCGAGTCTCCGCCGGCGTGTGCTGCCGGACGCGCCCGATACCGCGGTACTCGCGCCTGATCAGGCGCACGACAGCGATTTCTCGGACGTGGTGGGGCAGGCGAGCGCCAAGCGTGCACTCGAGATCGCGGCGGCCGGCGGCCACAACCTGATCATGATCGGACCACCCGGCGCGGGAAAGACCATGCTTGCGCGCCGCCTGCCCGGCATTCTTCCCGCGCTCTCCGAGGATGAAGCGCTCGAGGTCACCGCCATCCAGTCTGTTGCGGGACTCCTGGGCGCGAACGCGCCGCTTTCACGGGCTCGCCCCTTTCGCGCGCCGCACCACAGTATTTCCGACGCGGGGCTGCTGGGCGGTGGCAACCCGCCGCGGCCTGGCGAGGTGAGTCTCGCGCACCACGGGGTGCTCTTCCTCGACGAGATGCTCGAGTTCCGGCGCCACGTGGTGGAGGGATTGCGACAGCCCATGGAAGAGGGACGCATTGCGATATCCCGCGCCGCCGCGGCCGTGCGATTCCCGGCGCGCTTTACGCTGGTGGGTGCGATGAATCCCTGTCCTTGCGGCCACGCCGGCGATGCGGCTGGCAACTGCCACTGTGCCTCCAGCGACATTGTGCGCTATCGTTCACGCCTGTCCGGCCCCATGGCAGACCGCGTCGACATGCATGTGCACGTCGGGGCCGTATCCATCCGGGATCTGCAGGGAAACGTGCGGGGCGAGCCTTCCGGCACGATTCGGGATCGTGTGGCACGGGCCCGGGTATTGCAAATGGAACGATTTGCAGGGATAGGTTCAGTAGCAAGCAACGGTCAGGCGCCGGCGCGATGGCTCGACGAGCATGGCGCCATTGCTTCCGCTGCCCGCGCGCTTCTTGCCGCCGCGGCCGAGCAGCACGGCCTCACGGCACGCGCGTACCACCGGGTGCTTCGCGTGGCCCGGACGATCGCTGACCTGGATGGGGCAGCGATCGTGGCACCAGCGCACGTCGCGGAGGCGCTCCGCTATCGTCCGGTAGTTGCGCCGCCGCAATCCTGATCGTCATCTCACGACGTTCACTCGCGTCCCGCTCCGGGAGGTTTTCATGACCACCTGGCCCTCACGCCTTGCGTTCGCGTGCGCCTGCACCGCGCTCGGATTACCGCTCAGTGCCAATCGATCTGCGGTGCCGCCAGTCGCTGCGTTCACGATGCGCACCGGACCGGCGCAGTCAGACAGTGCAACGTCCCAGATGCGCCGGGCGCTCAAGGATGCCGCCACGGCACAGGAAGAGTTCTACACCACGCACAAGACGTATGCGACGACCGCCGCGGCGCTGGCCCGCATCGTCGCGCCCCCGCCCAGGGTGACGCTCGTCATCCTGCACGCGGATGCGCGCGGTTGGACGGGCGCAGCACACCACAGCGGGCTGCCCGGCAGGAGCTGCGTCATTTTCATCGGACAGGCGAGCGCCATCCCCGAACTGCCTGCAACCGAACGCGAGCATCGCAAACCCAGTGGCGAAGGGGTCGTTGCGTGCGACTCTCCGTAGCCTCCGCGTGAACACTTCGCCGCGCGTCCGCGTTCCACTATCGAGCTCATGAGAGTCTCAGGCGTCAGTCGCGCCGGGGCCGGCCCAGCGGATCGTTCCTTGCACCCGAGCGAGATCAGAATTCATCCACTCTGAATTTGGTAGTTGTCCATGCTTCCGATCCATTCCCTCCGCCGCGGTGTCGTGCTCGCGGCATTCGCGAGCGTGGTGATGGCCGCTGCACTCGGAGCCGCGGCGCCACACCACGACGTCCTCATCGAGATTGATCCCGCGGTTCGCGACTCCATGAATGCCATCTGGGCGCGGTCCAACCTGCACTGGAACGAACTCGCGGGTGAGAACACCCTGACCCAGATGCTCGGCGCCGGAAAGCCGACGCAGCGCGAATACCTCGGCTGCCTGCGGGGGCGGCGCTTCGGCGAAACGCTTCGCATCTTCGCCACGGAGCCGGCGCGCGACATGAAGCAGTTGCAGTTTGCGGTCGCCGGAAACTGCAACGGCGTGCCCGACCTCGTTGGGACCTGGCACACGCATCCCTTCCGCGCCGACTCGGCCGGCCACGCGCTCAAGGAGCGCGTCCTCTCGCGGCAGGATCTCGACACGTTCGAAAGCGGTGCGGACGCTGCGGTGGTCGTGGTGTGGGACGTCGACTCGCTGGATGTGGCGGTACGCGATCTGGACGGAACGGTCATGCATCCCGTACCGGTGCATCGCGTCATTCCCTGAGCAGCGGGCACCCTTCATTCACCGGAGCACCGGAGATACGTTTCGGTCATGACCGGAACGCCTGCATCCCCAGTGCTGCTCGAGGCGCGCGCCAAGGAGGCGCGCCTCGTGGCCTGGTTGCGCGCGCAGCAATCCGTGCTGCTCGGTTTCAGCGGTGGGGTGGATTCGGCGTATCTGGGATGTGTGGCGGTCGCGGTGCTGGGGCCGGAGCGTGTGCTCGCGGTCATCGGTCGCAGCCCCTCGTTTTCGGCGTCGCAGTGGGCGGCGGCACGCGCGGTGGCGGAACGGTTCGGCTTGCACGTGCTCGAAGTGGATACGCACGAGATGGACGATCCCAACTACGCAGCCAACCCGGCCAACCGGTGTTACTTCTGCAAGTCCGAGCTCTGGACGGTGCTCGGCGCGGTTGCAAGGGACCGGGGCATCGCGACGCTCCTCGACGGCACGAACGCCGACGACCTGCGCGAGGTGCGCCCGGGACGGCGTGCGGGCGCCGAGCGCGGTGTGCACTCTCCGCTCGCCACGGTGGGACTCACCAAGGCCGAAATCCGATTCCTGTCCGAGGAACGCGGCATTCCCACGTGGTCGCACCCCTCGTCGCCCTGCCTGGCCTCGCGGTTACCGTACGGCACCGAAGTCACCATCGCGCGACTGCAGCAGGTCGAGCGCGCGGAACGCGCCCTGCGGCTGCTGGGAGTGCGCGGCGACCTGCGCGTGCGGTATCACGGCGACCTTGCCCGCGTGGAAGTGCCGCCGGCGGAGATCAGTGCCTGGCTCACGCCCGGCCGCATGAAGGCCATGCGCGTGGCGGTGCAGAGCGCGGGATTCGCGCGGGTAGCGATCGATCTGCGCGGCTTCCGGTCCGGATCGCTCAATGTGCTGGCGGGAGTCGCGAACGCATGAGCGATGCACTGCTGGAGCAGCGGTTGGGGGCCATGGGCATCCAGGCGCAGGTGGAATCGCGGGGGCGCATGGCGGTGGCGCACGTGACGGATTGTGCGATGTTCGCGGACGTCACCGTGCGACACGCCGCGGTAGCGGCGGCCGCTGACTTCGGCTTCGTCACGCTGGCCCTCGAGCTCGAGGACGACGACGCGGGCCGTGCGCCTCTTCCTGGCCGTTAACCTGCCACCGGCGACACGACGGGCCATCTACTCCGCGACCGCGCCCATGCGCGACGCCGCGGCGCGCGCCTCCTGGGTGGCCGAATCGCGTCTGCATCTCACGGTGAAGTTTCTGGGCGAGCAGCCGGAGTGCGAGGCTGACCGACTGCGGGAGACGTTGCGTCCCGTGCTGGCGAGGCATCCCGCGCTGTCACTCGCCATTGGCGGGTTGGGCGCGTACCCGAATCTCCAGTCGCCGCGCGTCGTATGGATGGGCGTGGAGCGCGATCCACGTCTGGAGCTGATGCATCATGATGTGGAATCAGTCTGCGGCACGCTGGGGCACGAGGTGGATGGCCGGGCCTTCCGCCCGCACATCACGCTCGGCCGCGTGCGCGACCGGCTCGCGGCGCCTGCGGCGCGCGCCCTGGCCGGAGCCGCGCGGGGAGTGCAGTTCGCCGGGCAGGTGGAAATGACGAGCCTCGATCTCATGGAGAGTCAACTGGTGGCATCTGGTCCGCGCTACCGCATGGTGGTTGCGCTTCCCCTCGGAGGGTAGCGGCATGGGATGTCTTCGACGAATCGGCTGTCTGGTCCTGCTGCTCGTGATCGTGGTGATCGGCTGGGCCACGCGACGCCAGTGGCTGCCCTTGTTGCAGCGCAAGGTGGCCGAGGTGCGCGCGCCTGCGACCCCCACGGGCGTGGTGTGGGAGCCGAT
Organism: Gemmatimonadaceae bacterium; assembly: GCA_036393195.1. Lineage (GTDB taxonomy): Bacteria > Gemmatimonadota > Gemmatimonadetes > Gemmatimonadales > Gemmatimonadaceae > JADGGM01. The sequence continues at coordinate 40,474 of DASVWN010000093.1, read as the reverse complement.
CACGGACAGTGCGGCAGCACGCGCCAGGGCAGCCATCGAGAAGCTGGGCGAGCGCTCCGGGCCGGTGTTCGCCAATCTCAGCGGGGGGGAGCTGGCGAGCTATCTCTACCAGCAGCTCGCGCGCCAGCTCCCTCCTTCGGCACAGCACGTGGAAGCCGCCGTCATTGGCGACCAGCTCGTCGTGCGGGCCAGCGTCCAGCTCACGGACTTCGGCGGCCGGGATGCGCTCGGTCCGCTGGCCAGCGTGATGGGTGCGCGAGAGACGGTACAGTTCGGCGGGACGCTCGACGTGGTGCGCTCCGGTCTGGGGGAATTCCGCGTTCGCTCGCTCAAGGTGCGTGACCTGACGCTGCCGTCGCCCATGATCCCGAAGCTGCTGCGACAGGTGCAGCACGGCACGCGCCCTGTCGGCGTGAACGAAGATGCGCTGCCCCTCGTGATCCCGTCGTATCTGGCCGATGCACGCATCGACAACGGCAAGATCACGCTCTACAAGGCGGTCTCGTGAGCATTCGCATCCTTGTCGCCGATGACGAAAAGGGCATTCGCGCCGCGCTGGGACAACTGCTGGAGTACGAAGGCTACGAGGTGCGCACGGTGGGCACGGCCATGGATGCGATCAGCGAGTACGCATCCTGGCATCCGCATCTGGCGTTTCTCGACGTGAAAATGGGCGGCATCGATGGACTCGAAGCGCTGCGGCGCATCCGCGAGAACGATCCCTCCGCGCTGGTGGTCATGATCAGCGGGCACGGCACGATCCAGACGGCAGTGGAGGCCACGCAGGGTGGCGCGTACGATTTTCTCGAGAAGCCGCTCGACACGGATCGCATTCTGGTCACGCTGCGCAACGCGCTGCGGCATGTGCGACTGCAGGAGGAGAACAGCCGGCTGCGCGAAACGCTGGACTCGCATTACGAGATCGTGGGGCGCTCGTTCGCCATCCGCGCCCTCATTGAAAAGATCGAGAAGGTGGCCCCGACGCCGGCGCGGGTCCTGATCACGGGCGAGAACGGCACGGGCAAGGAGCTGGTCGCGCGCGCGCTGCACCGGTTGTCTGCGCGCGCGAACAATCCGTTCGTCGAAGTGAACTGCGCGGCAATTCCCACGGAGCTCATCGAGAGCGAGCTGTTCGGACACATGAAGGGGTCGTTCACGGGCGCGATTGCGGACCGCGCGGGAAAGTTCGAGCAGGCCAGCGGCGGCACGCTCTTCCTGGACGAAGTGGGTGACATGAGCCTCTCGGCGCAGGCCAAGGTGCTGCGCGTGCTGGAGGACGGGGTGGTGACGCGCATTGGCAGCGCAAAGCCTGTCTCGGTGGACGTCCGCGGCATCGCGGCCACGAACAAGAACCTCGAGCAGGAAATCAGCGAAGGGCGCTTCCGGGAGGACCTGTACTATCGCCTGAATGTCGTCCCCTTGTCGGTGCCGCCGCTGCGCGATCGCCGTGAGGACATCCCGCTGCTCGCCGCCCACTTCGCGGCGCTGCTCTCGCGGCACGAGGGCATGGCGCCGCGTGTCTTCGCGGCGGACGCGTTGGAGCGGCTGGCGGCGTTCGACTGGCCGGGCAACGTGCGCGAGCTGCGCAATACGGTGGAGCGCATCCTGATTCTGGCGGGCGGTCCCAGGGTGGCGGCGGGAGACGTGGACCGGCTGGTGGGACAGCGCGCCGTGGAGCAGTCGAGCATGGGTGCGCTCATGGAGTCACGCACCTTCGAGGAGTTCCGCGAAGCTGCCGAGCGGGCGTTCCTGCTCACCAAGCTGCGCGAACACGATTGGAACGTGTCCGAGACCGCCCGATTGCTCGACATGCCTCGCTCCAATCTGTACAAGAAGATCGAGCGTTACGGACTGACGCGGGAGCACGTGTGATGGGCCGGACGGCGGGGAAGCGGCGGCCTGTGGCGACTGGGGCTGCCCCATGGGCTGCCCCTGTCGCCCCTTCCCGCAGCCGTACCGCCGTCATTCGCTTGCCAGGAGAATGGTCATGAGCCAGCGCGACTGGGACAAGGAGATGGCGAAGATCGACAAGCAGCTCGAGTCCGTGTCCGACAAGGCGCTGACCGGAAAGGCTGACGCGGGCGGGACTCGCGCACAGCCCGCGGCCGGCGCGGCCACCAGGGAATCGACGAAGACGTCCACACTCGGGGTCTTCACGCGGCTCGTGCTGGCCGTCGCGCTCGGCATCGCCATGATATTCTGGCCATACTCCATACGTTGCGGCGTGGGACTCTTCAGCTACCTGTTCGCCTCGGCGGTGGTCGTGGTCGCTGGCGTGTGGACGTCAGTCTGGACCTGGCGTCACCGCGCGGCGCAGGGGCACATCCTGTCGCTGCTGCTGGTTGCGTGGGGACTCATTCTCGCGGCGCAGGCCATTCTTCCGCGCACCGTGTACGCCAGATCCGATGCCGCGCACCCGGCCATCTGGATGTGTCAGTAGATTCATCAGATCGCATCAACGGACGAACAGAGACAGGCAATGCCCAGGACTTTCAGGAACTTCATCGCAGGCAAGTGGAGCGCGCCATCCACCGGCGCGTACTTCGACAATGTCAACCCCGCGAACACGCGCGATGTGATCGGGAAATTTCCGCGGTCCGGCAAGGAGGATGTGGACCGGGCGGTGGCCGCGGCCAGGAAGGGATTCGCGCTGTGGAAGAACACGCCGGCGCCGCTGCGCGGCGATGTGCTGCGCCGCGCGGGCGATCTGCTCGTGCAGCGAAAGGACGAGATTGCGGATCTCATGACGCGCGAGATGGGCAAGCCGCTGGCGGAGACCGCAGGCGACGTGCAGGAAGGCATTGACACCGCATACTACGCCGCCACCGAAGGGCGCCGTTTGTTTGGCCACACAGTGCCCAGCGAGCTGCGTCACAAGTGGGCCATGAGCTTCCGGCGACCCATCGGCGTTGCGGGTCTCATCACGCCGTTCAACTTCCCCATGGCCATTCCGACGTGGAAGATGTTTCCGGCGTTGCTGTGCGGGAACGCCGTCGTCTTCAAGCCAGCGGAGGATGTGCCGCACACCGGCCACGTGCTGGTGGAGATTCTGCTGGAGGCGGGATTGCCGCCCGAGGTCATTCAGCTCGTGCACGGCGCCGGCGAGGAAGCCGGTGCCGCGATCGTGGAGCATCCGGATGTGCCGCTCATCTCCTTCACGGGATCCACGGAGACAGGACGGATCGTTGGCGAAATCTGCGGCCGGATGCACAAGCGGCTCTCGCTTGAAATGGGCGGGAAGAATGCGCAGATCGTGCTCGACGATGCCGACCTCGAGCTCGCGCTGGAGGGAGTACTCTGGGGTGCGTTCGGCACCACCGGACAGCGCTGCACCGCGACGAGCCGGCTGATTCTGCAGGACGGTATTCATGATGAGTTTCTCGACGCGCTCACGCAACGCGTGACGGCACTCACATTGGGCGACGGTCGCCGGAAGGGCACGGACGTGGGACCCATGATCAATGCGCCAGCGGTCCGGAAGACGGAGAAGTACGTCAAGGTGGGCAAGTCGGAGGGCGCCAGGCTGGTGTGCGGGGGCCGCCGGGCCACCGGCAAGGGGCTGGATCACGGCTTCTTCTTCCAGCCGACGATCTTCGCCGGCGTCGTGCCCGGGTCGCGCCTCGAACAGGAGGAGATTTTCGGGCCGGTGCTCTCGGTGATCCGCGTGCGGACGGCCGGTGAAGCGTTCGCCGTGAACAACGACGTGCGCTACGGGCTGTCCTCGTCGCTCTACACGCGCAACGTCAACGTCGCGTTTCAGGGCCTGCATGACCTGGACAACGGGATTACGTACGTGAACGCGCCTACGATCGGTGCCGAGGCGCACCTTCCCTTTGGCGGCGTGAAGCAGACGGGGAATGGGCACCGGGAAGGCGGCTGGGAAGTGTACGAGTTCTATTCCGAGACGAAGGTGGGCTACGTGGACTTCTCCGGTACGCTCCAGCGTGCGCAACTCGATACCTATCAGGAGGCGGCGGACTGATGTCCGGGCGACGTCACGCCTTGCCTCGTGGCGGCGCCTGTCTCTATCATTTCAACATCCGGCGAAGGTCACACTGAGCAGTACGCAATGAGCAGCCGTCCGCAATCCCAGGGTTCCGTCCCACGCAGTGTCACGGATGAACACCGTGCGGCCGTGCTGCGCGCCATGAACCGGCCGCGATTCCGCTGGTGGGTCCTCGGCGAGTATGCCAGGCACATCCTCATCGCCATCCCGCTGTTCTTCCTGCTCCGCACCTTCATCGTCGAAGCGTTCAAAATTCCCACCGGCAGCATGAAGAACACCCTGCTCGTGGGCGACTTCCTGCTCGTCAACAAGTTCGTGTACGGGGCCGAGATTCCCTATACCGACCGGCACCTCCCGGCCTTCCGCCAGCCGCAACGCTTCGACATAATCGTGTTCAAGTATCCACGGGACCAGACCAAGAACTACGTGAAGCGGCTCATCGGTCTGCCTGGTGATACCTTGCAGATGCGGGACGGCCGGATGTTCGTGAACGGACATGCCCTGAACGAGCCCTATGTCGTGCACACGGATCCCTTCGCGGATCCCTCGCCGGATGAATTTTCCTGGCAGCGCAGCTTTCTGGTGCGCAGCGCGGAAGCCAGCGATGCCTATCACCCCTCTCGTAACAACTGGGGTCCGTTGGTCGTCCCCGAGAGGAATTACTTCATGCTCGGTGACAACCGGGATGACTCGTCCGACAGTCGGTACTGGGGGTTTGTGCCGCAGTCGCTGGTGATGGGTGAGCCCATGATGGTCTATTACAGTTACAAGATGGATGCGCCGGACCAGCATCCCTGGTTCTCCGACGTTCGCTGGGACCGTATCGGTACGCGTGTTCGCTGAGCGCCTGCCGCCATTCAGATCCTGAAGTACCCGCGCCATCGCGCACGGGCCCGTTCGCACGCAGGAGCTGCCGCACGTATGGGAGTGCCGACCCACAAGAAGTCGCCGTACGACGAGGGATCGCTGGATCAGTATCTTCGCGATATCAGCGCCTATCCCCTGATCAATCGTGAAGAGGAAGTCCGTCTTGCCCAGCGCATCCACGCGGGTGATGCGGACGCGCTGGACAAGCTGGTCCGCTCGAATCTCCGCTTCGTGGTTTCCGTCGCGAAAAAATATCAGAACCAGGGCGTTGCGCTCGCGGATCTCATCAACGAGGGCAACCTGGGCCTCATTCGCGCCGCGCACAAATTCGACGAGACGAAGGGGATCAAGTTCATCTCGTACGCCGTGTGGTGGATCCGCCAGGCAATTCTCCAGGCACTCGCGGAACAATCGCGCATCGTGCGGGTGCCGCTCAACCGCGCCGGCACGCTGCATCGCATTGGCAAGCGCGCCAATGCGCTCCTGCAGGAGCTCGGCCGCGAGCCCACGCACGAGGAGATCGCCCAGGAGATGGATATCACGGAGGACGAGGTGGCGAAGACCATCTCGATCTCGCAGACGCACCTCTCGCTCGATGCGCCGCTCGCCCCCGGTGAGGACAACAAGCTGCTGGATTACCTGCCGGACAATCTCAATCCTACGCCGGATGAGCAGACATTCGAGAAGGCGCTCACCGAAGCCATCGAGGATTCGCTCTCCTCGCTCAAGGAGCGTGAGGCGCGAATCCTGCGCCTGTACTTCGGGTTGGATGAGCAGGAGCCCATGACACTCGAGGAGATCGGCTCGCTGCTCGGCATCACGCGCGAGCGTGTGCGGCAGATCAAGGAAAAGGCGCTCTCGCGCCTGCGGCACGTGTCGCGCGCGCGCGCGCTGGAGTCATTCCTCGGCTGATGTCCGGCAGCCTGTCCCATGGCGCGGCGCACGGCGTCGCACCCGATCGAACCACTCACCGATCCCGTTTCGGCGTCCTCATGGCTCAGCAAAGTTCATTTGACGTCACGACTGGCGTGGACCTCCAGGAAGTGGACAACGCCGTCAACCAGGCGCAGAAGGAGATCGCGCAACGCTACGACTTCAAGGGATCCAGATCGAGTATCGAGTTCCAGCGCGCGGCCGGCGTGCTTGTGCTCGTAGCGGACGACGACTACAAGATGCGCGCGCTGTTCGACGTGCTGCAGGGCAAGCTGATCAAGCGCGGCGTATCGGTGAAGAATCTGGACGTCGGCGACATCCGGCCTGCGGCGGGCGACACGGTGCGCCGTGAAGTGAAGCTCAAGATGGCGCTCGATGGCGACACCGCAAAGCAGGTGGCGGCCGCCATCAAGGATGCGAAGCTGAAGAAGGTGCAGGCCGCTATCCAGGGCGATCAGGTGCGCGTCTCCTCGCCTTCGCGCGACGAACTGCAGGAGGCGATCGCGCTGCTCAAGGCGAAGGACTTCGGGGTGGAGCTGAAGTTCGGCAACTATCGCTGATCGCCCGGCGCGCGCCGGGCGTCAGGCGCTGGATGCTGGAGCCCGGAGTGGCGTTGCCGACAGCGCAGCGTTCATCCGGTCACCCGACATCCATCACCCAGCGCCCGGCCCGCAGGCTCAGTTGCTGCTCGTGCGCGATTCCACGATGGTGATCGTGGCCTGGTGGCGCAGTCCGAGCGGTGCGTCCACGTGGACCTCGGCGCCCTTCCGGTAGCCTGCCGTGATGATCCCGGTGAGGTGCGATTCGGCGGTCTCACTTGCCGTGCCGTAGAGCTCCGCCACGAACGAGCGACCGGGATCGGACGCATTTACGGCCCAGCGCGTCTGCACCGGCCATGCGCCCTGGCTGGCGCTCTCCGGCGCGCCGGTCTGCTCCAGGACGATGGTGGCGTCCTTCATGCCCAGTCCGCGCATCTCTCCCTTCGCCAGCACGCGTTCCGAACCCTTGGGCAGCGCGGCTTCCGCGACCGGATCCGACGCGGCGGTGACGACGACCGGCGCCATGATGCGCACGGTATCCCTCTGGGCTTCCTGGCCGGCAGCCGGGCGCGGCGCAAGCGCCAGGGCGCCGGCCACGCAGGTTGCAGCGAGCGTGGTGCGGTGGAGCAGCGAGTGTGTACGCATGGCGAGATCCTCCTGATGGTGCATTGAGCAGCGCATGTCGCGCCTGGCGGGCGCGGGCCGGGTTACCCACGCCAATCGCCGATCCGATGCTACGCCAGCGGAATCACCCGCGCGTCACGCGATGATCACCGCGGCGCGTCACGTAGGCATCCCGCTGCGAGGCTAGTTCGTCCTCAACGGCGTGATGGTGACCACTGCGCCGTGTCCCACATCCCTGTCTGCTTCGATGTGAATGGCCGAGCCGATATGAGTTCCCTCAGTGAGGACGCCATCCAGGTAGAGCTGTCCCTGATCGTTCGCCCGGCCGTACAGATCGGCCACAAAGGAATCGCTCGCGCGGCGCGCCAGCACGACCCAGCGCATCTGCACGGGCCACGCGGTTTCGTGCGTGCCTGCGGGCAATCCCTGGCGGACGAGGATGACCGTCGTCTGGTCCAGGCCAGGTCGCTGCGTCCGGCCGTAAATCCGTTCTCCGGCTCTCGGCACTGCGGCGGCGGCAATCCGCGCGGTCATTGCGTCGGCTGGCGGGGTCGCGCTGGGGCCGGAGATGCTGTCAGCGGCTGCCGTCTGTTGCTGCGCGGGAAGCGCGCCCGCAGCCGCAAGAATGCCGGCGGCGCACACCACAGTCAGCATGTGGGCGTCTGAAAACCGGTCGGTGTATCGCATGCCAGCCTCTCGTGTGATGAGGAACTGCCGCCGGGCGTTCCGGCGATCCGGGCGATGTTGCACCTGCCCGGCACCGTCCCTAGAATGGCGACAGGTCATCACCTGGGTGTCACCTCGCGATCATCAACGGCACATGCTGAAGCTCCGGACCTTTGGCGGCCTGTGGGTCGAGCAGGACGACCGTCCTGCGGGAGCGGGGATCGGCGCCATGCGGCGGCGGGCGCTCGCGCTGCTGGCATTGCTCGCGACGGCGCCGGAGCAGGGACTCTCTCGCGACAAGCTGCTCCCCGTGTTATGGCCGGAAAGCGATGAGGGAAAGGCCAGGCATGTACTGGCGCAGCTCCTGTATCTGCTCCGTCGCTCGCTGCGATCGGATGACGTGGTTCTGGACACGGGCGTTCTGCGCCTGAATCCGGATGCGATGAGCAGCGATGTCGCGGACTTCCATGCGGCGCTTTCGCGCGGCGACGCCGAGCGAGCAGCGGCCATTCATGCAGCGCCGTTCCTGGACGGCTTCTACCTGGGTGGCGCACCGGAGTTCGAGCGCTGGGCGGAGGTCGAACGGACACGATACGCGGGGCTGGCGCGCACGGCGCTCGAAACGCTGGCGATGGCCGCCACGGCCGCAGGGAACCATGCCGCCGCCGCGAACTGGTGGCGTCGCGTGGCGGCAATGGACCCGCTGAGCAGCAGATCGACTGTCGCGCTCATGCGGGCGCTGGTCGCCTCGGGCGACCGCGCGGCGGCGCTGCAACAGGGGCGGGTTCATGAAGCGCTGGTCCGCGAGGAGCTGGGCGAGATCGTGGATCCGGAAATTCAGTCCGTCACCACCTGGATTCGCGCGTCGGCGTCTGGTACATCGGCAGCCGCGCCCCAACGGGAAGCAGCGGCCGCGTCGAATCCGCCACAACAGCGCTATGAGGAGTATGTCGGCCGCGTGCTCGCGTCGCGCTATCGCATCGAGCGCACGGTCGGCCGGCGATCGCTCGGCACCACCTTCCAGGCGACCGACCTGGGAAGCGGCCGGTCCGTGCACATTCGCGTGCTGCTGCCTTCGCTGGCGGCTATCGCGGACGCATCGTCGTTAATGGACGGCCTGCGCGCGATCACACGTCTCCGTCATGCCGACATTCTCCCGGTGATCGATGTCGGCCAGATCGAAGACGTCACCTATGTCGTCACGCCGCCACCATCCGGCGATTCGCTCGCCGGACGGCTCGCACGTGACCGGCACCTCGCGATTCATGAAGCACTGCGTGTCGGCACGCGTGTGGCGGATGCACTCGGATACGCGCACCAGGCGGGCGTGCTGCATCTCGATCTCACGCCGCGGCGCATCATGCTGGAGGGCGATCATGTGACGGTGGTCGAGGTCGGCGTGTTAGACGCGCTGCTCGGCGCGGTGCCGGCAGGTGGCTCGCAGACCGGCGTGACCGTGGGAACCCCGGCGTTCATGAGCCCCGAGCAGCTCGAAGGCGGCGCGCTGGATGGGCGGGCGGATGTCTACAGTCTGGGGTGCATCCTGTATCAGGCGCTTGCGGGCGAGTCGCCCCATGCCGGCACCAGCGCGCAGGCCATCCTGGCGCGCCGCCTGACCGAGGCGCCGCGCCCGCTGCGGACGCTGCGGGATACGATTCCGGATGTGGTGGAGCGCGCCGTGATGACCGCGCTCGCGCGCGTGCCAGCGGATCGGTTTGGTTCGATGGAGGAAATGGGACGCGCGCTGTGCAGAGCGATGGGGTAGCGACGAGCGCGTGGCCGACGGCCACAGCTGGCCGCGCGGGGCCGTCCGTCGTTGAGCGAACTCCACGCCGCGACTAGCTTTGGTGAATGGCTTTCCCCTCCCGCGGTCCCTCCCGGTGAACGTCGGATTCATCACCCTCGGCTGTGACAAGAACACGGTGGACAGCGAGCGCTATCTGGCGCTGCTCACTGACCATGGCGCCACGCACACGCCGGATCTCGAACGCGCCGACGTGATCATCATCAACACCTGCGGCTTCATTGACGCGGCCAAGCAGGAGTCCATTGATGCCATCCTCGAAGCCGCCCGTCTGAAGTCGGGCGGAGCCTGCCGGACAGTGGTCGCGGTAGGGTGCATGGTGGAGCGGCACAAGGGCGAGCTGGAGGCGGAGCTGCCCGAGGTGGATCTGTTCCTCGGTGCATCGGAGATGGATCAGCTCGTGCCGGCGCTGGAGGCGCACGGCGTGAGTGGCCTGACGGATCCGCTCGCGGGGCATCCGGGCGTGCGCATCTACACCGGCGATCTGCCGCACGTGCGTTACCTCAAGGTGAGCGAAGGGTGCGATCACGGGTGCGCCTTCTGCGCCATTCCGCTCATGCGTGGCCGGCATCGTTCGTTCGCGCTGGACGAGATCGTGCGTGAGGCCCAACTGCTCGAGCTGCAGGGCGCGCGCGAGATCAATCTTGTGGCGCAGGACCTGGCGCATTTCGGGCGCGACCGTCGCGACGGTTTCGCGTTGCCCGAACTGCTCCAGGCGCTCGTGGCGGGGACATCGGTGCCGTGGATTCGCATGCTCTACCTGTATTCGGCCGGCATTACCCCGCGGCTGCTCGACGTCATGGCGAACCAACCGCGCATCGTGCCCTACCTGGACATGCCCATCCAGCACGGGTCGGATGCGGTGCTGCAGCGGATGCGGCGTCCCGAGCGGGCGCGCACGATCCGCGAACGCGTGGTGGAGGTGCGTGATGCCGTACCGGACGTGGCCATCCGGACGACGTGCATCGTGGGATTCCCGGGTGAGACGGACGATGATTTCGCGCAGCTGTGCGACCTGCTCGAGGAGGTGCGCTTCGAGCGGGTGGGCGCGTTCACGTATTCGCCGCAGGAGGGAACGCGCGCGGCCACGCTGCCCGATGATGTGCCAATGGCGGTGAAGCTGGAGCGCCTGGAACGGCTCACGGAGCTGCAGCGTGCCATCACGGAAGAGCGCTACGAGCGCTACGTGGGGCGCACGGTGCGCGCCATCGTGGATCGCGCGGAGGGCGATGCCGCGACGTGGCAGGCGCGGCTCATGTGTCAGGCAGATGACATAGACGGCATCACGCGCCTCTCGGGCAGCGCGGCGCCGGGCGCCATTGTGGAATGCCGGGTGGACGGCGTCGTGGACGACTACGATTTTCGCGGCCACGTGACGCGCGTCGTGATGCCTCCTGGTGAGGCGAGGGGTGCGACGCGGTCGCGCACCCTGCCGGTCCTGGGGGGCATCGTGAGCGGAAGCTTTGGCCGGTGAGCGCATCACGATCCGCTGAGATCATGGCGCGTGCCGCACGGCTCATGCCCGGTGGTGTCAGCTCGCCGGTGCGGGCGTTCGGTGGCGTGGGTGGCGAGCCATTCGTCGTGTCCAGCGGGACAGGGGCTCGAATCCGGGACGTGGACGGTCGCGAATACATCGACTACGTGCTGTCGTGGGGCGCGCTCGCGCTCGGCCATGCGGCGCCCGCGGTACTGGATGCCGTGGAGTGCGCGCTGCGGCGTGGCACGTCGTTCGGCATTCCCACCGAGCTGGAGGTGGAGCTCGCGGAGGCCATCACGGCGCGCATGCCGCATGTGGAGATGCTGCGCTTCGTGTCGAGCGGATCCGAGGCAACCATGAGCGCGGTGCGGCTGGCGCGCGCGTTCACGGGGCGCAGCGCGATTCTCAAGTTCGATGGCTGCTATCATGGGCACGCGGACGGGTTCCTGGTGCGCGCCGGCTCGGGCGTTGCGACGCTCGCGCTGTCCGATTCACCGGGTGTGCCGCAGGTGCTGGCCTCGCTCACCCTGGTCTCCCCGTTCAACGACGCGGCGCGCGCCCGGGAGGTGGCCCGCGCACATGCCGGTTCGCTCGCCGCGATCATCGTGGAGCCGGTTGTCGGCAACGCCGGCTTCATCGCGCCCGATCCCGCGTTCCTCCCGGAGCTTCGCGCGATCGCCGACGAGAGCGGTGCGTTGCTCATCTTCGATGAGGTCATGACCGGCTTTCGCATAGCGCCGGGAGGCGCGCGGGAGCGTTTCGGCGTGGTGCCGGATCTCACGACGCTGGGCAAGGTGATGGGCGGCGGACTGCCGGCCGCCGCGTACGGTGGGCGGCGCGAGATCATGGAGCTCATCGCGCCGGCCGGCCCGGTCTATCAGGCGGGCACTCTCTCGGGCAATCCGCTTGCCATGGCCGCCGGGCTGGCCACGCTGCGCGCATTGACACCCGCGCTGCATGAGCGCGCGGCGGCGCGGACGAGCCGCCTCGTGGCGGGTTTTCGCGAGAGCGCCGCGCGCGCGGGCATTCCGTTTACCGCCGACTGTGCCGGATCCATGTGGGGATATTTCTTTCGTCGGGAGCCGGTGCGCGACTTCACGCAGGCAAAGGCAAGCGATATCGCCCTCTTCCGCCGGTTCTATCACGCGGCGCTCGCGCGTGGCGTCTTCATGGCGCCATCTCCGTTCGAGGCGGCCTTTGTCTCCGCCGCGCACGGCGACGCAGAGATCGACGCCACGCTCGATCGGCTGGAGGGCGCGCTGCGTGCGGCCATCGCATCGTAAGGCGGCCACCGCCGGCGTCCTGCTGTGCATCGTGGCATGCGTGACGCATCCGCCACGACCCGCGCCGCCGCCCGCGCCCGTGGACACGACGCACGCGCCGGCGCACGTGGACACGATGCGGCCGGAACCCATTGAGCAGGTGCCGCCGCCCAGCGAGAATGCGCTGCAGGGCAGCGCGATCGTGCGCATCGCGCTCGCGGCCGGAGCACCGCACGTGACGGTCTCGGGCACCGGCGAATGGCGACTCTACGACTCGGGTGGCGAGAGTACGCTGCTCCGTGCGAATGCAGGGGATCTCTGGATGATCGAGTCGCGCGATGGCGCGTTGCGCGCCGTGCATGATGATGGATCCACGACACCCTGGCGGCCGGCCCCGTTCGTGGCGCGTCCGGTCACGCGAGGCGCCCTGCTCAGTGTGAATGGCAGGCACTATCGTGGCGAGATCTGGGTCCGTCCGGTGACAGGCGGCGTAATGGTGATCAACCGCCTGTATCTCGAGGACTACCTGCGCGGCGTCGTGCCCCTCGAGATCGGCAAGCGCGCGCCCGGCGAAGAAGCCGCGGTCGCGGCGCAGGCGGTGGCCGCGCGCAGCTACGCATACACGCATCTGCTGCACAATCCTGCGCGGCCATACGACATGCTGGCCACGGTGATGGATCAGGTGTACGGCGGGGCGGATGCCGAGACGCCGATCAGCGATGCGGCCGTGATGGCGACATCGGGGCTGGTGCTGCGCTACGGCGGGCACATCGTGAATGCGCCATACCACTCCACGTGCGGGGGACAGACCGCCGCGGCCAGCGAAGTCTGGCGCACTGACGACGAACCGTATCTCGTGTCGGTGAGCGATCGCATTCCCGGTACCGACCGGTATTACTGTGACATCGCGCCCCGCTTCGAATGGGAGCGCACCCTCACGCGTGATCAGCTGCGCGACGATCTCGACAAGTATCTGGCCACGTACGCGACCGTGCCGCGCGGCGGGCCCGGTGTGCCCCGCCAGATCGACGTCGAGCATCTCACGCCATCGGGGCGCGTGCAGTCGCTGGTGATCACGACCGATCGGGGACGATACGCGCTGCGGGCGAACGACATTCGCTTCGTGCTTCGCTCGGCGGGTGGCGAGATTCTCAACAGCACATATTTTTCCGTCCGCACCGAGCGGGATGGCGATGGAGGGATATCGCGCCTCGTGGTCCAGGGGCATGGGTACGGGCATGGCGTGGGCATGTGCCAGTGGGGCGCGATCGGGCGTGCACGCGCCGGCCAGGACTTCCGCACCATCCTGGCGACGTACTATCCGGGCACCGAGGTGGCCCCGGCCGGTGAATAGCTTTCGCGTGGCGGCACCGTCGTGGTGCGAGTCTCAACCCGGAGCGGCATGAAACCATCGGTCAAGATCGGCGTGGTGGGCGCCGGTGCCATCGCGCAGGTGGCGCACCTGCCGGCGCTCGCGCGGATGCGCGGCGCCGAGCTCGTGGCACTGTGCGACAACGATCGCCCGAAAGCGCGCGCCCTCGCCGAACGATTCGACATTCCCGATGTATTCACGGATATCGAGGACATGCTGGAGCTCGATCACCTCGATGCCATTCTTGTCACGACACCGAATCACCTGCACGAGCCGCACGTGCTCAGCGCCCTGGCGGCGGACCTGCACGTCCTGTGCGAGCGTCCGCTGGCGCTCACGGCGCGCGGCGTCGAGCGCATTCTGGCCGCAGCCGCGCGCGCGGATCGCAAGGTGGTGGTGGGGAACAATTACCGGTTCCGATCCGACGTCCAGGCACTGAGCGCCTTTCTCCGGAACGGGGAGCTGGGGAAGCTCACGGCGCTGCGCGCCGGGCATTTCCAGCCCGAGCGCGTCGCGGAAGGATGGCGCTACCGGCGCGCCGAAGCGGGTGGCGGCGCCTTCATGGAGCATGGACTCCCGCTGCTCGACCTCGCCCTGTGGCTCGCGGATTTTCCCGAGCCGATGCGCGTGACTGCGCGAATGGAGCGCGGGCGCGCCGCGAGCGCGGTGGAGGATTCGCTCGTCGCGTTCGTTGAATGCGCCCAGGGCAAGACCGTCATCGTGGATACCTCCTGGGCGTTTGTCGGACAGGACGACGAGTGGTGGTTCGATCTGTACGCGACGCGTGGCAGCGCGCAACTCGTGCCCTTCCGCGTGGTCAAGGAGCTGAATGGCAAGCCCTCGGATGTGACGCCTCGCGGCGCCGCCACCCGTGACAGCATCTTCATTCAGTCCTATCGCGCCGAGCTGGCGCACTTCATCGCGCTCGTGCAGGGCGATGCGGCCTACGAGCCGCCCACCGACCAGATTCTCGTGCACCGGATTCTCGAAGCCATCTACCGGTCGGCGGACGAGGGAAAAGAAATCCGCCCGTGAGCATTCGCGTACTCGTGCCAGCCCGGCGAGAGGCGGTGGCGATCATCATCTCGGCGCTGCTCTTCGGGATTGCGTTCCCGCCCTTTCCGCTGCTGGTGCCGGCGTTCGTGTGTCTCGTTCCGGTGACACTGGCCGTGGTGCGCCGCGCGGACGCGCAGCAGCGCTGGCAGGGCGCCGCGCGCATCGGCTTCTGGTTCGGTCTCATTGCCTACGGCCTCAATCTCTACTGGATCGCGATCGCGCTGCACATCTACACCAATCTCGCGATCCTGGGATACGTCGCGTCGCTCCTGGTACTCGCTCCGGTGGTGGCCGTCGCCATGGCGGTGCTCTCCGCTGCGCGGCGGACGACGCGGCTCCCGCTCGCCGTTCTGCTGCCCGTGATCTGGGTGGCCTCCGAGCTGCTGCTCGACCACATGGGCCCGCTGGCCTTTCCGTGGCTGCCGCTCGGGCTTTCCGTGTCAGGCGTGCCCGCGCTGTCGCAGGCGGCCGACATCAGCGGAGTGCGCGGGCTGAGTTTCTGGATCGCGGCGACAAATGGGCTCATCGTGGACGCGTGGATGCTGCGCAAGGCACGACGCGCCGTGCTCAGTCGCGCGGCCCTCATCGCGCTCCTGCTTCTCCTGGTCGAGGCCTATGGCGTGTGGCGCGTGGATTCCCTCCAGCTCCGCCCCGTGGCGCCCGTCGCCATCGTGCAACCCAATGTGCCGCAGACGGAGAAGTGGCAGCAGCAGTACCAGTGGAAGATCGTCGGCATGCTCGCGTCGCTGTCGCGGGAGCGGCTCGCGCGACACGACGCGGCGCTGATGCTCTGGCCCGAGGCGGCGCTGCCCGGCTTCCTGAGCCAGCATCCCGACTGGGCCGATACCGTTCGCACGCTCGCACGCGACTACCACACCCCGATCATTTTCGGGGTGCTCGACCTGGTCTACCATCCCAACGGGGATTTTGATTACTACAACGCGGCCATGCTCGCGGACTCCGCTGGCCGCATCGGTACGCAGCCCACCTACCATAAGAGTTATCTCGTACCCATCGTCGAGCGCGTGCCATTCGTGAATCCCAAATGGTTCGCGAGTTTCAACTACTTCGGTGCCTATGGACGCGGCGGCACGCCTGTGCCATTCAGGCTTCCCTTCGGGAAGGTGGGCATGCTCATCTGCTACGAATCCATCTTTCCCCAGCGCTCTCGGGAGTACCGGCGCGACGGGGTAACGCTGCTGGTGAACATCACGAACGATGCGTGGTTCGGACGCAGCCTGGCGCCACATCAGCACGCGGCGCATCTCGTCATGCGCGCCATCGAGAATCGCGTCGGGATTGTGCGCGCCGCCAACACCGGAATCTCGGAGTACGTGGACCCGCTCGGCGACGTCCACGGCGCGACGGACCTGTTCGTGCCGGCCACCGCTACGTATCAGGCGCAGACAACCGACGTGATTCCCCTCTATGTTCGCGCGGGCGACTGGATCGGTGAGCTCTCCGCGCTGGCGACGCTCGCGCTGGTGGGGTTGGCGTGGCGCCGCCGCCGTACGCCGTGAGCGGCCTGTCGGTCGGGGTCGACGTCGGTGGCACGTACACCGATCTCGTCTCGATTGATGACACGGGCGCCGTCACTGCCCGCAAGGTCCTCTCCACGTCTGACGATCAGAGCACCGCCGTCATGGCCGTGCTCGCGGCGCTGGGTGCGGAACCGGCGGATGTGCAGCGCGTGGTGCATGGCACGACCGTGGCAACGAACACGCTGCTGGAGCGTACGGGCGCGCGCGTCGCATTGCTTGCCACCGGCGGCGCGCAGGACCTGCTCGAGCTGCGCCGGCAGGATCGGGCGGCGCTCTACGACCTGTCGCTCCACCACCCGGCGCCGCTCGTGCCGCACGACCGCTGCGTGGCCGTCGCGGAGCGCGTCGAACCACAGGGGATCACGCATTCCCTCAGCGAGCGCGCCACCGCTGACGCCGTGGCCGCGACAATCCGCTGCGCTCCCGAGATCGTCGCCATCTCGCTGCTGCATGCATACCTGCATCCCGGACACGAACAGGCCATGGCGGCCGCGCTGCGCGTCGCCGCGCCCGGGATGGACATCGTGCTGTCGAGCGATGTGCTACCCGAGATCCGCGAGTACGAGCGGACGGCGACGACCGTGGCCGAGGCGTATCTGCGTCCGGGCGTAGCGCGCTACGTCGCACGACTGGACGAGATGCTCCGGCGCGCCGCATATCCGTCGCTCGCTGTCATGACGTCGGCGGGCGGGATGCGAAGCGCGGAGGATGCAACGCGCTCCGCCGCCGCGCTCGCGCTCTCGGGTCCGGCGGGCGGCGTGACCGGCGCCGCGTTCGTGGCGCGACTGATGGGGATTCGTGACGCGCTCACCATCGACATTGGCGGGACGAGTGCCGATGCCGGCATCATTCTCGATGGCGAGCCGCTCACGGAATCCGGCGGCGATGTGGCTGGCGTACCCATCGCGCTGCCCCGTGTGCTGGTGGATACCGTCTCGGCGGGCGGGGGAAGCATCGGGTGGGTTGACCCCGGTGGCGCACTGCGCGTCGGTCCGCGCAGCGCCGGAGCGAACCCCGGGCCGGCCTCGTTCGGCCAGGGCGGCAGCGATGCCACGCTCACCGACGCGCACGTGGTGCTCGGCGCTCTGCGACACGCGCGATTGAGCGGCGGCGTCGCGCTTCACGATGCCGCAGGGCGGGCCGCGATGACGCGGCTTGCCGCCCTCGTGGCCAGCGATGCGGACCACGTGGCGCAGGCCATGGTGCGCATCGCGAACGCGGCCATGGCGCGCGCCCTGCGCCGCGTGAGCGTGGAGCGCGGCGTGGATCCGCGATGCTGTACGCTCGTCGCGTTCGGTGGCGGCGGACCGCTCCACGCGTGTGCGCTCGCCGGTCTGCTTGGCATGCGCACCGTGCTCGTCCCTCCCTTCGCCGGCGTGCTCAGCGCGCTCGGCCTGGCGCTGGCGGCGGAGCGCCGCGAGGGGATGTCGAGCGTAATGCGCCGGGCGGATGCGCTCACGGCCGGGGACATCACCCGCCTCTGTGCTTCGCTGGCCTCGCGCGCGCGCGACGGCGCGACACACCGCTGGTGGGCCCGTGCACGCTATGAGGGGCAGGGGCACGAGCTGGACGTCCCCGTGTCGCCCGGCGAGGATGGCGCGATGGTCGCGCGCGGCTTCGCCGCCACACACCAGTTGCGCTATGGTTTTGTGCTCGAGCGTGCCGTCGAGGTGATCGGACTGCGCCACGCGGCCACAGGCGCCGCGCGCACGGCGGTCCTGGCCCGGCGTGGTCCGGCGTCCTGGGACGCGGCGCACGTGGACACCGGCGGTGACATCACTGCGACGGTGCGCGGCCCGGCAGTCATCACCTTGCCGGATGCATCGCTCCTCGTCGAACACGAGTGGACCGCACGAGCACTGCCGGTGGGCGGCTGGTTGCTGGAGCGCGACGCGTGAGCGCGACGGTGCGCATGGATCCGCTCGACCTGCAGGTCATGGCGCACGCCTTTGCCACCGTGGCCGAAGAGATGGGGGGCGTGCTCATTCGCGGTGCGCTCTCGCCCAATATTCGCGAGCGCCGCGATGCGTCCACGGCGCTGTTCGATGTGGCCGGGCGCATGGTGGCGCAGGCGGCGCACATTCCGGTGCATCTCGGCGCGATGCCCGAGAGCGTGCGCGCGGTACGCGAGCGCGAGCCCGCGCCCGGCGATGTCTTTCTCCTCAACGATCCTTATCGCGGCGGTTCGCATCTTCCCGATCTCACACTCGTGGAAGCCGTGGAACGGGACGGGACGATCGTGGCGTACGTGGCGGTGCGCGCGCACCATGCCGATGTGGGCGGCATGAGTCCGGGAAGCATGCCGCAGGGGGCGACGGAGCTGGTGCAGGAGGGGCTGGTGCTGCCGCCCATCCGGCTGGTGCGCCGCGGCGTGCTGGACGATGATGTACTGGCGCTCGTACTGGCAAACGTCCGCACGCCGGAGGAGCGGCACGGTGATCTGCGTGCGCAACTGGCCGCGTGCACGGTGGGTGCCGACGGTGTGCGCGCGCTCATCGCGCGCGAGGGCATGGCGCGCGTGCGCGAAGCCGGCGTTGCGCTCATGGACTACGCCGAACGGAGCGCGCGCGCGGTGATCGCGACGCTGGGCTCGTGCACCGGACGGGCAGTGGATGCGCTCGAGGGTGATGGCGTGAGCGACGACTCTGTGCCCGTCGCGGTGGCGGTGGATGTACATGATGGCCGGCTGCGGTTCAACTTTGCCGGCACCGCGCCACAGGTGCGCGGCAACGTGAACTGTCCGATCGCCGTGACGCGTGCCGCCGCGGTGTTCGTGATGCGCACGCTCATGGCGGACGACGTTCCAACCAATGACGGCATCGCACGCGCCGTGGAGGTGGTGGCGGAGCCGGGTTCCGCAGTGCACGCCCGATGGCCGGCCGCGGTGGCCGCGGGCAACGTCGAGATGTCCCAGCGGATCGCGGATACGATGTTCGGCGCACTGGCGGATGCGGGCGTGGATGTGCCGGCGAACGGCCAGGGTACCATGAACAACGTCACTTTCGGGGGCGCCGGGTGGACGTTCTACGAAACACTGGGCGGGGGACAGGGTGCTTCCCGTCGCGGGCCCGGTCCGAGCGCGGTCCACGTGGGAATGAGCAATACGCGCAATACCCCGATCGAGTCGCTCGAATGGGCGTATCCCATTCGCATCGAGGAATACGCCATCCGTCGCGCGAGCGGGGGCGCCGGCGTGCATGCGGGCGGCGACGGCATCGTGCGGCGCTATCGCGTGCTGGAGGCGTGCACGCTCACGCTGCTCACGGAGCGACGGCGACAGGCGCCCCGCGGGATCCATGGCGGGAGTGACGGCCAGCGCGGCATGAATCTCCTCAACGGTGAGCCGCTGCCGGCCAAGTGCCGCGTTGCGCTGGCGCCCGGTGATGTCGTGGAGATCCGCACGCCGGGTGGGGGAGGGTGGGGCGACACGACCAATGGGGTCAGCGTCGATTGAAATCCAATCGACGCTGACCCCATTGAAGGTGATTGCTGCGGTTGCCGCCTACGCCCCAGGCTTGTCCAGCTTCTTCAGCTCGCGCTGCGCCGGCTCGTAGTCCGGAAACGCAGCGAGCGACTTCTGCAGCAGCTCCACCGCTTCGTCCGGCTTGCCCGCATCCTTCGCGGCCAGCGCGCGGGAGTAGAGCAGCGTCGCCTGGAAAGGAACCTTCTTGGCCGTCTGGAGCGATGCTTCCTGCACGGCCTTCGGCATGGCGGGAAGCTTGAGACCCTTGTTCAGCTTGTCCGCGAGCTGCGCGATGAGCGACATGAGGTCGTCCTGCTTGCCCGTCACCGTCTCCACGTGCTCAATGGCTGACGTCTCCACATTCACGGCGCGGGCGTCGAGCCGCATGGTACCGCGTCCGTCCGTCACGAAACCACCGAAGATCATGTGATGCGCGCCGAGCAGCTTGCCCATCTTCACTGCGGTTTCCTGGTCCACGCGCGCCGTGGCGCTGAGATCCTGCTCGTCCATCATCTTCTTCAGATTGTCGCGCTCCACCACGCGGATGCCGGGGTTTCCCGACAGCTCGGTGATGAGCAGATCGGCGATTCCGGCACTGAGCGGCTGGAGATCATTGTGCGACGCGCCAATGGCGCCGTCGGTGAAATACATCACCGCGACGGTGGGGCGTGAATCGGACGCTGCTGTTGCGGCGGTGGCAGCCTGCGCCGGCGCGCCGCCCGACAGTCCGGCAAGCATGAGCGCCGCGCCAGCAGCGGTCGCGGCGAGAGAGCGGTACATGGTCTCCTCCCAGAGCCAGGTATGGTGTGCAAGACGAGTGAACGTAGTCAACTCAAACGGTGATCTCCATCCCTTCAGCTGCCGCTACGACTGCGAGGGATGCATTCGCGGGACCCAGGCGATCGCGGTACGTGCCCAGCATCCGGTCGATCTCATCATCGCCGCGATCGGGACTATGGTGAAACAGGATGAGGCGTTGTACTCCCGCGTCCGCCGCAAGATCCAGCACGTCGGTCCAGCGGGAGTGCCCCCACCCACGAAACTGCTCGTACTCGTTGTCCGTGAAGGTGGCATCGTGAATGAGCACGGCGGCGCCGCGCGCGAATTCCACGATGGCCGCGCGCGTACTGGCCGATTCAGGTCTCGCGGCTGCGTCCCCGAGCTCGTTGTCCGAGATATACACGATTCCGCCCCCCCGAACGCCACGCTCGCGCACCCGGTAGCCCAGCGCCCCGCCCGGGTGGCGGACCTCCAGCGCGTCCACCGTGAAGTCCGGTCCCATGAAGACGCCTTCCAGTGCCCGCAGCTCCACGGACGCCGCCATGTCGTCGAACGCCACGGGGAAGACGGTCTCCGACATTTGCCCGCGCAGCACCGAGCCCACGCGCCGCGCGAGCGCCGGTGCGCTCCAGATGCGGAAGTGATTTCCGGCCGTGTACATCGGTGCGAAGAAAGGAAGCCCCTGCACATGATCCCAGTGCGCGTGCGAAAGAAAAATGTCTCCCGAAATCGCGGCACCCGCCGCCTGCTCCACGAGCGCTCTCCCGAGCGCGCGAATGCCGGTGCCCGCGTCGAGAATGAGCAGCGCACCACTCGCGCTGCGCACCTCCACGCACGCGGTGTTCCCGCCGTAGCGAACGGTGGCTGCGCCAGGCGATGGGATGGATCCGCGTGTTCCCCAGAAGCGCAGCGTGAGTGTCATTGGCCCGCGTTGCATCGTGCTGCAATCTGGGAGATGGCGCCGCGCCTCGACAGCAGGTGCGTCACCCGGCCCTCGTGACAGGCGTCACATTCGAATCTGCGCCAGTCGCTCCAGTCCGGCGCGGTCGCCAATGGATATCTGCCTGTGCTCCACGCGGATCAATCCCTGATCCTGGAAATTGCGCATTGCACGCGAGACCGTCTCCCGGCTCGCGCCGATCATCTGGGCAATGGTCTGGTGCGTGAGCCGTTTCTCGATGGCGGTGCCCCCACTCTCCGCCGCCGCGTCCAGCAGCAGGCGCGCGATGCGACCGTCCACATCCAGCAGGACCAGGCTGCCGATCTGCTCGTCCGCACGGCGCAACCGTCGTGACAGCTCCACGAGCAGCGCCCACGCCACGACGGGGGACTCGTTCACGCGCCGCCGGAAATCCTCGCGGCGCAGCACGATGAGCTGCGAGTCTTCCGTGGCGATGACGTGTGCGGAGCGCGGCGCCCCGTCAATGATGGACAGCTCGCCGAAATGCGCGCCCGGTCCCAGCAGCCCGAGAATCACCTCGCGCCCATCCTCGCCAATGAGGACGACTTTCACGCGCCCGCGCCGGACGATGAAGAGCGAGTCGCCCGGATCATCCTCGAAGAGAATGACGCTGCCCCGGGGATACGACCGCTCGCGCGTCAGTTCGGCAAAGCGCGCGACTTCCGTGGCGTCCAGTCCACTCAGCAGTGGAACCGTGGCGAGGAAGTCTGTTGTCTCCACCGCTCAGTGGGAGGTGATGGTGAAGGACCCGTACAGTTCGTGCGCGTTCACGGTCTGGACACCGGTGTCGATGCGTCCGAACTCGGCCCCGATCGCGGGTTGCAGCGCGACGCCGCCCACACGCCACTGCACACCGACATTTCCCCCGCCCAGTGTGGCGCCCGCGGTGCCGAGCGTGTTGTCAATGGAGAGTCCCGTGAAGTGCCGCCCGCGCAGCCCGGCGACGAACGCGAAGGACGGCGACACGGGGATGAGCCCCTGGGCACCGACTTCCGCTTCGTTGCCGCTGGTCCCGGTCACGGCCGCGCCGCCGCGACGATAGGCGGTGCGATATCGGTCGAAGGCGTAGAAGCTCAATTCCCGGAACAGTGGCGCCGTCGTGCGAAGTCGCCATTCGCCGGTGAACATCGGACCGAGCGTGATGGGGTCGAGCGGCGTCGCGCCACCGGTGGTGCTGATCCGGTCTTTCGTGTAGATGGTGGAGGCGAGACTCACCGACATGGCGCTTTGCCCCACCAGACCATCCGTACCGATCGAGATGCGCACGGCCTGTCCCGGGCGCAGCCCGACGATTCCCGTTCCCAGTCCCAGCGCGATCGCCTGCGCGGGCGTGTACTCGCCGCGGTACTCGTAGCTCGTCCCCAACCCCCACGACCAGCTTCCGATCTGCCGCGTGTACACAAGCCCCGCCGTACCGCCAAGGCCGGTGCCCAGCGCCGGTGCGTCAAACCGGAGCTGCGGCGCACCCACGACACGCTGCACATTCAGCTCCTCCGCATCGAGGTTCGTGGCACCGGTTGGAATATTGAGGCCGAAGGTGGCCAGCAAGGCGTCGCCACCGAAACGGACGGCCGCGCGAACCTTGGTATCCGTCGGTCCGGAGAGATGCAACGTGGGTGTGGCGGAGGTCCGCAGCGCCACGTCGCTCGTCATCCAGCCGGAGGCGATGTCGATGGTCACGTTGCGTCCTTCCGGGATCGCGGCGACGATGGGAATCGTCCACTGGCTCGCCCACTTGATGCTGGCCGCGTCGGTGGCGTCAGTGCAGCAGTCGAAGTGCCAGATCGCGTAACTCGGCGCCAGCTGCCAGCCGGCCTGGCCGCCCAGTGGCGCCTGAGCGCCCAGCGGGGATGTCATGGCGGCCGCCGTGGCGAGGCTGACGAGAATGCCGGCGACGCGCCGCCGGGACAACCGGTGCGGAGCGGGCGTATGTGTGCGAGCAGTGGTCACGGCGTGAAGATCTGAATGATGATGGTGCCGAGCTGTCCCGACTCGAACGTCGCGCGCTCGTTGATGTCGCCAGGATCACGAATGGTACCGAGGGTGCCGGCGGGGCTGGGATTGAGTGCATCCACGACGCCGGAGAGCATCGCGGGTCCGATGCTGCCGAGTTGCACGCCGGAGGCGCCGCTGCTTCCGGCCGTTTCGTCCATGCGCTTGCGGGCAAGCGCGAAGCTCGGATCGATGAGCACGGCGCGCGCATACCAGGCATGCGCGAGCGCCAGGTCGCCCAATGCTTCGGCACGCACCCCGTTGCTGTAGGCGAGGAACGCGGCCAGGTAGCGGGTGGGGCGCTGCTCCACCGCCGCATGCTCCGCCGGCGTGAGCGTGACGCCCAGTTGCGTGAACAGCTTGAACGCAATGTCCTTCTCGGCGTCGAGAATACCCCCGAGCCGGCTCTCCTCCGTGATCGCACCTGGCGCGAGTGTGCCCTGTGCCGCGTCCGCAATGCGCGTGTCAACGGCGATGTTGCCCTCGCGGGTGGACGCCAGCGCGCCATTCACGATACGCCGGGCGCCGATGAGTTTGCCCACGCGCGGCGCAGTGGAGCTGTCCACGCGGCCTGTGCCGGCGAGTCGCAGCTCCTGCAGCAGCGCGTTCACGCGAATGCGGTCCACCACCTGCAGCTGCGAGCTGCGCGACAGGTCGGTGAGCAGCAGGTCGGCCAGGCCGTAGCCCAGTGGGGCCAGCGCCGAATCCGCCGGGGCTACCGCGAGCGGCGCCACGCCCACGGAGCGTTCGGGGAGCTGCGACGCGTCGAGCGTGCGCTCGCTCGCGATGGCGGCGCGCGCCGAAGAATCGGCGGCGGCACGTGCCGGAGCCAGCGGCGACAGCGCCGACTGGTGCGCGCACGCTCCGACCAGGGTGAGGGCGCTCGCGGCTGCTGCGGCGCGAAAAAGACCGGGCATCATGGTGATCGGAAACGGGGGGGCTGCGGGGAATCGCGGACGGACCACGTGCAGTCAGGGGCAAGAATAGGTGGTCAGCGGGAAACTGTCAAAGCAGACCGGTGCGCCGGGATGGGACTCCCGGCACCCCTGACAACGTCGGGGCAGCATTCCCCGCATTCCGGTTACTGCCAGCTCGGCATGGCGTTGGCTCCCGGGCCGTTCGTCAATTGTTCGACGTCAGTCCCGTCATTGCGTGCGGTGTACAGGTCGAGGTTCCCACCGCGGGTAGATTCGAATATGAGCCGCGACCCATCAGGTGACCATGCAGCCGCGCCTTCAACGGCATCAGGCTGATCGCCCGGAAAAGCAACACGGTTTGTCCCATCGGCATCGCAGGTGAAGATCTGAACAGGCGCGCCGTTCGGTCCGCCGTCGGCCTCGAGGACAATTCGCGTTCCATCCGGCGAAGAGCCGTCGGCATAGTCGTTGAGCGTATCCTGCGATATCTGGCGGACGTTGCTGCCATCCGGATTCATGAGGAAGATCTGCAAATGCCCGCCGCTGCTGCGATCGAACGCGATCGCGTTGGGACCCCAAACCGCGAAATAGCCCGGAACATTGAGGTTGTGCTGGTGGCTGCCATCCGCATCTGCCGTCCAGATCGCCTGGACGGCGCCACCTAAATCGTTGTAAGCGATGTGCAGTCCGTCCGGTGACCATGACGGCGACGCGCTCGACATGACTTCGGCCGCGGACACCCGGTGTACGCCAGTGCCATGGATCCAGCCAGTGTCGCGCATGCGGCGAGGACAGGAAGTACGCGTATCCGGGAGCAAACCCGAACAGCAGGAAAAGACAGGAATTGCACGGAACCTCGCTCCGGCGAAGAGCCGGGCACCGGGGTAGGGTTGACCGAGCCGCGGTCGCAAGTCAGACGAATACTGTCAGTTCACCGTTACCGTCGCTGATCTTGACAGACGTACGGCAGACAGAAACGATTGAGCGTTTTTCCTCGAGGCGAGGATGGGTGTCATGGATCTCAGTTCGCAGCTCCGGTGGTCTGTCTGGCGGATGCGATGCCGGACGTGACGGAGCAGGTCGCCAGCGCGTTCGCGGATCAGTACATCGTCGAGCGCGAAGTGGGCAGGGGTGGCATGGCCACGGTCTACCTGGCCACGGATCGGAAGCATGAGCGGCCGGTGGCGCTCAAGGTGCTGCATCCGGAACTCGCTGCCATCCTGGGTGAAGAACGCTTTCTCGCCGAGATCAGGATCACGGCCCGCCTCGATCATCCGCACATCCTCACCCTCATCGATTCGGGCGAGAAGCGCGGGTTGCTGTTCTACGTGCTGCCCTTCGTCCAGGGCGAATCGCTGCGCGCGCGACTGGACAGGGAGCCGCAATTGCCCCTGAGCGATGCCGTGGCGATCGTCAGGCAGGTGGCGAGCGCGCTCGATTACGCGCACCGGCAGGGAATCATTCACCGGGACATCAAGCCCGAGAATATCCTGCTGCACGAGGGCGAAGCGATGCTCACCGACTTCGGCATCGCGCTCGCTGTAAGCCAGGCGGCCGGCAATCGGCTTACCGAGACGGGGCTCTCGCTCGGTACACCAGAATACATGAGTCCCGAGCAAGCCACCGGCGACCGGCATCTGGATCAGCGGACCGACGTGTACGCACTCGGCGCCGTGTGCTACGAAATGCTTGCCGGCGAACCGCCCGTGACCGGCGCGACGGCGCAAGCGGTGATCGCCAAGCTGCTCACCGAGCGTCCGACACCGCTGACGGTCGTGCGAGACGGCCTGCCGGAGTACGCGAGCACTGCCGTGGCGCGTGCCCTCGCAAAGACACCCGCAGACCGCTTCCGCTCGGCCGGGGATTTCGCGAACGCGCTCGACGCCGGTGCCACGGGCAGTGCGCCGTCCTACGGGCGGCGCCGGCCGATCATGGCGCGACTCGCCATCGCGGCGTTCGCCGCGGCCAGCGTAGCGCTCGCGGTACTTGGGGTTCGCCAGAGGCGAGCGCAATCGCCCGGCCGCCCCGTGCTCGGCGAGCGCATCCAGCTCACGAGCTCGGCCAACGTGCTGGATCCAGTGATCTCGCCGGATGGGAAACAGCTTGCCTACTTCGCGAAGCGTTGCGACGAACACCACTGTACCTACGCAGTCGCGGTGCAGGACGTGGGGAGCGCCGCAGCGCACGTCATTCTTGATGGAGCGACGGACTGGTACGGGATGGAATGGAGTCCCGACCGCCGCAACCTGATTATCGGCTGCGCTCTTGCGGGGCGTATCGGCGCCTGGCTCGTTCCGGTACTGGGCGGAGCTCCGCGATTCGTGGGCTCTGCGCCGGCTACCTTCACCGCCGGTGGTGACTCACTGCTGGTAGCCTCGCCAGCCCGGCCAGACTCGGTATTCTGGATCTGGAGCACGACGCTGGCCGGACTGGTGACGGACAGCCTCCGCGTGTCCGGTGCATCGCTTGGTGTGAAATTCGTCGAGAGCATTCCGGGTACGCGCTGGATCGTCGTCGGCGTGGATCGGGCAGCCGGCCCGCTTCTCGAATTGCTGGATCGACGGGGCCATGTCGCTGACCGGGTCGCGCCGCCAAGCCCGGATACGTACGCCTTCGTGGCGGGCGGTGCACTCTGGTTGACGACCGCGGCGCACGCCATCGTGCACATCCCGATCGATGCCACGCACGGCCGATTCACTGAACGCCGGGACACGATTCCGGGGCCGTTCAATACGTTCTCGGTGACCGCGGACGGTTCGAGTCTCGTGATGGATCAGGGCACCTACGAGTGGTCCGTCTGGCGGCTCTCGCTCGCTGATCTGTTCGCCGGTCGCCTTCCGGATTCTGCCCGCATCGCGCAGTCGTCCACGCCCCTGAACGTGCGCCTGTCGCCCGATGGCGCGCGACTGCTCTGGATCCGGCAGCAATCCGCGAGCGGCGGCAACGTCCAGGTCACGCGGCTCGGGGTCACGGCAACGTCGGGTGGTCCGGAGACCGCAATCAACATTGATGGGACGTTTCGCGCGGCGTGGTGGGAGGACTCCGGCCGACTCGCAATCACCTCACGTGGCCCGCACGGCGAAGTGCGCGACATGCTCGTTGACGGGCGGAGCGGTCGCCTACTGTCGCGCTTCGACTTCCCGGCCGATTCAGGAGGATGGGACTTCACCGCGCTGTCCGACGGCATGGCCTGGATACCTGCCAGCGCCGATCGAATCCTGGTCAGTCAGCGCAACCACTTGAGAGAGTTCCGCAAACCAGCGTGGTTTTCAGGATTGCTCTGGCTGGAGTCCGATCACCTGGGGCCCCGCATCAGCTATGCGGGTCCCCACGCGGCGTTCGGCGACTCCGTCGGATTCGGTGTCATTTCGCTCGCCGACGGGTCCAGTACACAGTGGGGGGCAACGACCGGGCTGGATGCCCGCACCAGCTTCCTGCCCGATCATTCGGTGTTGCTCGTGGTGTTCGATACCAGGCGCACTATCCGTCTTTACCGTTCGCGCAAGCCGGGCGATCTGAAGCTGCTCGGCACGATTTCCCTTCCGTGGTGGGACGTGGACATCGCGGAAGATCTTCGGCACGCCATCCTGACCGTGCGCGACTATCACTCGGACGCGTGGATGACGCGGATCAGGCTTCAGTGAAAAAAGACGCCGCGCCGCGGCCAGGTTGTGTTCGTCTTCGCAACTTGTCTTTCGACACCAGTTTAGAGTAAATTTCATGGTTGCATTCAACTCGTGAGACCTTTCGTTCGAGGCACCCGTGAAGAAAGACATTCATCCCACCTACGCCACTGCAACGGTGACGTGCGCGTGCGGGAATACGTTCAAGACGCGATCCACGATCGCCGAGATCCACACCGACATTTGCTCCAACTGCCACCCCTTCTACACGGGCAAGCAGAAGCTCGTGGACACCGCTGGCCGCGTGGAGCGGTTCCGCCAGAAGTACGGTAAGGAAGCCTGAGCCTCAACGATCGGATTCAGGACGCGCTGGCGCGGGCCGAGGCCGTCGAGCGCGAACTCTCGAGCGCCGGCGCCGTGCGCGATCCGGGCCGGCTGGCTGAACTGGGGCGGGAACACCGGCGGCTCGCACCCGTGGTCGAAATGGCGGCCCGGCTCCGCCGCTACGAGAGCGAGCTCGTGCAGACGCACGAGCTCGTTGGCGTTGACGACTCCGAGCTTGCCGCCGAGGCACGCGCGGAGGAAGAGCGCCTGCGCACGCAGATCGCCGAGCTGGAGCAGGCCCTCAAGCCGGCACTCATTCCGCATGACCCGCTGCAGGACCGGCCGGCCATCATGGAGATCCGTGCCGGAACGGGGGGCGATGAGGCGGCACTCTTCGCCGCGGATCTCTACCGAATGTATACGCGCTATTGCGAACGCCGCCACTGGCGCATCGAGGTCATCTCGCTCTCCGAAGGCACGCTTGGCGGCATCAAGGAAGTGATCTTCAAGGTGCGCGGCGACGGCGCCTACGGCACGCTTCGCTGGGAGTCCGGTGTGCACCGCGTGCAGCGTGTACCCGTTACCGAGAACCAGGGGCGCATACACACGTCGGCGGCGACCGTGGCCGTTCTCCCGGAAGCCGAAGAGATCGATGTGAAGATCGAGGACAAGGACATTCGCATCGACGTCTTCCGGTCGTCGGGGCCGGGCGGGCAGAGCGTGAACACGACGGATTCCGCGGTCCGCATCACGCACCTGCCCAGCGGCATCGTCGTCAGCCAGCAGGACCAGAAGTCACAGTTGCAGAACAAGCTCAAGGCCATGGAAGTGCTGCGAGCGCGGCTGCTCGACCAGCGCCTTGCGGAGCAGGAAGCGGAGCGCTCACGCTTGCGGCGCACGCAGGTGGGCACGGGTGATCGCTCGGCCAAGATCCGCACGTACAACTTCCCGCAGAACCGGGTGACCGATCACCGCATAGGCTTCACCTTGCACGAGCTGGCGCGGACGCTGGAGGGCGAGATCGATCCGCTGCTGGAGCAGTTGGCGCTGGCGGATGTGGAGGAGAAGCTCGGTGGGTGAGGGAGGGGGACGCAACGTCGCGTTGCTTCGCGCTGAGCTGGCGGGGACGCTGGCGTGCGCCGGCATTGCCGAGGCGCGGCGCGAGGCGGGAGACATCCTCGCCGCGCTGGTGGATGCGCCACGGTTCTGGGCTGGCATGCACGGTGCGGAGATCGTCGGAGAGGAGATTCGTGGCGCGGCGCGCGAGGCGGCGCGACTCCGGGCCATCGGGGCACCGTTCGCGTATGCGGTAGGCCGCTCGGCGTTCCGGCACCTGACGCTGCTCGTGGACGAGCGTGTGCTGATTCCCCGTGCGGAAACGGAAGAGCTGGTGGACGCGGTGCTCGAGCGTCTGGCCGGCAACATGGGTGGCATCGTCGTCGATGTCGGGACTGGCTCCGGCGCTATCGCACTGGCGCTGGCGACTGAAGGGCGCTTCGGGCGGGCGATCGGCACCGATGTGTCGCTTGGCGCGCTCGACGTGGCGCGGGCGAATGCGGCGCGGCTGGGCGACGTGGCAACGATCGTGGAGTTTCGACATGGCTCGCTGTTGCAGCCGGTGCGTGGCCTGCGGGCCCGCGCGATTGTGTCGAATCCACCTTACATTGCGTACGAGGAAGCGGCGGCGCTGCCGGCGTCCGTACGGAACTGGGAGCCGCCGATCGCGCTGTTCAGTGGGGATGCGGGAATGGCCGCGACGCGGGCGATCATTCGTGCGGCAGCGGACGTGCTGGAACCGGGCGGACTGCTGGCGCTGGAAGTGGACGCGCGGCGCGCATCGCTCGCGGCGGAGGCGGCGCTCGCGACGGGCCGCTATCGGGACGTTACCGTGCGACTCGACCTTGCCGGACGCGAGCGAATCCTGTTGGCAAACCGGGAGGACGACTGATCGTGCTTGAAGACAAGGCCAGAGAACTGGGACGCCTCATTGGCCAGAGCGCCGAGTACCAGGCGGTGAAGCGCGCCAACGATGCGCTGCAGAGCGACCGTGACGCCATGACACTGCTTCGCCGGATGGAGGAACTCCGCCTCGGCGCGCAGAAAATGATCGAGCGCGGCGAGCAGCCTACCGAACAGATGGAGCAGGATCTGGATCGGCTGCTGGGGCAGGTGCAGGGCAGCATCCTTTACCAGGGTGCCGTGAGCGCTCAGGAGAACTTCGACAAGGTGATGCTGCGGGTGAATGACTGGATCTTCGAGGGCATCAAGAAGGGATCCGCCAGCTCCATCATCACACTGGGGTGATGGCCATGCGCGGCCGTCTGATCGTATTCGAGGGGCCCGAAGGCGCGGGAAAGACCACGCAGTTGCGTCGCCTCGAGGAGTGGCTCGCCGCGCGAGGCGCGACGTGCGTGACGGTGCGCGAGCCCGGCGGCACCGCCCTTGGCGACATGGTTCGCGCCCTCCTGCTGGACTCCGGTCCGGATGTGGGCGCGCGCGCAGAGGCGCTGCTCTTCATGGCGTCGCGCGCGCAGGTCATGGATGAGGTGATCGAACCCGCACTCACCGTCAACGCGACCGTGCTCATGGATCGCTTCTTTCTCTCCACGTACGCCTATCAGATCGCCGGACGCGGACTGTCCGAAGCGCTCGTGCGCTCGGCGAACGAGCTGGCGACTGGCGGCCATGTGCCGGATCTCACGTTGCTCCTCACCGCGAGCGCCGAGACGCGCCGCGTGCGCCGGGAGCAGCGTGGGGCCGCGGACCGCATCGAGCTCGCGGGCGCCGACTTTCACGCGCGCGTGGAGCATGCGTTCGCGCTGGCGCTCACACCCGAGTGGCAGACGGAGCATCCGGAGTGCGGCCGTATCATCGGGATACCGGCCGATGACAGCGAGGCGGTTGTATTCGATCGGGTGCTGGCCGTGCTCAATGCGGACTGGCCGGAACTCTTTCCCATTCCGCTCGCGGTGAGCCAGTGAACCGGTCGCGCGGCATCGTCGCGGCCGCGGCGCTCGCCGGAGCGCTCGTGTCCGGCGGCTGGCTGCTGCAGCGCGGGCTGGTGCGTAGCGGAGACACGACGGTTGGCGCGCAGCTCTTCCAGCAGGTGCTCGATCACGTGCAGCAGCAGTACGTGGACTCGCTTCCCCAGGACACGCTGTTCCGCAAGGCCACCGTCGGGATGCTGCGGCTGCTCGGCGATCCCCACTCGGTGTATCTGGATCCGGCACGGCTGAGCAATCTCACGGAGAGCACGAGCGGCATGTATGCCGGACTCGGCATCCAGATCGATGTGCGCGACGGCTGGATCACGATCATCGCGCCGCTGCCCGGTACGCCGGCGGAGCGCGCCGGTATCGAGCCGGGCGATCGCATCGTCTCCGTGGACGGCCGGTCAGCCGCGTCGTGGACGGCGGACGAGGCGCGTGAGGCGCTGCGTGGCAAGCCTGGTACGCAGGTGTCGCTGCTGATCGAGCGTCCCGGTGTCAATGGACGGCTGCCGTTCACCGTGACGCGCTCCGACATTCACATTCGCTCCGTACGACACCCCATGATGCTCACGGATCACGTGGGCTACGTGCAGCTCACGATCTTCAGTGACTCGAGCGAGGATGAGTTGCGCGATGCGATCGGTTCGCTCGTCCGCAAGGGAATGACGACGCTCATCTTCGACCTGCGCGACAATCCCGGCGGGCTGCTCGAACAGGGGGTGGACATTGCCGGGATGTTCCTGAACAGGGGACAGTCCATCGTGTCCATGCGTGGACGCACGCCGGAATCCGCGCATGATTTCGTGAACCCGAGCGGTCAGCTCTGGCCCAAACTGGATCTGGTCACTCTGGTCAACGACCATTCGGCCAGCGCCGCGGAAATCGTTGCGGGCGCGCTGCAGGATCACGATCGGTCGCTCGTTCTTGGCGGCACATCCTACGGGAAGGGAAGTGCCCAATCCCTCTTCCCGCTGGGGAGCGGGGAAGGAGCGCTCAAGCTGACCACGGCGCGATGGTACACGCCGTCGGGGCGAAGCATCCAGAAGGCAGGCGCGGACAGCTCGGCTGATGACACCGGCGACGACACGAACAGTGATGCCGCCGCGGAACGTCCGCTCTCGCAGCGTCGCGAATATCACACCGACGCCGGACGCATCGTGTATGGCGGCGGTGGCATCACGCCTGATCTGATCATCACGTCCGCCGATTCGGGGAACGGCATGCTCGCGTTCTGGCGCATGCTCGACTCGGACATTCCGCGTTTCCGTGACGCGCTCACCGACTACGCGCTGAGCGTCAAGGCATCCAGGTCGGTGCAGTCGCCCGACTTCACGGTGACGCCAGCCATGCGCGACGAATTCTGGCGGCGGCTGCAGGCCCGGGGCGTACATCAGATATCACGCGTGCAGTACGATTCGGCGGCAACCCAGGTCAATCAGCTTCTGGGTGCCGAGATCTCGCGCTTCAATTTTGGCCTGGACGCATCGTTTCACCGGCAGTTGCAACGTGATCGCGTGATCGCCACCGCGCTGCAACTGGCCGGGCAGGCCGGCGATCAACACGCGTTGCTCGCGCGCGCGGCGCAGATGCGTGCCGCGCACAAAGAGGACGTGCAACCCAGGCCGTGAGCGAGCGCGTGTTCGTGCTGGGCGCGGGTCGCGCCGGCACCGGTCTGGCCCGCGCCTTTCGCATGTCGGGCGTCCCCGTGGTCGGCCTGCATGGCCGCCACGTACACGAAGGCCGCGATCCCGTCACGGCGGGGGCCATTCCCGCGACCATCGCCACGGCCACCGTTGTCCTCGTCACGGTGCGCGACGCGCAGATTGACGACGCGCTGCGCGAGCTGCTCGAGGCTCCCCTGGCTCCCGATGCGGTGGTGCTCCACGCGAGCGGCAGCGCCGAACCCGCCATGCTGGAGCAGGTGCGTGCGCGCGGTCATGCCGCCGGCACCTTTCACCCACTTGTCCCCATTGCCGATCCGCTTCGCGCGCCGCTACAGCTCTGTGGAGCGTGGGTCGGCGTCGATGGCGACGAGCGGGCGAAGTCCACGAGCCGCGATCTCGCCGCGGCGCTGGGCTGCCGGGTGCTCGATATTCCACCCGGGCAGAAGGCTCGCTATCATGCCGCGGCCGTGATGGTCTCGAACTTTCCCGCCGTCCTGCTCGCCACGGCAGACCATGTGCTTGCGCAGACGGGCATTCCCGCTGACGTGGTGGAGCAGGCGCTGCGCGCGCTCTTCTTCGCCGCCATTGGGAATCTGCGTCGCCAGCATGGCGCCGTGACGCTCACGGGCCCCATCGTGCGGGGTGACGTGGACACCATTCGGCGCCACCTTGGCGCGCTGGCGGATGACCCCAGCGCGCTGGAGGTGTACCGATCACTGTCGCGTGCCCTGGTTGATCTGGCGAGCGAGGCGGGTACAGACCCCGATCGCCTTCGGGCCATTCGCGCCATGCTGGGCTGAACTGCCGGCGCGCGGGTTTACGAATGAAGCCGCGCACTGCATCGTGTGGCGTGCGAGTCGCACGCGATCTCCCTCACGAGGAGCATATGCCGGCAACCATCCTGCAACCCGCGCCGCGACCCGAGCCGCCGCGGGTCGAGCGCGCCGCCACCATCGGGAGCCTTTTTCGCGATCGTGTCGCACGATCGCCCGAGGCGGAAGCGTTTCGCTTTCGCCGCGGAACGGACTGGCAGAGCAGCAACTGGCGCGCGGTCGCGGACCGCGTGGATGCCCTTGCCGCCGGGCTGATCGCACTGGGCGTCGAGCCGGAGCAGCGCGTGGCCATCGCCAGCTCCACGCGGTACGAATGGGTGCTGTCCGATCTCGCGGTGATGTGCGCGGGCGCCGCCACGACCACGATCTACCCCAGTACGATGGCGTCGGAGGTGGCATACATCGTCGCCGATTCCGGCAGTCGCGTTGTCGTGGCCGAGGACGACGAGCAGATCGCGAAGCTCCGCGAACATCGGTCCGGGATGCCTGATGTCGTCAGGGTCGTCACCATGGATGGCACGCCGGATGACGACTGGATCATCTCCTTCGCGCAGCTCGAAGCGCTCGGCCGGACACGGCTGGCGAACGAGCCCGATCTCGTGACGGCGCGCATCGCGGCCACGAGCCCGGACAGTCTGGCGACGCTCGTCTACACATCGGGCACGACCGGCCGCCCCAAGGGCGTCCGGCTGCGACACGACTCGTGGACCTGGCTTGCCGCCGCAATCGAGCAGCTCGGCATTCTGCGGACGGACGACCTCCAGTTTCTCTGGCTGCCGCTGGCGCATGTGTTCGGCAAGGTGTTGCTGCTCCTCCCGCTCCAGGTCGGATTCCCGACCGCGGTGGATGGGACGATCGAAAAGATCGTGGACAATCTGGCGGTGATCCGCCCCACGTTCATGGGCGCCGCGCCGCGCATCTTCGAAAAGGCGTACGCCCGCGTCGCCACCACCGTGAGCGCGGAATCGCCGTTCAGGCAGCGGCTCTTCCATTGGGCCGAGCGCGTCGGGCGGCAGGTCGCGGCGATGCGGCGCGAGGGAGAACGCCCCGGAATCGGGCTCATGGTGCGTCACGCACTCGCGGACCGCCTCGTGCTGCGCAAGATACGCCTGCGGTTCGGCGGCCGGATCCGATTCTTCATTTCCGGTTCGGCGCCGCTCAACCACGAGATCGCCGAATGGTTCGACGCGATGGGCCTGGTCATTCTCGAGGGATACGGCATGACCGAGAGCAGCGCGGCGTCGTTCGTCAACCGGCTGGATTCGTACCACCTGGGAAGCGTGGGACTCGCGCTGCCCGGGACGGAGGCGCGCATTGCGCCCGACGGCGAGATCCTGTTACGCGGCCTCGGCGTCATGGCCGGCTATCATCACCTGCCGGAGGCCACTGCCGAGGCGATCGATGCGGATGGCTGGCTGCATACGGGTGACATCGGCAACATCGATGCCGCGGGCTATCTCCGCATCACCGATCGCAAGAAGGATCTCTTCAAGACGTCCGGCGGGAAGTACATCGCACCATCGAACATCGAGTCGATGTTCAAGAGCGTCTGCCCGTACGTCAGCCAGCTCATGGTGTACGGCGAGGGGCGCAACTTCGTCTCGGCGCTCGTGACCCTCGCGCCCGATGCCGTGGCCGTCTGGGCGAAGCAGAACGGGCTCGGCGAGCGGCCGTACGGCGAGATCGTGAGATCCGATGCCGCTCGTGCGATGGTCAAGCGCTACATTGACGAGCTCAACTCCCGGCTGAGTCACTGGGAAACGATCAAGCGGTTCGTCATCCTGGATCACGAGCTGACGGTGGCGAACGGCGAGCTCACGCCAAGTCTCAAGCTCCGTCGCAAAGTCGTGGCGGAGCGGTACCGGAAAGAGCTGGAGGAACTGTACCGGGGCACCAGCAGTCCGTTCGCAGCCGATGCCAGCGCCGGAGCGTGACCGCGTTTCGCTGCCCGTTGCTGAATGCGTTCAAATGCGCTGACAGCTGCCTTGGCGGGAGACGATTCCAGGTTTATCTGAGCGCATCAGTTTTTCCGGGCACTGTGCCGCTCCGCCGCTGCCGCCTTGACAGGATTGCAGGATGGACAGGATTCACAGGATTCGCACGGTGCCGTTCCAACAGCATTTGCCATCGTGCAGCGAACGGACTGAAACCAGGGACACGGCTCCCCACGATCCTGTCAATCCTGCGAATCCTGAAATCCCGTCATTGCCCCCGCTGATCGAACACCTTTACCCCTGCCGGGACGTGGAACACGAATGCGTCCGCGTCGGGCTTCGCGTTCGGCTTGAGGCTGGTGATCTCCACATGGCGCACGAGTCCGTTCGGGTCCGTGATCTCGAACTGCCGGATCAGGCCATCCTCGTCATCCACCCACACCGTGGCCCGGGAAAACGGGATGGTGGAGTCGCGCGGCACCAGGACGACCGCATGTGCGGCGTGTCCCTGCACCGTGGCGATGCCGGCTGCGGACATCGTGTAGCGCTTCCGGGGTGACTTGAGAAACAGTGCGGCCACATCGGGCACGCCCGCCGCGTTGTCGCCGAGGGGCATCCTGATTACCTGGCCCGGGGTCGTACTGGGCAGATAGACCCAGATCCTCTTGCCATCGGCCACGATCTCGTCGCCCTTCGGCTCCGTGAATCGCACCGACAGATAACCCGGTCCACGCTGCTGCAACTCCCCGCGCGAGGAGTCGTCGTGCCCGGTGAGTGGATTCGTGATCTGCTGCGTGAACGTTGCGCGCAGCGACTTCACGCTCGCATACGCGCGTACCGCGTGGTCCACGATGGTCTCCGGCGACTGGGCATGCAGCGAGACGGCGCTCAGGGCGCTCAGCGCAACGGCGACGAATATCTGAAGACGAGACATTGGGCTCGGCGATTGGTTCCTGGTCCATCGGATGACAGCACCAGATTCTACCCTCTCGCCGCCCCCACGGTCCCTGGCGCGGGACAGAGCGACCGGCCGATCGCGGCCGCAATGGCGCGCAGTTCGATGACGAGCTGTGTGAACTGTTCCGGATAGAGCGACTGCGCGCCATCGGAGAGCGCGCGCTCCGGATTTGGATGCACCTCCACCAGAATGCCGTGCGCGCCTGCGGCGACGGCGGCGCGCGCCATGGGGATCACCTTGTCGCGGATGCCCGTCCCGTGGCTCGGATCCGCCACGATGGGCAAATGCGACAACCCCTGCACGATGGGAATGGCGGTGAGATCGAGCATGTTGCGGGTGGCGGTGTCGAAGGTGCGGACGCCGCGCTCGCACAGGATCACGTTCGGATTGCCGGCTGCCAGCACGTATTCGGCGCTGAGCAGCAGATCGTTGATCGTGGCCGCGAGGCCGCGCTTGAGCAGCACCGGCTTGCCCAGGTGACCCACGAAGCGAAGCAGGGAGTAGTTCTGCATGTTGCGCGCGCCGATCTGAATGCAATCGCCGAATTCGGCGACGAGCTCCGCGCCTTCCTCGTCCATTGCCTCCGTCACGACTGCGAGCCCCGTGTCGCGCTTCGCCGTGGCGAGCATTTCCAGTCCGCGCTTGCCAAGCCCCTGAAACGAGTACGGTGAGCTGCGCGGCTTGAACGCGCCGCCCCGGAGAACGGAGGCGCCCGCCGCACGCACCTGCCGCGCCGCGGTCACGATCTGCTCTTCCGATTCCACCGAGCAGGGACCGGCCATGATCACGACTTCGTCGCCACCCACGTGCACTCCCGGCGCGAGCGTGACGACGGTGTCTTCCGGCTGCCATTCGCGCGACACCTGCTTGTACGGCTGCGTGACGTGGATGACCTGCGCGACGCCCGAGAGCGCCTCGATGCGTGATGCATCCACGCGGCCATCGTTGCCGACCAGGCCAACCGCCGTGCGCTGCGCACCCGGCATCGGGCGCGCCTCGTAGCCCATCTCTTCGATCACGTGCACGACGGCGTCCACTTCCTGCTGCGACGCGCCGTGCTTCATTACCACCAGCATCAGAAGTCCTCGATCTCGGTAGTCCATCCATCCGTCGTGAGCACGACCGTGCCGCCAAAGCGACTCGCGACGATCGCGCGCACGTCCACCTGTTCGACGAGCGGATAGAAGTGCGTCAGCGCCAGACACCCTGGGAGCGCGGCCGCGGCCAGCGCTGCGCAGCGTTCCGGTGAGAGGTGTGTCGGAATGGCCAGCGGGTCGGGGAGCGAACACTCGGCGAGCAGGACATCGCAGTCTCGCGCCCAGCCGCCCAGCTCGTCGTCCACGCCCGTATCGCCTGTATAGACCAGGCGCGCCCGTCCACGCCGTACACAATATGCGATGCTCTCACCGGTGTGGGGAACCTTGCGCGCCTCGATGCTCACGCCCGACCCCAGGGCCAGTGTCTCACCGGGGTGGATCTCACGGATCGTGATGGGGAAGGTCGAGGCGCGAATCGTGTCGCCAAAGATGGCGGCAAAGCGCTCCAGGAGCGCGATGGCGCCCACAGGTCCGATGATCTCCACGGGTTCGGACCGTGGTGGCAGCACTCCGTAGCGCCACGCCACCAGCAGCGTGGGAATATCCAGCACATGGTCGGCATGAAAGTGGGTGAGAGCCACGTGCGTAACCGTCAGCCAGTCCAGTGCCAGCGTACTCATGCGGTGCGCCACGCCGCTGCCGCAATCGAGCAGCAGGCGAACATCGCCGGCTTCAACCAGGTGTCCCGCGTTCACGCGCGCGGGTGACGGCACGGTACCCGTGCCGATCGTCGTGAGTCGCATCTGCGCGCGCGCGCCGCGCGTCAGGCTGTCGGGTGCGACAGGGGCGCCCCGCTGGGCGCCTCCTTTTCCCATCCGGCCGTGGACGACGCGCGATGCACGTCCGGCGCGTTTCCGGCATCGTCCCAGACCGCGACCGGCACCGGTCCCTCCTCGGCCTGCGGCGCACCCTGCAGCCGGACGCTCACGAACGACGAGACGCCAGGCTCCTGCATCGTGACGCCGTACACGGCGTCGGCGGCCTCGGTGGTCGTGCGCGGATTGTGCGTGATGACAATGAACTGGGTCTTGTGCTTGAATTCGTTCAGCATGCGCACGAAGCGCCCGACGTTCTGGTCGTCCAGCGGCGCGTCCACCTCGTCGAGGAGACAGAAGGGGCTGGGTTTGGCCAGGAAGATGCCGAAGAGCAGGGAGAGGGCCACGAGCGCCCGTTCCCCGCTGGACAGCAGGTGAATGCGCTGCGTCCGCTTGCCGCGCGGCGACGCGTGAATCTCGATGTCGCAGTCGAGCGGTGTTTCCGGTGACTCGAGCCGCAGGTCGCACTCACCGCCGCCGAAGAGCGTCATGAAGATTTCGCGGAAATGCCCGCGAACGCGCGCGAACGTCTCGAGGAACATGGCCCGCGCCGTCACGTCGATTTCGCGAATGGCCTGATGCAGCGCATTGCGCGCGTTCTGGAGATCCGTGCGCTGTGCATTGAGAAATTCGGCGCGCTTCAATTCTTCGGCATGTTCCTCGATCGCGAGCGGATTGACGGGTCCGATCGCTTCGAGCTCCGATCGCAGTGCGGCGACCTCGCCGCGCAGCGTATCGTCGTCGCTGTCCGCCGGTGTCAGCGCCGCGAGCATCTCTGCCAGCGGCCGGCGCCATTCCGCTTCCAGTCGTTCGCGGATGGCGGTTCGCCGGCCCGCCAGCTCGGTGAATCGCAATTCCGCGTGATGCAGCGAGTCGGCGCCCTGCGCGGCCTCGCGGCGACCGGCGTTGTGCGCATGCTCCGCCTCCTCCAGGCGACGATCAGCGCTGGCCACGTCGAATTCCGCGCGCTCGAATTCCGTCTGCGCATCCTGCAGCGCGAGCTGCCGCGCCTCACGCTCTCCACGCCACTCGGTCATGCGGGCCGCCAGGGCGCTGTCCGCGGCTTCGAGCTCGCTCAGCTCCGCGAGCAGGGCGCCCAGCCGGGTATTTGCGGCGGAAACTTCCTCCTGCAGCCGGTTTTCGCGATCCGCGCTCACCTGCGCGCGCGCGCGCAGCTGCGCTTCTTCCACCTGGCAGCGCGTCCGTGCTTCGCGCGCCGCCTCGTGCTGCTGCTCGAGTTCCGCGAGCTGGCTGGCACTCGCGGTCCGGCGCTGCACGCGCTCCGCATGCTCGGCATCGTGCTGCTGGTGGCGCTCCGCCAGCTCGGCGATGACGCGCACCAGCTCCTCACGCCGGGTGGCGAGCTGCCGGGCAAGCGCGGTCACGCTGCCATGCTCGCGTCCGGCCCGTTCGTGCTGGCGCCGTGCGGCGTCCTGCGCGTCGCGTGCCTGGCGCAGCGCGCGTTGCGCCGCCGCGTGCTCCTCCACCGCGCGGGCAGCGGCCTGCTCCGCGGCAGCAAGCTGCTTTCGGGCGCTGGCGGCCGCCGCACTGGCGCTGTCCCGGGCCACGCCGGCGGCCGCAAGCGCGTCGGCGAGACCGCGCAGCTCGGCGCGCCGCCGCAGCGGGCCGGGCCCTACGCCCGTGCCGGGCAGCCAGATCGCGCCGTGCGCGTCCACGAAGCCGGTCGCCGATTCCAGCGCGCGCACCCGGCCCAGCAGAGCACGTACCCACTGTTCGGCCGGCTGCGTGGCCTCCACGAGATCCGAGAGAGACCCGGGCTGCTGATCGCCCTCGGTCGTCGCATCGAGCGGCAGCAGGAGCAGCGGACCCGGATTGGTCTCGACGTGCCACGTGCGCACTGCCGCCGCGACCTCGCGGTCGCGCACGAGCACCGCGTGCACCGTCGCACCCAGGAAGCGTTCGACGGTTGCCGCCCCTGACGTGCCGGCCGTCACGAAATCTGACAGCGGTCCGAG
>DASVWN010000092.1:0-30349 GCA_036393195.1 Gemmatimonadaceae bacterium | reverse complement strand
CTTCGCCATGAAGAGGGATGTCCGGCGTCTCGATGAAATCGTCGTGACGGGCGTCGCGGGCGCCACGGAAATGAAGAACACCACGATCTCCATCTCCAAGGTGAACGAGGACCAGATCAAGGAAGTCCCGGCCCAGGATATCGGCACACTGCTCACCGGCAAGGTTGCTGGCGTGCAGGTGCTGTCGGAGACCGGATTGCCCGGCGCACCCGCTACGGTGCAGATTCGTGGCGCCACGGTGCTCCAGATCGGGAACAGCTCACCGACCTACATCATCGACGGTGTGGTCTCGAAGAACGGCCTGGCCTCCGTCGATCCGCAGGACATCGTGAGCATGGAGGTGCTGAAGGGTGCGGCCTCCGCCACCACGTATGGGTCACAGGGCGCGAACGGCGTCATCGCCGTAACCACGCGTCGCGGCCAGAATCTGGCCGACGGCAAAGTGCAGTTCACCTTCCGCTCGGAGTTCGGCAAGAGCGACATCGAGCATTACCCGCCGCTCGCGACGACTCATATCTATCAGGTTGGCGCGAACAACGAGATCGTGACGGACGCCAGCGGGATTCGGCAGGTGAAGGACGACCACTTCATGGACAGTCCGTATCCCACGCGCCAGCAGGATCCTGTCAATTACTATCGCAACCAGCTCCAGACCTGGCTGCAGTCGAACACGATCACCAACAACTACATCACGCTCGGGTACCGCAAGAGCAATACGAATTTCATGGCGTCCTTCTCGCGCCTGGCCGATCCTGGTATCATGCCCATTCTCACCGGTTTCAAGCGGCAGAACTTCCGCTTCAATCTGGATCAGGGCATCACGGATAAGCTCGATGTCTCGGCCAGCATGATGTACGGTTCTACCTCCAGTGATCAGGGACAGGTTGACGGCGCCGGCGACTTCTTCGGCTTGCTGCAGGCACCGCCCGATATCAACCTGGCGCATCCGCCAACCAATGGCGTCGCGGGTACGGATACCGTGCTCTATGCGAACAACATCGATGCGAACATTGACCCGCAGCAGCGCGGCAACCCCCTGTACGACATTCTCCATACCAACAACAGCAATCAGACCGAGCGGATCTTTGGCGCATTCACGGCGCGGTACCGCCCGTTGACCTGGCTGGCTCTTGATGCCACCTACGGCACGGATCGCTACAACAATCTGAACAGCACCTATCAGTTCCACGGGTACCTGAACACGGATGGCGATCCGCAGCCCGGCTTCCTGGACTACGGGACCGACCGTGATCACGCGAACAACGCCGCGATGAACGCCACGCTGAGCTACGGCATCTCGTCACTCAAGTCCACCACGAAGCTCACGTACCTGTATGACGATGAGCGTGAGGACGTGGTCAACACCAACGGCAATCAGTTCAAGCTTCGCAACATCCAGGCGCTGAACGCGATTGATCCCACGCAATTCACGGCCAACTCCGCCATCTACAACACGCGCTCGCTGCAGTATCTCGTCAACCAGGGGCTCAACTGGAAGGACACATACCTCGCTCAGGCCACCTACGTGCACGACGAGTCGTCGCTATTCGGCAGCGCCGCGCGCAATAACGATTTCTATCAGGTGTCCGGTGCATGGCGTGTGACGCAGGACTTCCATATCCCTGGCTTCCAGGAACTGAAGTTGCGCGCCGCCAACGGTACGGCCGGGCTGCGTCCGAGTTTCGCGTACCAGTACGAGGCGTACGGCGTGGGCAATGGCCAGTACAGCAAGAACACGTTGGGCAACGTGGATCTCCAGCCGGCCATTCAGCATGAGACCGAGTACGCTATTGACGCGAGCTTCCTCAACCGCTTCGATCTGAGCGTGGTGCGTTCGGAACGCAAGACGAACAACGCGTTCCTGCAGGTCCCGCTCTCGATTGCACGTGCCGGCGGCTTCCAGTACCAGTGGCGGAACGCCGCGACGATCACGGGCAAGACCTTGGAAATGGCGCTGACGACTCGCGTCATTCAACAGCCCAACTTCAGCTACAATTTCACGCTTACCGCTGAACACACGCGTCAGCACATCGACCGGCTCGATGCCCCGCCGTTCCAGCAGAACGCCGGCGGTCAGAGCCAGGGGATCTTCTACTATCGGCAGGGCGAAGATCTGGGAATCATCTATGGCGCCAAGTTCGTCACGGACTACAGCCAGCTGCTCGACAACCCGGCCAATGCGGGTATGACGCTTGCCGATATCCAGGCGCTCTATACCAAGAACGCCGATGGGTACGTCGTGCTGGCGGCGAACAAGGGTACGCCCGCCGAATCGCCAATCGTGTATGTCGACAAGACCGGCAACAACAAGGTCGTGATCGGAAATGTGAACCCGGACTACACGTTTGGCTGGGCCAATACCATCAAGATCAAGAACTTCACAATCTATGCGCTGGTCAACGGCACGCAGGGCGGCAACGTCTACAACTTCACGAAGCAGTGGATGTTCTTTGACCTCCGCTCGGGTGACGAAGATCAGTCGGGTCGCAAGCAGTCGGATAAGATCGCTTACGACTACTACGCGAACGGGATCTACAACGTGCTGAATCCCGACAGCTACTTCGTGGAAGACGGTAGTTTCGTCAAGCTGCGTGAGCTTTCGGTGAACTACGAACTCTCCAATTCGCTGCTCAGGCAAATTGGTCTTTCCAACTTTGTCCGCAGTCTCAAGGTTGCCGTCATTGGCCGCAATCTGAAGACCTGGACCAAGTACAGCGGCTTCGATCCGGAGGCCGGCGCGGGCAGTGATGCGAACTTCCGCATTGACGGGTTCCGTTATCCGGCATTCCGCACGATCTCCGGTCAGATCGAAATCGGCTTCTGACCTTGCCCAAACGACACTGGAGCTATTCCAACATGCGACTTATCCACTCGAGGGCACTGTTGGCTGCGACCGGGGCGATTCTGGCCCTGGCCGGCTGTTCACAGGACCTCAATATCCCCAACACCAATCAGCCAGATACCAAGCGTGCGGTGTCCACGCCGTCTGACGTGGCGGCGCTGATTACGACATCGATTCAGACCTGGCAGGACGCAAGCACCGAGATGAATCCGAACGAGTCGGTGGCGGTGATGGCGGATGCCCTGACGTCCTCGTTCAACAACTTCGGCATGAATCGCAGTGCCTCTGAACCGAGACTTGCCTACCCCAACAACACCACGGGCGGCGATTACACGTCGATGGTGCAGGATCCCTGGTACAACAACTACACGGCGCTTGGCGAAGCCAATGACGGACTCAGGGCCATTGCTGGTGGCGTCGTCATTGGCAATGCGGACACGACGGAATCCTACCAGGCGCTCGCCATGCTCACTCAGGGCGTGACCCTGGGTAACATCGCGCTGTTCTTCGACCAGGGGTTTGTGGTTGACGAGAACACCGCAATTCCGGCACCAACGAGTGCAATGGTGAAGTATCCTGACGTTGCAGCCGGCGCGCTCGCCAAGCTGGATGCACTGATTGCGCTCACCCAGGGCAAGAGCTGGGAACTCCCATCGAGTGCGCTGCCTATCCCTGGCGTGCCGCTGACAGCTGCCAACATTGGCAAGATCGCCAATACCATGGCGGCGCGCATCGTAGCGTATACCCCGCGCAACGGCACTGAAAATGGTGCCGCGAACTGGGCGAAGGTACTTTCGTATGCGCAGAACGGAATCAGCTCGGGAACACCGTTCGACTTCTCCATTCAGGAGGACGGTGGAGTACTCTGGTGGGATGGCGGAAAGGCGTATGGCGAATATGGTCCTTGGATGCGGACGAGCATGCGCGTCATCCATGAGATGAACCCCGCCCAGCCGGTCGAGTACACCGCGTGTCATTCGCTTCCCGAGGATGCCGCCGGATTTGCCGACGCACGCTACCAGACCGACTTTACCTACATCCCCACCATTCCGTTCCAGTGCGCACGCGGTGCGTGGCACTTCAGCAACTGGGAGCACTCGCGTTGGGGCGCCAAGTCCGTAACCGCTGACGTGAGCTGGTACAGCGGAACCTTCACCGGCACCGCGCCGCTGGTTCTCGCCTCTGAAAACGATCTCCTCTGGGCGGAAGCATTGGTGCGCACAGGCGGAGACCTGGGCATGGCGGCCTCGCTCATCAACAAGACACGCGTAGGACGGGGACATCTGACTCCGGCTACCGCCGCGGACGGCGCTGCAGGTCTGCTTGCGGACATCCAG
This sequence comes from Gemmatimonadaceae bacterium, assembly GCA_036393195.1. Classification (GTDB taxonomy): domain Bacteria; phylum Gemmatimonadota; class Gemmatimonadetes; order Gemmatimonadales; family Gemmatimonadaceae; genus JADGGM01. Next base: position 26,170 of record DASVWN010000092.1, on the reverse strand, counting down.
TACGAGCAGGATGTTGAATTGCTGGATACCGGTGGCGGACTGCAATGGTTCAACCGTCGTCGCATTGACGGACTCCAGCAGGGTACGCCACGGCACTTCCCGGTGCCTGCCAAGGAGCTCGAGATTGACCAGCTACCAATCTACACATTCGGTGGCGCTGCTCCGAACCCGGTATATCCCGACCAATAAGCAGTACCGACGCTGCTGTCGTGTGACACGGCCCCTCGGCGAGCATTCGCCGAGGGGCCGTGTTACCTCAGACACGCGAAGCAGATATGGGAATCAGCCCGACTTGCGAATCGTTCCTGCGCTCACTTCTCCCTGTACGACAGATTGGCGCACGCCACAACTTCCGTAAGCCGCGCTGAGTGCCCACCGAAGATATCGAGGTGATACATCCCGTCGGTTGGAAATTCGAAGGGGATTTCTTCTGTCGCGTCGATACTTCCGTTCGAGCTGACTTCCAAGGGATTGAAACTGCTGATCGGAAGCACTGGATTCTCAAAGTTGCCACATCGTCCCGACGCGAGCGCCCAGTATACGCTGCTCCCGTTCCCCGGTGTGCTCAAGTGAATGTGCACGTACGTCCGGCTAATGTCTCCTCCAGACCGGGTCAACTGTACCGTGCCCTGGAACAACGCCGGCGGTGCTGTCGGTTCCGCCGCTCCAGTCCTCGGCTGCATTGGTTTGATTCCGCCCTCCCAGTGCGGCTGGACACGGGCAATCTCCTGCTTGCCCTGAGCGCTTGATGTACTCCGGGAACAGGCAGCAAGCGCCACGATCAGGCCGGCCACCGCTGTCCCGAGTGTGAGATTACGCATGACGCCTCCAACCGCGCGTGGTGAACGAGGGTGCGACATTGCCAGGAATCGGGAACAACTGCCTGCCAGGATGGTGCGAGCAATCACAGGATGCTGCCATGGGTCGCCCGGAACTTCGCTGCCCTGACCCAGAAGCTTGTGGCTGCTCAAAATGCGTCGAGCTCGACAGGATGTAAAGCCGAGGTTGTCGGCAATAATTCCATCGCCAGCATTTTATCAGCCATTGGAAGAAGCAGACGCAAGCTGCCGCCGCAGCGGCGCTTGTCCTTTGCGGGCTGGACGGGCGACTCTATATTCGCCCGCGTGATTCGAAACACTCATGCCGGGCGCGCGCATTACTGTAAGCAATACCGTATCAGCCTCATCACCTGCCCATGAACAATCAGGCACGACCCTGGGTCCTGGCCGAGTCTACCTGGAAGACGGTGAGGGACACCCGCTTCCAGGTCGCCATCCTCCCCTGGGGCGCCACTGAAGCGCACAACTACCACCTCCCCTACGCCACCGACGTCATACACGCACAGCACGTGGCGTGTGAGGCAGCTGGCGCGGCGTGGAATCGCGGCGCCCGGGTGATCGTCCTGCCGCCCCTGCCCTTTGGCGTCAACACGGGCCAGCTCGACATCCCGCTCACGATCAACATGAATCCGGCCACCCAGGCCGCCGTGCTGAACGACATCACGGCCTCGCTTACGAGCCAGGGCATCATCAAACTCGTGATCATCAACGGACACGGTGGGAACGACTTCCGGCAGATGATCCGCGAGCTGCAGCCCCGCTATCCTGGCATGTTCCTGTGCTGCGTGAACTGGTATCAGGTCATGGACGCGGACCGGTACTTCAAGCCTGGAGACCACGCAGGTGAGCTCGAGACCAGCGTCATGCTCCACATTGCGCCCGAGCTGGTGCTCCCGTTGTCGGAAGCGGGGTCCGGCGCGGCGCGGCGTTTCAGGATCCAGGCACTGCGCGAGAAATGGGCCTGGACTCCGCGCGCCTGGACGCAGGTCACCGCAGACACCGGCATCGGCGACCCCAGCGGCGCCACGGCCGAGCGAGGCGCGGAGTACGCCGGGCTCGTGATCGCGAAGATCGCGGACTTCCTCGTGCAGCTCGCGGCCGCGGACGTGGACGACCTGTACGAGTAGGCCGCTGCTGCCGCCCTGCGGACCTTCTTCCGCATCGCCGACGCCTGGGTGAAACGGCCCAACTCGGCGCCACTCTTCAACGGCCGCTCGGCGCTGGATGGGCGGGACGCGTCAACGCTTGCCACCTTCCCCCCGCGGTCGCATACTGCAAAATGACCGTGACCGATTCGAGCCGGAAGCGCGCCGATGCTGCGAGTCCGCGTCTGATCGACGCGCCAGGTGCGCGTCCGGCTCGTCGTACACCAGACGCGAAGACGCGCGCCGCCGTCGCGGCGATCGTCGCCACGATCATCACGCTCGTGCTCGTGTATATCGGCTCGCGCGGCTTCGCCGAGTTCGACGCGGCGCTCATTGGCTACTTCGTGGCCACCGTGTTCGCCATCGCGGCGCTCACGTACCGGTACGCGCTCTGGATCGAGCGCCCGCCCACCGCCCACTACTTTCGCGCTGGCTGGGCCACCTTCCTCTCGTGGAAGAATTTCCGGCGCTACACGACACTCGTCCCCAGGGCACTCTGGACCGACATCTTCGGCCAGACCTTCATTCGCAAGCGCAGTACGGCGCGCTGGCTCACGCACCTGGCGATCTTCTGGGGCGTCGTGCTCTCGGTGCTCGTCACCGTGCCGCTCACGTTCGGCTGGGTGCGATTCACGCTCGTGCCGCCCGACGGCTACCGCGCCTGGTTCTTCGGCTTTCCTGTGCTGACGTTTCCCATTCATGCGGGAATCGGCTTCGCCACGTTCCACATCCTGGACTTCACGGCCGTCCTGCTGATCGCCGGTGTGACGGCCGCGATGTGGCGCCGCATTCGCGACCGGGGACTGCTCACCACGCAGCGCTTCGGCTTCGACCTGATGCCGCTCATCCTGCTCTTCGCCATCGCCGTCACGGGCCTCGCGCTCACCGCATCGTCCACGTGGTGGGGCGGCGCCTTCTACTGGTTCATCGCGCTGGTGCACCAGGTGATCGTGGTGCTCTGGCTGATCTCGCTCCCGTTTGGAAAATTCTTCCACATCATCGAGCGGCCGGCGAGCATCGGCGTCACGCTCTATCAGCAGGTGGCGCAGGACGTGGATTACTACGGACACGAAGCACCGCGGGGCCCGCGGCAACCGGTCACGCACTGCAAACGATGCGGAGCGGAGGCGCCGTCCGCGCGCTTCATCACCGATCTCGAAGACGTGCTCGGCACGCTCGGCCAGCGCTACGATCTGGGTGCGGAACGCGGTGTGCTGCAGGACTATTGTCCCACGTGCAAACGCATCCTGCGCGCGGACGCGTACTATGCGCTGCTCAAGCGCGACTTTCTCTGAGAGCGCGGCATGACGGTCAACAAGGATTTCTTCGAGACGAACCGCGCGTTCAACTACGACTTCCAGTCCTCGGGGCCCACGCCCGCGGAGTGGACGGAGGCGACGCGCGCGGCGGAGCGGCTTGTGCCTACGCACTGCTCCTTCTGCGGAGTGCAGTGCGCGATGTACCTGCGCGTGAAGGACGGCCACGTGGTTGGCGTCGAGCCGCGCGACTACCCGCACAATCGCGGCTCGCTCTGCCCCAAGGGCGTCGTGGCGTACCAGCAGGCCGATCACCCGGACCGCCTGCTCTATCCCATGATTCGCCGCGGCGGCACGTTGCGGCGCGCGAGCTGGGACGAAGCGCTCAACCTGGTGGTGAGTCGCTGGCAGACCATCCAGGCCGAGCACGGCAAGGACGCCGTCGCGATCTACAGCGGGTCGTCCATGACCAACGAAAAGTGCTACCTCATGGGCAAGTTCGCGCGCGTGGCGCTGGGCACGCGCAACGTGGACTACAACGGCCGACTGTGCATGTCCTCGGCCGCCGGCGCGTACGAGCGCGCGTTTGGCCTCGACCGCGCGCCGCTCCCGATGCCGGACATCGCGCTCGCGGACACGATTCTCGTGGTGGGAAGCAACGTGGCCGAGTGCTTCCCGGTGGCCATGCAGTGGATCTGGCGGGCGCGCGACCGCGGGGCGCGGCTCATCGTCGTGGACCCGCGCGAGACGCCCATCGCGCGCACCGCTGATCTGTGGCTCCCCATACGTCCAGGCGGCGACGTTGCGCTGCTCAATGCCATGCTGCGCGTGATCGTCGAGGATGGGCTCGTGGACGAGAGCTACGTTCGTGAGCGCACGAACGGATGGGAAGAGGTGAAAGCTGCCGTTTCCCGGATGACGCTGGAGGAGACGCAGCAGGTCACAGGCATTCCTGCTTCGCGCATCGTGGCGGCGGCACGCCTCTATGGCCGCGCCGCTACATCGCTCATCATGCACGCGCGGGGAATCGAGCACTCCACGCACGGCGTGGACAACTGCCTCGCCTGCATCAACCTCGCGCTCGCGCGCGGCCAGGTCGGCAAACCCGGCGGCGGCACCATGATGCTCACCGGCCAGGGGAACGGGCAGGGCGGCCGCGAGATGGGTCAGAAGGCGGCACAGCTTCCGGGCTACCGTCACATCGACAACCTCGAGGATCGCCGCTACATCGCGAGCGTGTGGGGCGTGCCGGAGTCCGAGCTGCCGGGCGTGGGTGCCGCGGCCACCGAAATGGTGCACCTCATGGCCGAAGGGCAGATCAGGAGCTGCATGGTGATGTGCTCGAATCTCATGGTCTCGCTGCCCGACAATTCCGTGGTGCAGCGCGCACTCGCGAACCTCGATCCGCTCATCGTCGTGGATTTCTTCATGAGCGAGACGGCGGAGCTCGCAGACATCGTGCTGCCGTGCGCCGTATGGTGCGAGGATGAAGGCACGACGACGAATCTCGAGGGGCGCGTCGTGAAGCTGAACAAGGCGGCGGAGGCCCCCGGTGAGGCCCGGCCCGACTGGGAGATCGCCTGTGACCTCGCACGGCGGATGGGACGCGGCCAGTTCTTCCCCTTCCGCACGGTGCGCGAGATCTGGAACGAGCTGCGTGTCGCCACGCGGGGCGGCACCGCGGACTATTCCGGCATCACGTACGAGAAGATCGACGCGCAGGACGGCGTGTTCTGGCCGTGCCCCAGCGACGACAGCCCCGGCACGCCCCGGCTCTTCACCGAGCGGTTCCATCATCCGGACGGCCGCGCGCGGATGATCCCGCTCACATACCAGCCGCCGGCGGAGACGCCCGGCGGCGACTTCCCGTTCCGCCTCACCAGCGGCCGCGTCGTGTATCAGTATCTGAGCGGCAATCAGACGCGCCGGCTCGGCTTCCTCAATTCCCAGGCTCCGGAGCCCTGGGTGGAAATCCACCCGAACGCGGCCGAGCCGCTGGGCGTGAAGACCCAGGATATCGTGCGCGTGCGTACCGCGCGAGGCTCAATGGATCTGCGCGCGCTGGTCACGCCGACGATTCGTCCTGACACGCTCTTCATCCCTTTTCATTACGGGCATCGCCAGGCGGTGAACCAGCTCACCAATTCCGCGGTTGAGCCCACGGTGAAGATCCCCGAGTTCAAGTGCTGTGCGGCGCGCATCGACAAGGTTGGCTCGTCGCCGACTGCGGAGCTGGTGAGCGCAACGGAGAATCTCACGCCCGCGAACGCTCCGGCGATGTTTCCCTATCAGGTGGGTCCAGCGCCCGCAAGACACGGAGGCGACCACTGATGTCGAACCGGAGCACGACGCCATGGCGGTGAAGACCATGTTCGTGGACCCGTCGCGCTGCATTGGCTGCCGCGCGTGCGAGGCCGCGTGCCGCGAATGCGACTCGCACAAGGGCGAGAGCATGATCATGGTGGATCTCGTGGATCGCGCATGGAGCGTGGCCACGCAGCCCACGCTGTGCATGCACTGCGAGGATCCCGTTGCGCCCTGCGCGCAGGTGTGCCCCGCCCTTGCCATTCTCATCACGCCGGACGGCGTGGTGCAGCAGGCGGACCCGTCACGCTGTATCGGATGCCGGAATTGCGTGTACGCCTGTCCGTTCGGAGTGCCCAAGTTCGACGTCGAAGCGCGCCTCATGAAGAAGTGCAACCTGTGCTACGACCGCACGAGCCAGGACCTCAAGCCGTGGTGCGCGCAAGCCTGCCCCACACAGGCCATCTGGTATGGCGACTACGAAGAATTCGTGAACGAACGGCAGGGCCACGCGGTGAACGTCACGAGCTTCGGCGAACAGACCGTGCGCACGAAGGTCTATCACGTGCTGCCCGACGGGACCGCGCGGCTCGATGTAGCGGCGCTGCTGGGCGAGGTGGCGACGCCGGCATCCGAAACGACAAGCTCCGGCGAGGACGTATGGGTCCTGTGAACGAACACGAGCGCGACGCGCCACTGAGCAACAGGACGCGTGCCGATCGCTGGCACGTGGAATTCCCCTTCGAGTGGGATGCGGACGAGCTGGTATCGCGCCGGCACGTGCTGCGTTGGTCGGTGTGGGCATCCGGCGCCCTGTTCGCCAGCACCGGCGTGCTCGCGGTGCTGGGGTACGCACGCGATCGCAGCCGCGGCACACTCAAGGAGATCGTCAAGGCATCGGATGTCGCGGTCGGGGATGTGCACTACTTCTCGTATCCCGGTCCGGACGATCACGCGATTCTGCTCCGGTTGTCAGAGAACCGGTTCGTGGCGTACAACGGCACCTGCACGCACCTGTCGTGCGCCGTGTACTGGGACGCCGCCGAGCGCCGACTGCTCTGTCCATGCCACAAAGGTGCATTTCACCCGGAGACCGGCGGCGTACTCGCCGGCCCACCCCCACGACCGCTGCCACGCATCGAGCTGAGCGAGGCCAACGGGATACTCTACGCCGTGCAGGAGACACCGGGATGAGCGGCCGGCCACCGGACGTTCCCGGCGACTCGCGGGGAGCGCCGCCGCAGAACCCGGCACCGGGGCAGACCGGGCTCGTCCTCCTGGGAATCAGCATGGGCATTCTGCTCATGTCGGTGCAGCTCTGGCTGCTCACGCTCGCGTTCAATCTGTATCTCTCGGGCGACCGGCGCGGAACGTTGATCGCGGCCATCATATCGGGGTGCGTGTTCATTGGCGGCCTCGTCATGCTCGGCGCACTGCGCGGGACGAGACGACTGCGCTAGCGCGGCCATGAGCAATCCAGGCATCGGCCCGTCGCAGACTCCGCCGCCCACCGGTCCGATTGGTGGGCAACTCACGCATGTGCTGCGCGGACTGCTCGTGCGCCTGCGTCTCACGACGCTGGCCAGGCGCTACGATTCCACGCTGGTGCTCTCGGCGTTCAGCATGATCAACGGCTTCATCTCGATTGCGCTGATGGCGACGGTGGCGCTGCTGAGTGGTGAGCCCTTCATCTTCCCCTCGCTCGGGCCCACGGCCTTCCTGTTCTTCTATACGCCCCTGGCGCCGTCGGCGAGCCCGCGCAACGCGGTGATCGGGCACCTCATTGGGGCGGTGGCCGGCTGGGTAAGCCTCGCAGCATTCGGTCTGCTGCAGGCCGGGCCGGCGCTCAGTGCGGGGCTTAGCGCGGCGCACGTCGGGGCGGCGGCGCTGTCACTGGGACTCACGAGCGGCGCGATGGTGTTGTTCAAGGCACCCCATCCGCCCGCAGGCGCCACCACGCTCATCGTGTCGCTCGGCATTCTGCACACACCCACGCAGCTCGCGGTCCTCATGGCGGCGGTGGTGATTCTTGCGCTCCAGGCTATCGCGATCAATCGCCTGGCGGGATTGCCGTACCCGTTCTGGGCGTCGCCACGGGCGACGGTTGCGCCGGAGCCGAAGCTGGAGGAACGCTGAGCGTCAATCCTGCTGACAGGCGGGAGATGGCACCCCACCGTACAGGTTCCGATGAGACGGCGCCCATTACCGCTTCTTCTTGCCGCGCTTCGCGGAACCGCGCTTTGCCGAACCGCGCTTGCGTCCGGTGCCACCTCTGGCCCGCGATCCGGCCTGATCACCGAGTGCGGAGAGCCACCGCGCCACCGGCTCATCCACCGCGTAGCCGTGCAGGTCCTGTAATGGCTCCCGGATCGTGCGCCGGATCTCATCGGGCAGATCGCTCTCGGCCATGGGACGCCGCAGGTCTGCCGCATCGAGTTCTTCGGTAAGCTCGTCCAGGAGTGCGCGCGCCGCCGTGGGTGAAGCCGCCGGTTTCACGGCGCGCGGAAGTTTCGCCCGGGATACCGCAATTGACAGCACGGACTCGATTCGCAGCGCGACCGGAAAATCTCCCGCGGCCGCGAGTCCCCTGGTCACTATCCCGGACAGGTCGTCGCCATACGGCGCCAGGAATGCCATGCCGGGCGAGCGAAGGTAATGGCCGGACTCGAACGGAATGATCCGTCCCATGGCGAGGTAACCAGGCGCGTATCGGGGCGGCGTCATGTGCTCGTGTACGACGTGCTCGCGCCCGCTGATCAGATCGCGCAGCGTCGTAGTTTGCCCGACAACCGACTCCACCGTAAATGCACTGGCAAATGAGCGGCGGAGCGCCCGCGTCATGCGTTGCTGCCGGGGAGGCATCGCATCCATGATCTCCGGAGTGTCGCATAACGCACCGATCACGGAAGCATCCAGCGCGAGCGTCTGCCGGTCCACCAGACTCCATTCCTGTTCGCGTACGCCCCGTGAAAATTCGTTTTCGTCTTCCTGCCGCCCCGGCGCGGGTGTCCAGCAGCGGAACCACCAGCCGGCTGCCTGTCGCTCGAGATCGAGCAGCGCATCGGCCGCCGCAAAGACCTCGGCGTGTCTGAACGCCGGCTCGAGCAGCCAGACATGCGCCGCCTCCGGAGAAATCCGGCCGGCGAAAATGACGAGCGCCCCATCCCCGTCAACTCCCAGTTCAACCTCGAGGTCCAGCTCCTCGAGGCCCGCTTCGCGCAGCTCCGTCGCGCAGTATTCGAAACCCAGGTCGCCCGGCGGCGGCGCCGCTGTCGTCAGGTCGATGCGCAGGGCGGACGAGAGGGCTTGCGTACGCTGAGCAATATCATCGCACACCGCGGTAAGCTCCGACGCAAGCGCCGACGTATCACCTATGACGTAGCGCAACAACACTGACGCCAGCTTGCGTTGCAGCGGTTCGAGCGCGCGCAACTCCGGTGTCGCTCTGCTGATGTTGCGCATCGTCCGGTCGTCGGGCGTAAGCAGGACGTCCGGCAGCGCCTCAATGAGCCGGGTGTGCGTCACTCGTACGGACGCCAGCGCGTTCAGGGCAGCGAGAGCAGGGGCATCAAACCGGCCCGTGATGGGTTCAGTCATCGCGGGAAACCTCGCACCGTGGCACAGGGCGAGCAAGATGAAAAGAGAAAGCGGTGGACCAGGCACGCGCCCCGTCCACCGCTCACCGCATTGCGAATATGCGCTACGACATCAATGCATCATTCACCCGGCCATTCCGAACAAACGGTCCGTGATCGGCGAGTCACCCAGCAGAATGGCCGCGCCGAGCGCGATCATCGCGATAAGTGAGAGGACGACGGGATTGTGGCCGGTGAGCGCCAGAATGCCGAGCACCACGGCGCCAACGCCCATGAGCACTTCGGTGCCGCTCGCGGCATAGATCGCATCGTGTTCGATCGCGCGCCCGCTTTCGGCTGCCTGCGACCGCACCAGCGATTCCAGTCGCATCATGGCACTGCTCGCCATGAGCAACCCGGCGCCCAGCACGATGTCAGCAACAGCCAGCAGGGCCAGCGGACTCACACCGAGCAACGCCAGGATCCCGAGTACGATGCCAGCAATACCCGCGAGGACTTCCATCCCCATGCCGCTCCGCGCCGGACGTCGCACGCTCACCGGCTCGCTGGCCAACGCTCTGTTGTAACGCGTGGCGATCAGGCTGCCGGCGCTGAGCAGCGTGACGCCGATGACGATGGCTGCGATTCCCGCCAGCACGTCGGGGATGAGGCCAATGAGACCGAGAATCCCGAGTATGACCGCGGCTCCGGCGCCAATCGTCGCGGTGGTTGATCCGGTCGCCATGTCGTGCACCATCGCACGTTCACCGTGCGTGGTATGGATTTGGGTACTCATACTTCCCCCCTGACAAAGGCCCACTGCCACCGGAACACGGCAGACAACACCTCCATGTGCGAGATATCGTGGCGAACTGGAACCTCGCCAGTTCCGGCGGACCGCGGGCGCCTCATGCACCAGTCATGAGGCATTCCAATTGAGGGCCAGCCTGTTCAGGGCTGCATGAGGTCCCGCCATGGATTGGCGGCGCTCATGCAACCGGCAGCCAAGTCCTGTCGCCGACTCGCTGCGCATGAGAATTTTCGCATATGGCGTACCGGCCGGTGCCCAAGGTGGAAAAGATGCCAATGGCCACTCGGGACGTTGAGCTGTTGCCGAACGGAAGTGCTGTACCGAGCTCGGGTGCCAGCGAGAACCATCGAGGAGCGGCGAGGCGCCTGGGAACCTTCTGAGGGAACCGGCTGTTTCTCAATTATTGGGATATTGTAATGTTCCGATCCCTTGTTCATATTCTTTTCAATACGTTGAACTCGCGTTGCTGGCGGCGTAGCCAGCGGATCGCGACACTGCCGTTGCCATTTTGTTCAAGTCGTTTATTTTTTCGCAGCCCTCCCGGCATTGTCGTTCCCTCCACGTTCTCGCCAACCTCGCGCGCCGGGACTCCCCGGTATCCGTAACACCAGAGCAGTCACAGCACCTGATTCAACCCGAAACACCATCATCGTACGACTGGACCGGATTGACAGCTCGTGTTCCGGGCGTGCGCACCAGCATCGCGACATGCCGTGCGCATCGACTTGCCAGGGACGGCTTCGCACTGTCCCCCGGTGGCGGAACGCAGTCATTCGCCCCTGACCCTGCCGTGGTATCCACCCCAGCCGTGCCCTTCACGCGACCTTGCTCGTCATCTGCACGAGTATCGCACAGCTCCCTTACCGGCTCGGCGTGATGAAGCGTACCGACCTGATTCCAGCTGCCCTGCTCCTTCCTGTTCTCGGTTTCGTGGCGGTGCAAGCCACGCAGAGAAGCCGGGCCGCGACGACGACAACCGTGCAGGCTGCATCGCTGGCCAATGATGACCACGCAGCGAGCCAGCGCACGGAACATGTCTTTCATTCCACACCCGTCGTGGCGGAGACGCCTGCGTCGGCAAGCCTCATGGCGGATGCGCCACGAAATCTCGCCGATGAGCGCGAGCGTCTGGCGCTTGGCGCAAGTGGCACCTACATCGGCGAAATTCTCGCGGAGCGGGATTCGTCGCTCGCCCGCTGGCAGGATCGGATCACGGATCCCATCAAGGTCTGGGTGGCTGATGGCAGCGGTATTCAGGGGTGGAGTCCCACCTTCCCCGCGCAGGTCCGCAGCGCCTTCCAGGAGTGGTCAGGGCTGGGGATTCCGGTGAAGTTCGAGTTTGTTGCCGACTCGGCCAGCGCGGAGGTGCACGTCGATTGGACGGATCACTTCGACACGCCGATCAGTGGCAAGACGCTCTGGGCGCGCGATCACGCCTGGTGGATCGTGACGGCGAACATCACGCTCGCGCTGCATCACAATCAGGGCGAACCGCTGGACGATGATGCGGTGAAGGCGATCGCACTGCACGAGGTGGGGCACCTGCTCGGCCTGGATCACACCGCGGACACCACGAACATCATGACGGCCCGCGTCCGCGTCCGTGATCTCTCCAACGCCGACCGTGCAACGATGAAGCTGTTGTACACGCTTCCGCCGGGGTCGGTGAAGTAGCGCGCGGCGCGGGATGCCGGGGGCTACGGCCCCCAGCGCAGCACCACCGTTCTCGTCTGCTTCTTCCGCACGACCTCCAGCTTCATCTCGCCCGAGTCGTTGCGCTCCATGGCACGCGCGAGCGACATGGGCGACGTGATGCGCTGGCCGTCCGCGCCGACGATCACGTCACCGCCCCGCAGGCCGGCGCGCTGCGCCGGAGTGCCACGCACGACATCCAGGATGAGCAAGCCGTCCTTCACTCCGAAGTAGTCCTTGAGATCGCCAAGGACGCGCTGCACGCGTGCGCCGGCGATCGCGGCGGACTCCGGTCCATGCAGCTCCATCGGCATGCGTGACTGATCGGGCATGCCCATGGCCGGCATGGGCGGCAGCGGTGCAACGCTCACGGTCACACCTGGCGTGCGTGGGGGCTCCATGGCGCGCGGAGGAGGCTGCGGCGTGGCCTGATAGCTGAAGTTCCACACGGGCCAGTCATCCTGGGGCCGCTTGCCGACAATGGCGGTGAAATCCTTCGTGCTGCGCCCGCGCTTCACGCGCACGGTGAGCTTCGCTCCCGGCTTCAGCAGCTTGCTGAACGGCAACGCGCCTTGCGTGACGTCACGCCCGCCCAGCGCAATGAGCTGGTCGCGCGCCTCGATACCCGCGCGCTCGGCCGGGGAATCCGGTTCCACGGTCTCAATGGTCGGATAGTCCTCGAAGCGCATGATCTGACGTCCATTGTCCGACTCTACCGTGTACTGTCCGGACACGGTGATGCCCAACCATCCGGATGTGTGCGCCGCCAGTTGCGCCTGCATGCTGCTCATCGTCCGCGCCATCTCGCGCTGCATGCGCGGCGACATCGCCGAGTCATACGCGCGGCGCGCGCGGGCCAATTCCTGATGCAACTGATCCATCTGTCGCTGCAGATCCTGCAGGTGCCCGGTCATGCACGTGTCGCATTGCGGCGACGTGCTCGAGCTGTCCTGCGCGCGGGCCATGATCGCGCCGGCCGGCAGGGCCGCGACGATCCCCAGCGCGAGTGTCAGGCACGACGTTCGAGAACCGGTACGCATGCGTTCAGTAGCTCGCCAGTTTCACGCCCGCGGGGAGCGAGCTGTTCAACTGCTGCAGCGTGACGGCGCGCGCCGAGCGCGCCGAAATGAGATACTGGTTGACGACCGGATCCGACGGCGCTTCGTTCACCGCCGCGAGCGCCGCATCGGACACGCGGTCCAGCGCAGCGAGCCGAGCGCGATAGAGATCCACACCGCTCCGACCACCCGCCACCGTGTCATGCACCGCGATGAATGCGGCCGCGAGGCGGTAATCGCTCTCGGCGCGGCGCATGAGCGTGAGCGCATCCTGAACAGTCGCGACGGTGTGTGCGCTGTCCGTTGATCCGGCGGCGAGCCGTGCGCTTCCGGCAGCCGCCGCGGCGGCCGGCTGGCCCGTGGCGGAGAGCGGCATCGCGGCCGTCGCCCGTCCGATCGCGGCGCCGCCCGCAGCAATGATCAGTGCGGCAGCGGCCTGCATCCACGGCCGGGAGAACAGACCCGAGCGAGCGACTCGCACGGGTTGCACGAGCTGCGCATCGCGCAATCGCGCGGACAGTGTTTCCCAATCTGTCAGCGGTTCCATGAGTACGGCATGCCGTTCGCGCGACGCCAGCGCCATGAGCGCCCGATGCGCGCGAAGCTCGCGCGCGCAATGGTCACACGCGGCCAGGTGCAGTGCTTCGTCCGCAGTTGGTTCGGCGTCGGCCAGCGCGGCCAGCCGTTCAGGATCGAGGTGCAGCATGACTCCGTTCCGTTGCCGGTGTATGGACATCCACCAGGTGCGCGAGCAACCGGCGAAGCTTCGCGCGAGCCTTGAACAGTTGCGATTTCGATGCCCCGGCCGTGATCCTCAGCTCCCGGGCAATGTCCTCGTGCGTATAGCCTTCTACATCGTGCAGCATGAACACCGTGCGCGCGCCCGCAGGCAGATACTGCATGGCATCCTCGATGGATGCGGCCACGAACGCACGGTCCGGGTCATCATCCACCACCGCCACATCGTCGTTCATCTCCACTTCCACGCGTTCCAATCGGCGAACCCGGCGCAGCGCATTGAGCGTCCGGTTGACGGCGATCCGGTGCGCCCACGTGCTGAACTGCGAGTCGCCGCGATACGATCCCAGCGCGCGGAAGATCTGTACCCACACGTCCTGCGCGATATCGGCGGCCAGATCCGGATCACCGGCGAGACGCCGTACCACCGCGTCGATGTGCGGCGAGAACCGCGACCACAACTGTCGCAGCGCCCGCTCGTCGCCGTCGATGGCGCGTCGTATCAGCAGCCGATCCGTATCCATGCCGTCGCTCATTGAGTCACCAGCGTACCGCAAAAGGTTGCCCTATCCGGCGCCCGATGCGCTGCCGCGCACATGCAGCAGCCCTGTAGCCCGAACACCACGAAAGTTGCGCCGGTCGAGCCGTTTCGTCTTGCCAGCAGGGTATCCCATCTCATATAATGCTGGCCCGCCCGTCGAGAGCTCCCTCAAGCGAAGCTCCCCGCCGCGTTTTCCTGAAGGTCCTGTTGTTGGTCCCGTTGCTCCGGTTCTTGCGTTATCGTACGTGCCAGAGTACCAGTCTGTGTCTTCGGCGCAGGGATTGCCGCCGAAGGCGCTCAGCCGTCGCGAAGGAGCGCCGCCGTGCTCACTGTCATTCTCGCCGCATTGACCATCACCGTTGGTGACGGGCTGCCGGTCAAGACCCCAGCCGACGTTGGCATGTCCGCCCAGCGCCTGCGTGTCATAGACCGGGTGGTCACGCGCGGCATTACCGCTGGCGGGTATCCGGGCGCCGCGGTCATCGTGGGGCGTGACGGTGCCGCCGTGATGGAACAGGGATTCGGCCACCTCGACTGGTCGCGTTCCAGCGCGCGCGTCTCTCCCACGCAGACAATCTACGACCTCGCATCGCTCACCAAGGTCATTGGCACCACGACGGCCATCATGGTGCTCTACGATCAGGGGCGCATCAAGCTCGACGATCGTGTCGTGCAGTACCTGCCCGAATTCACCGGCGGAGACAAGGACTCGGTCACGATTCGGCAACTGCTCGAGCATCGCTCGGGCCTGCCCGCTGATCGCGACCTCTGGCGGCTGGCGCACACACCGGAGGAAGCGCGCCAGATCGTGCTCACCACGCCGCTCGACGCAAAGCCGGGCGCGCGCTATGTCTATTCGGACCTTGGCGCCATCACGCTGGGGTTCATCGTGGAGAAGGTGAGCGGCGAAGGGCTCGACAAGTTCCTGCACGACTGGGTATTCGAGCCGCTGGGCATGACGAGTACCTTCTTCCTGCCGGCCGATTCGCTCAAGCCGCGCATCGCACCCACCGAGATCACCTCTGCGCGCGGGTATCCGCTGCGCGGCGAGGTGAATGACGAGAATGCCTACGCGCTGGGCGGCGTGGCCGGCCATGCCGGCCTGTTCAGCACCGCAGCGGATCTCTCCGTGTTCGCCGAGATGATGCTGAACGGGGGAGAGTACAACGGCATTCGTATCGTGAGTGACTCCACGGTGAAGCTGTTCACCACGCGTGCCGCCGGGAGCCGCGCGCTGGGATGGGCCATGGCCGATGGGCAGTGGGGCTCGGGTCGCTTTCTGAGCGACGACGCCTATGGACACGTCGGCTATACGGGCACGTCGCTCTGGATCGATCCGGACCGGCACATGTTCGTGCTGATGCTCACCAATCGCGTGTATGCGCCGAAAGCGCGCCGTCCCGCCACGGTAATTGCCGATGTGCGCGCCGACCTGTCTGATGCGGCGGCGCTCGCGGTCACCGATAATCCCGATCAGATCATCGCGATGCCCGCATCGTTCCGCGCGGACCGCGCGGTGAACTGGAATCCGCGCCGCCGCGTGCACCATACGTCGCGCCGTTCGCGCCACACCGTGAAGCGCACGGTGCACAAGTCCACGTCGAAAAAGGCCAGCGCGCACCGCTCCAGCACGCGCAGCGCCAGGCACCCGAGCGCGGCGAAGAAGAAAGGGTAGCAGCGCGCGGCGCGCGACGTCGTGTCATTGTTGGCAACCCGGCGGCGGAAGTCGCCGGGTTTTCCGCATGCAGTCTTGCCTCCGGCGGGTAGTCCGATGATGTTGCATCAGGACCCATCCGGAGAATCCATGACCGAACATGACACGGCGTCCGGGGCTGAAACGCCGGAAGCACCTGCGACCACCCCTGCGACGCCCATCGCGCCGACGGTGACTGAAGCACAGGTCAAGGCCGCGCTGCGCCGGGTGAAGGATCCCGAACTGAACCTCAACATCGTGGATCTGGGGCTCGTGTACGCCATCGCGGTGGACGGGGCCAACGTGAGTGTGGACATGAGCCTGACATCGCCAGGATGTCCATCCGGTCCGGAGATCATGTACGGCGCAGAGGAAGAGCTGCGCGCCATGCCCGGCGTGGACGACGTGGCCATTAATCTCGTGTGGACGCCGCTGTGGAGCCCCGAGCGGATCGAGCCGCGGATCAAGGCGTATCTGGGATTGTAGAAAGGGGCAGCCCATGGGGCAGCCCATAGGGCTGCCCCTTTGTTGCATCGGCGCCACACAGGGGCAGCCCCATGGGCTGCCCCTGTGCTTTACCAGCCGCCAGCAGCCAGCAGTGCATTCCCCAGCACATCCACCTGCCAGTTGCGCAGCTCCGGGATGGCCCGGAGATCCTCGAGTGATGCGGGTTCGCGGCGCGCAATGGCTTCGAGACGCTCGCGTGAGATGAGGAACCCGGGATCAAGGTCGAGCTCGCGGGCTACTCGTTCCCGGACCTCGCGCAGGCGACCGACGCGCTGCTCGAAATCCGGGTCGCGATCCCAGCGTGGTGCGCGCGGAAAGCGCGGGAGTTTGTCATCCGGCACGGCGAGTCCTTGTTCAACGGCCGCGAGCAGCGCTTCACCCTGGCGATCCACCATGCCGCGCGGCATGCCCTTGATGGTCGCGACCTCGTCCCGCGTGCGCGGCGCGCGGCGCGCGGTTTCCAGCAGTGCTTCATTTCCCGCCACACGAAAGGTGGCGCGGTCCTTCTCACGTGCCACGTCGTCGCGCCACCTGACCAGCTCACGCAGAATCGCGAGCTGCCGGCGGGTGAGGTCGCGCGCGCCCTTGATGCGCAGGAACGCATCGCTGGCGTCGCCGTTCTCCCAGTGCGTGCCCTCGATACGCGCAAATTCTTCTTCCGCCCAGGACCACCGCCCCGCCTGCTTCAGGTCCCGCGCGAGCGCGTCGCGCAGCTCGAGCAAGTGCATGGTGTCCTGCGCGGCGTAGTCGCGCATGTCGGGCGGGAGCGGACGCATGGACCAGTCGGCACGCTGATGCTTCTTGTCGAGCTTCACGCCGAGATAGCGCTGCAACAGCGCCGCGAGTCCGAACACCCGGATCCCGAGCAGTTGCGCCGCCACGCGCGTGTCGAACAGATGCGTGGGATGCCAGCCGTAGTCCTGGTGCAGGAGTCGCAGATCGTAGTCGGCATCATGAAACACGACTTCCGCGGCACGATCGGCGAGCATTTGGCCCAGCCGCTCGAGCGGACCTACAGTAAGCGGGTCGAAGAGCGCGGTCACCGACGTGGTGCTGAGCTGGAGCAGGTATACGCGATCCACGAACCTGTGGAAGCTGGCACCTTCGGTGTCCACGGCGAGCGCCGGCGCATCCTGGATCGAGGCCAGAAACCGATCGGCGCCCGCGGGGGTGTCCAGGTAGACGGGCGTATGCACTTGGGACCGGACGGGCACTACTCTCCCTCGTGAGGTTGGCGGCTGTCGAAAACTCTCACTCGACGCGCTCGTATTGAAGGGGTAGAGGCGCCATTTCCGGCGCCAGTGTAGCTTCCACGGCAAAGGGATGAGCGCCCGCGCCGTTGAACGCGCGAACCTGCAGCCACGCGACCGAACCGATGAGCGAGCCTGTCGTCAGCATCCCCGAGCAGCCACCACGCGTCAGCGGCGCCGACGGTGAATTCGAGGCCGGTCCCGGGCATGGGTCCGGGGCCGTTCCGCCGCGCCCACTTCCGGCGCTCGCGCCGGCACGGCGGGGTGGAAACACCGCCTGGCGGAACCGTGATGTGCTCCGTGTCGCGCTCATTCTCGCGGCCGTTTTCATCGTGCTGCGGCTCATCTGGTTTGCCAGTGACCTCGTTCTGCTCGGCTTTCTGGGCGTCCTGTTCGGTATCGCCATCTCGGCGGGGGCGGACTATCTGCAGCGCTTCCGCATTCCCCGGGGCGTAGGCGCTCCAGCGGTCGTGCTCGTGTTTCTCGGGCTGCTCTATGGACTCGGTGCCGGTTCGGCGCCGACGATCGCGACGCAGGCTGGCGAGCTCAAGGCAAAGCTGCCCGAAGCCATTCAGCGGGTCGATAGCTGGCTCATCCGTGGACGTGGTGGCGAGCTGTTCCGTGCTCTCTCAGGACAGACGCTCTCGCGCTCGCCCGCGAACGGGGCGGCAAACGAGGTACCAGAGACCAGGCCCGGGTCGGCGGCCGCCGCGGCAGCGGATACGCTGACGGAACCCTCTCCCACGACGACGCTGGCGTCGCAGGTCAGTCATCAGTTGCAGAGCGTGACGCACTACCTGTTCTCGTTTCTCACGTCGACCGTGACCGTCGTGGCGAGCCTCATCATCGTCATCTTCGTGGGCATCTACCTGGCGGTGGATCCGAACTCGTACAAACGCGGGATCATGCTCATGGTGCCACGCGAGGGGCGCCCGGTCGCGGATCGCGTGATGCGCGATACCGTCACGGTGCTGCGCAAGTGGCTGCTCACGCAGCTCATCGCCATGGTCGTGATTGGTGTGGTCACGACCGTCGTGCTGCTCCTCCTGGGTGTGAAGGCGCCGTTCGCGCTTGGCGCCATTGCGGGGCTGCTGGAATTCGTGCCAACGATCGGGCCGATCATGAGCGCGATTCCGGGAATCACAATGGGGTTCCTGGACTCGCCACAGAAGGCGCTCTACGTGGCGATCGCCTACCTGACCATTCAGCAGCTCGAAGGCCACATTCTCATCCCGCTGCTCATGAAGGGCGAGATGGACCTGCCTCCGGTGCTGACGATTTTCGCACAGGCACTCATGGCGCTGCTCTTCGGCTTCATCGGCCTCATGGTTGCCGTTCCGCTGCTCGCCGCGATCATCGTGCCCATCAAGCTGCTGTATGTTGACGATGATACGAAGCGAACGCCCGATGACGCGCAGCTATCGGTCTTCGGATAGGGCCGTGGACGGCGGGCCGCGCGGACAGGAGGCCCTGTCCGGGACGTCCCGATCGTGATTCCCCCGCTTCCGGCGCACGTGCCGGAGCTGCCACTGTTCCGCCGCTTTCCGGCGCTGCGCCACGTGGCGCACGTCTCGCTGGGCACGTTTCCTTCGCCGGTGATGCAGGTTGATGGTCTCTCACGAGCACAACCAATCTGGATCAAACGCGATGATCTGAATGCCGCGCCGTTTGGTGGCAACAAGGTTCGCTCCCTGGAATTTCTGCTCGCGCGTGTTCGCGCCGGCGAGACGGTGGTCACACTGGGAGGCGAAGGATCAACGCACGTGCTCATGACCGCGCTGCTGGCACGCACGCTGGGCGCAAGCACCGCCGCGGTGTTGTGGCGGCATGAAATGAACACGTCGGCCTGGGCAGTTCTGGCGCGCACGCGTCACGAATGCTCGGCGCTCTCCATATGGTCCAACCCGGTGAGCGCGATGGTCGCCGCGTGGTGGCGCGCACGCGCCGCGGCCTGTTTCATTCCGGTGGGCGGCACCACGCCGGCCGGCATGCTCGGCCACGTCAACGCGGCGCTGGAGCTGGCGGCGCAGGTGGAATCCGGAGAGCTCACCGTGCCCCGATCGGTCGTGCTGCCACTCGGCAGCGGCGGCACCACGGCCGGGCTAGCGCTCGGCTTCGCGATCGCCGGCCTGGATACGACGGTGACCGGTGTGCGCGTAGCCCCCCGCATTGGCTCCAATCGCTGGCGCGTGATGCGGCTCGCGCGATCGTGTGGCGACCTCATCACGAGACTCACAGGAGAGCGCATCCCGCGCGTGAACCCCGCGCGCGTGCGCGTCGCGCACAGTGCATTCGGTGGCGCGTATGGACGCGTGCTTCCCGCCGCACAGAATGCGGCCGCTGCACTCGAACAGCGGACCGGCATCCGGCTGGACGACACGTACAGCGCCAAGGCCTGGCTCGTGGCGCTTCACGCGGAATCTCCCGTACTGTTCTGGTTGACCTTCGACGGCCGGATACTCCGCGGCTGAAGGGCCGCCCGCAAATCGCGCTTGCGGTAGCCCTGGTCACGTGCGCACGTTAGCCGCACGACAGCCCGAGCAATGAAGACGCACGCCAGCGACATCACCATAGCCTGCAATGACGCGGGACGGGCGCTTCCGTCGTGCTGATGGCCGCCTTTCCCGCGAATCGCAGCCAGGGGAGTCCGCAGCTGCTCGGCAGCATACAGGACTGGCCCGGCTGGATCATTACCCTGACGATCCTGCTGGACATCGTTGCATTGGTGTCCATCTGGCGCGGCAGCCGCCGCCATTCACCGCCGGTGAAAGTGATCTGGACCGTCGTGACCATCCTGCTCCCGATACTGGGCGCGATCGGATGGCTGGTGCTGGGGCGGGAGCGAAGGCGAAGGCCGCGAGGCTGATCTCAGGTTCCGGGGCCGCGCTAGCGCGTCGGCCGTGCGGGTGGATTCTCGCTCTTGAACACATCCCGGTTGATCTGGATGTATTTCTGCTGATCAGCCGGTACATCCTCTTCCGGGAAGATGGCGGTCACGGGGCATTCCGGTTCGCAGGCGCCGCAGTCAATGCACTCATCCGGATGGATGTAGAGCTGGTCAGGGCCCTCGTAGATACAATCCACGGGGCAGACATCCACGCAGGCCTTGTCCTTTACGCCAATGCAGGCTTCCGTAATTACGTAGGGCATCGCTCGCCTCGAAGGTACATACCAGACGTCCAGGTAGTGGCAGTAAGCTAACGCCAAACAGAACAAGAGGTGAGGGGCACGAACGGGGCGCTGGACCACGAACGGCAGGGAATGGGGAACGGGGTGGCCATGGAACTGATCGTGAACGGCACGCGGCACGACGTAGCCGCGGCAGAGCATGCGACTTTGCTGGATGTCCTGCGCAACGAACTGCAGCTCACCGGCACAAAGCTCGTGTGCGGGCGTGGCGAATGCGGCGCGTGCACCGTCCTGCTGGATGGTGAGCCGGCGTACGCCTGCCTGACGCTCGCGGCGGCGTGCGTGGGGCAGCGAATCACGACCATTGAAGGCGTCGGCACGGCCGGCGCATTGCATCCGCTGCAGCGTGCGTTCATCGCGCACGACGCGCTGCAGTGCGGCTACTGCACACCCGGCCAGATCATGGCGGGTGTTGCGCTGCTGGAGCGCACGACATCCCCCGCCGAGTCCGATGTGATTCGCTGGATGAGCGGTAACCTGTGCCGCTGTGGCGCCTATCCGAAGATCGTGCGGGCCGTGCTCGCCGCCGCCCAGGCCATGCGGGATTCACATGCCGGGTGAATCGTCACGCTCTCCCTCGGCGCGCCGCTTCGTCGCCACGCGAGTGGAGGTGGAGGGGCGCGAGGAAACCAGGGTCGTCGAGTTGCCGCAGTTCGAGCCGGAGCCGTGGCAGCAGGGCGCGCGGCTGACCATAGTCGGACAGCGCGTGCCGCGCGCGGATGCGCTCGAGAAGGTGACCGGCGTCGCGCGCTACACCACCGATGTGCAGCGTCCGGGCATGCTGTACGCGGCCATCCTTCGCGCGACGATCCCGCGCGGCAGCGCGTGGCTTGACGCAGACGCCGCGCGGCTGGTACCGGGCGTTCGGGACGTCGTGACAGGCGACGACATCCCTCATGTGCTCGTGCAGGAACGGCCGCTGTTCGAGCGCACTGTACGCTACGCGGGGCAGCCGCTTGCCGCGGCGTGCGCGGAGACGCCTGAAGCGGCAGAGCGCGCGGTTCGGGCCATTCGTGTGCGATATGAAGTGCAGTCGCACGCCGTGACCACCGAGGCGGCACTCGCGCCCGGCGCACCGCGCGTGATGCCCAATGGCAATCTCGCGGAGGGCGGCCCGCAGTTCCTGTCTCGTGGCGATGTCGAGCGCGGTCTCGAGGCGGCCGAGGTGGTCGTCCGCCGCGAATATCGTACGCCCGTCGCGTTGCACACGGCGCTCGAACCGCACAGCGCGGTGGCAGAGTGGGAAGGCGACCGTCTCACGGTGTGGGAATCCACCCAGGGCATTTTCAACACGCGGAGCGACCTCGCCGCGGCGCTCGAGCTTCCGCTCACGAAAGTGCGAGTGGTACAGGATTGCATGGGCGGCGGCTTTGGTGCCAAGAACGGAGCGAGCGCCAATGCGTTCATCGCCGCGCTGCTTGCCAGGCGGGTCGGGCGTCCCGTTCGATGCGTCAACGATCGGGCGGGTGAGCAGCGGGACGCCGGGAACCGGCCCGGAACCATTCAGCGCGTGACACTCGGCGCGAAGCGTGACGGCTCGCTCACGGCCATCGCGCTCGATGCGGACATCACGATGGGCGCCGGCGGATGGCTGGGTGGTCCGGCCCGCATCTTCCACGAGCTCTATTCCTGTCCCAACGTGCGTACGACGGAGCGATTCGTGTACGTGAATGCGGGCGCCATGAGCTCCTTCCGCGCGCCCGGGCATGTGGAGGGTGCGTTCGGCCTGGAGTGCGCGATGGATGCGCTGGCCCGCGAGCTCGGAATGGACCCGCTCGAATTGCGCCGGCGGAATCTGTCGCGGCGCAACGAGAGCAACGGCCGGGCGTACTCCACAAAGCATCTGGACGATTGCTACCGCGTGGGAGCGGAGCGCTTTGGCTGGGCGGCACGACGGAACGGCGCAGGCGACGGAGGCGCAGCGCGCGTGCGCCGTGGCTACGGAATGGCCTCGCAGACGTGGGGCGGCGGCGGGGGGCCGCCGGCGTACGCCATGGTGCGCATCAACGGCGATGGCACGTGCGACGTGCTCACGGGAACACAGGATCTCGGGACTGGGGCGCGAACCGTGTTCGCGCAGATCGCCGCCGAGTCGCTTGGCGCGCGACTTGACGATGTGCGCGTCGTCCTGGGCGACACCGAGCGAACACCCTACACCGGCAACTCCTGGGGCTCCATGACGGTGGCATCCGTGGGTCCGGCCGTTCGGATGGCGGCGGAGGATGCGCGCGCGCAGTTGCTGGAGGCGGCGGCTGGCATGCTCGACGTCGAGCCGAACGAGCTCGAGGCACACGATGGCATGGTGCGTGTGAAACAGGAAGGGCGATGCCTGACCTTCGCCGAGATCGGCAAGCGACTCGGCGATGTCATGATCCTGGGTCGAGGCGCGCGCGGGCCCAATCCGGAGGACATGTCGCTGGCGACGTTCGGCGCCCAGTTCGCGGAGGTCGAGGTGAATCTCGATACGGGCATGGTTCAGGTGCGGCGCATGGTGTCGGTGCATGACTGCGGTCGCATCATCAACCCCATGCTGGCGGAGAGCCAGCTCGAAGGGGGCGTGCTGCAAGGGATGGGCTACGCCTTGTTCGAGGAGCGGGTCATGGATCAGGTACTCGGCGTGCAACTGAACGCCAACATGCACGACTACAAGATTCCGACGCTCGCGGATGTACCGCGCATTGACGCAATCTTCCTGGACATCGCGGATCCCGTGGCGAATCATATCGGAGCGCGTGGTGTGGGCGAGCCGCCGATCATCCCGACCGCACCAGCCATAGCGAACGCCGTCGCGAATGCCATTGGCCGGGATGTACTGGAGATTCCCTTGACGCCCTGGCGAGTGCTCGTGGCGCTGGGAAGCGGTGACCGCAGGCCGCCTGCGGGAAGCAGCGATCGCGCCTGACGGCGCGTCGCCTGCGGCCGCCGCTTCCCGCCTCAGGCCAGGCCCAGCGCCCGCAGCACCTCCTGATCCACGGCGGCCGCCAGGGTCTCACGACGCGAGTAGGGGCCGGGCTCGTACTTGCGCGACTGCACGCCGAGCTGACTCTGCTCGCAGATGTGCCAGTCCTGCCGGTTCGTCATGTCCCAGAACGCAACGCCATCCTCCGGGTCGAACGCCTCGCTTGCGAGCGAGGCCGGCTGGAAGAGCCATTGGCAGGTGATGCGCGTGCGATCCACCGCGACGGGCCAGAGCGTGTGCACCATCACGTAATCGGGGTGGAGGCTCAGCAGCACGTTGGGAAAGAGCGTGTAGTAGTACACACGGTGCAAGTCCTCCGGCGGAAGATCGCCCACGAGCATGCCACACGAGGAGCCGGTCATGGTGAGGCTTTCGCTCCCCGGATTGAGCGTCATGAACCCACCCAGGAACGGTCCCTCCACGAGATCATTCTCGCCGCTCGTGGGCGGCGTGTGCCGGACCAGCGCCGGGTGGATGGGCGCGCAGTGATAGCACTCGGAGTAGTTCTGCAGAATGAGCTTCCAGTTGGCGCGCACGTCGTACTCGATGGTGCGCGCCACCGTGAGCCCCAGCATGTTGAAGCGCGTGAACCGCCCGATCACCGGCTCGTACGCTTCGGCAAATGCCTGCGGCCGGTCCGCGAGGTTGATGAAGACAAAGCCTTCCCAGCGCGCCACAGCCACCGTGTGAAGCGGATATGCCGTGGCGTCGAACGCATCGATGGTATCGGACGACGGCGCGCCAAGCAGCCGCCCGTCGAGCGCGTAGGTCCAGGCATGGTATGGGCATCGGATGCTCTGCCCCAGTACTCCGGATGCCGACTCGCACAGTCGCGAACCGCGATGCCGGCAGACGTTGTAGAATGCCCGTACCGTTCCGGACGTGTCGCGCAGGATGAGAATGCTCTCGCGGCCGACATCGCGCAGGATGTAATCGCCAGGCCTTGCGATGAGCGATTCGCGTCCCACGCAGAGCCACCGCGCGCCAAAGATCCTTTCCATCTCCTCGGCGAATACGTCGCTCGACACGAAGAACCGCCCGGGAAGCGTTCTCGGGCGCGCGGGCGCAATATCCGTCGTTCTCAGGAAACTCGTCACGCCGCTGGACCTCGAGAAGGACCAGGTCAAGATACGCATCGCGCGCGAAGCGTGAAAGCATTCGCGCCGTGACGAGCGCGGTCTTGCTTCGACCGCCCGCATTCGGCGATCTTCCGTGCGCATTCCCTGCCGCGGTCCGCGCACCGCCCCTGTCTTTCTCATCGCCAGCGTTCGCATGTCAGCTCGCTACGACGTGATCATCATTGGCGCCGGCCACAACGGACTCGTGGCCGCTGCATATCTCGCACGCGCGGGACGAACCGTGCTCGTGCTCGAACGGCGCGAGCTCGTGGGCGGTGCCTGTGTGTCCGAGGAGATCTGGCCCGGTTTCAAGGTCTCCACGGCGTCCTACGTGAACAGCCTCCTGCGCCCGGTCATCATTCGCGAGCTGGAGCTGCATCGCCACGGATTCGAGATGCTGCCGCGCGATCCGTCATCGTTCACGCCGTTTCCGGATGGCCGGTCGCTGATGCTCGGTCCGGACAAGGACCTCACGCACCGCGAGGTGAGCAAGTTCTCCGCGAAGGATGCCGACGCGCTGCCGCGCTACGAGCAGATGCTCGAGCGTGTCGCGCAGTTCATCGAGCCGACACTGGACATGACGCCGCCCGATCCGTGGTCAGCCAATCCGCGCGATCTGCTGGCACTGGGCACACTGGGCTGGCGCTTCCGCAAGCTTGGCCGCGACGGCGCCAATGCCATTGAGATTCTCACCGGCGCCGCGCGCCCCATTCTGGACCGCTGGTTCGAGAGCGAGCAGCTCAAGGTGACACTGGCCACTGATGCGATCATTGGCGCGGTCGCATCGCCGTCCATGCCGGGCACGGCATACGTGCTGTTCCACCATGTGATGGGCGAGTGCAACGGGGTGCGCGGGGTGTGGGGCTATTCGCGCGGCGGCATGGGTGGCATCAGCAACGCCATCGCCCGCGCGGCACGGGCACACGGCGCCGAGATCCGCGTCAACAGTGAAGTCGGGCAGATCCTCGTGGAGAACGGACGGGCCACTGGCGTGGCGCTCGCGGATGGCACCGAGTTCCGGGCGGCCCGCGTGGTATCGGGCGCAGATGCGAACGTCACCTTTCTCAAACTCATGAATCCGGCGGTACTGCCGAGCGAGTTCGTCGACTCCGTGCGCGAGATCGACTACAGCAGCGCCAGCCTGAAGATCAACGTGGCGCTGAGCGAGCTGCCGAACTTCACCGCCGTCCCGGGCGCGCACGCCGGCCCCCAGCATCGTGGCACGATTCACATCTCGCCGTCGCTCGACTACATCGAGCAGGCCTACGACGACGTGAAGTACGGCCGGCCATCGCGCAATCCGATCCTGGAATGCACCATCCCGTCCGTCATGGACTCCACCGTGGCGCCGCCGGGCAGGCATCTCATGTCCATGTTCATCCAGTACTTCCCGTATCAGTTGCGCGAGGGATCGGTGCCCGTGGAGAAGGAGAAATTCGCCGACCGCTGTTTCGACATTCTCGCGGAGTACGCGCCCAACTTCCGCAGCGCCGTG
>DASVWN010000091.1:0-6604 GCA_036393195.1 Gemmatimonadaceae bacterium | reverse complement strand
CGCGATCGCCACGGCGACGCGGCGCAGGAGCAGGAACTGGCGGCGGCGGCGCGTGTCATGCAGATACTTGAACGTCGCGCGCCGCCAGAATTCGGAGATGATCAGCACCAGGGCGATGCACAGCACGAGAACCGCGGCGCGAAAAGCAATGTCGCGCGCCACCGCGAGTGATTGCTCGCTGAAGGTCGTGCTCAACGCCGCCAGCGTGCCGCGCGCGTCATCCATGGTGATGTCCTGCTCGCTGAGCGGCACCAGCACGCTGGACAGCTTCCGGAACTGCGTCGTGGCCATCTCGGTCTGCCGTTGCGCCACGGCGCTTCCCCCCGGACTCGTCGAGACCGTATCGGCCATGCTGCTGCGAACCAGCGTGCTCACTTGACGGCCCACTGCCCGGCGCAGACTGTCGAGCTCATCCGACAGGTTGTCTGTGATCCTGATCGCATCCTCCACCTGCCGGCGCGTACCGCGCAACGCCAACCATTCGCCGGCGAGCGGAATGAGGCCGGCGGACGTGGGTCGGATGGCCACGGTCGAGGCGAGGGGCGCGGTGCTGGAAGGGATGGGAACGGTGGCCGCCGTGCCGGTGCCCGTCGCCCCGTTTCCGCTCGCCGCGCCATGCGCGGGAGTTCCAGCACTCCGCGTCTCGGGAACCGTGCGCTGCAGGTCGGCGATCTGCGTCGTGAGCGATGTGACCCCCCCACCAGCGGAGGTCGATCGTGCCGCGAATTGCTGGAGCTGCACGACCGTCCTCTGCACTTCCAGCGCGAGATCGAGCGACGCCTGTACCTGGCCCCGTCGCGCGGTGAGCGAGTCCCGCGTCCGCGACGGTGCTGCCGCGATTTCGGTATCGAGCTCCCTCACGCGCGACTGCAGCGCGGACACACGCGCGGCGATGCGTGCGGCGGTGCGCGCCATGCGGGCGGCGTCATCCGACGAGTCCGCCGTCTCCGCGCTGACGCCCGAGGCGGTGCTGCCGAGCAGAGAAGCGGCGGCGTTGCTGAACTCGAAGGCAAACTGCACGGCCGCGATCGACGACTGCCGCAGACGGTCGCGATCCACTTCGTCATTCGCCAGCCCGGACGCCTGTCCCAGCGCGGTCAACTGGCGATACCAGTCCACCGTTCGGGTGAGATGCTGCAGGACCTGCGTCCCCGTCACCGAGCCCAGCGGCGGCGGGGCAGCCCCTGAAGTCTGCGCAACGGCCGCCTGATGAATACCGGCGGCCGGGACGAGAATGACGAGCAGCGCACGAAGAGAGGAGCGAATGAAGGACCTGCGCGAGCGGGGGCACGGAAGTTGGAACGAGCGATGACGCTGAAACGAGCTACAGGGAATGTCGCCATGGTCCGCGCCAATGTCTACGCGGTTCGGGGAGGCAGGGCGACCGGTCAGCGTTCCCGGGGCAGGATTTCAGGAGGGACAGACTTGACAGGATTTCAGGATTGGCAGGATTTCAGGATTGAATTGCCAGATCTATCGAAGTGCTGGTGGAATGATGGATTGGAACGGTGATGGCGACACATCGTGCCGGATATGGCTCGATTGCCGGGGACGACAGGTGCGGAACTTTCGCTTGAACTGCAACGACTCGCTGCCGAAGTTGAGGAGCAATCCTGTTTCGATTCGGGTGGCGACGAGGTAGTTGACGAGCTGTGCACCATGAACCGGCCCGAGCGTCTGCACCGCCTTGATTTCAACGAGCACGCAGCCGTCTACCACCATGTCGGCCACAAAATTGCCGACGGCCACGCCATCATAGCATACCTGAATCCTGCAACCGCATTGCAGAGGCAAGTTCGCCTTTCGAATTTCGTGCGCGAGCGCATTCCGATACACTGACTCCAGAAACCCCGGGCCGAGTTTGCGATGCACTGTCATGGCGCATCCAATGATCACCTTTGTCAATCCCTCGTGCTCCATGCCATGTCCCCCCAATCCTGTCAATCCTGAAAATCCTGTCAATCCTGTCAAAGCTGTCCCCAGATCATAGAGGCACGCTGCAACCGCCGCGAACCATTTTCGCTCCCACCTCAGCAATGCCATGCCAGCAAGAAGAACTCACCGCCATCCGCAGCCATTGGCATGGCGTCTTCCTCGATCGCGTCGCCTCCGCTCCCGGAACCGCCGGCACGCCACGATCGTTTCACCGATGTCACAGGGTGCGCTGCATCTGTCGCGCACCTTCTCCCCGCAACCAGGACCACCCATGGATCTCTCGACCGCCAGAGTTCTCGTCACCGGCGGCAGCTCCGGCATCGGCCAAGCCACCGCCAGGCGTCTCGCCGCGGCCGGCGCCCGTGTCGCCATCTGCGGACGTAATGCGGCCGCGCTTCGCGCCGCCGCGAAGGACGTGGGCGCCACGCCCGTCGAAGCCGATGTGAGCCGCGAGGCCGATGTCGCGCGCCTCGTCTCCACTGTCATCCGCGAGCTCGGCGGTTATGACACGCTCATCAACAACGCCGGTTTCGGCCGTTTCGCGCCGCTCATCGACATGACAGCCGCTGACTTCCGCGCCGTCTGGGAGACCAACGTGCTCGGTGCCATGCTCGTCGCCCGCGACTCGGCGCGGCACTTCGTGCAACAGCGGCGCGGCAACATCGTGAATGTGGCGTCCACCTCCGGGCAGCGGGGCGGCGCGGGCGGCACGGCCTACTCCTCGAGCAAGTTCGCGCTGTCGGGACTCACGGACGTCTGGCGCACGGAACTCCGGCAGTACGACGTGCGCGTGATGCAGATTAACCCGAGCGAGGTGCTCACGGAATTCCGCGCCAACTCCGGCCGGCCGCGCCCGGCCGAAAATCCGTCCAAGCTCCACGCGGAGGACATCGCCGATGTCATCGCGGACATGCTCGCGCTGAGCGATCGGACGCTGGTGAAGGATGTCACGGTGTGGGCCACCAACCCCAGCGATTGACTCGCGCCTATGACAACCGCGAGAGGACCTGCGCCAGCTCCTCCGCGTTGCGCGGCCGTGCGTCCGGCTCCTTGGCCAGCAGGCGCACCACCAGATCGGACAGCGGCTGCGCAATGTCCGGATCGAGCGCTGCCGGAGCGGGCGCCGGCTCACTGAGCACCTTCGCGATGAGCGCCACCGGCGAATTCGCCTCGAAGGGCAGGCGCCCCAACAGACACTCGAACAGCACCACGCCCGTGGCGTAAAGGTCCACGCGCGCATCGCACTCCTCGCCCAGCATCTGCTCCGGCGCCATGTACGTTGGCGTGCCCACTGACATGCCGACCTCCGTGAGCCCGCTGGTCGCGCCCGCGAGCCGCGCGACGCCGAAGTCCATGACCTTGAGCACGCCTGACGCATCGAGCAGCAGGTTCTGCGGCTTGATGTCCCGGTGGATCACGCCCTGTCCATGCGCCGCCACGAGCGAGTAGGCGAGCTGGCTCGCAATGGCCAGCGTGGGCGCCACGCCCAGCCTCCCGCGCGTATCGAGCAGCTCACGCACCGTGATGCCTTCCACGTACTCCATGGTCAGGAAGTACACCCCGTCGCGTTCGCCAATGTCATGCGTGCGCACCACGTGCTTGCTCGAGATGTGGCGCGCCAGCCGGATCTCGGACTTGAAGCGTTCCACGAGCAGTGGATCGCGCACCAGTTCGGGGAGCAGCATCTTGAGCGCCACCTGATCGCCCAGCTCCCGGTCGAGCGCACGGTACACCATGCCCATGCCCCCGCTGCCGATCTCCTCCAGAATCTCGAACCGGCCGGCGAACAGCTCGCCCGTGGCCAGTGCCGGCACCGCACGCGGCGTCATCTGACGTGATGTGTGCCGCGCTTCACCGATCTCCCGCTTGAGCGCGTCCACCTGATGCCGCAGCCGCGCCTCGCGTGCGCGGATCTGATCCGCCATCTCGTCGAACACGCGGGCCAGCCGCCCCAGCTCATCGCCGCGCTTCGCAACCTCCGCAAGGCCGCCGCTCTGGTAACGCCCGCCCTCCATCGCTGTCGCCGCCTGAATCACGCGACCCACATCGTTCAGATATTCGAGTTCCGCATCGCGCAAGCGCTTCTTCTCGAGGCACGAACTGATCCGCGCCCGGAGCAGCACCGGGTCGAACGGCTTGGGCAGGTGATCTTCCGCGCCACGTTCGATGCACCGCACCACGCTGGCCACGTCATCGAGGGCCGAAATCATGATCACCGGGATGTCGCGCGTGGCGGCGTCGGCCTTCATCCGCTCGAGCACCGCGAGTCCATCCAGGTCCGGCATCATGACATCCAGCAGCACCAGGTCGAAGCGCGTGCGCGCGAGCATGTCGAGAGCGGCGTGGCCGCCCCCGGCGCTCTCCACCGCATGTCCCTGTCGCCGCAATCGCCGTTCGAGCACCGCGCGATTGTCCTCCTGGTCATCCACGACCAGAATGTGCGCCGGCTTCACCGCCGGCGCCACGACGGCCGCGAGCACGGGATGCTCCACCGTGATGTCGTGCACGCCGGTGCGGTGTCCCTGCGGAAGCTCGACGGTGAGCAGCCGCTCGGCGGAGCTCCGAATGCGCCGCACATCCCGTTCGAACTGGGGATCGGGCTCGCCGGCGGCGGGAGCCAGCAGCGCGGCGGTGGCGGCGACGATCCGCGCCTGCGGCGCGCGCAGCGACGCGTGCAGCCGGACGAACTCTTCCTCGGTGATCTCGTCGCGCGACGGCGGCACCGCCGCATTGATGATGCCGAGCAGCTCGCGGCCGGCGTCGAGCGTGTGCTCGAGCTGCGTGCGCGCGATCGGGTCCGTCGCATCCTCCAGCAGCATCTCACCGTAGCCAATGATGAGATTGAGCGGCGTCCGCAGCTCGTGCCGCAGCTCCGCCACCGCCGCCGCTGTCGTCAGTCCCGTCATCCCTGCTTCGCCAGCAGCGCCTGGATCTTGCCCAGCAGCCGGTCCAGCTCCACCGGCTTCGTGTCGTAATCGTCACAGCCCGCCGCGAGCGCTTTCTCGCGATCGCCCGACATGGCGTGCGCGGTGAGCCCGATGATAGGCACGTGATGGTTCGCTTCCGCCTGTCGTACCCGGCGCGTTGCCTCCCAGCCATCGAGCTCCGGCAGACTCATGTCCATGAGAATGAGGTCGTAACCTCCTTCCAGCGCCATGGTCACGCCTTCCAGACCATCCAGCGCGACCGCCACCTCGTAGCCTTTGCGAACGAGACGCCGCGAGAGCATGTCGCGATTCATCTCGTTGTCCTCCACCAGCAGGATCTTCGTCATTCCCTACCTCGAGTGCTGAAGGCCCATGGCGGCCGTGTGCATCTGACTCTGGATTTCCCGGAGCAGCGTCTCGCGACTGAACGTCCCCTTCTGCAGCACGCCCTGGACGTCCCCATTCAGCGCGCGGCGATCCTCCGCGGTGAGATCCTTGGCGGTAATGACAATGACCGGGATGTCGCGCCAGGCGTCCACCTTGCGCAATTCCGCGGCGAACTGGCAGCCATCCATCACCGGCATCATCAGATCGAGCAGGATGAGGGAGGGCACGCGGCGCCCGAGCGCGGCAAGCGCGGCCCGCCCGTTCTCTGCTTCGGCCACTGTCCAGCCGTCACTCTCCAGCAGCCTGCGCAGCAGATCGCGCGTCGCGGGATCGTCCTCCACCACCAGCACGTCCGTGGCGCCGCCGCGGCGATAGCGCGCCAGCACCGTCCGCATGCGATCGCGGTCGATCGGTTTGGTCATGAAATCCGACGCGCCCAGAGCGAGACCGAGATTCCGATCATCGAGCATCGTGACCATGATCACGGGAATGTCGGCCACGTCCGGCTCGGCCTTGAGCGCCGCGAGAATCGCCCATCCATCCATGCCCGGCATGAGCACGTCGAGCGTGATGGCATCGGGTCGATGCTGTCGCGCCAGAGCGAGACCGGATTCACCATCCGCCGCTTCGAGCACCGAGAAACCCTCGCCTGCGAGGAAGCGCCGGATCAGCTCGCGCGCCTGTTCGCTGTCGTCTATCACGAGTACCGTGCCGGCGACTGCTCCGTTGCTGGCTGCGGGCGTCGCGCGGGCGGGCTCATCCGCGACAGGAACCTCGACCGGAAGCCGAATGGTAAAGGCGGAGCCGTGGCCGGGCTCGCTCATCACGGTCACATCGCCACCCATCATCCGGGCAAAGCGGCGCGAGATGGCGAGGCCGAGGCCGGTGCCGCCATAGCGCTTGCTCGTTGACGACTCCGCCTGCGAGAACGCCTCGAACAATCTGGAAAGCTGCACGTCGGTCATGCCGATCCCGGAGTCGGACACGCGGAAGGAAATTTCCTCCGCGCCCGCCACGCCGTTCCGGGTCGCCGCTCCCGTGGCGGCAGGTGGCGCGGGCCCGCGCTCTACCTCGAGCCGGATCGTTCCGTGCTCGGTGAACTTGCACGCGTTGGACAGCAGGTTGAGCAGCATCTGCCGCACCTTGGTGAGGTCCGCATGCATGCTGCCCGGCGTACCGGTCCGGACCACCAGGTGATTCGCGTTCTTCTCCACGAGCGGCTTCACCGTCGTCACCACATCCTCCACCATCCCCGCAATGTCGAACGTCTCGAGATACAGTTCGGTCTTGCCCGCCTCGATCTTGGAAAGATCCAGAATGTCGTTGATGAGCGCGAGCAGATGCTTGCCGGCGGT
>DASVWN010000090.1:0-4472 GCA_036393195.1 Gemmatimonadaceae bacterium | reverse complement strand
GGTCGGCGCCGAATTGCACCCGGGGCGCCGCACCGAGTGGACCATCCTGCTGGAGAGTCACTCGCTGAGCGGCAGGGCTGTCCTCCCCCACGATGTGAACTTCAATGGCGCGACGCTTGCCGCCAACAGCACGCTGCTGACAAGGACCACCTTCCCGTCGTTCCTGCAGGCGACCGTAATGGCGCGACGGCGGTTCGCATCGTTGGCAAACGGAGGCACTGTTCGCGGCGATCTGGGGTTGACCTTCGTGGCGCTCGTCTTCAGGCTGAGCGGCACCCTTGCGCCCGCCAGCCACGGTAGCGAGACCAGAAAAGACTTCGTCACGCAGGAGCTGCCAGTTCCCGTAGTCGGCGTGTCAGTTGAAGAGCCGGTGGTCGGACCTCTCAGT
Organism: Gemmatimonadaceae bacterium; assembly: GCA_036393195.1. Lineage (GTDB taxonomy): Bacteria > Gemmatimonadota > Gemmatimonadetes > Gemmatimonadales > Gemmatimonadaceae > JADGGM01. The sequence goes on along the minus strand of DASVWN010000090.1, from coordinate 4,084 downwards.
CTGCATGCGGCACTGGATGGCGGCTACTTGCCCACCATCAATAGCCTGCGACGCGAGGGGGGTGAGGTGAGGTTGCAGCAGTCCCACGTTGCCGCCTCACTGACAATCGCTTGCCGCATTCAGGCACGCTGGGATGCGAGGCTGGCGTACCGGGTCACTCACTTTGCGCAGCGGGAGACGAGCGCCGAGGATGGCAACGAGCTACGCCTCGACTCCCGCGGCATTTCGCTGGGACTCGTGGGCGGGTTCTGACTCAGGACCTCTCGAATTTTCCCTCTCGCACTGCCTGCGTGCCAGCTGTTAATGTGGATTCGACGGTATGCGGTAACTCATTGAATACAATGGCGCTTATGCAGCCCGCTAAAAGTAATGCACAAAGTTTCCCACAGTATTTTCGGTGGGAGTTTCGGCAGCGACTCTGCGCCGCGGTTCAGCGCTCCACTGACAGTCGCGTTATCCGGGCGCGGACGTCGCGCACGATGGGCTGCAGCTCGGGATCAGCGGTCTTCCACAAGGCCACGAAGCGGCCGTAATAGCTGAGGGCCTTGGCGCGATCGCCGCGCGCTTCGTACAACTCGCCAAGCCGCTGATACGCGGCGGCGAGCGTGAAGGCATCGCCGTAGATGCGATCCATCGCGTGCACATTGGCGGAGCGCTCGTAGTAGGCGATGGCGGAGTCCGGCCGGTTGGCCTTCTGGTACGCCGTTGCAATACCGAACAACCCGCAGGCTTCACAGCCGCTCTCGTCATGCCAGCTCCGGAATCCGGCGATCGCCTCCTGTGTCCGCCCGTCCGCCAGCGCCACGGCGCCCTCGGCGCCGTGCTCCTCGGCGTCGGCGCGGCGGACTCCCGCGGGAACGATGCGCTGGTACTCTGCCAGCAGGCGGCGAGCCTCATCGGGCTTCCCAGCCTCCGCGTAGAATCTGGCGAGCGCTGAGTATGGCCGGTCCAGCGGATCGAGCGTGGCGAGGGGATGGCGGCTCAGCGCGGCGGATACCCGCTCGAGCGCGATTGCCGGCTGGTTGCGATACAGAAGATCGATCCTGGCCAATTGCGTGGAGAGCGCCAGATAGTCGCCGGGCTGCTGGCGCTCTTCGGCTATGGCGAGGGCGGCAGCGCCGTACTGTGCACCAGCCGCGAGTTTCCCCTGCGTGAGTGCCAGCGCAGCGAGAGCCGGGTCGACTCGCGCGAGCACGCTGGGGCTGGACGACTGGTCCGTACTCAGCCGCATCAATTCGCGCTCCGCGGAGGGATGGTCGAAGCGCGCAATGCTCACGAATGCCTTCATGATAGGAACGGCCGGGTCACCGGGAGAAACGCGGGCGAAGTGCTGTGCCGTAGACTCGGCAGCGGCAGTACGACCTTCGTTGACCTGGTCAGTAACGAGATTGATGTAGACGCTACCGCGTTGTCCGAGCGCGACGGCGTGGTTGAGCAGACTGTCTGCTGCCTCGTAGTGGCCTTGCTGCTGGTAGATGATGGCCAGGTTGTTGAGCGCAATCTCGGAGCCGGGATCCAGCTCCAGCGCCGCGCGGTTCGCGGCGATGGCGCGTACCAGGTCGAAGTCCACGGTCACGTAGTAATAGGCCTCCGCCAGATCCCGCTCCAGCTCGGGCAGCCGGCCGCGGTTCGCGAAGGCATGCGTTGCGGATGCCACGATCTGGCCGGTGGATGCCTGAGCGTTGAATTGCATCGCGGCCAGCTTGCGCCAGGCCATGGCGAAGCCGGTGTCGGTCCGGGTCGCGTCCTGCAGGAGCGCAATGGCTCCGTCAAGGTTGCCGTTGTTCGCCAGGCGCACACCCTGCGTGTACTTGCGCAGCGCATCGAGCGAAGCGGTGGTTACCTTCTCCAGCGGCTCGTTCGCGCGAATGGTGACGAGCGACTCGCCGATCCGTTCGCGGAGTGCGCGGGACAATCGGTCGAGCGCGGGAATGAGCTCGGCTGCACTCGCGGCTGTTTCGCGCACCGCGGTGAGCGTCGTTCCGTCCGCGGCCGAAATGACGCTGGCGGACAGCAGGTAACCCGCTCCCACCGGGTCGATCTCGCCGGAGACGACGGCCTTGATGCCCTCGCGCTGCGCCACTTCCCGTGCGAGCAGCGGCGTGAGCGGCGCCGGCTGCGCCCGCTGCATGCGCTGCAGCGCCTGCGCAATCGCCTGGTTGTTCACGAGCTGCACAGTCGGCGACTGCGACAGGTCCACCCGGAATGCCTCGGTGAGCGTCACGCCGAGCGTGGAGTCCGCAGCGCGATTGTCAAAATCCGCGAGGATGATCGGCTGGCGGTACTTGAGTACGCCTGACGCGACGAGCGTACCCACGGGTCCAATGCCCAGGAGTCTCATGGCGGTATAGCCCGCCGCCACGATTGCCAGCGCCGCGAACGCCGCAATCCCCCCCGAGAGCGCGTGGCGCCAGGTGAAAAGCTGCTCGATGCCCCGCGGCCGTGGGAGTGTCGTGCCCGTGGAGTGGGCCAGCGCCCGCTGGCGCTCCCTGCGGCCGGTCACTAGCACGATCGGAGTGCCGATCACCAGCAGCACGATGGCGGCGATGAACACCCACGTGGGAAGTCCCAGCTTGATCATCAGCACATACACGAGCGTGAGCAGCACGACCGAGGCCGCGGCGAACAGTGCAAGCACGCGTCCCGGGTGCGACCTTCGCAGCGCCGCCTCCGTGCCTGACGACACCGCGGATACCGCCCCGCTGGGAGCCATGCCGCCGCTTGGCGTCGTCATGGCATCGAGGTGCGTGAGCAACTCGTTGGCGGTCTGCACGCGGTCCGCCGGCTTCTTCTCCAGGCAGCGCATCACGAGCGCGTTGAGCGCGGGTGACACGGTGGAGCGATGGACCGTGACAGGGTCAGGCGTCTGCATCACGTGCGCGGCGAGCACCTGCTGCGGCGACATGCCGGAGAAGGGCGGACGCCCGCAGAGCATTTCGTAGGCGAGCACGCCCACGGCATAGATGTCGGCACGCTGGTCCACGTGGGGATCGGCGACCGCCTGTTCCGGTGCCATGTATGCGGGCGTACCGAGCGCTACACCGAGAGACGTGAGCGACGACGCGCTCCCGCTCGCCGCGCTCACGGCCTTGGCCACGCCGAAGTCGGTGACCACGGCGTGGTGCCCCGAGATCAGGATGTTGTCGGGCTTGATGTCGCGGTGTACTACGCCATGCGCATGCGCGTAGGCCAGCGCGTCCACGACGTCCTTGAGAATGCGCACCGCTTCCGCGACCGGCAGCTCACCTTCGCGCGCGAGTTTGGCGCGCAGCGATTCCCCCTCGACGAGGGGCATCGTGTAGTAGAACAGGTCGCCGGCCTGGCCGGCGGCGTGGAGCGGGACGATGTGCGGGTGCTGCAGCGAGGCGGCGAGCTGGATCTCGCGCCGGAAGCGCTCGATGTTCACACCGGCGGCCATCTCCGGCGGCAGGACCTTCACGACGACGCGGCGCCCCAGCGCCACTTCGGTCGCCAGAAAGACGCGCGACATGCCGCCGCCGCCGAGCTCCCGATCGAGCGTGTAACTGCCGCTCAGGGCATTCTGCAGCTGGTCCTGCAGCTCCGTCGTCACTGCGCCATGGCCGTGGGAAAGGTCGCCTGATAATAGGCCCGCACCGAATAAACAGCCAGCACACACCGCATGGGCAATCGCCCTGGCAACGTCAGCGATTACGGCTTGCGCACCGGACTGCTCGTGCGGTACGGCGGTGGCGGTGGTACCGGTTGCGGGTGAGCCTTGATCTCCGCCATGAGCAGCTTCACCGCCGCACGGAGCTGGGCGTCGTCGCCCGCGAACGTATCATGCGGCAGATTGTCCACCACGGTATCGGGATCGACACCGTGTCCCTCGATGAGCCATTCGCCCTGCGGACCGTATACACCCATTTCGGCGGCAGTGGCGATGCCGCGATCCACGAGCACGTTCGAAGAACTGAGCCACACTTCACCGCCCCACGTGCGCGTACCAAGCACCTTGCCGAGCCCGAGTGCGCGGAACCCGTAGGCAAAGGCTTCGCCGTCGGACGCCGTATGCTCGTTGACCAGCGTGACCATGGGGCCGCGCAACGCATCCTGCATGTTCCAG
>DASVWN010000089.1:0-3949 GCA_036393195.1 Gemmatimonadaceae bacterium | reverse complement strand
TTCGTGGAGGGCGCCTCGCAGATTCCGGAGATTCTCACGAGCGAGCTGGGCGAAGCCGCCGAGGTCACCGTGCGTAACGCCGTGCTGTCGGTGGAAGTCCCGCGCGGCGCTGAGGTGGAACTGCTCAACCGGTTCCGCTCGAGCACGAGTGCGGACGCGCGCACGCTGACCGTCGAACTCGGCGACCTCGTGTCGGAGCAGGTGCTCACTGCGGTGTTCCGCGTGACATTCCCCGCCGGCGAGGTGGGTGATAGCGCGTCGGCGCGCATCGCGCTCTCACACCGCCTTGCTGCGCCTCGCGCAGAGGCTGGCGAGCTCGTGTGGCGCTTTGGCAGTCATGCGGAAAACGACGCGCAGCCGCGTGATCGCGCGGTCAATCGCGAAGTCGCCGCGATCTTCGCGGCACGCGCACGCGCGGAAGCCACGGAAGCCAACCGCGCCGGAGACTTCCTTGCAGCGCGCGATGTGCTCGAGCGCACTGCCGAGCGCATCGGCAGCTACGCCAACGGCGACGCGGACTTGGTTCGGGAGGCTGCCGCGCTACAGGACGCCGTGAGCGAATACGCACTCGCGTCCATGTCCGCGACGCATCTCAAGGCGAGCTTCTTCGCTGCCGAGAGCGCGCTCAAGGCGCGCCTGCCGGCGGGACGCGCACGACGGACGGAGAGATAGCGGGACCATAGATTTGCGCAATGCGTCGCACGCGGAGACATGGAGCCGCTCGCGCTCCCAACGATTCATCCAGCTCACTGGCGATCGCTGGCTTGCCTGGAGCGGACTTCATTAGCCTGATTCGCCGGCTCGTAAGTTTCGAGCGTGCAGTGGCGCTGTCCGGTTAGCTGTGCGAGAACTCGCCGATGCGGATCGGATTCAACGCGTGCTCGAGGGATTAAAGGAGCGGCTGCAGGTCAATATCGAGCCCGAGCTATACCGCTTCCCCGCGATACATGCTCCATCGTATCGTCACGCCGTTGCATCCTTTTTTGCGGAGTTGGAGGGCTGACGAGGCCGATCAGCTATGCCACGCGTCGCTGGTCCGCTCCCGGCACCCGTGCGCGTAATCGCCGTGGCGATCGCGTCGAGGTCGGCGGTCGCGAGCGTGAGCCGCGCGGCGCCAATCCACCCGTCCACCTGCTCCGGCGAGCGCGCACCGACGATGGCGCCCGTGACGCCCGGCCACGCGAGTGTCCACGCCACCGCAACGGCCGGCACCGTGCTGCCGTGACGCTGCGCGATCGGCCGCAACGCATCGCGCAGCGCGAGATTCCGTGACAGGTTGGGCTCCTGGAACTGTTCGGCGCCGCGCCGCCAGTCGTCGGCCGCGAGCGACGCGACGCGTGCGGCCGTGAAACTGTCGGTGAGCAGCCCCGCCTGCATCGGGCTGTAGCAGATCACACCGGTGCGGTGCGCGGCGCACCACGGGAGCAGCTCCGCGCCGGCGTCGCGCCGAATCGCCGAGAACGGCGGCTGCAGCGAGTCCACGTGGCGGATCGCTTCGCAGCGCTCGAGCAGCTCCACGGTGAAGTTCGACACGCCGGCCGCGCGCACCTTCCCTTCACTCACGAGCCGCGTCATCTCGCCCCAGGAATCCTCCACCGGCACACCGCTCTCATCGGGCCGGTGGAACTGATAGAGATCGATGCGCTCCACGCCCAGCCGCCGGAGCGACGCCTCGCACTCCGCGCGAATGGACGCCGGCGCCAGGATGCGCCGCGCCGGTTCCATGGGATCGCGCGGATTCCACACGAGCCCGCACTTGGTGAAGACGAGCGGCCGCTGGCTCGCGCGCAGCGCGCCCAGCAACCGCCCGACGACCTCCTCGGAGTGTCCCAGGCCGTACACGGCCGCCGTGTCGATCCAGTTCACGCCGAGGTCGAGCGCGTGGCGCATCGCGCGAATGGAGGCGGCGTCATCCTGCGGACCCCAGCCGAACGCCCAGCCGCCTCCGCCAACGGCCCAGGAGCCGAATCCGACGGTGGTGATGTCGAGACCCGAGCGACCCAGCGCTCGCGTGGGAAGTGTCATGCGTGACCTCGCTGCAGCGGGTTGTCGTGCCTGCCGCAATGCTGCAGAACGCGTTCCGTTATCGTGGCGAGACCGGCTTCCGTGGCGAGAGCGTCGCCGCGATCTGCATGGCGAGGGAATCGTTGGCGACGGGCGATCGGAGCGTCGCCGCGCAGGCGGGCGTACCGGCAACGATCACGGTCCACTCGTACCAATCCGCGGGGCTGTAACGATAGATGGCGCGCGTCGCGCTGTCCGTTACGACGGTGAACGCGGGCCGGATCTTCCAGGTGCGCGCCGTGATGCTCTGAAGTTGCGCGAACGTGGCCCGTGGCGCCGTCAGCATGAACCGGACAGAGTACCTGTTATCCGACGTCATGGCACGGTGGGGTCCAACCGTCTGAATGATCCAGTCCGGCGGCACGGCGAGCTGACACTTGCCCGTGACATTGGTGAGCGTGTGCCAGCCCCTGGGCGTGGACTGCGCGTGCACGTCGCGCGCAAGGATTCCCGCGGCGCACAGCAGAGCGACGACAGTGAGCGGAACGCGAATCGAAAGTGTCATGAAGAGCATGCGGTTGCGGGCCTCGAGGACATCGCGGCGCCGCGGACGGGCGCCGCCACGGTGACATCACCGTGCAGGAAATCTTCTCGCCGTGCCGCGCGCCGTCCAGACTCGTCTTTTGACACGCGCACTGCTAAGCTTGTCTGCCGACCGGCCCTGCAGCGGCGAGTTGCTTCCGGACCCGCGCTCCGACCGAGCACAGGCATCCATGACCGCTCCGCATTCGATTTCCGCTGCGCCACGCCGTATGACGGTGTCGACGATGGCACTCGTCATCGCGAACGTGGTTCCGATCATCGGCGTGATCTGGTTCCACTGGCAGGTCTTCCCGATCATCCTGCTCTACTGGCTGGAGAATGTCGTTGTCGGCGGCTTCAACGTGCTCCGGATGCTCGTGGCCGAACCCGGCGAGCCCGCCGCCTGGATCGCGAAGATGTTCATGATCCCGTTCTTCTGCGTGCACTTCGGCATGTTCACGCTCATACACGGCATGTTCGTGTTCGACCTGTTCGGAAAATATGCCGGTCTCGCTCCAGCGCATTCCCGCTGGCTCAGCGCGTCGCAGGTCCTCGCGGCCATTCGCGTCACCCATATCGAGTATGCCGTCGCCGCGCTGCTCCTGAGTCACGGAATCTCGTTTGTCCACAACTCTGTGCTGGGCGGCGAATATCGCACGGCAGGGCTGACGACTCTCATGTCGCAGCCGTATTCGCGCGTCGTCATCCTGCACCTGGTGGTGCTTGGCGGTGGCGCGCTCGTGGCGGCGCTCGGCTCCCCGGTGCCGGCACTCCTGGTACTCGTTCTGCTCAAGACCGTCGTGGATCTCGCGGCGCATCGGAAGGAGCGAGTGAAGCTCGGGATGCCGGGCACGCTCAGCATGTCGCCCGGCCCGCGTGACAGCGCCGTCGGGTGACAATCACGATCCACTCCAACCTGGCAGGCTCCATGCGCACCACCGCACGCATGCTGGCGGCGGCGCTGCTGCTCTCGGCACCCCTCGCGAGCGCGCAGCAACTGCCGGACAGGCACACCACGGAAACCGGCCGGACGGTTACCGTGTACGCCATCTCATGGCCTACACCTTTGAGCAACGTCGTTGCGGATGTAGAAGTGTGCGCCGGCCAGAACACCCCGCCGTACACGTTCGCCTTTCCCTCGTTCTTCCAGTTGCACTTCTCCGATGGAAGCGCCATAGGCGGCTTCGGAGGAGCGAGGAAACCGACCTTCGAGAAGACACCTCTGAAGTCCGGGCAGTGCGCCCGCGGCTGGATCGAGTTCGCGGTGACATCGGGGCAGACACCGGTCGCGATTCATTACCATGAACGCTCGAAGGACGGGAAGGCGATTGACTGGACGGTGAAGCGGGGGAAGTGAGAGACG
>DASVWN010000088.1:0-10341 GCA_036393195.1 Gemmatimonadaceae bacterium | reverse complement strand
GGGAGACGGGCGGCGCGCGCGCGGGGCGAGGCGGCCCCGGTTGCGTGCGGGCGCCCGGTCGGGGAAGTTTGAGCCTCGCCCGGGCGTGCGGACCCGAGCAAGCTACACCCGGACCGCCAACGGGCCAAGCGTTCAACCTTCGTACGGGACCGGCATGAGAGACGATACAGCCTGCGTGACCTTCGAGGCATTGTTTCCGGACGTCGCGGCGCCACAGCGCGCCACGCACGGGTCCGCCGGCTACGACGTCCGGGCACACGTACTGGGGCGGAGCGTGCGGACGAACGGCGCGGGCGGCAGCGCGGTGATCCATGCGAACGAGCGCGGCGTGCTCACGCTGGAGCCCGGCGTGACGGCCCTCGTGCCGCTGGGGTTCAGAGCGCGGCTACCGCTGGGGTACGAAGCGCAACTGCGGATACGGAGCAGCATCGCGTTCCGGAAGGGGCTCATGCTGCCCAACGCGCCGGCGACGATAGACGCGGACTATCCGGACGAGTGGCTGGTGATGGTGAAGAACGACGGGGACGCGGCGGTGACGATCGAACACGGGGAGCGCATCGCGCAGATCGTGTTCAACCGGTTCGAGGTGGTGGAGTGGAGGGAGGGCGTGGTACGTACGTCAACGGATCGCGCGGGGGGGCTGGGCAGCACTGGTTGACGAATGGTAGAGGCCGCTTAATGTCATGGTTGGGATTGCCGATGACGATGCAGTGACGACCGACGTTCACTGTAGAGCCCGTCGAATCAGCGTACCAGCGGATGAGGGCGGCCATGATACGGTTGCGTGGGTTGGGCCAGTGCACATTGGAGGTTGGTGACACGCGACTGCTTCCCGCGGCTGAGACGCTGTTCGCGACAGCGCTGTATCTGGTCCTGGAAGGTGGAAGGCCCATCGCGCGCCGCGTGCTCATGGAGGTACTCTGGCCGACGGTGAGTGAGCGGCGCGCCGCGCACTCGTTACGCCAAGTGCTGTACCGTTTGAACGGACTGGGTGCCGGTCTGCGGTGCGAGCGAATGGATGTGCTGCTGCCGGCTCACCGCCTGGAGACGGATTGCGCGGCGTTGCTCGCGACACATGACAGTGTGGAGCTCGAGCGGCTCGCGGCTAGCGATCTTGGCGAGTTCCTGCCGGGGTATTCGCCACAGATTTCCGCGGCGTACGCGGAATGGCTGGAGGCCTACCGTGATCGCGTCCACAGCGCTATCCGGCGAGCCTTTCAGGCAGGAATTTCTGCGAGGCGTGCGCGCGGCGACTGGCATGGCGCGGAAGCGCTCGCAGCGCGCTGTCTCGCGATTGATCCGCTGAACGAGGAAGCGACCATTGCGGTTGCGGAGTCCGCAATGGCTCAGCGGAGCCGTGGCGAAGCGCTCTCGGTACTGGAGACGTTTCTTCGCGACGTGGGCGGCATAGAATGCGAGCCACAGTTTACCGCTGCCGTACTGCGGGAGCGAATTGCCGAGGAGTTTCAGACCGACATCATCCCGGTGCGCTCGGCGTCACAAACCGGACGAGAATCAGAGATGGCGGAGTTGCACCACGCGCTGCGCCTCGCCATCGGATCTCGTGGGAGCGCGTACCTAATCTGGGGTGAAACCGGAATCGGCAAAACGCGCCTCGTGAACGAGATGGCAACTGCGGCGAGAGCACAGAAGGTGCGTGTCGTGCAGGTCGGCTGCCAGCCGCACGACGAACGTCGTCCACTCTCCGTGTTCGTGGATCTCGTGCCCAAACTGCTTCTCATGTCCGGCTCGCTCGGGTGCGCGCCGGAGTCCATGAAGTATCTCAAGCGACTCGTTGAGCACGATCCCAACCAAACAACGTTGTCCGCCGACAGCTCCGATGCGGAGGTGTTGTTCTCAAAGGTATGCCATTCGCTGTTTGACCTGTTCGATGCCGTGTCGGGCGAGGGGCCGCTGCTCCTAATAGTGGAAGACGCGCACTGGCTGGACCGAATGTCCTGGGAACTGCTGGGCGACCTGACCGCATGGGTGGGAACGAGACAGGTTCTGCTGCTGATCACCTCGCGCACGGAGGAGAACAAGGATCGCTTCACGCGCGCAGAGCAACGTGTGCCCATGGGTCTACCGCTCCGCCCGTTGCGAGATGAAGCGAGCCGTCAGCTTCTGGACCAGGTCATCAAGGGGATGGCGCGTGAGGGCAACGAGCGGTTTTGCGACTGGTGTGTGTCGTCCAGTGGAGGGAACCCCTATTACCTGATCGAGCTGGCGCTCCACGGCGCCTGGGATGGCGAGCAGTATCTCGCACCGGCTACGCTTGACAAGTTGGTCGCGCAGCGACTCGCCGGGCTTAGCATGCTGTCACATCGGACGCTGCAAGCGTGTTGCTCGCTTGGGAAGTTCTCGACGCTCGAGCGGGTCGAACGGGTACTCGGCGCGCGCACGATGGAATTGATGGACAGTCTCGAAGACCTAGAGCGTCGCGGACTGATTCAATCAGACGGCACTCGAGTTATTAGCAAACATGACCTGCTGACGAAAGCGACTCTGTCGCGATTGTCTGGGGCCGCACGCCTGCTCATGGATCGACGAGTGGCGGAGGTGTTGGAAGGCGAGGCGACTGACCTGAGCTCAACCGCTCTTCTATGGGAATGCGCAGAGCATTGGCAGGGAGCGGGCGAAGTTGACCGAGCGATACGCCTACTACGATCATGCGCACGGCATTCTGTTGAAATCGGCCTGCCGGCGGAAGCAGCCCGGACGCTGGCGCGAGCTACTCGAATTAGCCGATCTTCAGGAGAGCGGCTGAAATTGGCGAACGAACGCATCCACGCATTACACCTTGCCGGTGAATGGGACGAACTTGAGACCGTAATTCTGGAAACCAATCGCCTCCTTCGCCAAGAGGGATCCGGGGAGTCGCAGCACACCGACTTGGAGCTATTGCTCTTTCAGGCGAGATGGCGAATCTCACCGGACAACGGCGACTTGCTTCGCTCAGCGATCCGATGTGTGAAAAGTACGGCTGCATCTATGTCACATCGGATTCGTGCAGGCACATGGGCGATAATGCTTGCGGATAATTTGTGCGACACAAAGAGTGCGGACACCGTACACGTGACTCTGCGTGAGCTTGCGCACGGCGATGCCGTACGCGAAGTGGACAAAGTCTACTTCGAAATGGTTTATCACTGTGCGTTCGGCGATCCAAGGCAGGCCGCGATCTCAGCGACACGTCTGGTTGAAATCTCCGAGCAGTGCACAAACATTGCCGAGAGGGTGAAATACCTGACGCATGCGGCGGCATCATTCCGGTGCGATGATCAAGCGGCCCGCGCTATTGAGGTTGCTTCAAAAGCGGTAGCCATCTCTGAGAAGGCTGGGATGAAGAGTCACGTTGCGAGTACTGCTAACCAAATTGCCGCGACATACCTCACGCTTGACGATCTAGGAGCAGCGAAGGCGTGGCACTCGCGTGCTACGGCATTTCTGGACTCTAAGCTCGATTCACCTACTCGCTCATCGCTGCTTAGCACCGGGGCGGAAATCGCGCTTAAGGAGGGTCGGTTGAACGATGCGAGCAAACTGATAGACGAAGGCGAGGCCGCTCTTGGCGCTGGCCGTTGCCTTCGCTCAATGGCACGGCTAGCGGCGTTTCGGTGGCATGTGCGATTGCTGAAGGCCGAGGAGAAACCGACCGATCCAGTGTTGACCGAATTGCGTAAACTTCACGTACGCACTCGCGACGCCACGCAACAGGATTTGTTTGCGGCAGTCCTCGCTCAACTTTACCAATGGAGAGGGCGAAGCGCGGAAGGAGTTGAACTGCTGAAGCAGTACTTGGAAAACCACCGACGAGTTCGAGGGCCACTCAGCGCCGAAATGAAGGACGCGTGCGCTCTACTTGGGGTGGACCCAGACCTTCGCCGCTCCGGGTGCTGAGCGCTGGTCAGGCAGGCCGTGCAAGCGTAAGCCGTTCAGCCTTATGTGGAGTGGCCGGTCGGTTGGCTGCCGGCGCGAAGAGTAAGCCGAACATTGGGCTCCCAAGCAGATGATCACAAATGCTTGGATCGAATTGCGTTCCTCTGAACTTAACAAGCTCCTCACGCACCTGAGACTCCGTCAGAGCCTTCCGATACGGCCTATCTGTCGTCATGGCGTCAATCGTATCGGCGAAGAGAATTACACGCGACCCGAGAGGAATCGCATCTCCAGCGAGGCCGTCAGGATACCCGCTTCCGTTCCAATTCTCGTGATGACTTCGGACAGGTGCGACGACATCCTTCAGATGCGAGACTGTCGCTACCAGCTCCGCACTCTTTATCGGGTGGGTCTGCATGATAGCCCATTCGTCTGGAGTAAGCTTATCTGGTTTCCGAAGGATGGGCGCATAGATCTCATGTATCTTGCCGACGTCGTGTAGGAGCGCAGCGATGCCAATTCGCTCGATTTCTTTCGCGTTGAGTCCAATCGCCCGAGCAATAAGCTTTGAGTAATGTGATACCCGCCGTGAATGTCCAGACGTGTATGGGTCTCGTGCCTCAATTGCCTTAACCATGAGCTCTAGGAGCTCCTGGTTGACCTGCTCCAACGCGTGGTTTGTCTTGTAAAGTTGTCTCACGCCCAGCAAAGGAAGCGTCACCAGGACGACGCCCCAGATACCGAATCGCGCGTACGTCCAGGCGAGCAAGTATACCACTGGGCTCGACATCACGTCATTCAGGACGCTAGAGCGCAGGTTCTGCCGCAGCACAGAAACGATCGAACGAGACTGACTCACCGCTATTGCACCGCTGACCGCCAATGTGTTTACACCGAAGAAGGTGACTACCATCGCCAAGAAGGGAAGCGCGAGATGCGCGTTCTCCGTCGACAGCGGATTATGAATCCCTAGGAAGGGAGATCCGCCAAGCGACAGGTAGACCAAAATGCCGATAGAGCTAGCGAGGAGAGCCACTGAAACATTGAAGACGACCTTAAGAGACTCTCGCTTGGCAAGTATGGCAGCGACAAGATGCGAGCCTGCCGCGCCCAGGACTGCAATCCACGTTGGCGCAAGGAGCGCCGATGCGAGATAAGGAATAAATGCGACTGACCCTGCGGCGCCGCTCGCGAGATGGTGCGACAATAACTCCGCGAGTATGGCAAAGACAGCCATACACAATACGGCCACGCCCGCTCCGTGCGTATACGCCGGAGCAAAAAGGAATACGGCAGCAGTGGAAATTGCCGCTGCTGTAGCGATTCCTATGACATAGAGCCGTATTCGCGTCTGCATATTGGGAACCCCCGTCCCCGGCCTAGTACCAGGTAAGCCACTCCGCCGACACCGGCGTCGTCGTAACCCATTTGACGAGCTTCAGCCAGATGCTCACATGATGAAACACTTTGCGTCACCTCCCCTTTCATGAAGTCACATCGACATCCGTCGAATGTGCTGAAGGTTTGGCTCCGCTCTACTACTGGCCTTGCCCGCTCAGCTCCGCTCAGCCGAGGATCGGGGGTTGTTCAGTTGTCAGTATACAATAGTGTGTTCGGTTACCCTCGCGTTATTTCCCTCGTCCCAACCACCGGTTCGTCGCGTCCAGGACGGCCAGTACCGCCGCCGTCTCCGGACTCTCCTTCACCTCGCAGCTCCCCGTCAGCACCGCCACCTCCCGCCCCTGCCGCGCCATGATCCCCACGAACGCAAACTCGCGCTCGAAGGCATCGATCAATCGGCACCCCTCCAGCGACAACGCGTGCGCCACGCTTTCTCCCGCCCCCGCCCCCGCCCCTTTCCCCTTCCCCTCCTCCGCGTGCGCCTGCCCCATCGCCACGATCGCCGCCCGCGCCGCTACCTCCGCACGCGAACGCTCGCTCTCGGCGCCTTCACATTCCCCGATGTAGGACTGATTACCCTTTCTTAACGTCACGCGGCATGTCACACCCCGCGTGCGCGACCGCCGGATCTCCAGGTCCTCGAAGTAGAGCCGCCGCCGGAGCGCCGCCTCCATCGCCTCCGTCACCGCCTGCTCCGATTGCTCGCGCAGCTCGGCCGGCTTCTGCGGCTCCACCGTCGTGGCCACCGAAATTTTCCGATGGTCTACCTTCATTCCCAGATGCGCGATCAGCGCGCTCTCCACGTTGCGCACCGTCTGCTTGGGATTCACTTCGTTCGTCGTGAGCAGGTGAATTTCATTCACCGCGCCGTTGTCGGCCGCCACAATGCGCGCGGCAACCACTCCCGGCAACGTCGCCAGAAGCTCTTCGGCTCTCCTGATGGGAAGCACGCTGCCCGCTATGGGCGATGCTGGTGTGGACAGCGGCGTCGGTGCATTCAATGGCACGGACACTACGGACCCTGCGCTGGCGTGAAACTGCGAGGACTGCTCGGTGAGGAACGGGACGCGTGACGAAACTGTCGACCCGGAAAGAAGGAGCGCCGGCTGCACTGCTCTGTCGCCACCGACACCGGCAGAATATTGACCCGATTGGCAATAAACGCAAGCTAACCGGACACGGGAAGGCCGTATTCCTTCAGCTTCCGATACAACGTCCGCTCCCCGATGCCCAGCAGCTCCGCTGCCTTTCGACGGTTACCGCGCGTTTCCCGTAACGCCGCCTCGATGGCCGAGCGCTCGATCTGCGCCATCGTCATCCCCGGCCGCACCATCACCACGTTCGGCGGCGGTGCCTGTTCCGGCGGCTCCAGCGCCGCCACGTGCGCCACGCCCGGCAAGGAACGTTGCACCTCGTCGCCCGGACTCAACACTCCGCGCGGCTCTCCCACACCCACCCGCCGCCGCAGCTCCTCCACCTGCAGCTTGAGCTCCACCAGGCTCCGGATGATGAACTCCAGCTCGCGCCCGCCCGCGGCGCTCTCCTGCGCGCGCACGTACGGGCCCACCGGTACCGGCAGGAAACGCGCGCTCCCGCCGTCGCGGATCTGACGCGGGATGTTTTCCGCCGTGATCTCGTGACCCGGCGCCAGCACCACCATGCTCTCCACCAGGTTGCGCAGCTCGCGCACGTTGCCCGGCCACGCGTACTCCATGAGCAGTTGCATGGCGTCCGCCGAAATTCCATGAAACGGACGGTCGTGCTGCTCGGCGAATTCCTGGATGAAGCGGCGCACCAGCAGCGGAATGTCCTCCGGACGCTCCCGGAGCGGCGGCAGGTAGATGGTGAGCACGTTGAGCCGGTAGTACAGGTCGGCGCGGAACCCCCCGTCCTCCACCTGGTCGCGCAGCGGACGGTTCGTGGCCGCCACCACGCGCACGTCCACCCGGAACGGCTGCGACCCGCCCACGCGCATCACTTCGCGCTGTTCCAGTACGCGCAGCAGCTTCACCTGCGTGCTGGGCGGCGCCTCGCCGATCTCGTCCAGAAACAGCGTGCCGTTGTGCGCCAGCTCGAAGCGGCCCAGCCGCCGCTCGGCGGCGCCCGTGAACGCGCCCTTCTCGTGGCCGAACAGCTCGCTCTCGAGCAGCGTTTCCGGCAGCGCGCCGATGTTCACCGCGATGAACGGCTTGGCGCGACGCGGACTCAGACGGTGCAGCGCGCGCGCCACCAGCTCCTTGCCCGTGCCGCTCTCCCCCTCGATGAGCACCGTGCTCGACACCGGCGCCATCTGCTCGATCTTGACCATGACCTCGCGCATGGCCTCGCTCTCGCCAATGAGGCCCGTGTCCTCCGCGAGCCGGCGCCGCTCGAGGATGCGGCGCACGCCCGAGAACACCTCGTCCAGGTCGACGGGCTTGGAGTACACCTCCACGAAGCCGAGCGCGCGCAGTCGTTCGTGCAGCCCGGGCTCGTCCACGTCGGCCAGCCCCACCACGCTCGCGCCGTCCCAGAGCTGGCGCTTCACGAGGTGCACGTTCACCGGGTCGGCGAGTCCGCCGGTGAGCACGATCACGTCGGGCTTCTCGCGCCGGATGGCGCTGGGCACATCGTCCATGGGCGAGACGAGCGCGGTCTCGAGTCCCGCCGCCTCCAGCTTCGCGTTGAGCCGCACCGCCGGCTCCACGTCCGCGAGCGTGATGAGCACCTTCATGGCGTGCGCGGCGCCGTGTGATCGGTGGGCTCGTCGCGCAGAATGCGCACGGCGTGCTCCAGGATGGGCTCCAGCGCGGCGAGCCCGTCGCGCACGCCGCCGGGCGAACCGGGGAGGTTGACGATGAGCGTGCGGTTGCGCACGCCCGCCACGCCGCGCGAGAGCGCCGCGCGCGGAAAGCTCTGCACGGATAGCCCGCGGATGCGCTCGGCGATGCCGGGCGCGTCCCGCTCGATGACCACGCGCGTGGCCTCCGGCGTGATGTCGCGCGGCGAGAGGCCGGTGCCGCCCGTGGTGAGCACCACGTCCGCCGCATCCCGGTCGCACCATTCGAGCAGCTGCGCGACGATGGCACCGCTGTCGTCGCTCACCACCGAGCGCGCCGTCACCTCATGACCGTGCCCCGCCGCCCACGCCGCGATGGCGTCGCCCGACGCGTCGTCGCGCTCGCCCCGCGAGCACGCGTCGGAGATTGTCAGAATGGACAGGCGGCGGGACATGGCAGGGGATAGCGGTTAACGGTGCGTGCCGTGGGGGTAGAAGGGAGTGGGTGCGACCGTGGCGGGGACGCGTTTGCCGCGGATTTCGATTTCGAATTGCGTGCCCCGTTTTGCCAGGGCAGTGGGGAGGTAGCACGTGCCGATCGGAATGCTCAGCGACGGGCTCATGGTGCCGCTGCAGACGGTGCCGCTGGGGGTGTCGCCGTTCACGAACACGGGATAGCCGTGGCGTGCGATGGCGCGGTCGGTGGTGGTGAAGCCCACGAGCTTGCGCGGCACGCCCTGCTGCTTCTGCGCGGCGAGCGCATCGCGTCCCACGAAGTCGCCCTTGGCGAGCTTCACCAGCCAGCCGAGTCCCGCTTCGAGCGGGGTGGTGGTGTCGTCAATGTCGTTGCCGTAGAGCGCCATGCCCATTTCGAGGCGCAGCGTGTCGCGCGCGCCGAGTCCGGCGGGCGTCACGTCGCCGGCGGCCATGAGCGCGTCCCAGACCTGGCGCGCGTTCGCCGCCGGGAAGTAGAGCTCGAAGCCGTCCTCGCCGGTGTAGCCGGTGCGCGAGATCACCGCGCGCGCGCCCGCCACCGTGCCCTCGGTGAAGTTATAGTAGCCGATTGCGTCCAAATCGGTCTTCGTGAGCGGCTGCAGCACGCGCTGCGCGTTCGGACCCTGCAGCGCGAGCAGCGCGATGTCGGCGCTCACGTCGCGTACGGTGCAGTCGAACGTGCCCTTGTGCGCGAGGATGTGCGCGAGATCCTTCTCGCGGTTCGACGCGTTCACGACCATCATGATGCGATCGGCGAAGCGATAGACGAGACAGTCGTCCACGATGGTGCCGCGCTCGTTGAGGATGGTCGTGTAGTGCACCTGCCCCACGGCCATGCCGGGCACGTCGTTTGACGTCACGTAGCTCACGAAGGCCACGGCGTCGGGTCCGCGAATGTCGAACTCGCCCATGTGGCTCACGTCGAACAGCCCGCAGCGTTCGCGCACGGCCTTGTGCTCGGCGGTGATGCCGGTGGGATACTGGACCGGCATGTCGAAGCCGGCGAACGGCACCATTCTGGCGCCGAGGGCGACGTGGATGTCGTGGAACGGAGTCTGGTTGAGCATGCTGTTGGCTGGTGAGTGATCGGTGACGGGCACGTGCGCGTGCGGCTATGCGCCGGCGCGCGCGGGCGAGCCGCCCATGAGCATCGTCATGACGGCTTTCTGCACGTGCAGGCGGTTCTCGGCTTCGTCCCAGACGCGGCTCTGCGGCCCGTCAATGACGGCGGCGGCGACTTCCTCGCCGCGGTGCGCGGGAAGGCAGTGGAGGAAGATCGCGTCGCGCGCGGCGCGGGCCATGAGCGTCCCGTTCACCGTGTAGCCGGCGAACGCCTTCGCACGCTTCGCCTGCTCTTCCTCCTGACCCATGGACGCCCATACATCGGTGTTCACGACGTCGGCGCCGCTTACCGCCTCGGCGGGATCGCGCACGACGCGCACCGGGGCGCACTCGCGCGCGCGCGCCAGAATGGATGCATCAGGATCGTACCCCTCGGGACAGGCGAGCGTGAGCTCGAAGCCCAGCCGGTAGGCGGCGTTGATCCAGGAGTTGGCCATGTTGTTCCCGTCGCCCACCCAGGCGATCCGTTTGCCATCCCAGCCGCCGAGGTGCTGGCGCACGGTGAGGAGATCGGCGAGGATCTGACAGGGGTGCAGCAGGTCCGTGAGGCCATTGATGACGGGGACGCTCGCGTACTGCGCCAGCTCCTCCACCTCCGCGTGCGCGAAGGTGCGGATCATGATGCCGTCCACGTAGCGCGACAGCACGCGCGCGGTATCGGCGATGGGCTCGCCGCGGCCGAGCTG
>DASVWN010000087.1:0-6813 GCA_036393195.1 Gemmatimonadaceae bacterium | reverse complement strand
GGCTTCGGTGCGCTCGTGCTCGATCCGGCCAAGGGCACCACGCTGGTCATTGATGACAAGTCGAAGCAGTACGTGGACGCCGGAATGTTCTCGCGACTCGTGATGGTGGGAGCCGGGCCGGCGCTGCAAGTATTGCGACCGGCCGGCAGCGGCGATCCGTGCTCGCAGTGGAACAGCGCCGTGAGCCCCTTCGCGAAGTACGCGAAGCGCGACGACTCGAAGCCCGCACCGGTGTTCACGTGCAGGAGCCTGGGCTCCGAGAGCGTGAACGGTCGCGCTGCGCACAAGTGGGAAGTGACCACGAACGATCCGGATGACAAGGGCGGCACGATCTGGATTGACGACCGGTTGCACATCATGGCGCGCACGCAGGGCGACAACGGCGCGATGGAAATCCGGAATATCAAGGAGGGACCGCAGCCGGAGGCGCTGTTCGAGGCGCCGGCGGGCTACAAGAAGATCAGCGTGACGAGCATTCTGGGCGACATCATGAAGGGCGGCAACGACTCGGCGAGCGGGAGGAAGTGAACGGCATCAGAGCGAGATGGATTGTGCACGGCCCGGCACTACTATCGCACCATTTGCCAGCGCGTGAAGGTATGCGCATATTGACTTATTAGTTATGCGCATACCGGAGGGAGCATGACCAGCACCCGCAAGCCCGCCAGGCCGCGCCGCACCCGCCGCGCCCGCAACCTCACTCTCTCCGACGACGCCGTGGCGAGAGGCGAGGCGTATGCCCACGCCTCCGGGACCTCGCTCTCAGCGCTGGTGGATCGTCTGCTCCGGGCATTGCCGCCGGATGAACTGCCAGCCGACGATGAGCTGCCGCCCGCGCTGCGGCGCCTGCGCGCCCTGCTCGCCACCCACACGGGACCGCCGCGCGATTGGCGCAAGGAGCACCGCGAGCATCTCGACCGGAAATACGCCGGAGGGTCGAAACGGTGACCACCGCGAAGCCGCGCGTCCCGCGCCGGGTTCGCGAAACCAGTCGCGCGGCTCACCGTCCGGCGCCGCCTCGAGTCGGGCCGCTCTTGCTCGACACGAACGTGTTGCTCGATGCCGTTCTGGTTCGTGCGCCGTGGGCCGCGTCCGCGGTACGGTTGCTGGCCTTGTGCGGGCACGGCCAGGTGAGAGGTCTGCTCAGCGTGCATGCCATCGCGACGGTGTACTACGTGGTCGCGAAATCACTGGGCGCCCCTGGCGCGCGCGCGGTCGTGGCCGAACTCATGGAGCTGCTCACCATGGTGGAGCTCGGAGACGACGACGTCCGTTACGCGCTCACGCTTCCCATGCGGGATTTCGAGGATGCGCTGCACGTTGCGGCTGCGCGGCGTGCCGGTGCGTCGCACATCATCACGCGCAACGACCGTGACTTCCGCGGCGGTCCCATCCCCATCCTGTCACCTGGCGAGGTGGTCGCACTCCTTGGCGGGCGCTGATTGCGCGCAGCATTCCATAGGCAGGCGGGTCCGGTCCCCAAGTCGCGAGGAAATAGCGAACGCCAAGCAGGACTGCGAGAGTCGCTCGCGGCATACTCACGGACGACCCGCACCACCGGCTCCCACGCCGGTGTGAAACACTTCGTTGCCTATGCACTGACTCCAACTGTTCAGGTGCTGGAGCCTCCCGCGTTCGTCGTGCGGCTCATTCGACGCCGCTGCTTATACGCGCTAGATTGGCCGGCCACGTATCGCAACCTCGAACCCGGGAGAGCTCACGTGTTCTTTCGATTCCGGTGTCCGCAGTGCAAGACGTACTTCTACTCCAGTACGGCAGTGATGGCGCCGAAGTGTGAACTGGATGACGCGCCGCTGAACGCGATGAAGCCGGTTCAGCACCTGCCCCCGACCGCGCAGCTGATCGACTCGCTCGCGAAGAACAAGTCGCCCCGCGTCCTCTCGCTCAAACGATCGTCGTCCTTTCTCTCCCACTGGTCGGACAGCGACGACAGCGACAGCTCGGCCGAGGAGGAGGATGACCTCGATGAGGATCCGAATTATGCGGAAACGCGAACGCAGTTTCACATCAACATGCGCTATACCGCCGGCGAACGGCGACCATTTCCACCCGACCCGCGGGGCATTGTCGGCGCAGCGCTGAACGAGGGCAAGTCGATAGCGGGCGTCCGCATTGGCGACCCGGCCGGCCGCCTATCAGCGAGGGGCGTTATGGGCATGAGCGCCCGGGCGTGCTCGGGACGGGGACAGCCGTTCAAGCGCGACCCGAAGAAAAGCGAGGAGTGGTGTCATGTGCTCGCGGATTCGCTGGGTGGACAGTCGATTCCGGCCAACTTCGTGGCGGCGAGTTACTGCGCCAACACCGAGATGTGCGCGATGGAAGTGTGCCTCAAGGGGCAGACCGCATTCAGGGTATCGGTAGCGGTCTGGACGAGCGCGGAGCACGTGGCGGAGGCGTTCTACTATCGCATCCACGGCCCGCATCACACCTTCCGCCGGCTGATCAACGCAAGGAATGACAGGTTCACCAGGCTGGATG
Organism: Gemmatimonadaceae bacterium; assembly: GCA_036393195.1. GTDB lineage: Bacteria > Gemmatimonadota > Gemmatimonadetes > Gemmatimonadales > Gemmatimonadaceae > JADGGM01. The sequence goes on along the minus strand of DASVWN010000087.1, from coordinate 4,314 downwards.
GCGACGCCTTGCAGGGCGCGCTGCTTCGGTGGCTTGCCAATCCGGATCGCGAAGTCGTTGCGGAGAACCTGGATTAGGGCTGGACGCGGAGGGGGACATCTGTGCTTGGCGTCGTCCCAGCAAGGAGCTGGAATGGCCGGAAGGAACCGGGAATAGCGTCCATCCATAGTTCCGTTTATTGTGTAAGCGGAACTATGAGACGCGCCTGGTTCCGCTTCCTTCCCTGCCCCTGGAACGCCTCCGATGCCTGGCCACGTGGTTCGACAGACCTGGCGGTACGACCCGACCATCGACGCCCCGGCGCGCTACAAACGCGCGTGCCACTACGACGCGTTCGTTCCGGACGAGATGTCGTCTCTCGATGTGCACCTGGATGCTCAGCTGGTGGGGATGGTATCCGAGGCCGAGCACGAGATTCGACAACTGAATCACGAAGGCGGAACGGCGCTTGCGCCACTTGGCCGTCTGCTCCTGCGGACCGAATCGACTGCTCGCCGATCTCTGCCGAGTACTCAATGACGACACCGTCTCACCATTGGTGCAAGCCGCGCTCGCGCACGCGCAGTTCGAGACCATTCATCCATTCGACGACGGGAATGGACGAACGGGGCGAGCGCTCGTGCACGTCGTGCTCAAGCGTCGCGGCACCGCACCGCAGTTCCTTCCGCCAATTAGCGTGATCTTTGCCGGTGCGAAGGACCGGTACATCGCCGGCCTGACGGCATTTCGGGCAGATGGCGTCGCCGAATGGCTGGAGTATTTCGCCGGCGCCACGGTGCGAGCCGCGCGTCTCGCGCGCGCATATGTCGGCGCCGTTCGCAGGCTGCAGGAACGGTGGCGGGAGCAGCTCCGCGACAGCAAGCGCATGCCGCGTGCGAATGCGGCCGCGTGGGCGGTGATCGATCTCCTGCCGGCGCATCCCATGATTTCCGCTCCGGTGATTGCGGCGGTTACGCAGCGTGCGAAGAGTCGAGTATACGAGGCGATCGAACAGCTGCTCGATGCCGGGGTGCTCATACCGCTCTCGGAGGGCAGGCGGAATCGCTACTGGGAAGCGGCGGACCTGTTGGATCTCATCGCGCAGCTCGAGGGTGGACGGCTTCCCCCGCGCATCGGCTGAAGCGGAGCCTGGGCGTCGGCGATGTGCAACAGGCGGTCCCGATGCCACCCGCCCCTTCCCTCACGAATCCGGCGCTCGCTCCACGCGCGTGATCGCGCTGTTCATGATGACGTTGTTCGGCACGACCACCTCGTGGTTGTCGGCGTCGAGGAGCACCGTGTAGCCGAGTGAGATGAGCTGCACCTTGCTGTTGGCGATCGTGCCCACGGGGGAGCTGAGGTGAATCGTGTCGCCGACGCGAATGGTTCGGGAGAGCACCACGGAGAAGCCGGCGAGCAGATTGCCGAGCGTGCTCTGCGCCGCGATGCCGACGACGACGGAAATGATGCTCACGCCCGCGAGCAGCGTCGTTCCGAGAGCGCGCAGTTGCGGAATCAGGTGCGCGTAGAGCACGAACGCAACGAGGTACGTGAGCAACTGTGCGAACGCGCTGACGAAGTCCAGGGCCGTGACGTCCGTCAGATGCCGCTCGACGCGACGTGTGCCTCGCCGGATGAGCAGCGTCACAATGGACGCGAGCGCGAGGAGCAGAAGGCCGAGGGCGACCGTGCCGAAGAGCGACTTCGGGGTCAGCAAGCCTCCGACAGAATCGAGTGAATCAGTCATCGTCACCTCCGGGGGAGGCAAACCCAACAGGCAAATGGTCGGGGGTGAATGTTAGTGCGAAGTGGAACGCAGGTGGCGGCCGGCATCGGATACTCGCTGGACGACGACATTGCCGCCGGTCCGGGGTTGCACGCGATGTTCTCGTTTCAGCGGCTGGTCTTTCTCAGTGCCGAGCCCTTGTGGGCCGCAATGTGGTCGGACTTGTCGCTCCTGATCTCGTACTGCGGGTCATCCTTGCTGGCGTGATGCGTATAGCCCTTGTAGTCGAAATCCCTGGTGTGGACCTTGATGATGGTGCCGCTGACGTGGCCGGCTTCCGAGTTCCAGGTGACGTGATCGCCGACTTTGAATTTGGGTGGCATGGTGGTGAGGGGATGGCTGAGAGCGCGGTGATACGGAAAGGTGTGTGGCCGATCATGCATCCTGGTGCATTGTGCTCATTCCAGTTGCGATCGGCGATTGAACCGCCCCGGGTTTCCCGGAGACTCGGTGGTTTGAGTGCTCACGCCGCGGTCAATGCGGCCTGAGTTTGTGCAAGCTGTGCTTCATACTCGACCGGGGGAAGATAGCCGAGGGGTTCCAAGAGTCGCTGATGGTTGAACCACCAGACCCACTCCAAGGTCGCGAACTCCACCGCATCCAGCCCCCGCCACGGTCCCGCGTGGTGGATCACTTCCGTCTTGTAGAGCCCAATCACGGACTCGGCCAGGGCGTTGTCGTAGGCATCGCCCCGACTGCCGACCGACGCCGCGATGCCCGCCTCGGCCAAGCGCTCCGTGTAGCGGATCAAGAGGTACTGCCCAGGTTCAATCGGTCGTCGCAACAGTTCGTGAGTGATGTGATTGTAGCAGCTCGTCCATCGCTTCTGCAGGTGTTCTCCACCCCAGCGTTTTCCGCGGCCTGGTGTTGAGCGCGAGTGCCACGGACGCAAGGTCCGTGGCGCTGTGTGCGCTCAGGTCCGTTCCCTTGGGGAAGTATTGCCTCAGCAGCCCGTTGGTGTTCTCGTTCGTGCCGCGCTGCCACGGACTCTGTGGATCGCAGAAGTAGACTTGGATCCCCGTGTCGATCCTGAGCCTCGCGTGCTGCGCCATCTCCGCGCCCTGATCCCACGTCAGCGACTGTCGGAGCTGCTCGGGCCAGGTCGTGATCGCGCGCGTGATGGCGTCGCGCACCGCTTCGGCTCCGTGTCCGGCGAGCGCGGGTCCGTTCTTCGCTCGAGCATCTGCACCGTGGCCCTCCATGCGCGGCAGGTGGAGCAGAAGTGTGAAGCGTGTCGTGCGCTCGACCAGTGTGCCGATGGCGGAGCTGCCCAGTCCAAGGATGAGATCTCCTTCCCAGTGTCCCGGTACCGCGCGGTCGGTCACCTCGGCCGGGCGAGCGCTTATGAGGATCTCTGGGGCGACGAAACCCTTGCCTTGGCCACGCGTGCGAGCTCGCGGCACACGCAGCGCTCGGCCCGTGCGCAGGCAGGCCGTAAGCTCGCGCCGCAGCACGCCGCGGCCCTGCACGTAGAGCGCCTGATAGATCGCCTCGTGGCTGATGCGCATGGACGGATCATCCGGAAAGTCGATTGGGAGGCGGTGCGCGATCTGTGCCGGACTCCACGCCCTGGCCCATCTACGATGCTGCCGGAGGCCGTGTCGCCGTCCCTTCCAAGGCACCTGGGGACCGGGGACCTCAGCCCCGCTCGGTGTCATCACCACGCCGGCGAGTCGATCCTGCACGTACTGCCGCAGCTTGGTGTTCATCACAAGCCTGGCCAGCTTGGGACGTCGGGCGGCACGATCCGCGTGCCACTGTGCGGTGGTCGCCCGATACTCGAAGGTGCCGCCACGTGTGGCAGCATTGCGTCTCAGCTCGCGGGAGATGGTCGACGGCGAGCGCTTTATCGCTCGCGCGACCTCACGTACGCCTTTCCCTTGTGCGCGCAGCAGTGCGATCCGCTCGCGCTCGTCGAACGATAGGTACCTTCCTGAGGGCGGCTTGGATCCTGGTTTCAGATGTGAGGGTGGCATCCCGCCAGCTATACGAAACCATCGTACCCCAACGGCTGGCGAGACTCGCGCGCTGAGAGCTGCCTCCTCCGACGGCTGACCCGCCGCAATTGCGGCCCAGAATCGCAGCCTATCTGCGCGAAGTGCCGCAGTGGGTCTCCCGGGTGAGTGCAGAGCGCCACGTCCTGCGCGATCCGACCGCCTCTTTCTCCTGGCCATCGCAACCCCCTCCAGTGAGGTGTTGCGACGACCGGTTGAATCCACCCTGCACGCCCCGGTCACTGTGATGCACCAGCGTCGCCTCAGTCTCCCGCGCAGACAGCGCCTGCTCCAAGGCGTCCAGCACCAGGTCGGTCCGCATCGATTGGCTCACCCGCCAGCCCACGATGTGCCGCGAGCAGGCGTCGAGGACAAAGGCGACGTAGACCATGCCAGCCCACGTGGCCACATAGGTGAAATCGGCCACCCAAAGCTGATTCGGGCGCTCGGCGCTGAACGTGCGCTGGACCAGATCCCGGGGTGGCTCGCTGGCCAAGTCGGCCGGAATGGTCGTGCGCACCCGCCGGCTCCACACCACGCCATGCAGACCCACCG
>DASVWN010000086.1:0-22499 GCA_036393195.1 Gemmatimonadaceae bacterium | reverse complement strand
ATCCCTGGTTCGTCAAGTTCTCGATCAACGGGTTCGTGCACGGCAGTATGCCGCTCGACGCACTCACCATGCGCAAGGGCGAGCACGTGCGCTGGTATCTCATGGCCTCGACCAACGACTTCGACTTTCACGCGCCGCACTCGCACGGAAACACCGTCGTGCTGAACGGGATGCGGACGGATGTGGCCCAGCTCGCGATGATGCAGATGGCCACGGCCGACATGGTGCCCGACAACGTCGGCACCTGGCTCTTTCACTGCCACGTGTCATTTCACAACGAGGAGGGGATGGCGGTGCGGTATCGGGTGGTGCAGTGAGGGGGGCGGCATCCGCTTTTGCATCACAGCGTTTCCTTCTTCCCCGCCGCACCCGATTACCGGGCTCCGATGTCGAGGGACTGTCTTGAGATTCTCGCGGTCTCGCATTCGATGTCGCCGTCGCCGGGCGGTATCGCCCCGGCGACGCGATGCTGCGAGCGCGGGCAGACCACGGGCAGAGATGCGTAACGTCTCATTCGAATCGTGCCGATGCTCGGTCGACGATTGACCGGAGTTGCCGATGCGAACGTCCTGTGCACTCGCGACTCTTGGCCTCGTCCTCGCCTCGGGAGGAGTCGCGCCCCGCAGCGGGTTGCCACTCGTCCGAGCGAACGCGAACACTGAACGCGCCGGCGTTCTGCACGATGGCGTGTTGACCGTGGCGCTCGAGGCGAAGGAGAGCGCGTGGCATCTCGACGGGCCCGATCGCCCGCCGATGACGATCGAGGCCTTCTCGGAACCTGGTCAGCCGCCGCTGATGTTCATGGGCTTTATCCTCGTCGCGCTGCTGGTATTCGCGATCCTGGTCGCCGCTGCGCTGCTGATGATCGTGGCAGAGGACTCGCCACTGATCTGGCTCTTCCTATCGACACCCACGTGGATGCATCTCGCAGCGAGGCTCGTGGGCTAGAGCGCACCGAACGAAGACAGGGTTTGCCCGGCGCTTGGGTGAAATTGATGAATCTCGAATTACGCTCTCCGCCCGGTTTTGCACACACGCCAGGAGCACTCGATGCGAGGCACTGATCGGACCCGGTTCGCGTTCGCACACCGCGCCTTGGTTGCTGGAGCGGTGTTCGCGCTCACTCGACCGTGTGAAGCACAGGTTCCGCTTACGCAGCGCGATAGCATCCAAGCTCAAGTTCAGGCGGCGCTCGACTCGTTGACCGACGCGTGGCGGCCCATGGACGTGGATGGCATGATGCGATTCTATCTCGACTCCGCGCTCATTGCCGAGAACAGCAGGATTCGCACGGCGCGCGCGGATCGGGCTGCCATCGAGCGTCGCCGCCCCGGGGTTCTTGGCCAAAGGATCGGCCCGTTCCGGCCGATTCGGTTCGATGTGCTCAGCCGAGATGTGGTGGTGGTGAGCTGGGTCAACACATTCGCGGTGATCGACACGGGAGGACGCGCGCGACCCACGATGGTGGCGGCGAATACGTACGTCTGGGTTCGGCGTGGTGGGGCATGGCGCATATTGACCGCTCACGAGTCCACACGGACCGCGCCTGACAGTATGGCCCTTTCCCCGCCCGACACGCAGGGCGCGGATTCGGATCGACTCGACGGGCTAGCGCGGCGCAGCAGTGGGAGATCGCGAGCGGCAGGTACGATGTGATGGTCGGAACGTCAGCCGACGAGATCGTGTGGCACGGCACGGTCGACGTTCTCCGGTAGCAAGCGTCGACGCGGGGACGACGTTCGAGTCCCGCACTACTTACCGATGGCATGTGGGAGGTTCACGTGGACGGAAGAATCGCGGGTCTCGTGTTCTTGTCGATGTCGCTCGGCGTTTTCGCTCCGAACCTCGAGTCGCAAGAGGCGCCGGCGAAAAAGCCCGTCGCTCCGGTGCGGCCGGTGACGGACGACTATTTCGGTACCAAGGTCGTCGACAACTACCGCTGGATGGAGAATCTGAACGACCCGGAAGTGCAGTCCTGGTTCAAGAATCAAGATGCCTATACGCGTGCGACGCTGGCCGGCATTCCGGGCCGCGACAAATTGCTCGCCCGCCTGCGGGAACTCTCCATGTCCGTCCCCGCGCAGATCACTGACGTCCAACGGCTTCCCGGCGACCGCTACTTCTATCAGAAGCTTCTCCCGGGCGAGCGCGTGCCGAAGCTGTACATGCGCGAGGGATTGGGCGGTGAGGAACGACTGCTCGTGGATCCCGGGAAAGTCGAAGTCGCACCGTCGAACCGAAGCAAGGGACGGAACGCCCTTGCCTACGTCGACATCTCTCAGGATGGCAAGTATGTGGCCGTGGGGATCACGCCGGGCGGGTCAGAGAACGACACCGAGATCCACGTCTTCGACGTTGCGACCGGCCATGAAGCCGGCGACGTCATCTTCCGTGCGCTCCATGGCGACCCTCAATGGCTGCCCGACAACCGATCGTTTGTGTACCGACGGCTGCAAGATCTTCCTCCAGATGCGCCGACGACGGAGCTACGGCAGAAATTCCGCGCTTACCTGCACGTGCTGGGAACGGACCCGAAAAAGGACCCTGCCGTGTTCGGCTACGGCGTCGTCCCCGCAATCGACGTCGACCCAAACCACGGTGGCAGCATCTCAGCATCGCCCGGCTCCAAGTATGCGATCGGTTTTATCAATCCCGGAGTGTCTCCAAATTCAAGTTGTTATATCGAGCCGGTCGACGCGGTCGGCACGTCCAACTCCGCTTGGCGCAAACTTGCTGACTTGTCGGACAAGGTCAAAGATGTCGCCGTGCATGGGGACGACGTGTATCTGCTGACATTCAAGAACGCGTCGCGCTACAAGATCGTGCGCACCGACGCGCGCCATCCCGATCTGTCGTCCGCGGAAGTGGTGGTCCCTCCGACTGACGCCGTCGTCGAGACCATGAGCACCGCCCAGGACGCTCTCTATGTGCAAGTGCTCGACGGCGGGATCGATCGTATTCTGCGAGTGCCCTATGGCCCCGGCCCGAAAGTGGAAAACGTGGTCCTTCCCTTTGAGGGGACAGCGATTCCACAAGGTTCGGATCCGCGCGTGCCCGGCATCCTTCTTCGCCTGGAGTCGTGGACGGATCAAGGCAATCTCTACTCCTATGATCCTCGGACGAGACGGCTGACCAACACCCAACTCGTGCAGGCTGGCCCGTATTCTCGTGATGACAACAGCGAGGCGGTGAACGTCAGAGTCAAGAGTTACGACGGGACGTTGGTTCCTCTTTCCATTATTTATCCGAAGGGGATCAAGCTGGATGGATCACACCCAACGCTGCTACTTGGCTACGGCGCATACGGCATCGTGAATGTTCGCCCGGCATTCCAGGGGTCGTGGATAGCTTGGACGGAACGGGGCGGGATCCTCGCGAACTGCGGTGCGCGTGGCGGCGGGGAATACGGCGAGGACTGGCACTTGGCCGGGAAAGGGCCCACCAAGCCGAACACGTGGCGCGATTTCATCGCCTGCGCTGAATATCTGATCGACAAGAAGTACACGTCGCCGGCGCGCTTGGCTGGCGACGGGCGAAGCGCGGGCGGTATCCTGATCGGCCGCGCCATCACCGAGCGGCCGGACCTTTTCGGCGCAGCGATCATGGTGTCGGGCGTGCTGGATGCGTTGCGGTTCGAGACGACCGCCAACGGAGTGGGCAATATCCCGGAGTTCGGCAGCACCAAGACGGAAGACGGCTTCAAGGCGCTCTATGCCATGAGCGCCTACCACCATGTCCAGGATCGGACACCGTACCCCGCGGTTCTGCTCACGGTTGGCATCAACGATCCGCGTGTGGATCCGTGGGAATCGGCCAAGATGACGGCCCGTTTGCAAGCCGCAACGTCGAGCGGAAAGCCGGTGCTGCTTCGCGTGGACTATGGGGGCGGCCATGGTCTCATCGGCGCGACACTACAGCAGGTGCAGGAAGCGCGGGCCGACTCCTGGAGCTTCCTGCTGTGGCAATTGGGCGACCCGGAATTTCAACCCGTGCGGCGTTGATGGTGGCGAGCGCGTTCAGCCGCATTCATGCCGTGCGGTACCGCCGCTTCAACGTCGCGATCCCGATGTTGCTCTTCTGATCCATGATCCGCGTGGAGTGGCGGCGTCGACCTCGCTGAACTCGCACTTCGACATGTGTCACAACACGGAGCTACTTCCGGGCGGTCAAGCGGTTCATCAGCAGGCTGGAAGATAGATAAAGGGGGAAAGAACGATGACCGCCGAGGCTACCGTCCGACGCACAGGCAGCGACCACCGCTTTTTCATCGTCGCCGGCCTTGCCGCATTTGCAATCGTCTTCATTGGATTCGCGCGAACCTACTACCTCAAGAGTCTGTTCGGGACGCCGCCGTTGCCATGGCTCGTGCATCTGCACGGATTCTTGATGACCTCGTGGTTTGCGCTGTTCTTCGTGCAGGTGCGCCTGGTCGCCGCGCACCGAGTCGACCTGCATCGTCGGTTGGGTGCGGTCGGTGCCGCGCTGGCGGCGCTGATGGTGATCGTGGGAGTCACGGTGGCTCGGCGCGGGGCCATGCGGGACCTTCACCACCCGAACGCGGCCGCTCACCCATTCCAGTTCTTGGGCTTCATCCTCTTTGTGCTGTTGGTGTTCGCCATTCTGGTCGGCGCGGCGCTGCTGCTGCGGCGCCGCAGGGATTACCACAGGCGGTTGATGCTGCTGTCCTGCCTGAGCATGGTTGGACCGGGTCTGTTCCGCATTCCGCTCAAACATGTTCCGATCGTGGCGTTCCTGCGAACCGGCGGTCCGTTCGGTCTGTTCGGCCTCGATCTCCTGCTAGTCTATGCGTGCATCGGCTACGACACGTGGCGCCACCGCCGGCTGCACCCGGCGTTCGTCTTCGGAGCGCTGCTGATTGCCCTCGAGGACCTGCCGTTTCTGGGCATATTCCTGTCGTCGCCGACGTGGACGCACGTCGCGACCTGGTTCGTGTCGTGATCCCGCTGTGATGGAACCACCCGGGGACCGATCCCGCAGCTTGACGTGGAACTCGGCGGCCCGAGCGTGTTGGGCTTCGCGCTCACCCGACGGTCTGGTGCGCAGCTGTCGCCTGCGGCGCGCGATAGCATCCAAGCGCAGGTTCAGGCCACGCTTGACTCCTGGACCGACGCATGGCGGCGTTCAGATGTGGTCCGAGAGCTGAATGATCTCGAAACCCGCTACGCGGGGCAGATTGCCGGCGCGGAAGGGGATGACGAGTACCTCGAGCAGCGTCACGGCTGACGTCACCAGCATGATGTGACCACGTAACGCGCTCTCGAACAACGGGCGCACCGCCGCGAGAAATCGAGGGTGCTCCTCAATGAGATAGATGAACGGCGCGGTGTCCACGGCGACTGGCCCGCGGCCCAGCACGTCCTTCAATCCCACGCGCGCCGCTCGGCGGCAACATGTTTGACCGCGTCGACTTCTGCCCACAGCTCCTTCCCCAGCCCCTGGAGATCGAGAATGGACAGCGGCTCCTTTGCGGCGAGCGCCTGCTCGAGAATGACCGTCACCTGCTGAGCCACGGACCGGCGCTCGCGCCTGGCACAGCGCTGAAGCCGGCGTGCGACGACCGGAAGAGCGACAGTCCGCCGCTCCTCATGCGGGGCGGAGCTGACGAACCGCTACAGGCTCCCAGCTCCCAGCGACTACCTTCCATCCATGAACCACCTCGCCACCGAAACCTCCCCCTACCTCCTCCAGCACGCCGGCAATCCGGTGGAGTGGTACCCGTGGGGAACCGCTGCGCTGGAGCGCGCGGCGCGCGAGGACAAGCCGATCCTGCTCAGCATTGGCTACGCCGCGTGTCACTGGTGCCACGTGATGGCGCACGAGTCGTTCGAAGATGAAGCGACGGCGCAACTCATGAACGACCTCTTCGTGAACATCAAGGTGGATCGCGAGGAGCGCCCCGACCTGGACGGGATCTACATGAGCGCGGTGCAGGCCATGACCGGACATGGGGGCTGGCCCATGACGGTCTTCCTCACTCCCGCCGGCGAGCCATTTTATGGGGGCACATACTTTCCGCCGGAGGACCGGCAGGGGATGCCGGCCTTCCGCACGGTGCTCCAGTCCGTCGCCACCGCGTATCGCGACCGGCGCAGCGACGTCGCGCGCGCGGCCGGAGAGATGCGCGAGTTGTACGAGCACGCGAGCGCGGCGCCGCGCGGCACGGGCACGCTCACGGCGCCGCTGCTCGATCAGGCCTTCCGCGCGCTGGCCCGCCGCTACGACGAGCGCCACGGCGGCTTCGGCGCCGCGCCCAAGTTTCCGCAGACCATGGTGCTCGACTTTCTCCTGCGCCAGTCACGCCACGCGAACAACGAACAGGCGCTCGCGATGGCGCGCGACTCGTTCGTGCACATGGCCCGCGGCGGGATCTGCGACCAGGTGGGCGGCGGCTTTCACCGCTACGCGGTGGACGCCGTCTGGCTCGTGCCCCACTTCGAGAAGATGCTCTATGACAACGCGCTCCTCGCGCGGCTCGGCGCGCATCTCTATCAGGCGACGGGGAGCGCCGAGATTGCGCGCGTCACCGCCGAGACGGTGGAGTGGGTGCAGCGCGAGATGACGTCGCCCGGCGGCGGCTTCTACGCGTCGCTCGATGCGGACAGCGAGGGACATGAAGGGCGCTTCTACCTCTGGACCGCCGCGGAGCTGGACCAGTTGCTGCGCCGTGATGCGCGTGTGGCCCGTGCCTGGTGGGGCGTTACCGACGCGGGCAATTTCGAGGGGAAGAACATCCTCCACGTGAGCGACGAGCCCGCCGTCGTCGCCGCGCGGCTCGACGTGCCGGTCGAGCAGGTGTACGCCACGATCGAACGCGCGCGCCCGGTGCTGTACGAGGCACGTGCCGCGCGGGTGTGGCCCGGCCGCGACGAGAAGATCATCGCCTCGTGGAACGGCCTCATGCTGCGCGCGGTGGCGGAGTGCGCGCGCGTGTTCACGCACGACGCGTGGCGCGCGCTCGCGATCGCCAACGGTGAATTCCTCTTCCGCGAGATGGTGCGCGACGATCGCGTGATGCGCGTCCACACCGGCGGCGTCACGAAGCTCAATGGCTATCTCGAGGACCACGCCGCCGTCGCGCTCGGTGCGCTCGCGCTCTACGAGCTGACGTTCGATCGCGCGTGGCTCGATCGCGCGCGCGCACTGGGCGAATCCATGATCACGTGGTTCTGGGACGACGGCATGGGCGCGTTCCACGACACGTCGAGCGACCACGAAGCGCTCGTCATGCGGCCGCGCGAGGTGACCGACAACGCGATGCCGAGCGGCACATCGCTGGCGGTGGAGCTGATGCAGCGGCTCGCCGTGCTGTTCGACGACGCCGCCATGCGCCGCCGCGCGAACTGGGTGCTGGAGACACTCGTGGATCCGCTGTCGCGCTACCCGGCCGCGTTCGGCCACATGCTCGGCAACGCAGGCTTCGCGATCCACGGCGCGCTCGAGGTGGCGATCAGCGGCGAGCCCGGCGTCGCCGACTTCCGCGCGCTCACCAGGGAAGTCGCGGCGCAGTATCTGCCGGGCCTCGTGCTTGCAGGCGGCGGCGCGGCCGACCATGCAGGCGTCGCGCTGCTCGCCGATCGGCCGATGCGCGACGGCCGGGCGACGGCGTATGTCTGCCGGGACTACACGTGCGATGAGCCGGTGACGGAGCCGGCGCTGCTCGCGGGTCAACTGGTCGCGAGATAGGGGTCAGGCCCCTATCTCGGGGCAGCCCATGGGGCAGCCCCTTGGGCTGCCCCAAGGGCTGCCCCTGTCTCGCGGCGGTCAGTTCACGACCACCGTCCCGTGCATGTTGGGATGGATGTGACAGGTGTACGTGAACGTCCCGGCGGTGTTGAAGACGCGGGTGATCGTGGTGTTCGCGTTCGTACCGGCGATGTCTGCGGGCGCGCCCGCGACGGCGTCGAAGAAGACGTTGTGTCCCAGCGAGCCAAAGGCGAAGCTCACGGTGGTGCCGGCGGTCACCGTGATGGAAGCCGGCGTGAACGCCTCGGCCGGTGTGGCGTCAACGGTGTTGGCGGGCGGTGGCGGTGGCGTTGGCCCGGTGCCGTATCCTCCTCCCGATCCACCGCATCCCACCACAAGCGCGGCCAGCGCCACCACTCCAAGTCTGATCAGCATGTCCTTCCTCTCCTCACATTGAAGATGTCGTTGCACGATCCGGGGATTCCCGGAGTCCATTGGGGTCTGCGCCAGTCTGCCGGTCCGACCCCGGGTCCGACCCATCTCGGCCCTCGCCTACGGGCCTTTCGCGCTGACGCCGGGCGCCGCGCGATCGAATGCCAGGTTCACGTGCACCTGAATGTCCGGATGCATTTTCAGCATGCCGAGCATTCTCGAGAGATGCTTCACCTGGTAGTCGTTGAGATTCAGCGGAAACGAGCTGGTGACGCGCACGCTGTCGCCGCTGAACACGAGCGTGGCGGGGAGCGCCACCTCCTTCGTCACGCCGTGAATGACCAGCGTGCCATGCAGCGTGGCCTGAAGGCTGTCGCCCTGCGCCGGTGTCACGTCGCTCACCTGCGCGAGATCGAAGCGAATGACCGGATACTTGTCGGACTCCATGGCGGAGCGCATGTCCCGGTCGCGGTGATCGTTGTTCGTCCGGAGCGAGTCCACCGGCGCTTCCACCCAGCCGTGCACCATGGTGAGGGTGCCGCCGGTCGACTTGCCGGTGACCGCCGTGGTCGTACCCACGAAGTCGCCCACGGTGGAGTGACCGTCGAAGCTGAGCGTCCCGCTCACCACCGAGGCGTCGGGCACGGTGCGCTGCGCGTGCGCCGCCTGGGGCACCGTGACCATTGCGAGAAACGCGAAGCAAAAGCCTGCTCGCGAGCAGGACTGAAACATCCTGTTCGTCATTGATCCCGAGAGTTGAGAGATGCGGACCTGGCGCGGGCGGAATGCTTGCGCCGCGATCCACGATTCGTTCACATTGGTGAATCCGACTGGCCCGCAGTTAATTCCCGCGAGGCGCATTGCCACAGCGAATGTGGCCCGCGCCGCGTAGTATCTGGTGTTTCGTCCCGCCGCACTTCCCCTCTCTTTCTTCCCTGCTCCACATCATGAACGTCCTCGTGTCCTGCCTTGCGGCCGCCACGGTCCTGACTGCGTGCACGCACCAGCAGCCGGCGCCCGCGCCGGCGCCCACGCCGAGCCCCGCGATGGGGCGCAGCCCCGTCAATCCGGCGGAAGGTGACAGCGGCCGTGCGGTCGCATCGCGTGCGCCGCGCCCGTACAACCGCGTCATCACCGCGCGCGCCGTCACGAAGCACGGCCTGTTCACGACGCACCAGATCGACGAGAAGCTCTATTTCGAGATTCCGGCGACGGCGCTCAATCGCGACATGCTGCTCGCGGGCCGGTTCGCCCGATCGGCGCCCGAGCCGGGCGACTTCGACGGCTACGGCGGCGACGAATTCATCGAGCGCACGCTGCGCTGGGAACGGTCGGGGAACCGCGTGATCCTGCGGCGCACGAACTTCGACATCACCGCGGATTCGTCGCTTTCTGTATATAAATCGGTGCAGGCGTCCAACAACCCCGCGGTCGTCGCGATCTTCCCCGTGGAGGCGTACGGCCCCGACAGCGCCGCGGTGATCGACGTCACCCCGCTGTATACGACGTCGGTACCGGAATTCCAGTCGTCGAACGGCATGATCGATCCCAAGCGCTCGTACGTGGAGCGCGTCGCGAGCTTCCCCGAGAACGTCGAGGTGGAAGCGACGCAGACTGCGACGCCGCGCCCGGCACCGGGGGGCGCCGGAGGACCGGGCGGTCCCGGCGGTGGAGAGGGCCCGCGCGGCCCGGTGCCCGCGGTGAGCGTCCTCGCGCACTGGAGCATGGTGCTGCTCCCCGACAAGCCCATGACGCCGCGCTACTACGACGACCGGGTGGGCTACTTCTCCACCCGGCAGATCGACTTCGGGACGCCGCAGCAGCGCTCCGTGGAGCGCCGCTACATCGCGCGCTACCGGCTCGAGAAGAAGGACCCCACCGCCGCGCTCTCCGAGCCGGTGAAGCCCATTGTCTACTATGTGGACCCCGGCACGCCCGCGAAGTGGATTCCCTACATCAAGGCCGGCATCGAGGAGTGGAACGCCGCCTTCGAGATGGCGGGCTTCAAGAACGCGATCATCGCGAAGGACGTCCCCGCCGACAGCGCCGACTGGTCCATGGAAGACGTGCGTCACACCGTGGTGCGCTGGCTGCCGTCCACCGTCGAGAATTCCGTGGGCCCGCACATCAGCGATCCGCGCACGGGCGAGATCCTCAACGGATCGGTGCGCATGTTCCACAACATCCTGAATCTCCAGCGCGACTGGTATTTCACGCAGGTCGCGCCGCTCGATCCGCGCGCGTGGAAGCTGCCGCTGCCCGATTCGCTCATGGGCCGGCTGCTGCAGTTCGTGGTCGCGCACGAAGTGGGACACACGCTGGGCTTCCAGCATAACATGAAGGCGAGCGCCGAGTATCCCGCGGACAGCGTGCGGAGCAGAACGTGGGTGCACAAGATGGGACACTCGCCATCCATCATGGACTACGCGCGGTTCAACTACGTGGCGCAACCCGAGGACAGCATTGCGCTCGAGGATCTCATTCCGCGCGTGGGCCCGTACGATCGCTTCGCGACGATGTGGGGCTACACGCCGATTCCCGGCGCGAAGACGCCCGAGGATGAGTTGCCCACGCTCGACCAGTGGGCGCGCATGCAGGACAGCATTCCGTGGTACCGCTTCTCGACGTCGAACGACAAGGGCGCCGACCCCGGCAGCGAGACCGAAGCCGTGGGCGACGCGGACCCGGTGAAGTCCACCGAGGCGGGGCTGAAGAACATCAAGCGCATCATGCCCATGCTGATTCCGGCGACCGTGCATCCCGGCGAAAACAACGATGATCTCGACGAGATGTACGGGAGTCTCATCAGTCAGTGGCGGCGCGAGATCGGCCACGTCGCGAATCTCGTGGGTGGCGTGGAATCACAGGAGAAGTACGGCAGCCAGCCCGGCCCGCGCTTCACGCCCGTGTCGCGTGCGCGGCAGCGCGCGGCGGTGGAGTTCCTCAACCGGAACGTGTTCGCGACGCCCACGTTCTTTCTCGACACGGCGATACTTCGGCGCATTGAACCTGACGGCGCGATGGCGCGCATTCGCGCCGCGCAGACGAGCGTGCTCACGTCGCTGTTCAACAATCAGCGCATGGCGCGCCTCATCGAATTCGCCGCGCTCACGCCCGGCGCGAAGGACGACTACACGCTGGAAGACATGCTCGCCGATGTGCGCCACGGCGTGTGGACGGAGCTCCCGGCATCGCGCGTGCACATCGACGCGTTCCGCCGGAACCTGCAGTTCGCCTATCTCGATCAGGTGAATGCCAAGCTCAATCCCCCGGCCGCGCCGGCCGCGCGCCCGCGGAATCTGCCGCCGCAGTTCGCGTACCTGTTCGCGCCGGTCCCGGACGAAGCGCAGGCGGCGCTGCGGGGCGAGCTGGTCGCGGTGGACGCCGAGGCGAAGGCCGCGCTGTCACGCGCCGCGGATCAGGAGACGCGGGTGCATCTGGCGGAGGTGAGGCATCGGATCGACCGGATATTGAATCCGAAAAACTAGGGAAGCGGCGGCCCGAAGGGCCGCCTGCGGGAAGCGGGAAGCGGCCGGCTGCCTGCGGCAGCGGCCTGGGGGAAGGCGCCTTCGTAGAGTACCGGAGACGGCGGGGGGGGTGCCATTCCGCAGCCGCCGGGCCGGTGAGCCCGGCGGCGCTTCCCGCAGGCGCTGAGCCGCAGGCTCAGTCGCCGCTTCCCGCAGGCGCGCTTCGCGCGCCGCTTCCCTGTTACTTCCATCGTCCGTCCACCCAATACCACCCCCTGCGCTCGTGCGCCCAGTGGCCCGGGACATAGCGCCGGGCTCCCGGGCGCACACGAACCCAGCTGCCGGGCACCCAGGCATACCGGCCACCGTTCCAGCTATAGCGTCCGGCGATCCAGGCGTACCCCGGGCCGGGGCTTACCGCGACGACTTCGACGCGCGGAGGTGGAGGCGCCACGCGTACATAGACGCGGCCTGGGCGCTGTGCGGGTGCCGACGCGCACGCGCCGAGTGCAATGATGAGTACCAGCGAAGCAGCCGCGGATTTCAAGGATCTGAACGTCATCATTTCATTCCTCTGTGTGCTGACCCAACCGATTGCGAGCACAGCGTCGTGCCGTGCTGAATTGGAGGACGCACGAGGAGGGTTGATGTTAACGTGGGAAGCGGTTCGTGGTCTTTGGCCAACGAGCTCTTCAGGTGCGCTTGTTACACACTGGTGCGCAGCGCGTTCAGGAGGCGGTGGAGCATGCGACGAATATGGTCAACCCGGTCGGTGACAGTGACAAGCTCCTCCGCCGCGAGGTAGCCCAGCGACTTCGCGATTCCGAGCAGGGTATCGAGTTCGGCGAGCGACCCACGGGCAATGGAGAGATGATGCACGTACTCGCCACGATGGACGCGGGCGTTGCCTTCGGCGATATTCGCCGGTATCGAGACCGCAGCGCGGTGCAACTGATGGCCGAGGGCGAAACGCTCGTCTTTCGGGAGCCGGGCCGTCAGATTGTACACGAGCACGACGAGTTCCATCGACGACTGCCATACTATCAGGCCCTTGTGATCGCGCACCTTCATGACATCTCTGTTAATCGGGGAGCGTGAATGATCCCAGCTGGAGCAGCTGGAGCAATGGGAGTGATACCATGGCCGTGATTCTCCCGATCGTCCTCATCCCGCCATTCCATCGGTGACGAATCGATTGCCGTCTCCTGTTCAGTCCGCTCCCTGCTTCCGACCGCTTCCCGCACCGCACCGTCATGCCCGACGATTCGAAGCCCGACGATTCAGGACCGGGCAGTAGCGGCGAACCATCCCAGAGGCCCCCCGAGGAACCGCAGCGCTGCGACTACTGCGGCAGCTCCGCGCTCGTCTGGCGAAGGTGCAAGTTGATCTGCGAGAACTGCCGGGGAATCGTGTTGAGCTGCGCCGATCTGTAGTCGGGAAGGCGCCGCCCCTGCGACCTGACCGCCGCCCTGCCGGCTGCCAGCCGGCTGCCTTCTGACCGGATGCGCCGTTCGCCCCCCACCGCCGTCTCCGGTACTCCACGAAGGCGCCTTCCCGCAGGCCGCTGCCGCAGGCAGCCGGCCGCTTCCCCCAGCCCCGCGGCCGCAGGCCGCCAGGGCGCTTCCCGCAGGCGCGCGCAGCGCGCCGCTTCCCGCGTTACCTTCCTTCCGTGCCGCAGCCTGACCTGACCCCCCGCCTCCAGTCCGCGCTCGGCGACGCCTACCGCATCGACCGCGAGCTCCCGGGCGGCGGCATGAGTCGCCTCTTCCTCGGCACCGAGCGCTCGCTCAATCGCCAGGTCGTCATCAAGGTCCTCCCGCCGGAGATGACCAGCGAGGTCAGCGCCACCCGCTTCAAGCAGGAAATGGAGATTGCCGCCCGGCTCCAGCACCCGCACGTGCTCCCGGTGCTCGCGGCCGGCGCGAAGGATGACCTGCTCTACTACGTCATGCCGTACGTGGCCGGTGAATCGTTGCGCCACCGGCTCACCGCGCAGGGAGCACTTCCCGTCGCTGCGGCCGTCGACATCATGCGCGACGTCGCCGATGCGCTCACCGCGGCGCATACGGCCGGCATTCTGCACCGCGACATCAAGCCCGAGAACATCCTGCTCGAGTCCGGCCACGCGGTGCTCACCGACTTCGGCATCGCGCGCGCCGTCGAGCAGTCACGCGCGGGGCAGCTCACCGGGACCGGCCTCGCCATGGGGACGCCGGCCTACATGGCGCCCGAGCAACTGGCGGCCGAACCGGATCTGGACGGACGCGCGGACGTGTACTCGCTCGCGCTCGTCGGGTACGAGATGCTCACCGGCAAGCTTCCCTTCACCGCGACATCGGGACGGGCATCGCTCGCCGCGCAGCTCACGCAGGAGCCGCCGCCGCTGGAGTCGCTCCGCGCTGACACGCCGCCTGCGGTGAGCACGGCGATCGCGCGCGCGCTCGCCAAGGACCCGCGCCAGCGCTTCGCCACCGCGCAGGAATTCCACGACGCGCTCGATGCCGCGGTGCGCACGCCATCGGCCGTCGTGTCGTCGCCCCGCGCGATGCTCACGCGCCGCACGCTCGCGATCGCGGCGCTCGTCGTGACCGCGGCGGTCGTGGCCGGCTGGTTCGCGCTGCACCGGCCGCGCACGGCGCCCGTGCTCGACGCGAACGTGATTGCCATCGCGCCGTTCGATGTGCTCGACCCCGCGCTCACACTCTGGCACGAGGGGATGGTGGACGTGCTCTCGCGCAACCTCGACGGCGCGGGTCCGCTCCGCACCATCACGCCCACGGTCATCGTGCGCCAGTGGACCGGCCGCGCGGATCGCGTCGCCGCGCAGCAGCTCGGCGAGAACACCGGTGCGCGCTACGCCGTGTTCGGCACTCTCCTGCGCACGGGCACCGACTCCGTGCGCGTGAGCGCATCGCTGCTCGACGTCGGCAGCGGCCAGGTCATTGCCGACGTGCAGCGCTCCGACAGAAGCGACCGCATGGACCGCCTCTCCGACACGCTCACCGTCGCGCTCATCCGTGAGCTGGGGCGCGTGAAGGAGCTGGGCCCGTTGCAGCTCTCGTCGGTCGGCACGCAATCGCTCCCGGCACTCAAGGCATTCCTGCAGGGGGAACAGTTTCTCCGGCATTCCGCGTTCGATTCCGCTGTGGCGAACTTCAATCGTGCCATCGCCTTCGACAGCACCTTCGCGCTCGCGTATCGCGGGGTTGCGCAGGCGCTCGGCTGGGAAGGCAGTGATGACCCGCGCGCTCAGGCATCACGCGTGCTGGCAGCCCGGTACAATCGCGGACTCGCGCCGCGCGACAGCATTCTCATTGCGGCAGACTCGCTCTGGGTCGCAATCACCATGGGCGGAGCCGGCCAGATCAACGTGGACAACCGGCTCTTCGGCATGTTGCGCGATGGAACGAAACGCTATCCGGATGACCCGGAAATGTGGTACGAGCTGGGCGATGCACTCTTTCACTTCGGGGGCGGATCGTCGCGTCCGACCACGCCCCAGGAGATCCTCGGCTACTTCGACCGCGCCATCGCGGTGGATTCCGCATACACGCCGGCGTACATTCACGCCGTCCAACTGGGATACTACCTCGGTGGTACGGCGACGGGTCGCAAGTACGCAGCCGCCTATCTCGCCCAGCATCCCACGGACGAAAGTGCGGACGGCATTCGGCTTGCCTACGACCTTTCCGGACCCAATGCGTCGAGCGCCGCGGTGCAGAAGATGCTCGACACGGCCTCGGCGGACGCGCTGTACTGGAGTACGACCACACTCAGTGAATGGGCAGACTCGGCGGAAACGGCCGTGCGCCTGGCGCGGCTCCTGCCTGGGCGTCACGCCGTGCAGGCGCACTTTGGTGATTCGACCTTCCAGCGCAGCCTGCTGGCGACGCAGCTCGCGGAGCGCGGTCACCTGCGCGAGTCGTTCCGGGTGTGGCGCGACAGCCCGGAGGTGCCCTGGATGGGAATGGCGGGAGGGCTTCCCGCGGACACCGTGAACGCAGTCGTGAAACACTGGCTCATCCCGGCGACGGCGCAGACCCCAGGACAGGGATGCGTGGCGTGCGCGCTCCCCTGGTTCGCATTCCGTCGCGATACGTCGGGATTGCGATCGGTACTGGTGCTGCTCGATCGTGTGACCGCCGGGCCGACCCCCGCCGTCCCGCCCACCGTTGCGACGTATGCACGTGCATGGATCCGCTCGCTCATGCAGCTTGCACGCGGCGACACCGCGGGCGCGCTGCAGGCGGAGGCCGCACTGCCGGATTCGCTCTGCAGCGGGTGCCGGAATCAGGTCGACGGGCTGCTCGCACAGCTATTCATCAGCACGGGCCAGTACCGCGCCGCCGAACCGCTGGTGAACCAGTGGCGGGGTGGTCTCGCCGTGCAGTTCGTGCTGCAGGAACTCCAGCGTGCCCGCGTGGCGGAGCGGCTCGGCAACCGTGACCAGGCCGTCGCGAGCTACGCGCGCGTTGCCGCCACCTGGGTCGCCGCCGACTCGGCGCTGCAGCCGCTCGTGACCGAAGCACGAACCGCGCTCACGCGTCTTGGCGGCGACCGGAGCAAGGCGGTCCGGTTCTGAGGATCGGGGCAAGGCGGGGCAAGGGGCAGCCCCATGGGCTGCCCATGGGCTGCCCCATGGGCTGCCCCTGCCCCCTATGCCGTCTCCATCTCGAGGGTCAGCTCGAGCGGCCCCGCCTCCTGCACAATTCCGGCAATGGAGACGTGATCCACGCCCGCGTGCGCATAGTTCCGCACCGTGTCCAGCGTGATGCCCGCCGCGGCATTCACCTTCGCACGACCCGCGACGAGTTCCACGCATTCGCGCACCTGCAAGGGGCTCATCCCGTCGAGCAGTACCACGTCGGCGCCGGCCGCGAGCGCGGCCCGCACCTGTCCCGGCGAGCGACACTGCACCTCGATGCGGGCATCGGGCTCGGCGTGCGCGCGCACGCGCTGCACCGCGTAGGCCAGGTCGCCCATCATCGCCGCCACGTGATGCTCGCGAATGTGGCACACCGCATCGTCCGGACGCGCGCCACCCGCGCGCATCGCGTAGGACTCGAGCAGCCGCATGCCCGGCGTCAAACGCCAGGTGCCATCCACCACGGTGCGCGTGCCGCGCAGCGATTCCACGTAGCGTGCGGTGGACGTCGCGATCCCGGAGAGGCGCTGCAGATAGTTCAGTGCCACGCGTTCGGCGGAGAGAATCGCGCGCGCCAGTCCCGAGATGCGCATGATCTCCGTGTTGGCGCTTACGCGCTCGCCGTCGTCCACATCGACACGGATCGTGATGTTGGGATCGAGCAGGCGGAACGCCGCGACCGCGAACGGGATGCCGGCGACGATGCCCGCGTGCCGCGCCACGATCATGCCGTGCGCGCGCCGCGTGGAGAGCACGCACGCAATCGTCGGAACGTCCTCGAAGGCGCCGTCCTCCTGCAGTGCCGCACGCACGCAGGCATCCAGTTGTCGGCCCGAGAGCGGGAAGCCCACTCGATCGACATCGGGAACCGCGCCGCCCATGAAGGGCGTGATGGAGCGCGAATGACGCTGCGGTCCAACTGGTTTGTCCGGGACGTTGCGCTCTGGAACGGGCTGATGGCCCTCCCCGTGGACGCGCCGCGGGCCCGAGCCGAACTCATCGGGCAGCCGGGATTCAGGTGTAGTCATGCCACGATATCCTCCTTCCCCCCGCGCAACGGGTGGAACCGGGTAACCTAGGGAAGAAGGGCGAGAAGGGACAAGGGGCAGCCCCATGGGCTGCCCCATGGGCTGCCCCTTGCCTACGTTACCCTGTGCGAAACCTGCTGATCGTCCTCGCGCTCCTCCTCGCCGCCCACATCGCGCTCCTCTTCGTTCATCCCGCCGGTGCGGGGGCGGCCAGTGTGCCGGCCTCCGGCGTCTCGGCGGGCATCGTGTTCGACGTCGGCGGACGCGGCGACAAGTCGTTCAACGATGGTGCCTGGAATGGCGCCGAGCGCGCCGTGCGCGACCTCGGCGCGCAGGTGCGCTTCATCGAGCCGGGCGAAGGCTCCGACCGCGAAGCGGGGTTGCGCCTGCTCGCCGCCGAAAAGCTCGGCCTGGTGGTGGGCGTGGGCTTCATTTTCAGCGACGATCTGCTGCAGACCGCGCGCGAATATCCCAATGTCCGCTTCGCGGGCGTGGATTACAGCCTGCGCACCGACAGCGCCGGCCACGCGATTCCGCCGCCGCCCAACCTCGCCGCGCTCACGTTCCGCGAGGAGCAGGGCTCGTTTCTCGTCGGCGCGCTCGCGGCGCTCGTGGGCAAGTCGAAGAAGGTGGGCTTCGTGGGCGGCATGGACATCCCGATCATCCACAAGTTCGAGGCGGGGTATCGCGCCGGCGTGATGCACGTCTGCCCCGACTGTACGGTGATCGCGCAGTACGCCGGCGTCACACCCGACGCGTTCCGCAATCCGGGACGCGGCAAGGAGCTCGCGCTCAGCCAGTATCAGGCGGGCGTCAACGTCATCTTCCACGCGAGCGGCTCTACCGGGCTCGGCGTGTTCGAGGCCGCACGACAGACGGGCAAGCTCGCGATCGGCGTTGACGCGGACCAGTACGCCGAAGCGCCGGGACATGTGCTCACTTCCATGGTGAAAGGTGTGAGCGCCGCCGTGTTCGACCAGATCGCGCGCGTGAAGAACGGCACGTTCCGGGGCGGCGTGTACGAGTATGGCCTGAAGGAAGGCGGCGTGGGGTACGTGTACGACGAGCACAACCGGGCGCTCATTCCGGACAGCGTGCACGCGCGCATCGAGCAGCTCAGGCAGGACATCATTGACGGAAGGATTCAGGTGCCCACGCAATGACCGATGGCGCGGAACCGCTCACCGTCCGCCTGAGCGCAATCTTCAAATCGTACGGCGCCGTCCAGGCCAACCGGGGTGCATCGCTCGACGTCGCCGCCGGCGAGATCCACGCGCTCGTCGGCGAAAACGGCGCGGGGAAGTCCACGCTCATGCGCATGCTGGCGGGACTCTTTCCGCCGGACGCGGGGCGCATCGAGGTGAACGGTCGCGACGTCACGGGCTGGACCACGGCCGACGCCATTCGCGCCGGCGTCGGCATGGTGCATCAGCACTTCATGCTCATCCCCACGTTGACCATCGCGGAGAACGTCATCCTGGGCCGCGAGCCCATGCGCGGACTGGCGCTCGACATGGCGAAGGCGCTCATCGAAGTGCGCACGGTGGCCGGCCAGTTCGGATTCCGCGTGAACGTGCACGAGCGCGTGCGCGAGCTGAGCGTGGGGGAAGCACAGCGCGTGGAAATCCTCAAGGCGCTCTTCCGCGGCGCGCGCATTCTCATCCTCGATGAGCCCACCGCGGTGCTCTCTCCCCCCGAAGTGCAGGAGCTCTGGCGCGTGCTGCGCTCGCTGCGCGAGAGCGGGGGCACGATCATTCTCATCACGCACAAGCTCGACGAAGTGATGGCTGTCTCCGACCGCGTGACCGTGATGCGCCACGGCGAGACGGTCGCACGAATGGTGACGGCGAACACGACACCCGCGGAAATCGCCCGCGCGATGGTGGGGCGCGACGTCGTGCTGACGGATGCGACGTCGCTCGCCGCGAATCTCGCCCTGGCAGGCGGCGCCCCGACGGCGGCAATCAATCCGACGGCCACGCGCGCGGCGGGCGAGTCGCGCTCCGGCGACACCCGATCCGCGCTCACGGTGCAGTCGCTCACCGTCCATGGCCCGCGCCGCGAAGGTCGCGTCAACGATGTCTCGCTCTCCATTGCCCCCGGCGAGATCCTCGGCATCGCGGGCGTCGAAGGGAACGGACAGACCGAGCTCGTGGAGGCCATCGCGGGGCTGCGCGCCGTCGCGTCGGGTCGGATTGCTCTGGGCGATCGTGACATCACGTCGCTCGACGTGCACCGGCGCGCCGCGCTCGGTCTCGCGCACATCCCCGAGGACCGCCAGCGCCGCGGCCTGGTGCTCGACTACTCCGTGGCGGACAATCTCATCCTCGGCCGCCAGGCGTCGTTCGCGCGGCGTCCCGCGGGGCGACTCGACCGGCGCCGCATCCTGGCCAACGCGCGCGGCGCGCTCGCACGCTTCGACATCAGGCCGGCGGATCCGGCGCTGCCGGCGCGCGCGCTGTCGGGCGGCAATCAGCAGAAGGTCATCATCGCGCGCGAGATGGGCGGCGACTTTTCCGTGCTGCTCGCAGCGCAACCCACGCGTGGCGTCGACGTCGGCGCCGTCGAGTTCATTCACGCCCAGCTCCGCGCCGCGCGCGATGCGTGCAAGGCGATCCTGCTCGTGTCGGCCGAGCTCGCGGAGATCCTGGCGCTGGCTGATCGCGTGGCCGTGATGTACCGCGGCCGCATCGTGGGTCTCATGCCGCGCGCGGAGGCCAGTGCGGAGACCATCGGCCCGCTCATGACCGGCGCACAGGACGCCACGGCGGTGCGCGCGTGACGGCGGTGCGCGCGTGACGGCGGTGCGCGCGTGACAGCACTGGCGATTCGCGAGCGCGCTGAAGAGGCGCTCCTGCCGCCCTTCGTCGCGCTGCTCATTGCGCTCGTGGCGGGCGACCTGCTGATCCTGAGCGTGGGACAGTCGCCGGCCAGTGTGTTCGCCATGCTGCTGCAGGGCACCTGGGGCAACGCGTACGGATTCGGCCAGGTGCTGTACAAGACCACGACGCTCATCTGCACGGGGCTGTGCGTGTCGGTGGGATTGCGGGCGGGGCTGTTCAACATTGGCGGTGAGGGACAGCTCGCCGCCGGCGGATTCGCCGCCGCGCTCACGGGCCTCGCGCTCCCGGGCGCGACGCCGCCGGCGATCGCGGTTGCGCTCTGCGTGCTGGCGGCAATTGCGGCGGGCGGCGCCGCCGGGTGGGTACCGGGCGTGCTGCGCGCGCGATTCGGCGCGCACGAAGTGATCACCACCATCATGCTCAACTTCATCACGCTCGCGGCGCTGGACTGGGCCATTTCCACCGGGCTGCGCGTGCCGGAGACGCTGCACACGCGCGACGTGCGCGCCGGCGCACTGGCGCGACTGTCCGCGTTCATTCCCGCCTTCCACGGCTCGGCGGCGAACGTCTCGCTGCTCATCGCGCTCGCCGCCGCTGCGCTCACGGGCTGGTATCTGTTCCGCACGCGCGGCGGCTATGATCTGCGCGCCGTGGGCTTCCAGCCCGAAGCCGCCCAGTACGGCGGCGTGCGCATCGGGCGTGTCTGGATCCGCGCGATGACCATGTCCGGCGCGCTCGCCGGACTGGGCGGGATCAACTTCGTGCTCGGCTACAAGCACTACTACGAGGACGGGTTCGCGACGGGCTACGGATTCCTCGGCATCGCTGTCGCGCTCGTTGGGCGGAACAACCCGTGGGGCGTGGTGCTGGCGTCGCTCTTCTTCGCGACGCTGTCGCAGGGCGGCCTGGCCATCAACGCCGTAGTGCCGAAGCAGATGGTGGACGTGCTGCAAGGCGTGGTGATCATCGCCGTGGCCGCGAGCGTGCCGGAGGTGCGGCGCGTATTGCGAATGGTCCGCCGATGATCCTGGCGTTCTTCACCCAGACCGTCCGGATCGCGATTCCCTATCTGTTCGCGGCGGCCGGCGGCATCGTGGCCGAGCGGTCGGGGATCATTTCGCTGACGCTCGAAGGCTTCATGCTCACGGGCGCCTTTGCCGCCGCGCTGGGGAGCTGGTACAGCGGCAGTCCCTGGATCGGCGTACTGTGTGCGGTGGCGGGGGGACTGCTGTTCGGGATGATCCACGCCGTGGCGACCATCCGGTTCAGGGCGGACCAGGTGGTGTGCGGGGTAGCGATCAACCTGCTGGCGATCGGCGTGACGCGATTTTTTCTGCACCTGGCGTTCGACAGCGCGTCGAACTCGCCGCGTGTGCCCGGCTTCAGCGCGAGCGTGCGGGGCGGGAGCGCGCTCGCGGGGCTGCTGCACAATCCATTGATTCCCATAGGATTGCTGGCGATCCCGCTGGTGGCATGGGTGCTGTTCAGGACACCCTTCGGGCTGCGGGTGCGCGCCGTGGGCGAGCATCCCGAGGCAGCGGCGACGCTGGGCGTGCCGGTGCGGCGGGTGCGCTACCTTGCCGTGGCGATCTCGGGCGCGCTGGCGGCGGTGGGGGGTGCGTATCTGGCGCTCGACCAGCATCAGTTCACGGATGGCATGAGTGCCGGGCGCGGCTTCATTGCGCTGGCGGCGATGATCTTCGGGGGCTGGGACCCCATGCGCGCGGGGTTGGCGTGCCTGTTCTTCGCCGCGGCGGAGACGCTGCAGATCAACCTGCAGGGAACACAGGTGATCGCGAGTCAGTTCGTGCAGATGATTCCATATGTTCTGACCATCGTGGCCCTCATGGGGCTGGCCGGGAAGACCGCTCCGCCGGCGGCGCTGGGGAAGGAAAGCGGCTGATGGCTGTCGGCCATTGCTGACGCACTATTAGTTATCAGGCGGCCGCGGGCGCGCCGATTCCGTTCTCCGTTCCCCATACCCTGTCCCCCGTTCCCTGTTGCGCTCCAGCTTCCTTTCCGACCGCCTCAACGCGCTCCGATCCGGAGACCCCGGCAAGCTGAGCGTCCTCATGGCCACCGCCTTCATCGACATGGTGGGGGCGCTCATGATACTGCCGCTGCTGCCGTTCTACGCGGTAAAGTTCGGCGCATCGGACTTCATGGTGATGGTGCTGGTGTCGGCGTTCTCGGCCATGCAGCTCGTGAGTGCGCCGCTCTGGGGGCGGGTGTCGGACCGGTACGGACGGAAGCCCACGCTGCTCATCGGACTGGCCGGATCCGCGGTGGCGTACGTGATCTTCGCGTACGCGAGCACGTACTGGCTGCTGCTGGTGTCGCGGTTGGTGCAGGGCGCGGGCGGCGGCACCACCGGCGTGAT
>DASVWN010000085.1:0-10775 GCA_036393195.1 Gemmatimonadaceae bacterium | reverse complement strand
TCGCCGGCATCCGCACTCCCACGCTACTGCTCAGTGCGCGCGACGATCCGTTCCTGCCGGTTGACGTGCTGGATGAAGTTTCCTGCATCGCGCGCAGCAATCCTGAGTTGCACATCGAATTCGTGAAACGAGGCGGACATGCGGGGTTCATCAGCGGCCGAGTGCCGTGGCGACCGTTCTACTATGCCGAGTGGCGGGCGACAGAATTCGCCAACGCTGCGCTAAGTTTCGAACGACTGCGGCGTTAATGGCTCTATAATGTCCTTAAATTGTTTCCATTATGACCATTACTGGCGCTGAATTGGCTGAACAGAAATCGATTGATGCGAAGGCTCGCGATGCGGCCCAGGTCGCTCTCGACTATCGAGACCGTGCCGCACGGCTGGGCGCAACGCTTGACGAACTTCGCCAGCGCGGCAGCACGATCGGCGTACTCCGGCTCGTGACGTTCATCCTGGTCGTTGCGGCGCTCATCTGGCTCGTCGCCGTGAATGGACGCTCGCCAATCGCGGCAGAAATCGTCGCAGCCATTTCCGCCCTGTGTTTTGCCCTTCTGGTCACTGTTCATGGCCGATTGCGCCGGCGCGAAGAGCGGCTCGCCAGCACACAGGAATATCTGCGGCGAGGCGAGTGCCGGGTGAATCGCGACTGGCAGAAACTTCCCGCCGTACCAGTGCCCCCCGGAGCGGGGGCGTACGCTTACGCCGAGGACTTGGGGATCGTTGGTCACGCGTCACTGTCGCAACTGCTTGACGTAACTACTGCGGCGCCTGGACGCACGACCGTCGCCGCATGGCTCCTCGAACCGTCCGCGCCAGTGAGCGCGGTTCGCGAGCGACAGGCCGCTGCATTGGAGCTTGTCGCTCACGACGCGCTGCGTGAGCAGCTCGGCGCTCTTGCCATCCAGTCGGGAGGAACCCGCGCGGAAACGTTGCAACGCTTTCTGGAGTGGTCCGAGAGTCCGCCATGGCTCCTCTCCCATCCACGGTTCCTCTGGGCCACACGGCTCCTCACCGCCGCTACGATCATCACCGGACTCCTGGAGATGTTCGGCGCGATCACAATGCCCATCTGGCTCGCCACCGCGACGGCGGGACTCCTCCTGATTGCCTCACAGCGGAAGAACCTCGGCGAGAGCGCCCGAATTGCTGGCTTCCGGGCCGTCGCGCCACGCGCCCAGGCTGAAATGCTGCGGCTGCTCGCCGCAGAATCGTTCAACGAGCCGTTACTGCGCCGCCTCCAGGCGCGCATCAGCGCTGGCGGCGGTGCGGGCGAACAGCTCGCCGTACTCGAGCAGCGCCTCTCCTGGGCCGAGGTCCGCTATTCGCCCCTGCTCTACGCCCTCCTGCAATGGCTCTTCCAGTGGGACGTGCACGTCGTGGAGCGGCTGGAGCGCTGGCGTCGCGACGCGGGACGTCATGCGCGGGACTGGCTCGCCGCACTGGGTGAAGCCGAAGCGCTGGCCGCGTTCGCCACACTCGCACACGACAATCCGGGCTGGATCTTTCCGGAGCTCACGGAGCAGACGACACCGATCATCGTCGCGCGCGACCTCGCGCACCCCTTGCTGACCGAATCGGAGCGCATCGCGAACAGCGTGACCATTGGCCCGCCGGAGACATTCCTGCTCGTCACCGGATCGAACATGTCCGGCAAGAGTACGCTGATGCGCAGTATTGGCGCCAATGTAGTGCTCTCGGGCGCCGGCGCACCGGTATGCGCCAGCGCGTTTGCCACGCCGTTGCTCGCCGTCCGCACGAGCATTCGCATTTCGGACTCGCTCGAGAGCGGAATCTCGCTCTTCATGGCCGAATTGCGCCGTCTCAAGTCCATCGTGGATGACGCGCGCGCGCGGCCAAATGGCCACCCCGTGCTCTATCTGCTCGACGAGATTCTGCATGGCACCAACACCGCCGAACGGCGCATTGCCGCGCGCCTTGTCATCGGCCACCTGTTGCGCGCTGGTGCCATCGGCGCCGTTACCACGCACGATCTCTCGCTTGCCAGCGATGCGGACCTCCGTGGCGCCGCACAGACCGTGCATTTCACCGAGTACTTTGATCGTGACAGCAGCGGGAGGTCCGTCATGCGCTTCGACTATCGGCTCCGCCCGGGACTGGCGACATCGGTCAATGCGCTCGCCTTGCTGGACATGGTCGGACTGGGCGATGAGCCGGAGCACCCACCAACAAGCTGAACTCCCCTCCGGGCACTCGCTGTACGTCGCAACCCTATCGCGCAACTCCCGCATTTCGTATACAATCCCGACATCCCTCCCGTTCTCGCATGCGCATTCTCTTTCTTGCCTGTTTCGCGCTCGGACTTGCTGTTGGCGTCATCAGCATGATCGTCGGCATCGATCGTGATCGCCGCCACGGTCACTGGATCAAGTATCTGAATCTGCCTACGGCCGGCGCTGTCGCCACCGTGTTCGGCGTCGTAGGCTATCCGCTTGCCAAGTACAGCCACCTCGGAGCATGGGCCATGGTCGGAATCGCCAGTGCGGCGGCGGTTGCGGCGGCGGTGGGCACAGTGGCGCTGATCGCGGGCTGGGCAGTGCCGGCCGCGGAGCGCGACGTGGAGGATGCGCGCTACCAGTTGCAGGGACACCCCGGCCGGGTTTCACGGGCCATTCAGCCCGGCCAGCCCGGCGAGATCACATACGACTTCGAAGGGCAGCACCATACGGTCCGCGCCAGCAGCCTGGACGATTCACCCATGGCCATCGGCGCGGAAGTCGTGATCGACAGGGTGGAAAATGGGGTGGCCTATGTGGAGCTCTGGAGCACGATCGCCCAACAGCTCAAATTGCCGACCTGACTTTCCCCCCAGCCGCTCCCTGCGGCGCACCTCTTGCGCGCCGTGAACCGGGCGCCTGTAGTACGTAGACCGAGGGATGCTCCATGTCCGATGCGACGTTGTTCGCCATTGTCTTTGTGGCTTTTGTCATTGTGCGTCTCATCGTGGCGACAATGTTCTTCTATTTTGTGCTTCCCGAAGGGGATCGCTGTCCCAACTGTGACGCGCCAACGATCCGAGTCCGCTCGAAAGGGTGGAACCTGTTCATGCCCTGGTTCCGGACGAGCTGGTGCTATGACTGCCACTGGGAGGGTCTCCTGCGCCATGGATCCCTCACGCCGGAACCGCACGCGGCAGCTGAGCCGAGCCATCATCACGTGAAATAGCCGGATCGCACGGCGGGACGACAGCGTGTGGCGCTGGAGACCGATCGCGACGCCAGGGCGCCAGGCCTTATCAGTCCGTCTCCCGCACGTACAACTGGCACCACTCGGGCCAGTTCCCGCTCAACTCGAAGAAATCGTCGAAGTAGGTGAGGCCAAGTTCCTCGAGCTGCGCGGTGAGATCACCGAGTGCATCAGGGTCATGGAGTGGCCCAACAGCAATCAGCTCGCCCTCCACCCGGAATTCCGCATCGGTGAGATTGTAGCGTGAATCGAGCTGAGCGCGCACCAGACCCGCACGCTCGAAGGCGCTCTTGCGGATCAACATCGTGGGCGCATCGGGTGGAATCGCGAGCGGCATGAGAGAAAGCTGTCGTGACGCGTCGGCGATGTCCACCGCACGGCGCGCTCTCCGGTCTCCTGTTAACTTTGGAAAATGTCCGATACTCGCGCCGTTCCACGCACGGAGTTCGACTTCGACGTCATCGTCGTCGGCGCGGGGCACGCTGGCACGGAGGCCGCGGTCGCGGCCGCACGGGCCGGCGCCCGCGTCGGCCTCATCACGAGTGCGCTCGAAACGATCGGACAGATGTCGTGCAATCCCGCCATCGGCGGCGTCGCCAAGGGAACGGTAGCGCGCGAAGTGGACGCGCTGGGCGGGATCATGGGACGCGCGACTGATTGCGCCACGCTGCAGTTCCGCATGCTCAATCGCGGCAAGGGACCGGCGGTGTGGGCGCCCCGGGCGCAATGTGATCGCGGCCTCTACCGTCGCGCGATACGGTCGCTGCTGGAACAGCAGCCGGCGCTGCTCCCCATGCAAGGTACCGTTGCGCGGCTTCTCTTCGATGCAGGCAGCTCCGCTGTTCGCGGCGTGGAGACGCTGGAGGGCCGGCGCTTCGGCGCGCACGCCGTCGTGATCACGACCGGTACCTTCCTGCGCGGCCGGATGCACATCGGCACGGACACGCGCATTGCCGGTGGCCGCGCGGGCGATGCACCGGCCACTCATCTCGCCGAACAGTTCGATGCGCTTGGACTCGAGCGCGCCCGCTTCAAGACCGGCACACCACCGCGCATTGATGGCCGATCCGTCAACGTCGCCGTGCTCGAACGCCAGGAGAGTGAGATCGAACAGTTCGACTTTTCCTGGTCGCACTTCTGGCCGCATCCTCGCGTGGCGAATGGCGTTGCCCGGCATCCGTCACAGATGCCCTGCTGGATCACCTTCGCCGGACCCGAAGTCAAGGCGATCATCATCCACAACCTCGAGCGCTCGGCGCTCTATGGTGGCGCCATCGCGTCACGCGGGCCGCGGTACTGCCCGAGCGTCGAGGACAAGATCGTGAAGTTCCCCGATGTCGAGCGCCATCAGCTTTTCCTCGAGCCTGAGGGACGCGACACAGCCGAACTGTACGTGAACGGACTCTCCACATCGCTACCGGCGGAGGTGCAGCTCGACATGCTGCATGCCATCCCCGGGCTCGAGCAGGCGCGCATGACGCGCGCGGGCTACGCCGTGGAGTATGACTACTTCCCGCCCACGCAGCTCGACGCGACACTGCAGTTGCGTGCCCTGCCCGGAGTATTCTTCGCGGGACAGATCAACGGCACGACCGGCTACGAGGAGGCCGCGGGACAGGGCGTGATCGCCGGACTCAATGCGGCGCGCAGTGTGCGTCAGCAGCCCGGGGTCGTGCTCGGACGCGAGAGTTCGTATATCGGCGTACTCGTGGACGATCTCGTGACGCGCGGGGTGGACGAGCCCTATCGCCTGTTCACATCACGCTCGGAGTTCCGGCTCACGGTACGTCAGGACAATGCGCTGCGCCGCCTGGCACCCATTGGGCTCGCGCTAGAGCTCTATACGGAGGCAGAGCAGGCGACCATTGCGGAGCGGCTCGCCGCGGAAGAGCGAGCAGGTGCGCTGGCCCGTGAAACGAGTGTGCGGCCGGAGCATGTCGCGGCGCTGCTCGAGCGCGGCGGCAGTCCGCCGCTTCCCCATGCTGCACGCATCGCCGAGGTCGCGCGGCGCCAGGGCGTGACGCTCGCCGAGCTGTTCGAGGCCGCGGGCGTGGGAACGGATCTGCCGGTGGATGCGGTGACGACAGCGGAGCTGGAACTCAAGTACGCGGGCTACTTCGAGCGGGAGCGCCTCCAGGCTGCGAAGATGCGACGCATGGGCGAGTTCGCGCTCGACAGCGCGCTGCCATACGGCGAGATGCATTCGCTGTCGTTTGAAGCACGGCAGAAGCTCGCGACGTTGCGTCCGGGAACGCTGGCGCAGGCCTCGCGCATTCCCGGCGTGAGTCCCAGCGATTTGCAGAACCTCGTGCTGGAAATCGAAAAGCGCCGTCGCCTGGCGCACGAGAGCGTGACGCCTTCGGTCACGTAGACACAGCGGCGGGCGCCGGGCAGACCCGCTCCGGACGAGCGGCGTGCGTTGGCACTTCGGCGCCGCAGCAGGGGTATCACCGCGCGTGCGCCACGTGGAGACAGCGTGACCCGCGACAATAGTTGCTTGTTGATACTAAATAGCCAGGCCTCTCTGCTCCCGGGAGATCACCATGCACAGTCGAGTTCTGACCATCGCGGCGCTGCTGCTTGCGGCACCGCTCGCCGCGCAACAGGCCCCCGCGCCTGCGTCACGCCCGGAGCCACGCGCCGACATCGTCGCCAGCGCGCAGGGGGAAGCGAAGGTCACGCCGGACCGCGCGACGATCTCCATCGGCGTACAGACGCGCGCCGCGACCGCAACGGCGGCCAGCGCGGAGAACGCCCGGAAGCAGCGGGCCGTCATCGATGCCATCCGGACACTCGGCGTCACCGATGCGCAGATCACGACGGTGAATTACAACGTGTCGCCGGAGCAGGTGTACGAGGCAAACAAGGCACCGAGGATCACCGGCTACACCGTGTCGAACTCCGTGCGCGTGGACGTGCACAAGATCGATCAACTTGGCCCGATCCTGGACGCCGCACTCGCGAAGGGCGCCAACAACATCAATTCGCTCGACTTCTATTCGTCGAACGAGAGCGATGCCAGGCGCAGCGCATTGGCGTCAGCCATCGCGAGCGCGCGCGGCGATGCGCAAGCCATGGCCCAGGCGGCAGGCGGGACGCTCGGTGACCTGATCGAGGCCAGTTCGTCCCCCGCCTACATACCCCAGCCACCCACGCCTCTTCGCGCCATGGCAATGGACAAGGCAGAGCCGACGCCGATCAGCCCCGGTGAGCAAACGTTGACGGTAACGGTGACCACCCGCTGGCGCTTCGTGCCTTCCTCTAAGTAGTGCTGAAATGGCTTAATACTGACGCCATATTGTTGTAATTTGAAGTGGAATTGGCGTGATGTGCGTTGAAGGACGAATCCGTCGGCTTGGGGAATGTTTCACGTGAAACAATTTCGGGTCAGCTGGCTCTCATTGCGTCCCATTGTTTCACGTGAAACATTCATCAGACCACCGCAGCGACTGGCGACTGGGGCGCGTCATCTATAAACTCAACGCACTTTCGCTCGCCCTCCTTTCATCCCCTCCCACCCCAAGCGATTTCACGTGGCCAGGGTCATCGCCATAGCAAACCAGAAGGGCGGCGTCGGCAAGACGACCACCGCTGTCAATCTCGCCGCCAGTCTGGCCGTCGCGGAACGCCGAACGCTGCTCATTGATGGCGACCCGCAGGGGAACGCTACGAGCGGTGTCGGCATCGACGGTCGGACGCTTGAGCGCACGGTGTATGACGCGCTGATCGGGAATGCGCCGATCGCAGACGTCATAAGTCGAGGCGTCCAGTTCGGGCACCTGGATGTGGTGCCGGCTACACCCGACCTGGCCGGAGCGGAGATCGAGCTGATCGAGCATGACCGCCGGCAGCTCGCCATGCGCGACGCGATTGCGCCCATTCGCGACCGCTATGACCTCGTGCTCATCGATTGTCCGCCGTCCCTCGGTCTTATAACGATCAACATGCTCGCCGCCGCCGACGCGATTCTCATTCCGGTGCAGTGCGAGTACTACGCGCTCGAAGGGCTCTCCCAGTTGCTCAATACCGTGCACATGATCCAGCGCAGCGTGAACCCGGCGCTTGCAATAGATGGTGTACTGCTCACCATGTATGATGCGCGGCTCAACCTCTCGCGGCAGGTCGCCGCGGATGCACGAGAATACTTCGGACCCAAGGTCTTCAACGCCGTCGTACCCCGGAATGTCCGCCTGGCCGAAGCGCCAAGTTTCGGCAAACCGATCATTTTTTACGACGTGTCATCGGCGGGCGCGCAAGCATACATGCATGTCGCGCGGGAGCTGCTCGAACGTCTCGATCGCTCCAGTGACGTTGAGATCCCACCGCTCGTCCACTCGGAGCCAGCGCATGATGCCTAACGGCCTTCGGACGCCCTTGCCTCGTGGTGTCTTTGCACACGTTTCCACAATACGTCTCTCGAGCAATGCCCACTGACAAGCCACGCCGGCTTGGCCGCGGGCTTGAAGCATTACTCGCAACCAGGCCGGCACCAGCCGACCAGTCCATAGGATCCGGATCAGCTTCTGAACACGAATCCGTTCAGCGAATCCCGATCGCCAATATCCGCCCCAACCCGTACCAGCCACGCAAGGAGTTCCGTGCAGAAGAGCTGGTTGAGCTCGAATCCAGCCTCAGGGAAAACGGGCTGTTGCAGCCGATATCCGTTCGGCCAGTGCCGCAGGGACCGGGATACGAATTGATAGCAGGGGAGCGCCGCCTCCGGGCTGCGACACGTCTGGGGTGGAAGGACATTCCCGCTGTGGTGCGCGACATTGACGACCGAGCATTGCTCACATTGGCGCTCGTTGAAAACTTGCAGCGTGCGGATCTCAATCCCATGGAGGAGGCCCACGGCTACCAGCGCTTGCAAACAGACTTCTCACTCACGCAGCAGCAGGTAGCCGACGTTGTGGGAAAGGAAAGATCGACAATAGCTAACATATTGCGGCTGATTAACTTGCCTGTTACCGTCCAGGAACAGGTACAAGCGGGTCAGATCACGTTGGGGCACGCGCGCGCCCTGCTGACCTTGGGCGACGAGGGGTTCATCGTCACCATGGCGCGTGAAATTGTGGCGAAAGGCATGTCCGTGCGCGAGGTGGAGCAAAGGGTTCGCGTTCAGGCGACTGCAACGGAAAAGCACCGTAAAGCGCCTTCGCATCCGTCCGCCAGCAAGGGATCGGCCGAGACCAAACGCATTGCCGATGAGCTGCGACGTCATCTCCAGACCGACGTCTCCATTTCCGTGACAGCCAAGGACCGCGGCAATATCCAGATAGCGTTCTACTCGAGCGACGATCTCGAGCGGCTCCTCGACTTCATACTCGGCGCGCGCCGCGAGCGGTTGTAATGAGACGCTCTGGAAACGCGGCCCCCGAGCGCGGCTACGGCAACATCTACACGCCGCATGCCG
This sequence comes from Gemmatimonadaceae bacterium, assembly GCA_036393195.1. Taxonomy (GTDB): domain Bacteria; phylum Gemmatimonadota; class Gemmatimonadetes; order Gemmatimonadales; family Gemmatimonadaceae; genus JADGGM01. The sequence goes on along the minus strand of DASVWN010000085.1, from coordinate 2,156 downwards.
GATCCATGATCATTCATGTGCAGCGCGAAGGCGGCTTGGCAAACCGGACGTTCGTGCTGTCGCGCCGCCAGGTTCGGTTCTTCCGCCGCGGAATGTACGTCTTGGGCAGTCTTCTCACTGTCGTGATACTGAGCTGGCTCTATCTGGCCACTCAGGCTGCGCGCGTCCCATTTCTCACGCAGCGGCTGCAGAGCTATCAGCACGACGCCCGTCGTCTCGATACCCTCCAGACCGCGCTCGATCATCTCGAAGGTCGCTTCCAACAAGTCCAGAAGATGCTTGGAGCGGGGCCTGCACAGGCGGCGGCCGCAAGCAAGGCCGCTGTCGCAGTGGATTCCGCCGCCGGCACCGTCCCAGATCACTGGCCGCTTCCTGTCGCCGGCGAACTGCTCGGTAATGGCGACATTCGCGCCGATGCTACTCCATCAGCACTCGACATCGCGGTGCCAGCTGGCACACAGGTTCGTGTATCCGGATCCGGTGTTGTGGCCGATGTGGCGAATGACGTGGGAGGGGGGAGAGTCGTCAGAGTAACGCACGCAGACGGCTACGTCAGCATTTACTCGAATCTGACCGACGTCCGCGTCATCAAGGGAAGCCGAGTACCTGCAGGCACGGTCATCGGACTTACCGGTGGACCAACCGGCAGCCTCCCTGCGCATCTGCGATTCGAAGTTCGCCGTGGTGGTGCCACGGTGAATCCCACCACTCTCATGAAAGAAGGACCGGCACATGGCGATCTTCAACAGTAAGGACTCCAAGTTCCCGGACGAGCCGAGGAGCACCGCGCAGTCGGGCAGCAACGCGCTCTCCATCATTGCCCCGGGTACCAAGATTGACGGCGACATCGAGACCGATGGCGTGATTCGCATCGAGGGTCGCGTCGAGGGATCCATTCGTGCGGCGCGCCAGGTGCTCGTTGGGCGGCAGGGCTCCGTGACCGGCGACATTATCACGCGCGAAGCGGTGATTGGTGGTCGCGTGGAAGGGAGCATCAATGCCGCGGACCGACTCGAAGTGCAGAGCACGTCGGTGATCTCAGGTGACATCAACACGCGCGCCATTGCGGTGATCGAAGGGGGGACCATCAACGGAACGGTCCGCATCAGCGATGCGCGTGACGCAACCGATGCGCCTCACCTGCGTGATTCAGGCGAGCACGGTGTCGAGGACGCCATCCCGCACCTCGCCGCTGCTGGGTGACCCAAGGGGCAGCCCAAGGGGCTGCCCTTGTCTTACGAGGCGGCAGCCGAGCACGTATCGGCTGCCGCCTCAGGCTTTTCAACAATCCTGTAATTGGTTTTGCACCAGCGCGTTACGCCTCTTGTCCACAGCATTGTGGGTTCAGTATCCACGGTTGTCAACATTATCCCCAACCGACCAGATCTTCTCGCGCGTATATATTGTCGCCTGCAATTCCGATAAGGAAGTTAGCCATGGCGACCGTTGCCGACATTGCGCGGGATCTCGACGCGCTGCTGCGCACCGCCGAGATCCCGGACTACGCGAACGCGCTGAACGGCATCCAGGTGGAGACGAGCGACGACATTGTGAAGGTGGCGGCCGCCGTGGATGTGCGCGAGCGAACCATCCAGGGCGCCAGGGATGCGGGCGCGAATCTTCTTCTTGTGCATCACGGCCTCTTCTGGGGCGGCGTGCAGCCGCTGCGCGGGCCGTACCTGCGGCGCATCCGCGCGTTGCTCGACGGGCGTATCGCGCTCTACGCTTCGCACCTTCCTCTCGACGCGCACCCGGAGCTGGGCAACAATGCATTGCTTGCGCGCGAGCTCAAGCTCACGCCGCAAGGGGGATTCGCCCGGCACAAGACCACCGAAATCGGCGTCATGGGGGTTGCGGCGGTGCCCACGCCGGAGCTGCTCGGCCGCGTTACCACGTTCGCGGAGCGGCATGGCGGCACAGTACGAAGCAGCTTTATCACTCCCGGCCGCGTCACGCACAGCTGGGGGATCTGCACCGGCGCAGGCGCGTCCTCCGAGACGCTGCGCGAGGCAGCCGAGCGCGGCATTGACACGCTCATCGTTGGCGAAGGCCCGCATCATACCGTTGTGGACGCGGAGGAGCTGGGAGTCGTCGTGATGTATGCGGGTCACTACGCCACCGAGACGCTCGGCGTGACGGCGCTCGCCAGGTACGTC
>DASVWN010000084.1:0-24699 GCA_036393195.1 Gemmatimonadaceae bacterium | reverse complement strand
TCGCGAGCGAATTGTCCGGCGCCTCGCGCACTGGGGAAACGAACACGCGCAGCCGGAACGCGTTCCAGCCGTGGCGCTCCAGGATGGTGAGCTCGTCCGACGGCATGCCGTGCTCCTGATAGACCGGATGCGACCGGCCGGGGCGCGTGGGCGCGTCGAGTGCGGAGATGTCGGCGCCGAGGACGAAGTGTGTCGTGTCGGCGGCGACGTGAGCACCGGAAATGGTGGCGTTCGCGCGGGCGGAGCCGGACTGCGCCCGGGCATCGGAGACGCTCACCGCGAGAACAGTCAGACACACGCAAGCCAGAGCAGCGCTCGCGGCAGCCGCTGTGGCAATGCGGCGCCCGCTCCCATAGCACGACCGCTCCCCTGATTCTTCCATTGATCTCGCCTCCCTGGCGCATCGCGGGCGACTCGGCGCTACCGCGTTCGGTCCGGTGGAAAGATGCCGATCGTGTCGCACGTCGCAACCGGGAGACCTTGTGCACAGCAGACGTGCGTCCGTGCGCGACGCGAACACTCAATCCACGTGCGCGGTGGTCGCGTCGTGGCCGTCCCCAGGATAGCGCACCGTTCCGTCCGCCTGCACCACAGCGCCCGGCGTGAGTGTCGCCCGCGTCACCTTCCCCGGCGCCATGATGTGCTCCACTGGAATTCCCCGCGCCAGCAGGTAATCCGCGATGATGCGGCGATGACACCGCCACCAGACCGCTTCGGCGCACATGATGGCGCAACGATGCTTGCGTGCGAGTACGAGCAGCTCAGCCAGCCCCGCACGGAACGCGTCCGTCTCGGCGTAGTCCGCGTAGTTGCGGAAGGCCAGAACGCGCCAGTAGGAATTCTCCGAGGCCGGAGCGCCCCTGGGACGGTGACGCCGCCCGCCAAGCGCGGCCAGATGTTCGTAGCCGATGTGTTCGGGCGCAAGCGCCTCGGGGAGCACGTCCTTGTTGAATTGCGGCGTCGTGCGCGAGCGCGGGATGGAGCGCACGTCCACCAGCAGATCCACGTCGACCTGTCGCAACAGCGCGACGAGCTCGCCGAGCGTTCGTGTCGAGTGACCGATGGTGAAGATGGGGAGCAAAGAGGTCAGTGATCAAAGGGGCCGGAGTCGATTGAAAATCAATCGACTCCGGCTCCTTTGATCAATCGAGTCCAAGCCCTGTGATCCCCACCATTGTCACGGCTTGCGCTGCGCGAGCATCGTCGCCAGATCCGGAACGCGCCCCGCCGGAGTCCAATCCGCCATGCCGTGCTTCCAGACGAGCGTCTCCGGGGTGAGCGAGCCAAGGCTGCGGAGCGTCGCTTCATCGACCGGACCTTTGCGCTCGTTCCCTGCGGCAAAGTACCATGCCGCGGTCGGCAACGGCGGCGGCTCGAATGTGCCGACGGCGGTCGCGGCGGGCGCGGGCGACGCGGCGGGCGCGGGCGGAGCCGGGGGCGCGGCAGTCATTGCGCGCTGGCCGAGTGCCGCGCCCATCCCGATGCCGACGCCGGCCGCCGCGCCGCCGCCCGGATTGCGCGCCGCGTCGCGAATCGCGTCGGCACTCTGCAACTGCGTGTACGAATCAAGCTCCCCATGGAGCATGCGCATCCGCGTCCGCTGGTCGAGCGTGGCCTCCACTTCGGGCGGGAGGGAGACGTTCTCGATCACGAGCTGCGTGATGCTCAACCCGTACTGCAGGAACTGCGGCGCCACGCGCTCCTGTACGCGCGAACCGACCTCGGCATACTTCGCCGCCAGCTCGTAGATCGAGATGCCATCGCCGGCGAGCACGCCGCTCACTTTCGCGACGATCATGTCGCGCAGCTGCTCGGCGACCTGGTCGATCACGAACACCGACGTCGTACCGCTCAGCTCCTCCACGAACTTCTGCGCATCCACGATGCGCACGGCGTACGTGCCGAACGCGCGCAGACGCACGGGCCCCAGCTCTTCGTCGCGGAGGATGACCGGATGCGCCGTGCCCCACTTTCGATTCACGAACTGGCGCGTGCTGAGAAAGACGACGTCCGCCTTGAACGGACTCTCGAAGCCGTACTTCCAGCCGCGCAGCCGGGAGAGGATCGGCATGTTCGCGGTCGTGAGCTCGTACCGTCCCGGCTGGAAGACGTCCGCGATTTCGCCCTGGTCGACGAGGATCGCTACCTGGGCGGGCCGGACGATGAGCTGCGCGCCATTCTTGATCTCGTTGTCCGGTCGCGTGAACCGCCACGCCATGGCGTCGTCGGACCCATCGGTCCATTCGATGATGTCGATCAGCTCGCCGGAGATGAATTCCCGCAACGTCATGGTTGGCTCCTGATGTCGAAGACGGTCAACGAAAGAGCGCGCCCAGCAGAGCGCGAAGCGCGGTGTCCGCGAGTCCGTGCGATGCCGTGTCGAAGCGCATGGTCAGCACAGACTCTGCAAGTCGTGACGTTCCCGCCGACAGGACGCTTTGGTCCGGCAAGCCGAGCGACTTCTGGCGCAGCGCGTCCTGCACGTCGTCGTTCGCCCGTACGTGCTCCATGCCGCCGCGCGCGATGAAGTCCAACACGCCGCGCAGCTCGTCCCGCTCGAACCACACGCCGTGCCGTTTGCAGATATCCACGATGATGCCCGAGCTGTGGCCGAAGTTCACCCGATTCATGATGCTGTTGCATACGGGGCAGTGCACATACCGCACGACTTGCGGGTGCACGATCGTGGCGGGCGTGGCCGCTCCGCCCACCGCCGCCGCCAGGAGACCGCGCGACTTCTGATCGGCACAGAGCGAAGCAAATACATCGGGCGACAGCCACGCGCTCCCGCATTGGGCGCATTGATGCATCGTCGCCGAGCCGACGCGAACGCCGGGCATGTCGCCACCACACCCAGGACAGCGAAGCGCTGCGTCACCTGTGTCCTCGGCCGCCACGGCCTTGGCGCCGCAGTGCGGGCAGAACTGCGAGCCGACGAACATCGAGCCCAGACACGACGCGCAGGCAATGGTCGCGAGCCGTGAACCGCAATACGCGCACATCGTCGCGTCATTGGCGCACGGCGCACCGCAACTGGGGCAGTTCAGGGACGAGGGCATACTGGAGGACGCGGAAGACTGACTGGCACAACGGTCGGACGTATGGGCGACCTGCCGAGTACAATTCTGACGCGTCGTCCGCCGGACGAGTCACAGAGTTCAATAGGGGTCAGAGGCTGATAGGGGTCAGACCCCTATCAGCCTCTGACCCCTACGGAGCCTACCCGCGGCGACGTGCGGACTTCGCCGCTCGCTTGCGACTCGCCTTCTTCGCGGCAGGCTTCTTCTTCGCTACCGCTTTCTTCCGCGGCGCGGCTGTCTTCCTGGCGCCAGCCTTGCCCTTGGCCGTCGCCCTGCCTTTCGCCCTCGCCTTCGGCGCCTTCCTCTTCAGCGCCCTGGTCTTCTTTGGTCGCGCTGCCTTCCCGGATACCTTCTTGCGCGCCGGCCTCGGTGCCGCGACGGCTGCCGTCGCATGATGCACGGCAAACCCCGCGCCCTGCGGGTCGCCGAGGATCGCGACCACACCGCCCGGAATGTCCATCGGTCCCCGATGCAGCGTGCCGCGATTCTTTTTCGCGGCGGCAATCGCGGCATTGACATCCTTGACGTGGACATAGCAGAGCCAGAACGGATGCATTCCCGCCATGTCCGGTGTGAGGCTGAACATGCCGCCGAACATTTTCCCCTTGCCGAACATCGTGTACATGTTGCCGCCGCCCATGTCCATCTCCGTCATCTTCTCCCAGCCAAAAAGCCGGCGGTAGAAGTCGAACGCCTTCGCGGAATCAGTGGTCATGAGCTCATGCCACGAGACGCGGCCCAGGGTCGGCGTTCCGTCCCAGCCCTGCGAAGGGCCGATCGACCGGTAGACGCCGAACATCGCACCCTGCGGATCCTGCACCACGGCGAATCGCCCGGTTCCGGGAATGTCGGTGGGAGCGTGGATGACGGTGCCGCCGAGCGACGCGGCCAGCCTCGCGGTCTCGTCCACGTTGTCGGATTCGACGTACAGCATCCAGTTGGGTGGAATGCCCCGCTGTTGCTGCTCCGGACCGAGTCGGAAGATGCCCCCGATCGGCACGCCCTCGCTGGTCCACATGGTGTAGTTCTGATCGAACTGCTGCGTTCCCCATCCGGTGATGGGTGGGTAGAATTTCCGCGCTGCGTCGACGTCGGGCGTCGTGAGCTCGTACCACACGAATTGGCCGTGCATGGTGAACTCCGGTCTGAGGGTGTCGGGAGATCCCGGAAAGCAACGTGGCCAGCCTGAAAGAGAGCGCACTTCGGCTGCTTCGCCAAGCCCCTGCCCCGCTCTCCCTCCATTGCGCCCGCGCGAACGCGAGTGAATATCTGCGTTGCGCCTGGTCGTTCCGCCTGACAGTCGGCACCGGCAGTGCTTTCGCCCGGGGTGGCGACGTGCAATCCCTTACACGGATTCCGCAGGAGGTCTCATGCAAATCGAAGACATGCGATTGGACGCGAATGCCGCCGCCGGGACGCTGCGCGAGGTGTTTGCGCGCGACGTAACGACGGCAATCGCGACCTGCGCCGGCTGCGGAACGCGCGGCGCGCTGGGCACGTTGCTCGAGTATGGTCAGGCCATGGGAGTGATCCTGCGCTGCTCCGCGTGTGATCGACCCATGCTGCGCATTGCGCATACGCCCGGATGGATGCACGTGGACGCATCAGGAATCGCGATGATGGTGATTCCGGACGGCGGGGCCGCCACTTCATAGGGACCGCGCGGATCTTGAACGATCGGATCGCACACCGGCCTGCCGTCCCGTGACCCAACTTCCGCGTGTGACGTTCACCTCACGGGTGTGTGGCTGCCTGACGCGCGCCAGTGCAACTCATCATGACGGGGGAGGCTACTTTGCCCGCACCGGATGGTCCGGCCGTGGCAGCCGCGGCCAGATGGCGCCCACGTCCTCGGGCGGCGTGATCGCGAACACCGTCTCGAGCAGCTCTGCCAATGCCGCCGGATCCGGAACCTCGCGCTCCCGCAGCGTGCCGTCGAAGTCGCGCTCGGAGAAGCGCGTGTTGAACAGCGTCGCGTGCCCCGTCGCGGTGAGGCGCTGCACGAGAAGATTGGTGACGAACAGACTCGTGGGGAGCGTGGCCGTGTACCAGTTTGCCACGATGTAGTCGATCGGGAGCTGCGGTTCCAGAGTAAAGCGATAGCAGTCCTGCCATCCGGTTGGCAGCAGGACCTGCAGCGTGTAGATCGCTCCGGCTTGCAGCAACCGCATCGTGCCGCTCTGCGCACGCTGCTCCTCGTCGGGCATGAAGCGCAGCGGGCGACCGAGCAGCAGTCCACCAAAGCCGGCGTCCGCGAGGTAGCGGCCCTCGTGCGGCAGATCGACGGCGAGCAGCATGTGTGTGCGGGCGCTCTCGGGTCGGTCCGGCGGCGCCATCCAGCGCACGCGACCGGCGAGTCGTGTGACAGCAAAGCCGATCCGATCCAGCGCCGCCGCGAGCAGCGTGTTCAATTCGAAGCAGTATCCGCCGCGACGCTCGCCGACGAGCTTGGCCTGCAGCGCGTCGACGTCGAGCCGCGGCGGCCGACCAAGCAGCGGATCGAGATTCTCGAACGGAATCGCGGCGGGCTGCGCAGCCACGATCGCGCGAAGCGTCGCGAGGTCCGGTGCCACCGGGCCCTGATACCCGATGCGCGCGAGGTACGCGGTGAGGTCAAAATCGTCGGTCATGTCAGTGACGGTGTTGGCGTCGTCAGCGAGTCCCATCGTGCGACTCCCGGTGGGCGTCGGCATCCAGCTGGATGCGGTCGGTGTCCTCGCACCAAATGTGCACGGAACAATCCACGCGATTGTACAGGACAATCTTCTGGTCAACAACCGGTTCGGGATGATCGTGCATGCCGCGTTCTCGGTGGCCGGCACCGATCGCCGCAGGAAACCCAGCTCGCCGGCGCCGGCTACCATCGAGCGCCGGTGAGCTGGATGAATCCGCCGTGGGGCGGCGCTCGACAAGAACCTGCTTACCCTGCCACGCCTGAGCAATCGTCGTCAGGGGCCGCCGGCGATGTGTGCCCGCACCTGTTCTGGCGGGCGCACATCCGGCAGGAACGCCGCGAACAATCCCAGCAATGGCAGGAACGCGCACACGTGATACACGAAGTCAATGCCGAAGTGATCGGCGACCAAGCCGAGCACCGCGGCGCCGAGTCCGCCCAGGCCGAAACTGAAACCGTAAAACAAGCCCGACACCATGCCGATCCGGTGCGTCAACATGTCCTGCGCGTACACGATGATGGCTGGAAACGCCGACGCCAGCACCAGGCCGATCACGACACTCAACGCCACCGTCCAGCCGAGGCCGACGTATGGCAGCAGCAGCGTGAAGGGCGCACAACCGAGGATCGAGAACCAGATCACCCGCTTGCGGCCGAACCGATCACCGAGCGGCCCACCGATCAGCGTGCCGGCGGCGACGGCGAACAGAAAGACGGCCAGCAGGTTCGCCGACGCGTGCGCCGACAACCCGAAACGGTGGATCAGGTAGAACTCGTAATAGCTGCTGATGCTGGCGAGGTAGAAGAACTTCGAGAACATGAGCACCAGCAGGATGCCGATCGTGTGCCGCACCATGACGGCGGGAAACACCGGCCGCTCGGTGGCCACGTGCTTTCGTACGCGCTCGTTGAGGTGATGCGTGTACCAGCGGCCCACCTGCAACAGGACCACGATCGCCAGCAGGGCCGCAAGGCCGAACCAGCTCGCCCGCGTACGCCCCAGCTTCAGGATGATCGCGGCGGCGAACACCGGACCCAGCGCCTGCCCGGTGTTGCCACCGATCTGGAACAACGATTGCGCCAGACCGAAGCGCCCGCCCGATGCCATGCGCGCGATGCGCGAGGATTCCGGGTGGAACACCGCCGAGCCGCAACCAATCAACCCCACCGACAGCAGCAGAATCGGATATGACGGCGCCACCGATAGCAGCAGCAAGCCGGTCAGCGTGAAGCACATCCCGACCGGCAGCGAGTACGGCAACGGGCGCCGATCGGTCACCATCCCCACCACCGGCTGCAGCAAGGACGCTGTCAACTGGAAGGTGAGCGTGATCAGCCCGATCTGAACGAAGCTGAGAGCGAACTCCTCCTTGAGCAGTGGGTAGATCGTGATGATCACCGACTGCATCATGTCGTTCAACAGGTGCACGAAGCTGACCGCGCCGATGATGCTGAAGCGGGTCTGGAGATGCCCGGGTGTGGCGGATGTTGCGGGTGTTGCGGCAGGCGTGGCTGCTTTGACGTCGGGACGGGCTGGGACTGCGCTCACAATGCGGGATGCGGAAGACGATACGTTCAACGAGAGAAGGGCGATCACCGTGGTCGTGCGTGGTCGCAACCCTCGAATTATCGCAGGGTGACAGGCCTGACGTCAGTGCGCCGGCTCACGTGCACGGCGCTCGCCTTCCGAGAGCGTTCGGAGCTTCCGTCCGGGACGTGTCCTGCTGATTGACTTATTTCATGTGCCCCAGCGCCTGCTCGAGATCATTTCGCAGGTCTCCCACATCCTCCAGCCCGATGTTGAGTCGCACGATCCTGTGCCCGTAGTCCGGGCGATTCGCCACGCCGTGAAAGTCGTACGCAACGGCCAGGCTCGTCACGCCCGCCCAACTGTAGCCGATCTCGAACAGCTCCAGCGTGTTCACGAAGCCCTCCACCTGCTTTTTCGTGAACGCGTTTCGAAAGACGATCGAGAACACGCCCGCCGAGCCGGTGAAATCGCGCTTCCAGAACTCATGCCCCGGACACGACGGCAACGCCGGGTGCAGCACCCGCTCGATCTCGGAACGTTGCGCCAGCCACGCGGCCAGTTCGAGCGCCGATTCCTCGATCGCCGCGAGCCGCACCGCCATCGTCTTCAGTCCGCGCAGCGCCAGACTGCAATCATCCGGAGAAGCGGCACACCCGATCACTTGATGCGTGGCACCCAGACGATTGTAGAGCTGTTCGTCGCGCACCGTGATCGAACCCAGCAGCAGGTCGCTGTGCCCGCCGACATATTTCGTCAGCGCCTGCATCGTGATGTCCACGCCATGCGCAAAGGCATCGAACAGGATTCCGGCGGCCCACGTGTTGTCCAGCACAACGAGCGCGCCCATGCGATGCGCGGCCTCGGCGATTGCCGGCACGTCCTGTACCTCCATCGTGATGGACCCCGGGCTCTCGCACCACACCAGCTTCGTGTTCTCCCGCAGGAAGGACGCAATGCCCGCGGCGGGGGGATAATATCCCACGTCCACACCGAACTTGCGCAGCACCCGTCCCGCAAAGTCGCGATTGGGCATGTACACGCTTTCGGGGATCAGCACGTGATCGCCGGCCTGCAGATACGCGAGGTTGATCAGCGAGATCGCTGCCTGACCACCGGGCGTGATCACCGTGCGAAAGCCATCTTCCAGCTCGCACACTCGCGCCGCCAGCTCCAGCACCGTCGGCGTGCCATACAAGCCATAGGTGTAGCCGGCTTCGTACTGGTTCCACGTGTCGGTTGTCGCTGCCGCATCGGCAAAGAGTACCGTCGACGCGCGATAGACCGGCGTCGTCAGCGATCGGAATCCCTCGGGAGTGTGGGCGTCCGAATGGATCAGTTTCGTCTTCCAGTGTTTGGTCATGCCAAAAAGTAACGGAAGCAGAACGAGTTGTCCGCTGCCGCCAGGTGGGCCGTAGCATTCGCGACACGCGCGGTTCAGAATTAGCGCGACCGCACTTCCGATCGTCCGCCCCCGCTCCGAGGTACGTGCATGAGCCACCGCTGGCATCCCGCCACGATCACGCTGTCGTTCTCGCTCGCCCTGCTCGGCACCGCGATGCACTTCACCGACGCGCGCGCGCAGAGCCGCGCCGGCTGGGTCGCCGAAGATGAAGTCGTCTATCAGATCTTCGTGCGCAGCTTCCGGGACTCGAACGGTGACCGCGTCGGCGACCTGCGCGGCATCGAGCAGGAGCTGGGCTATCTGCAGAACCTCGGCGTCACCTCACTCCTGCTCACGCCGATCAATCCGTCTCCCACCTATCACAACTACTTCGCGTCGAGTTTCGACGGCGTTGACTCGGCGTACGGCAACGCAAAGGCGCTCCACGACCTGGTGGAAGCAGTTCACGCGCGGCACATGAAGATCTACCTGGACGAAGAGTTCCAGTACGCCGTGCGCGACAATCCGTGGCTCCGGGAATCGCTGGGGAAGCCGGCTTCACGATACAGCCATTACATCCTCTACGATGGGCCCGGCAACACGAGGCCGGAGCCGATTGTCTACGGCATCACGGCGCTGCCCACGTACGACGGCGCCAGCATTCCCGTCGCCACCGTGAACCTCCTCGACAGCGCGGTGGTGCACTACTTCCAGAACCTGTTCGCGCGCATGGTGGATCCGAACCACGATGGGCGCTTCGACGACGGCGTGGATGGCTTCCGGCTCGACCACATGATGGACGACCTCGACAACAAGGGGAAGCTGACAGGGCTGTTCGCGCATCTCTGGGCGCCGATCTTCGCGCGCGTCCGCGCGGTGAACCCCCGCGTCACGTTCATCGCCGAGCAGGCCGACTGGGGCTTCGGCGACGACTGGCTCACGCGCGGCAACGTCGACCTGGTGTTCGCCTTCCCCTTGCAACGGGCCATCAGCTCGCTCGACCGCGATTCCATCGCGCACGTCATCACCCAGACGCTCGCGCGAACACCGCCGGGAAAGGGCCAGCTCGTGTTCATCGAGAACCACGACATGAACAGGTTCGCATCCGTGCACACCGATCCCGCTCAGCAGCGGATCGGCGCGGCGCTCGACATCCTGCTCAAGGGCACGCCGCTCATCTACTACGGACAGGAGATCGGGATGAAGGGGATGCAGTCGCAGGCGTGGAAGTCCGACGCGAACGACATCCCCGATCGCGAGGCGTTCAAGTGGACGCGCAGCGAGGAGGATCCGGGCTCGGCCATCTGGTACAAGGGCACCGGCCCGTGGTGGACCAACCGGTACAATCGCGACAACGACGGAATCTCCGTCGCCGCCGAGAACAACGACCCCAACTCGCTGCTGTCGTACTATCGCCGGCTCCTCGCGCTCAGGCGCGCGCGACCCGAGCTGCGCGCCGGGGACGAGCGCGTGATCGCGACCGATCAGCCGGCGGTGCTCGCCGTGCTGCGCTCCAACGGGAAGAATGATGGAGCGCAGTCGAGTCTTCTGCTCGTGAACCTGTCGGGCGCTGGCCTCACCACCACGATAGCCGACACGAGCCTTCCGGCCGCGTTCCGCGGACGATCGCCGAGAGACCTGTTGTCGTCCGCGCAATCCGGCATCTCATCCGCGAACGGTCTCCGTGTGAGTCTGGCGCCATTCGCGGTCCGGCTTCTCGCGCCGTAGTCGCTAAGGAAGGTAAGGAAGGGGTCAGAGGCTGATAGGGGTCTGACCCCTATCAGCCTCTGACCCCTATCAGCCTCTGACCCCTTTGCGTCCCAGCAGCAGCAGCACGTTCGCCACCGCGCGCTCGCCTTCCTTGTCGCTGGGATGATTCACGACCCTGCCGTCCACCACCATCGTCGTGGATCCGCCGCCGTCCAGATTCAGCGCGTCGCTGGCGCCGAGTGCCCTCATGAAGTCCGTGAGCTCGTCCAGGGTCATGCCCACCGAACCCTCGCGACGCCCGTCCACCGCGACCAGCATCACCGTGCCATCGGCGCGACGGGCCACCACGGTGCGCGGGTGCCTCTTCTCCGAGAATCCGGGGATCATGTCGCGGGTCCGGTCGACCACCGCAACACCATCGCGCAGAAGCATCGGGAACCCGCCCACCAGTTCTCTCACTCTCGCGGGCGCGTTGCGAATGCGCAGCGACCACCAGACGGAGTCGCCGGGCTGCAGCGACGCGGAGACGTTCGCGCCCGCAGCCGGTCTCTCTCGTTCGGCGATCACTACGTCACCGGCCGGGATATCCACTCCCGCGAGTGCGCTGTCCACGCCCACGACCACGCCTACCGCAGTGTCGCCGGCCAGTGCCGCGGCGCGCACGGTGCGCACGATCACCTCCAGCACGCCGCTGTCATCAGGCGTCCGTGCGCCAAGGAAGCTGTTGTAGAGAACCGCCGAACCGCGAGTGGCGCTCGTGTTCACGCCGCGTACTGGGACCTGCTCGCCGTGGCCTACGCGGAACCAGCCCTCCACGTGCGCGTCAGTGAAGAAGACTTTCCCGTCGGCGTCCACGCCAACACTGGGCTGCCCGCGCAGTACCGTATCCGTCAGCGCGGCGCGATGCGTGTCCTCGCTCTTCACGACACGGCCCGCGCTCACCTGCGGACCCTCGGACACGCCCGGCGGCTCGAAGTTGAAGAAATCGGCATTCACCGCCGCGAGCACGGGCCGCCGCTCTGCGGCCGCCGTGCGCCGCGCCACGCTGCTCGGCCGCTCTCTCCCTACCACGTGATCCAGCCCCTTCACGGTGTGGAACTCCACGCCGTGCGCACCAGGCGCCACCGTCACCACGTAGACATCCCACGGGCCCGATGGGATGTGCATGCTGGTGTACGTCACCCCGGATGCCAGCGCAACGGTGTGCGTGGAATCCGCCGCGAACACGCCGGCGAGATGCAGCCCGGCGGGCGCCATGTGCGGAGCACACGCATCCAGCAGCAACGAAACGACGAGCGAATAGCGCATCATCGACGAGCGTGTCTCCGGTAGGGCGTTCAGAAATCGTACCTCACGTCAGGATTCGCCTGGCGCAAAGATAACCGCCTTATGCCGCAGTGAGTGATCGGCGCCGGTGCGCGCCGTCGTGGTTCGGCACGACGCTGCCCGGTCCTTGATCCTGCCGCCATGCTCCCACAGTTTCGCCTCATGCACACTGTCCCCGGCATCCTGATGCTCGCGGCCGCCTGCGCCGCCGCGGCGCCCGCACTCTCCGCCCAAACTGATTCCAGCGTCGTTCCCGGCGTCGAAGTCCTGCTCAGCGACTCGATGCACCTCATTCGCGGCAAACGCGTCGGACTGCTCACCAACCAGTCGGGTCGTGACCGGCAGGGGCGCAGCACCATTGACCTGCTCTTTCACGCGCCCGGCGTCAGGCTCACTGCGCTCTTCGGTGCGGAGCACGGCATCCGCGGCATCGCCAAGGCGGGTGAGAAGGTCGGATCGAGCGTCGACTCGGCAACCGGAGTGCCCATCTACTCGCTGTATGGCGATGTGCACGTGCCAACGGCGAAGATGCTCGAGAACGTGGACGTGCTGGTCTACGACATCCAGGACGTCGGCGCGCGCGTGTACACGTACGAATGGACGCTTGCCACGACCGCGAACGCGATCCGGAAGCCGATCATCGTGCTCGATCGCCCCGATCCCATTCGCGCCGACCGGTACGAAGGCAACATTCTCGATCCACGCTTCGCGTCGCCCGTCGGCAGGTATCCCGTGGCGCTCCGCTACGGACTCACGCCGGGTGAGCTGATGAAATTCCTGGTTGGCGCCGGATACATTCACGCCGACGTGCACGTCGTACCCATGAAGCATTACCGTCGCTCCATGTGGTTCGACGAGACCAGGCTTCCCTGGGTGAATCCGTCGCCCAACCTGCGCAGTCTCGACGCGGAGCTGCTCTATCCCGGTACGGTGTTCTTCGAGGGGACAACAGCCACCGAAGGGCGCGGTACCGAAGCTCCGTTCACGCTCATTGGCGCGTCGTGGCTGACCGACAATGCCGTCATCGCGCGCGAGCTGAACGCGCTCAAGCTGCCCGGCGTTCAATTCGATACGGCAACGCGCACGATCGAGCCCGGCTACAAGTTCGGCGGCCAGACGATTCCGATGATCCACGTGCGCGTGACCAACCGCGATAGCGTGCGCGCAGTGGAGGTTGGCGTTCGCATGCTGCGCGCCATTTACGCGCATCATCCCGGCGACTTTCAGTGGCGGACGCCACACATCGATCGCCTCGCCGGCACCGACAAGCTGCGCGCGGCGGTCGAAGACAATCACGTTGACGCGCTGCTCCACGAGTGGGACGCTGAGGCCGCGGACTTCGCGAAGCAGGTGAAACCGTACGTGATTTATCGGTAGCGAGCGCGCGCGCCAGACGACGCGTGCTTCACCGAGTCTCGAGAATCTCCCGCGCCGCGCGCTGCCCCGACGCGATCGCGCCGTGTACGGTGCCGGTGCTTGCCGGACGATCAGCCGCTTCGCCCGCGTACCAGATGGTGTGCTGAATGGGCCGCGCGAGCCGGGCCGACATGCGATAGCCGCCCACTCTCGCATAGGAGTACGCGCCGCGCGAGAGCGGATCGCTGCTCCAGTCGTGATAATGCGACGACAGGAGATGCCTGCGGATGCGCACCTCCGTCGTGGCGAATATCGTGGCGAGCGATCGCACTGCGCACCGTTCGAGTTCCGCCGGGTGCAACCCGCCCAGCGCCGCCGCCTTCGGCCCGCCGGCCCACGCCACGAGCAGCGGGGCGCGCACCGGATACGACGTCCACCACACGCCGAAGGGTGACGGGCGTCGCGATTGCAGGAAGGTCATCCGGTCGAGCACCTGGACGCCGCGCTGCCGGCCAAAGCGCGGCTCCAGCCAGAACGGTTCCGCGAAGCGCAGCACGAGCTTGACGACGGGCCCCATCACGCCGAGCCCGATGGCGCGATCGAGCGCCGGCACGAACGGATCGAAGCGGATTGCACCGGGTGAACCCGGCGGCGCTTGCAGCACACCCAGCGGAACGGTGATCACGACCGCGCGCGCCGTGAGCCGGCCGCGCCGCGCGCCGCGGCCGCTGCGGTATTCGACTTCCACGCGAGCGCGTTTCCAGTTGACCGCCGCCACCGTGCTGTTCAGACGCACGCGATCGCGAACAGGCCGCATGAGCGCGTCGATCAGACTGCCGTACCCATCGACCAGTCGCCCGACGCGCGAATCGCGACCGCCGCGCAGCGGCGGGCCGGTGTGCGCCAGCCATCGCTCGCTCACGACGCCCGGATCGGCCGCATCGAAGCCTTCGATGAACTGCCGGGCCTGCGCCAGATCCGCCGGCGGCAGCGCGCCGCGCCACGCGTGCAGCGCGTCCGCCAGCGAGCGGTCCGGGTCGCGCTCCGGATCCAGGCGCCGTAGCACGCGATCGACGCGCGCCCAACCGTCGCGAGCGGGCGTGAGGCGTGTGCCGGAACTCTCGAATCGCTGGCCGGCGATGTCGAGCGCGCGCAACCCGTAGCGTTTGGCGAGCTCGCGAATCGGCGCCCCGAATCCGTGAATGAATTCCGCGCCCAGCTCGATCGGCGTCGCGCCATCGTCCGTCCACTCGGTGTGAATGCGGCCGCCCGCGCGATCGCGCGCTTCGAGAACGACGCACCCAGCGCCGCCTTCGGCCAGCACGTTCGCCGCGGCGAGCCCCGCCGCGCCGCCACCGACCACAATGACGTCAGTATCCACTTGCTCCCGCCGGCCAGCCGGTGCGGTACGCGCTCCTCACGTGACTCCCTCGCATCGTGTCGTGACCTTGCTCCCTCGCCGCAGACGCCGCATGTTGCGCGGCAGGGCAGCCGTCGCTTCATCGTGACGCACAAAGATAGAGCATCCCCATGGAACCAGCAGTCTCCGCCCATCTCTCCGCGTGGGAGAACTTCTATCTCATCACCGGTCCCTCCGCCGCGGCGCTCACCGGTCTGCAGTTCGTGGTGATCGCGCTCGTGGCCGAGATTGGCGCCGGCAGCGCGCTCAGCGTGTCCGCCTTCGGCACGCCGACCATCCTGCACTTCTGCACTGTGCTGCTGCTGGCCGGCATTCTCGCCGCCCCGTGGGCGACGCTCACCGGGCCCGCGATTCTCATTGCTGCCTCCGGCGTAGCCGGCGTGGCGTACATGGTGCGCGCCATTGGACGGGCGCAGAGCCAGAGCACCTACACGCCGGTGCTCGAGGACTGGATCTGGTACGTGGCGGTACCAGTCGCCGCCTACCTCGCGCTGATCGTCGGCGCGGCTCTGCTGTCCAGTCATCCCACGCCGGCGATGTTCATCGTGGGAGCGGTGGTGCTGCTGCTGCTCTTCCTCGGCATTCGCAACGCATGGGACACGGTGGTATACATCGCGATCCTGGCGCGCGAGCGTGCCGCAGGCAAGGACACGGAGCCTGGAGCAGAGGCGGTCAGAGCCGATTGATCGCGGACCGACCAATCGGCTCTGACCTCATTGCCCACGACGGCAGCTGCTCGGGTTGCGGCGAATCGCTGCGCGATCGGATGACGCGCGACGGGCGTCTTCCCGTCGACGCCACGATCCGCATCGCGACCGAAGTGCTGACCGCGCGGCTCATCCGTGGGGAGATCTATCGGCTCTCGCCCGCGCCTGGCACCGATCCGAAGCGCGCTCGCTGCATCGCCATGGTGAGTCGCCAGACCCTGTTGGTCGCCAGGGCGGACTAGGTCGTGTCCGCACCCGTCAACACTCGATACGCCGGATTGGCGACACAAGTCCCGATGGGCACCGCGGAAGGGCTCAAACACGAGTCGTGCATCAACTGTGACCAGCTCGTGCTCATTGAGAAGGCACGCCTGACAAACTAGGTGGCCTCACTGCCGACGGCGAAGCTCCGCGCGCTCCGGACCGTAGGCGCCCACAATGATCTCGTTGCGGATGCGCTCGTCCCGAGCGGGCTCACGCGGGCTGCTCTTCCTTGCAGACATGCACCTCCCTGCTGGGGCGGATCAAAGATCTTCAGCATGTTCGATACCGAGCGACCTCACATCGTGACGGAGGCTCGACGTTGAGCCTGCCGATGCCGACGACGTTTTCAAGTTCGGGCGCGTTGGCCGCGTGCGGTTGAAGTTCAAGGCGCCGAGTTCGTCGTGGGCGTGTGCTCCTCAGCCACTACGCAATCTCGACACGGCCACTACGTAGGCTGACGTATCCCGGACGAGCAAATCGCAGGACATCCTCGCAATGCGCCGGCCGGCGTGGTGCCCGCCAGCGCCAAGTCCGCCGGATATTACGCCGGCCAGCTTCAGGAGGATGCACATGCAACGCCAGATCTATCGCAGGGTTCTCGCCGCGCTCGCTGCGAGTGTCGCCGTGAGCGCGTGCGACAAGGCCACTGCCGCGCCCACGACGCAGGCCAACCAGGCCGCGTCACCCCAGAACGGCTACACTGTCAGCGCGAACAGCGCGAACAGCGGCCACACCATCACCTTCAATTCGAACGGATCGTTCGCATCATCCAGTCCCTGCGTATTCAGCCCGGACGGGCTCACACTTTCGTGCGTGAACGTCACCGTACAGGATGGCGGCTCACCGAGCGCCCAGACCACCATGCTGTTTTACGATGCGTATACCTGCA
The DNA here is from genome assembly GCA_036393195.1 of Gemmatimonadaceae bacterium. Lineage (GTDB taxonomy): Bacteria > Gemmatimonadota > Gemmatimonadetes > Gemmatimonadales > Gemmatimonadaceae > JADGGM01. Next base: position 8,361 of record DASVWN010000084.1, on the reverse strand, counting down.
CCTGGGATCCCAACATTTACTGGTTCACTTGTGTCGATACGGATGTCGGCGCCGGAATCATTCCGAACTCCGATTTCAGCGGTGGAGGAGGGCTGATGCGGCTCCGCACCAATACACAAGCTGACCCCAGCCTCTTCATATACGTCGGATCGGGTGGCCTGATTGACCTGGCGTTCAGGAAAACGAACCTCTTCTCGAGCTCCGGACAGAGCACCTCCGACAACAGCTTCGGGACGTTTACGGCGAAGCAGAATGAGCAGTCCACGCTGACAAGCGCCCTCACCAGCGGGTCAATGCTGGGGACGACGCTGTTGGATGCTTCCAGTTCGGTCATGGGCACCGAGCACGGCAATACCATCTACCACATCAACCACTGAACGCAGGGTCTCCAGCGCGCTTCGCCAGTCTGGCGAGGCGCGCTGGAGCCGCGTGCAAAGCGCCGTGTCACCGATGGAGCTACTCGCGGAAATAATGCTGTCGCGGCGTGCCGTCAAATCGTCCCGAACGCAGGCAGCACTGCTTGAAACAGCCGTCCTGATCCGCACGGGCACGGGTCATTGCGTCCGAGCTTCTCAACGAGCTCCTTGTCGCCGTGTACGATGCGCTCACCGCGCTTCACGCGTGACTCGCTCAGGGAACCCCCGGCGCCGCTTGGACGTGCGCTCAAGAGGAGAAAAGAGAGTCGAGGTCCTTCCTGTGCAGCTTTGCCGTACGACCTCCTGGTCGCGGTGAGAGACCAAAGGTAGCTCTCCACGGCCCTCGGCGGTACAATCGTCGGCGGCTCGCTCTCCTCGAACGCGATGCGCTCGTCGCAGATGCGCCGGGCGTCCTCGTCCGGCAGCTCGCAATTCTTCGTGCCGGGATTCCTGTGCACGCGACGATTGCTTCGACCCAGTCGTTCTCGATGATTCAGCGGCGAATCATGCTCCTGGCCGCTGGCCTCAACCCCATCCGCCGCAGCAGATCCTCGTACCGGCGATCCGCGCGCACTGACTCGAAGCCGGCGCTCACACCAAGAAGATTCATGAACGACCCACGCTCATCAAAGGCCGCTTCGAGCCAGCGGAACGCCTCGTCGGCATCGCCCAGGCCAGCGTACGCCATGGCCAGATGAAATCCGAGCACCGCGGGCCGGGACTCGTTCGCCAAAAGTCCGCTCAGAATGCGCCGCGCTTCGCCGGTATCACCCGTCACGGCGAACACGTAGGCGAGCTGTGCGAGATCCCGCGGTCCACTGAGGGCGGCGGCGCGCTGCATGGAGTCAATCGCCTCGGCGTTCATGCCCTTCTGCAGGTATGCATGGGCAAGCAACTGGTGCGCGAGATCGCGCCGCGGATCCAGCTCGACCTCTTCCCGTAAAATCCGGATCGCCGTATCGGTCTGCCCGGTGTCCACGAGAATCCGGCCGCTCATGACGCCATTGGGCGTGAGCGGGTCGAGCGCGCGCGCCGCCTGCAACTGCGCCAGCGCTTCGCCCGACCGCCCGACGGAATGCAGATACGACGCATAGTACATGCGCAGTGATGGATATCGCGCATCGAGCGCCACGGCCCGCTCGAATGCCTGCCCCGCGGCCTCCCAATCCCACTCGTAGACGAACCGTTCGTGAGCCAGCGCCGCGTGCGCATCGACAAGCTGGTTGTCCAGCGCGAGCGCACGCTGGGCTGCAGCACAGGCTTGCGGAAATGCATCGTGCGGCCGCGCATAACCGAGAATCCCGAGCAGCATGTGCGCGTCGGCGATGCCGGCGTACGCGCGCGCGTAATTCGGATCGATGGCGACCGCGTTGGTAAAGTGCCGCAACGCGCTGAACAGCCCATCACGCTGACGCGTGCTGAAAAGAAAACGTCCCTTCTGGTAGAGCTCATGCGCGTCCACGTTGGCGGTGTCCCGCTCGTCGTGAGCTGCGGCGCGGATGACAACCGGGCCCGTGGCCGCCGCATCGAGCACATCCAGCACTTTCGCAGCATTGCGTGGCCGGTCGCCCGGGTGCCTTGACAGCAGTCGGTCGACAAGAGCGGCAATGCTCGCGGGCACTCCCGGTTGCCTGATCGCGAGCGGGACGGGGTTCTCCGACAACAGCGCGGCCAGCAGCTCCCGTCGCGAACTCCGCGTGAAGGGCGTCGCGCCGGTGAGCAGTTCATACGCCACGACACCCAGCGAATAGAGGTCGGCGCGGTGATCGATCTCTGATCCGCCACGGGCCTGCTCGGGCGCCATGTATGCGGGCGTGCCGAGGACGAGGGCGCCGTCGGTGATGCCGGGTTCGAGTACACCAATCGGGCTCACGGCTGCCACGAGCGCCTTCGCCACGCCGAAGTCGCTCACCAGTGCGTCGCCCTCCGTGTTGAGCAGGATATTGGCGGGCTTGATATCGCGGTGCACCACACCCTGGCGGTGCGCGTGGGCGAGCGCGCGCACCACGTCGCGCAGCACACGCAGCGTCTGGGCGAGTGACAGACGGCCTCTGCGCGCGAGCCGGTCGCGCAGACTCTCGCCGTCCACGTACGGGGTGATGTAATAGAGCTGTCCGGCCGCCACACCCGAGTCATACAACGGCAGGATGTGCGGGTGCGACAGGCGGGCCGCGATCTGGATTTCGCGCTGGAACCGGGCTGCCGCGCGCGGCGGCGCTTCATCCGGGAAAAAAACGGGCCGCATGACCTTGAGCGCGACGAGGCGGCCGTGCCGTTCGTCGCGCGCCAGATAGACCGTCGCCTGGCCGCCTCGCGCGAGTTCCCGCTCGATGGCATAGCGGTCCGCGAGTGCCGCCTGAAGCTGTTCCGGGATCTCGTCCGCGCGGCCGAGCGCTTCATCAAGAAGCGGTGCCGCAAACTGCACCGCCGGCCCGTCGAGCACCGGGCTCGCCTCGGCCTCGTGACACGCCCGCAGCAACTGCTCGGCCGCCGAGCGTTGCGCGTGATCCGGGCAACGCACAGCGAGGCAGCCGGCGCGAGCCCCCACCGGCAGGTCGAGCGCCTCTCTTACGGCCTGTGCGACCGCCAGGAAGCCAGGTTCAACCGGCTTCACCGCGCAGCTCCTGATACAGCCATCCCTTCGCCAGCGCCCACTCCCGGGCGACCGTCCGCTGCGACACGCCGAGGATCGCGGCAGTCTCCCCTTCGGAAAGCCCGGCAAAGAAGCGACACTCCACCACCTGCGCCAGACGCGGATCAACCTCCGCGAGTCGGGTCAGCGCCTCATCGAGCGCCACGAGCGCGTCGGCGCGCTCCTCCACCGAGAGGTCCGCGCTGTCGAGCGAGACTGGCGTGGCCGGTGTCCCATCCGGCCCACTACCACGGCGGGCCGCACGATAGCGGCGAGCGTAATCGATCAGGATGCGCCGCATGATCCGGGCGGCGATGGCGAAAAAGTGGGTGCGGTCCTGCCACTGGACTCGCGTCTGGTCCACGAGCCTCAGCCAGGCGTCGTGCACCAGAGCCGTGGTCGTGAGCGTATGGCCCGTGGGCTCGGCGCCAAGCTGGCGATGCGCCATCTCGTGAAGCTGCTCGTACACCAGCGGGATGAGCCGGTCCATCGCCGCGGGCGCACCGCCCCTGAGGGCGACCAGCGCCTCGGTGATTTCCCCATCTGCGTGGCGGTTCACGTCTGCTCCCTCCGGCCACACGGGCACCATGGTCGTCGAGCGATTCGGCGGTCACAACTATACCGGACAGGACGCTCCGATGCCAGACCCAGCCGTAATGCGCACCCGAAATTGTGCGTGATCGAGCGACACGTGGCATCGCGGCCGCATTTCCTGCGCGTCTGCTCATGGGGACGTGGGCGGCATTGAACCCACGACGAATCCGACAACAGGACAGCGCGAGAGGAGGTGTGTCATGCGACGGATTACCGCAGCAACGTTCAGGAGCACCATCGGCTCCGCAATCCTCTGCCTTGGCGTCATGCACGTCGTCCTGGCGTGCAGCGACAGCATCTCGCTGGCGCCACCACCACCGCCACCCCCACCACCACCCCCGCCGGCGTCAATCGGCAGTGTGAGCGGCACGGTGACTGATTCCGCGACCGGCGCACCCATCGCGTTGGCCACGGTGATCATCACCGTTGAAGACACCGCGACCAAATCCACCGCGACCGGTTCCGACGGTCACTTCGAGCTGACGGGTCTCAGGGTTGGCGCAGCCACGCTCCGGTGCAGCGCGCACGGATTCGCGACACGGGAGATACAGATCACGGTGGCCGAAGGCTCTACGAGCCGCGACGTGAGCCTCGCGCCGTATGTGGGAACAATCAACCTGAGCGACTTCGCACTCTATGTGCCAACTTCCGTGGATCGTGTGGCTGGCATCGTTCTCGCGCTGGGCGGCCCGGACACCCGCGCCTTCGCGACCGGCGGAGCATTCGGTGCCCCCGTTCCCGAGGTGGAGGCATCGCTCCAGGCGCTCGGGAAGTCGCTTCGCGAAATGGCCGCGACTTACAACCTGGCGATCCTCGGTACATCACAGGCGTCGATGCCGAACGGCCCGGAAAGCGACCAGCTCCTCGCGCAAGTCCTCGATTCCCTGGCCGTGACGAGCGGACGTCCCGAGCTGGCTTATGCAAATGGGAATCTGATTCTGTACGGCATTTCAGGCGGCGGGCCGGAGGCGTCCGGATTCACCGCACGCAATTCCGAAAACGTTGTGGGTCTCTTTCTCAAGGTCCCCGTGAGAGCGGAGGCCCTGACCGATTCGTACGCCCTGAGCGTGCCAACCTACATCGTTCTGGCCGAGCAGGACGCGATCGTGGACAATGCTGCCGTGACCGCGGTCTTCGAGGCCAACCGCAAGGCGGGCGGCCTCTGGGCGCTGGCCGTGGAGCGTGGCGTCCCTCATCACTCGCTCTCTCCCTTGCAACGTCAGGTGACCGTGGACTGGATCGCCGCGATTGTGAAGAATTGCCTCCCGTGGGACTGGGACTATGGCTATCCCTGCAGATTGAATGGTGGCGCTGCAGGTTGGCTTGGAGAGCGTGAGACGGGGACCGCCTGGCCGTGGGCAGCCTACCCGGGTGACCGCGCGGCGGCGAGCTGGTTGCTCGACGAGGACACGGCGCATGACTGGGAGGCGCTGGTGGCCAGCGCGCCGTGAGGCATGTGCCGAAGGCTCCATGAGGTCCGAACCGCCCCGGGTTTCACGAACTCCGGGGCGGTTCGGCTACAACGCACGCGACGTTTCCCTCGTGGGGTTGAGGCCCAGTCATTGCCGGCCTCGCGCCGGCGCCGCATCGTATAGCCTCCGCCGTCGCCATACGCCCCTGCGGCGCCTGGCGCGACTCTCCAGGCGACGGCCCCCGGATACCTGTTCACCAATCCTTCAGCCCTCATGCGCACCACCCGCCGGCTCCTCCCGCTGCTGCTGCTCCTTCCCTTCATCGCCCTCCTCTGGGTGCCGTTCTACAATCGCGCCGATCCCGGCGTCGCCGGCTTCCCATTCTTCTACGTGTGGCTGCTCGTGTGGGTCGTGCTGGCCGCGATCCTCACCTGGATCGTGCATCGCGGCATGCGCGCATGAACGCCCCGGCGACCGGAGCCACGCCCGCGCTCAACGCGACGGCGCTCGGCGTCTTCGTCTTCTTCTTCGCGCTCGTCACCGTGGTCGGCTTCTTCGCGGCGCGCTGGCGGCGCGGCGATCTCACACACCTGCACGAGTGGGGCCTGGGCGGCCGGCGCTTCGGCAGCTTCGTCACCTGGTTCCTGCTGGGTGGCGACCTGTACACCGCGTACACGCTCATCGCCGTGCCCGCGCTGGTGTTCGCCGTGGGCGCGTACGGCTTCTTCGCGATGCCGTACTGCATTCTGACCTATCCGCTCGTCTTCCTCACGTTCCCGCGACTCTGGAACGTGTGCCGCAAGCACGGCTGGATCACGAGCGCCGACTTCGTCGAGGGACGCTACGGCAGTCGTGGGCTCGCGCTCGCCGTGGCCGTCACCGGCGTGCTCGCCACCATGCCGTACATCGCCCTGCAGCTCGTCGGTCTCGAAGTGGTATTCGAAGCAATGGGACTCTCGGCGATGGGCATCGGACGCGAAACGCCGCTCGTGATCGCCTTCCTCGTGCTGGCCGTGTACACCTATTCCAGCGGACTGCGCGCGCCGGCGCTCATTGCGTTCGTCAAGGACGCGATGCTCTACATCACGATCATTGCCGCGGTGGTGATCATCCCGATCCACCTGGGCGGCTACGGCGCCGTGTTCGCGAGCGCGCAGCAGGCCTTCACGGCCAAGGGCGGGACTGGCGGCGTGCTGCTCCATCCCGGTCAGTACGTGCCGTTCGCCACCCTCGCGCTCGGCTCCGCGTTCGCGCTCTTCCTGTATCCGCACGCCACCACCGCCACGCTCAGCGCGTCGAGCGCCAACGTCATCCGCCGCAACACCGTGTGGCTGCCCGCATACAGCGTACTGCTGCTGCTCATCTCGCTGCTCGGCTACGTGGCGCTGGCCGCGCACATCCACGTCGACGACGCCACGCTGGTGGTGCCCGCGCTCATCAACGCGAGCTTCCCCTCGTGGTTCGCCGGCTTCTGCTTCGCCGCCATTGCGCTGGGCGCCCTGGTGCCCGCGGCCATCATGGCCATTGGCGCCGCCAATTTGTTCACGCGCAATATCTGGCGGCCGTACGTTGACCACGACATGAGCCACGCGCGCGAAGCGCAGATCGCCAAGATCATTTCGCTCCTGGTCAAGTTCGGCGCGCTGCTCGCGGTGCTGTATCTCCCGACGCAGTTCGCGATCGACCTGCAACTGCTGGGCGGCATCTGGATGCTGCAGATCTTCCCGGCGGTGATGTGCGGACTCTTCGTGCGCTGGTTCCGCGCGTCCGCGCTGATTGCCGGATGGGTCGTGGGGATGGTGCTGGGCGCGGCGCTGGCGGTTGAAGCGGGACTCAAGCCCGTGTACACGCTCGGCATGGGCGGCGCGCATTACGGCATCTACATTGGCGTGATCGCGCTCGCAGCGAATTTCGCCGTGGCGATGGTGGCGACGCCCATCGCCGTGCGGCTGCGCAGCGAGGCGCCGGCAGACCGCACGGCCGACGACGATTACCGGGACGCAGCGGCATGATGCGGAAGTGATTGCGAGAACGCGGCGGCGTGAGCGCCGGCTGGGATTCCGTCGTGCCGGCGCCCGTGCCGCGTATTCCTGTGCGCGGGCGCTCCATCGCGAGCGCCGCGCCGCGCGTCACATGGGAGGAGGAGCTTCGCGATCCGGCTCCCGGGTCGCCGCTGACCGCATGGCCGAACGACTGTCCTTCATTCGTTTCACACGATCGCGGTTCTCCACTACGCCGCGGTACTGGCGGTCGATGATCGTCCTGACCTCCGGCGGGAGATCCTTGCCGAGCGCTTCTTCGTAGTTCTCTACCGCCACGTCCTCGCCACGCACGGCCTCCGCCAGGATCGCCTCGTCATCCTTCCCGGAGACCGCGGATTTGACTTTGACCCAGGCGCGGTGCATCGCGCCGGCGGCCGTGCCGCGATGCTCGGGATCTCCACCCAGCCGGCGCACCTCGCCCTGGAGCTCGAGCTTCCCGCGCTCGATGAGGCGCACACGGTCGGTGAAGAATGCTATCGCCTCGGCGTTCCTGATGTGGTCCGCACACTCGTGGAATCCCTTGATCCCATCTTCGGAGGTCTCGATGAGATCATTCAGCACCGAGATGACGTCGTCGTTGTCCATAGCCATGGTGTTACTCCCAGCAGGGGTGAATGACACGCTTCGCGCTCGCACGATTCGTACCCCGTGCGCCTCGTGCCCCCCGCGTATCGACGTTCGATTTCGGGGCGCCGGGAGAGTGTCGTCGCGCGGATGAGCCGATTCCCCGTGCTTTCCGGCCATTAGGGGTGAGGACCAACCCCTCACGCTGGCCTGAGCTGAACCTGTGACCACACCCCTTCCCCTTCGGAGGACACCATGAAGCAGATCGCTGCTCTCCTTGCCGGCATCACGCTGCTCGCCGGCTGCGGCAACGACAGCGCACCCACCGCCGTCGAATCGCGCGCATCGGCCGCCGCAACGCAGTCGCAGAGTGCCGCCGACCGTGGACTCGACGCCGCCGTGCTGCGCGACCTCGCCGCGCTGCGCCGCGCGACGGCTTCGTTCCAGCAGTTCAGCAGCGCAACACAGGCCGGGTGGAGTACCAAGATCACCTCGTGCATGTTCAGCTCCCTTGGCGCAATGGGATTCCACTACGGGAACACCAGCCTGATCGACGGCACGGTGAGCGTGACGAAGCCACAACTGCTGCTCTACGAGCCCGAGCAGAACGGACGCCTGCGGCTCGTGGCGGTGGAGTACATCATTCCGTACGTGTTCCACGCTCGCGACGCGGCGCCGCCGGTGCTGTTCGGGCAGCAGTT
>DASVWN010000083.1:0-76203 GCA_036393195.1 Gemmatimonadaceae bacterium | reverse complement strand
GGAGAAGTTCGCGCCGCTGATCGTCGCCTGCTGTCCTTCCACCAGCGTGTCAGGTGAGATACCCGTGATGACAGGCGCGGGGACAAGCGGCTGCGCCCTGGCCGAAAACGTCGTGGAGACGCCGACTGCGCCGACCGCGCTGGCGAGTACCGCCGGTGTCAGCGAGTTGAACCCGAGCGTCCAGTGCGCCTGGGTCTCTCCGGCGGAGTCGGTGACCGTCGAGTCGGGCGTGACCGAGCCATCGGCGCCGTTGCTCAACGTGAAACGCACCGCCGCTCCGGCAACCGGGTGGTCATTGAAATCGGTGGCACGTACCACGAGCGGCGCAGAGAGCGCTGCACCCATCCGGGCGGTCTGTGAATCCCCCGAGACCTTGATCAGTGTGTGTGCGACCTGCGCGACAGTGATCTCGACCTGTGTCGTCGCTGTGCCGGCGGTGGCGATGATCTCGGCGGCGCCGTTCGTCACGGATGTCGCCAACCCGCTGGAGGTGACAGTCACAACCGACTCGTTCGACGAATGCCACACGATGCTCGACCCGTGGATCGAGTCCCCGTGCTGGTCCTTGACGGTCGCGACGATGCTCTTCGATTCACCGAGCGATGTGAACGTCCACTGGCGTGGCTGGACCGCAATGCTGGTGGGAACCTGGGGCGGCGGTGCGGTCGTATCCCCGCCGCACGCGGCGGCGACCAAGAGCAGGCCGATAGCAACCCGGCGACGACAGGACCGCGACTGGTCTGGCGACATGACTCGGCGCCTTCAGGAGGGGTCGAATATCATGCGCTCCGTATCGCGGTTCCGCCATTGTACTACCTCGTCCCACGCTGTCCTGGATTCCGACTCAGGCAAGCATTTCTGTCAGAACGTTCACCGGATTCTGACCACCCAGAGCATTGGGTGAAGGCCAGTGTCCAACGGTTCGCCACTCTGGTTGGCCAGATAGAATGACGCCGCCGGGTGCCCCGCAGGTCCGTCGATCTCGGTGTACGCTGTGCTCCCTCCACGCACGGCGCGATTCATTTCCGGTGCTGTGACAAAGCCCAGGGTGGGTGGATTCAGCCATCCCCAGCCCACCCCGGCGAGATAGCTTGCGAGGCTGGCCGAATTCCAGCTTGTAATGCGAAAGGGAGCCGGTATCCACCCCGTACCCGTACCGTTGTCCCGATCATCGAGCGCCAGCGCCGTGGCAAAGCGCACGAAGAGACTGTCATAGTTCACGCCGAGGGTCGCGGCGATGTTCGCTGTGCCACTGAGATCGGGGTGACTCGTGATCCAGTTCGCCGTCAACTGCCTGGGGCCGCCAGGGTAGGACGGCCCGTACTGATCGCTGATATACCGCTGCAGCATCCACGACGCCCCGTAGAACGCAGCGCCGGCGCACGGGGGTGGGGACGATGCCGAATTACCGTACACGGAACACAGATCGGGCGCATCTGCAACCTGACTGCCCGGGCCGAGGTCGCCGAAGTAGGCGGCGTACTTCACGATTTCGTCCTCGTACCAGTCGCGGCCACCTGGTCCGAACGCGACGCTCGCATCGTAATTCTGATTCGCGCTGTTCCCGAGCAGGGCATTGCCAACCAGCTCCTCCGCGAGTGTCGCCTGACCTTCCATCTCCCAGCTCGCCATTGGCTGGCCATTGAGCATCACGAGCCGGCGCGAGACCTGGATGATGTGCGTGAACTCGTGAGCGAGTATGAGCGGCATCCGTGCGATGACGTCTGCCTTCTCCCGGGCGCCACTGCCGGAAAGGTTATCGGGGTCGGGGACTTCGCCGAAGTAGATCTCGCCGAACGTACTCGACGCGCACTCGGTCGCCGGTACAAAGTCTCCTTCAAACACAAAGCCGCCTATGCCGCCAAGCGCGTTCACCTGTCTCGTCAATGCGATGATGATGCGCCCGTTGTTGTCGATATCGCTGGGTGTCCCGAAATTCCAGGTGTCCGTCGCGTAAATCGTGGCATCGAACTCCTTGCTCGCCGACTGGATATCCGCGAGCGTCAATGAGTCCTTCGTCGGATTCGCTACGTCCTCCGCCCAGATTCCCCAGTTCCCCACGACGCGTACCACGGCACGGATGGTCGTGTAGTTCGAGCACAGGTTGCTCGAATTGATCTCAGGCACCCGCACGGTGAGCGTGTCCCCAACTCTCGATCCGCTCGACGTAAGGGCCCGCGCGACGTCACTCGAGACACCGCCGGCGTTGCGCCCTCGGTGTGCCAGGAGACCCGGGAGATGACCGGCTTCCCACTGCCGAAGGCGTGCCTCGGCACGCAGCCGCGCTCGTTGCCGGGAAATTTCGGCACCCAGACGCGCCGGCATGGCGACGCTTCCAGTCCGTGGAGTGCGTTGCGCGAAAACTCCCGGAATTGCCTGTGTAAGAGTGGCGGATGCGTTCAGGCCGCCGCGGGCAAAGATGGCGAAGGGCAGTACCAGACCCGGCGCTTCCACCGGCGCGGAGAGCCCCAGCAGATATGAATCTGCGCCGGTGGTTGATGCGGGCAGCCGTATGCAGAACTGCGAAGGATCCTGGAGAATTACCTCCTGTCCCACCGCCAGATTGAGCGAGGCACTTACGGAGCGAAGCGGAACCGTCGAATCGACAGCCGACAGCCAGTTCGCCGTGACGCGAACGGTTGTCTCCCGGGAAGGCTTGCACGTGAACGGGGGAACCATGACGGTGATGCTTGTGGCCGTCCTCGACATGACCGGCGCAGACACGCTGTCAATCTCCACGCCGCTGCTGTATGTCGAGCTGTCGCCCAGGTTGGTGCCCGTGATGGTCGCGGGCTGCCCCTCCACGAGTGTGTCCGGCATCACGCTCGTGATCGTGGGTGCCGGGCCCACCGGCTGCCCCGTAGCGGAGAACGTTGTCAGTGCGCTCGCATTGCTGCCCGGCAAGTACGCAACGAGCTGTTGATGCAGAGAGTTCGTTCCAAGTGTCCATGTCGTCTGTGCCTTCCCGTGGGCATCGGTCACCACGAGTCCGGGTGACACGCCGCCACTGACGACGTCGACGAACCCGAAAATGACCTCGGTGCCGCTGATGGAGTGACCCAGCCTGTCGGTCGCCTGCACGACAATCGGAAGGTCGAGCGGTTCCCCAATCTTTCCGGTCTGCAAATCGCCTGACACCTTGAGCAGATTGCGCGGGAGTTGCGCGACGACCACGGTGTCCTGAGCGGATCGCGCGCCCGCGGTGGCCGTAATCAGTGCGACGCCGTCCGCCTTGGCCGTGACCGTTCCAGTCGAGTCCACCGTCGCTACGGAATCGGCTGACGAGCGCCATGCCACATGCGGATTCGCGATGGGCTGCCATGCCTGGTCCAGGACGATCAGATTCAGCCGTGCCGATTCACCGATTGCGTCGAGGGTATCGGCAGGTGGATGAAAGGACAGCACGGAGGGGATTTGCTGGGTGGGGCCGGTCGAATCGTGACCACCTCCACCGCAGCCAAGAGCGGAAGCGAGAAAGACCACGGCTACCCAGTGGCACGTGCAAGTCGAACGGTATGGCGACATGTTCCAGCGGCCTCGCTCCGACAAGTCCCCACGGCTGCGGCGCCGCAGGCATTCTGGCGTCTCGCTACGGCGCCCGTTACGTCCAGGTGCTCCGACCTCCGATCTCACGGACTGCGTCGACGTTCACCTCACGGACAGATACGCTGTCGGCGGCGCAACGGAGCGCTCTGCCGTCGCGCTGATTCCCGTGCGGACTCCGACATGGTCGAAACCCAATGTCAGGAAATCCGGTCGCCTGCGCTACTCCCCAGTACAGCGGGCGCAACCAGTACTCATGCCGCAGAGGCTGCCAACTCGGCGGTCCATGCGCTGAGCCTTGACGTCAAGCCGGCCGGCTGGCATTGTTCTCTCCAGATTCTGTATGGAACATCTGCAAGGACTACCCGCATGCCCGCCCTCCCCGTCCTCAAAGGCACCCTCGACCTCCTCGTCCTCCGCGCCCTCAACTGGACGCCCATGCACGGCTTCGAGATCGTCTCCTGGCTCGAACGCGCCGCGCACGGCGCACTCGAAGTCGAAGACTCCGCCCTCTACCAGGCGCTCTACCGCCTGGAGGAACGCGGCCACCTCGACGCCGAGTGGGGCGTGACCGGGAACAACCGCAAGGCGCGCTACTACCGCATCACCACCGCCGGCCGCGCGCACCTGCGCGCCGAAACCAGGAGCTGGATGCGCTACGCCGAGACCGTGACAGCGATCCTGACGGCGCCGCGCAACAGCGTGCCGGCCGGCGACGCCGCATGATCCGCGAGGGCGTCCGCCGCTTCTTCAATCTCGCGCTCCGCCGCCGCGACCAGTGGGAGCGCGAGATCGAAGATGAAATCAGGCTGCACCTCCAGCTCCGCGCCGAGCAGCTCGCGGCGCGGGGCATGTCGCCCGACAGCGCGACCGCCGAAGCCGTGCGCCGGTTCGGCGCGCTCTCCTCCTCCCGCGCGCGCCTGCTCGACGCCGCGCGCCATCGTGAGCACCACATGCAGCGCACCGAATTCCTGGGCGACCTGAAGCAGGACATGCGCTTTGCGTTGCGCACGCTCGCGCGCCAGAAAGGGTGGACAGTTGTCACTGTCGCCACGCTCGCGCTCGGGATCGGCGCCACTACCGCGGTGTTCAGCGTCGTGAGCAGCCTGCTGCTGCACCCGCTGCCGTACCCGCACCCGGACCGAATGGTATTCGTGTACCAGGAGCCGAGCACCGGAAACCAGACCGGCATCAGCGTGACGATCACGCCGGCGGCGCCGGTGGTACGCGCATGGATGCAGGGCGCGCATTCCTTCGAGGCGCTGGAGGGATATCGCGCCGGACCGGTGTCGCTGCAGACCGCGGGCGAGCCGGTGACGTACCAGTCCGCGCAGGTGTTCCCCACGTTTTCGAAATTCGCCGGCCTGCAGCCGATCCTCGGGCGCATGTTCAGCGATCAGGACATCGCCACCCACGCCCATGTCCTCCTCCTCGGCGAGCAGCTCTGGCGCACGCGGTACGCCGCGGAGCGGAACGTGCTCGGTACGTCCGTCACGCTCGGCGATTCGACGTACACGATCATCGGCGTCCTCCCGGCTGCCCTCCGGCCACCGGTTATCGGCGACGCCTCGCCGGATTTCTGGATGCCGCTGGACGTCAACAACAACAACCTTGGCATGATGCTGCTGGGGCGACTTCGCCCGGGCGTCACGACCGCCGCGGCCACGCGCGAGCTCGACTCGGTCTTCGCCCGGTCGAGCTTCATCCGGACCGACGCGAAATCCGCCGAGGCGCTCCCCTTCAGGACCATTCTCGCCAGACCATCCGATCGCGTACGTTTTCGCGACTCGCTCACCATGCTGAGCGGCGCGGTGCTGCTGGTGCTGCTCGTGGCGTGCGCCAACGTCGCGCACCTGCTCCTGGCCCGTACCGCCGCCCGGCATCGCGAGCTCTCGCTGCGCGCGGCACTCGGCGCCCGGCGCGGGCGACTCTTCCGGCAGCTCCTCACCGAGAGTCTGCTGCTCACGATGGCCGGCGCCCTGCTGGGTGTGGCGCTGGGATGGCTCGGACTGCGCACGTTGATCGCCATGCGCCCATCGTCGCTGGATGAGCTGCGGGTGGCACACCTGGACACGACCACACTCGTTGTCGCCGCCGCGCTCACTGTCTTGAGCGGACTGTTCTTCGGCATCATGGGCGCCCTGCAGTCGGCGGGCAACTCCGCGCAGAACACGGTACGGAGCGGCGCCGCCACCTCGCCCGGCCGGCGCAGCGAACGTGCGCGCGGCGCGCTCGTCATCACCGAGATGGCGCTGTCCGCCATGCTCATCGTGGGCGCCACGATGCTCATGCGGAGCGTGTCGAATCTCCAGCACGCCGACCTGGGCTTCCAGCCGCACGGCCTGTACGCGGTGAACTTCGACCTGCCGGCGTCGCGCTACGCGACGCCCGCGTCCCGAATCGCCTTCGTCGCCCAGCTCAGACAGGAGCTGCAGCAGCTCGGCACGCTGCGCGACATTACCGTCGCCGGCGACCCGCCCAATTCCATGTCGTTCAGTATCGGACGGCTCGAAGTGGATGGCGAGACTCCTCCTCCCTCATCCGCGACCTCGTTCATCGAGGTCAAGTCGGTGCAGCGGAATTATTTCAGGACGATGGGCATCCACCTGCTCCGGGGCACGCCGTTCACGGACACGACCGCCGCGGCCGGCCAGGTGATCGTGAATGCAGGATTCGCGCGCAAGCACTGGGGAACGGAGTCGCCCCTGGGGCATCGCCTGCGCGTGGCGCAGAGCGACTCGGAACCATGGCTCACCATCGTTGGTATCGCCGCGGACGTCGCGACGTTCGGCCCCACGATGGAGAACACGGCGCCCATGCTGTACACCCCGATGAGCGACGATGGCATGAGCAGGCGATCCATCATCGTGCGCACCAGCGGCAGTGCCGCCCCGCTCGCGCACGTGCGCACGCTGGTGAAAGAGCTCGATCCGCATCTGGCAGTCGCCATCCAGAACGTGGAAGACGGAACGGCCACGTCCATCGCCACGCCGCGCTTCGTCATGCGGCTGCTCTCGATCTTCACGGCGCTGGCGCTCGTGCTTGCCGCCATCGGGCTGTACGGAGTGATGGCGTACGCGGTGGCGCAGCGCACCCACGAGATCGGCATCCGGATCGCGCTGGGTGCGCCGCTGGGCACCGTGGCGCGCGCGGTCATGCTGCGCGGTGCCACGCTGGCGCTGGTGGGTGCGGTGGTGGGGCTGGCTGCCGCGCATTGGGGCACAAAGTTGATCCAGCACGAGCTGTTCGGCGTCGCGCAGTCGGATCCCGTGTCGTTCGGCGCGGCGGTGCTCGTGCTCCTGGGCGCCGCGGCCGTGGCCTGCGTGGTACCCACGCGGCGCGCGCTCGCGGTGGATCCCATCGCGGCCATTCGCGCGGAATGACGGGAGCAAAGGGGTCAAAGCGGGGTCAAAGGGGTCACGCCAGGGGGATCCGGGCGGCGACATTGTCCTCTGATCACTCTCCCATGAGACCGGCTGCATGACGAACCCCACGACCACACCACCCGGCACGGGTACCGACGCGTCATCCGCCATCGCCGAGCACCGGCGCCTCGCGGAAGACGCGCGAGGCGAGCAGCCGTGGAAACGCTGGGGGCCGTACCTGAGCGAGCGACAATGGGGCACCGTGCGCGAGGACTACAGCCCGAATGGCGCCGCGTGGGAATACCTGCCGCACGATGCCGCGCGCAGCCGCGCGTATCGCTGGGGTGAGGATGGCCTCGCCGGCGTGAGTGATGACAGCCAGTTGCTCTGTCTCGCGGTCGCACTGTGGAACGGGCGCGACCCCATTCTCAAGGAACGCCTGTTCGGCCTGACGAACAGCGAAGGCAACCACGGCGAAGATGTGAAGGAGCTGTACTACTATCTCGACGCCACCCCGACGCATTCGTACCTGAAAATGCTCTACAAGTATCCGCAGCGCGAGTTTCCATATGCTCGCCTGGTGGACGAGAACCGGCGCCGCACGAGGGACGAACCCGAGTTCGAACTGATCGACACGGGCATCTTCGAGGAGAACCGCTACTTCGATGTGTTCGTCGAGTATGCCAAGGCCGCCCCGAACGACATCCTGATGTGCATCACGGTGCACAATCGCGGCCCCGAGAACGCTCGAATACACGTGCTGCCGCAGCTCTGGTTTCGCAACACCTGGTCGTGGATGGGTGATGCGGTGAAACCCGAACTGCGCGCGGTCGAGCCGTGCGCTATCGGCGCCTGCCATCCGGATCTCGGGAGCTACACGCTGCACTGCGAGGAGGGCGCAATGCGGCTGTTCTGCGACAACGAGACCAATGCCGCGCGCCTGTTCGGATCCGGCGCGCCGGGCTATTACAAGGATGCCTTCCACGACTACGTGGTCGCCGATCGTCGCGACGCCGTCAATCCGCAGCGTGTCGGCACCAAGGCCGCGGCGCTCCATGTGCTCACCGTGGAAGCCAGCGGCGCGCGCCAGCTCCGGCTGCGCCTCACAAACGCGCCGTCAGCGCCAGCGCCGTTCAGCGACTTCGACGCGATCATGGCGCTGCGACGGCGCGAAGCGGATGACTTCTATGCCGTGCTGCAATCCAGGCTCCCCGATGCCGAGCGGCGGAGCGTGCAGCGCCAGGCCTTCGCCGGCCTGCTCTGGAGCAAGCAGTTCTACCATTACGACGTCCCGCAATGGTTGCAGGGCGATCCCGCGCAACCGCCGCCGCCCCCGGAGCGGCTCCTCGGCCGGAACCACGACTGGCGGCATCTCAACAATGCCGATGTCATCTCGATGCCGGACACGTGGGAGTACCCCTGGTATGCTGCGTGGGATCTCGCCTTTCACTGCATTCCGCTGGCGCTCATCGACGCCGAGTTCGCCAAGTCGCAGCTCGTGCTGCTCACGCGCGAGTGGTACATGCATCCCAACGGCCAGCTCCCGGCGTACGAGTGGCAGTTGAGCGATGTGAATCCTCCGGTGCACGCCTGGGCGGCATGGCGCGTGTTCGAGATCGACCGCAAGCAGCACGGCGGACCAGGCGACCTCGGCTTTCTCGAGCGGGTGCTGCACAAGCTGATGCTCAATTTCACGTGGTGGGTGAACCGCAAGGACGTCGATGGCAACAACATCTTCCAGGGTGGTTTCCTGGGGCTGGACAACATTGGAGTGTTCAACCGGAGCGCGCCGCTCCCCACCGGCGGCCACATCAATCAGGCCGACGGGACGAGCTGGATGGCGATGTACAGCCTGAACCTCATGCGCATCGCCCTCGAGCTGGCGCAGCACAATCCGGTGTACGAGGACATCGCCACGAAGTTCTTCGAGCACTTCCTGGAGATCGCGGCTGCCATGAGCAGCATGGCCGGTGATGGATCGGGCCTCTGGGACGAGCAGGACGAGTTCTTCTATAACGTGCTGAAGCTGCCCACCGGCGTTCGCGTGCCGCTGCGGCTCCGTTCAATGGTGGGACTCATTCCGCTGTTCGCCGTGGAGACGCTCGATCCCGACCTCCTGGAGAAGGTACCGGAGTTCCGGCAGCGGCTGGAATGGTTCCTCGACCATCGGCCGGACCTGGCGCGCCTCGTATCGCGCTGGTCGGAGCCGGGCCACGGCGAGCGGCGGCTGCTCTCGCTGCTGCGTGGTCATCGCATGAAATGCCTGCTCCGGCGCATGCTCGACGAAGCAGAGTTCCTGTCCCCCTATGGCGTGCGCTCGCTCTCGCGAGAGTACCGCGACGCCCCCTACGTCCTGCCCGATCACGGCCAGTCCCTCAGCGTGCGCTACGTGAGCGCCGAATCGACGTCCGGCCTGTTCGGCGGCAACTCGAACTGGCGCGGCCCGGTCTGGTTTCCCACGAACTTTCTCCTCATCGAGTCGCTGCAGAAGTTCCACCATTACTACGGCGACGACTTCCGTGTTGAGCACCCCACCGGTTCCGGCCGGTTCATGACCCTCAACGCCGTGGCCAACGATCTGACCAATCGGCTGACGCGCATATTCCTGCCGGATGCCGCGGGACGGCGTGCCGCCACCCTCCAGCACGGGCCGCACGCGGACGATCCGCACTTCCGCGATCACGTGCTGTTCCACGAGTACTTCGATGGCGACGATGGCCGCGGCCTGGGCGCCTCGCATCAGACTGGGTGGACCGGCCTCGTCGCCAAGCTGTTGCAGCCCCGCGAGGCGCCGCGCTGACGCCGGAGTGACGCTTGAGACACCGGCGGCCTACTGTCCGCTCCGCCCTCCAGTCCGTATGTTTGCATCAGGCCGCACGTCCACATCCCTGCTTCACTGCCCACCGTAAGTTGACACCCGGCGAAGATTCGCTTCGCGAGGCACTGGCGTCCCGCTATCGCATCGACCGTGAACTCGGTGCGGGCGGCATGGCCACCGTCTACCTCGCGCAGGATCTCCATCACGAGCGACCGGTGGCGCTCAAGGTGCTTCGCCCCGAGCTGGCCGCCACCCTCGGCACCGAGCGATTTCTCCGCGAGATTCGCCTTGCCGCGCGACTCCAGCATCCGCACATCCTGGCGGTGCACGATTCGGGCGACGACGCGGGCCAGCTCTGGTTCACGATGCCGTACGTGGAAGGGGAGTCGCTCCGCGACCGGCTCACGCGCGAGAAGCAGCTTCCGGTGGACGACGCACTGCGCATCACCCGCGAAGCGGCACTCGCGCTGGACTACGCGCACCAGCACGGCGTCGTGCACCGCGACATCAAGCCGGAGAACATTCTGCTCACGCAGGACGGGAGCACGCTCGTTGCCGACTTCGGCATCGCGCGCTCGCTCGGCGCCGCGGATGCACCGCAGGCCCGCCTCACCGAGACAGGGCTCGCGCTCGGCACGCCGGCGTACATGAGTCCCGAACAGGCCGCGGGCGACGCCACGCTCGATGCGCGCACCGACGTGTTCAGCCTGGCTGCGGTACTCTACGAGATGCTGGCCGGCCAGCCACCCTTCACGGGCGCCACGGCGCAGGCCGTGATTGCCCAGCGCTTCCGGGGTGACGTGCCGTCCATTCGCCGTGCTCGGCCCGCGGTGTCCGAGCAGGTGGATCAGGCGGTGCACCGGGCGATGGCTGTCCTTCCTGCGGATCGCCATGCGAGCGTCGCGGAGTTCGCCCATGCACTCGCTCAGCCCACAGCCGCTGCTCGCGCTCGCCCCCGCATCCCGCTGGCTCTGGCGACGCTCGCGCTGGGGCTCGTCCTGGGCCTCGGCGTCCTCTTCGCCTGGAAGTCCCGCGAGGCGCCGCCACCCGGGAGCGACGTTGGTCCCATGCGCATTGCCGTGCTCCCGTTCCAGAACCTGGGCGACACGGCGAACGCCTACTTCGCCGACGGCATGACCGATGCCATTCGCGGCAAACTCACCGATCTGCCGGGGCTGCGGGTGATTGCGCGCAGCAGCTCGGTGCAGTTCGCCCGGTCCACGGCGTCGCCCAAGGACATCGGCGCGGCGCTGGGCGTGCAGTATCTGCTCACCGGCACGGTGCGCTGGGAGCGACGCGGCACGACCAGCCAGGTGCAGGTGAGTCCCGAGCTGGTGAACGTGCGCGATGCGACCACCAAGTGGCAGCAGCCGTTCAGTGCGCCGCTCAGCGATGTGTTTCAGGTGCAGTCGGACATTGCGGGCCGGGTGGCGCAGGCGCTGGACGTGGCGCTGGGCGACAGCAGCCGGCAGCAGCTCGCGGCGCGCCCCACGCAGAACGTCGCGGCGTACGACGCCTATCTCCGCGCGGAGGAAGTCGCGAACGGGCTGGCCGCGGCGGATCCGCGCGCTCTCCAGCGCGCCATTGCGTTCTACGAGCAGGCGACCGCGCTCGACTCCGGTTTTGCGCTGGCCTGGGCGCGATTGTCGCGGGCACGGTCCAAGCTGTACTTCAACGGCACACCGACCCCGGCGCTGGCCGCGGGGGCGCGCGAGGCCGCCGCGCGTGCCCGGGCGCTCGCCCCGACCCTGGCGGCAGGCTATGCCGCCCAGGGTGACTACGACTACGCCGTGACAAAGCAGCTCGGCAGGGCGGCCGAGTCGTACGCGGCCGGCCTGCGGCTCTCGCCGGAAGATGCGGATCTGCTCAGCGGCGCGGCTGTGGCCGAACAGTATTTGGGGCAGTGGGACTCCTCGCTCGTGCACCTCGAACGCGCTGCCACGCTCGACCCCCGTTCGGTCCAGGCACTCGGTCGCCTGGGACGGACACTCCTCTGGCTGCGCCGCTATCCCGAGGCCAGGGCACAGTTGGATCGTGCGCTGGCCCTCGCGCCGGCGGACCTGGGCAACAGGGAGATTCGCCTGATGGTGAACCTTGGGGAGGGCGATCTGGCTGGGGCGCGCACCATTCTCCGTGACACTCCTGCCTCGGTGGACCCCGGTGCGCTCGAAGCCTTCATGGGCAACTTCTGGGATCTCTACTGGGTGCTGGATGACGCGCAGCAGCAGCAACTGCTCCGCCTGTCCCCCGCCGCCTTTGGCGATGACCGCACAGGTTGGGGTATTGTGCTTGCCGAGACCTGGTGGCTGCGCGGTGACACGGTGCGTGCGCGCAGCTATGCCGACACGGCGCAATTGGCCTTCGCCGCGCAGTTGAAGGACGTGCCCGGCGATGCCCAACTGCACGTGTTCCGCGGTCTGGCGCTCGCCTACCTGGGGCGCAAGGCCGAGGCGATTCAGGAGGGCGAGCGCGGCACATCGCTCGCTCCCATGAGCCGCGATGCCAGTAATGGCCCGTACATCCAGCATATCCTGGTCCGCATCTATCTGCTTACCGGCGAGACGGACAAGGCGCTCACTGCACTGGAGCCGCTGCTCAAGGCGCCGTACTATCTCTCGCCCGGCTGGCTGCGGATCGACCCGACGTTTGCGCCACTGCGCGGGAATGCGAGGTTCGAGAGGATGGTGGGCGGCGGGGGGTAGGGGAATGGGGAGGCCGATTCCCTATTCCCGATTGCCCATTCTCACGGGGAGGGTCGTGGGACGGGGATCATAACCAGTCATCTCCGCGGACGGGAAGGCCGGTGTGCAGACGAGCCAGGAACAAACGAGTCAGAGTCGATTGAAAATCAATCGACTCTGACTCCATTGCTCCCCAGCTCCGTCACCCGCCGCGCCAGAAACCGCCGCTCCACATCGTTCGTCGCGAGCTCGCAGGCCCGCTCGTATGCGGCGGCGGCCTCCTCCTGCCTGCCGAGGCGGCGCAGCAGGTCCCCCCGCGCGGAATGCCACAGATGATAGCCCGCCAGCGGCTCCGCCAGCGCGTTCAGAAGCGGCAGAGCGGCCGCGGGGCCTTGCGCGAAGGACACCGCCACCGCGCGGTTGAGTCCCACCACCGGCGCAGGATGCAGCGCGTACAGTCGCTCGTAGAGCGCCGCAATCTGCGGCCAGTCGGTGTCGCTCGCGCATGCGGCTTCCGAGTGCACCGCGGCGATCGCCGCTTCGAGCGTGTACGCACCCGGCGGTCCGCGTTTCAGCGTCGCGCGCACCAGCGCACGCCCCTCTTCGAGCTGGACGTGATCCCAGCGCGTCCGATCCTGGTCGGCGAGCAGTACGAGCTCGCCCTGCTCATCCACACGCCCGCCGCGGCGGCCGTCGTGCAGCAGCATGAGCGCCAGCAATCCATCGAGCTCCAGCTCCGGCTCGCGCAGCAGCGCGCGCAGCAACCGCGCGAGCCGGATCGCCTCCGCGCACAGCTCGCGCCGCACCAGAGCATCGCCCGTGCTCGCCGCGTAGCCCTCGGTGAACACGAGGTAGATGACCGCGAGCACCTCCGTCAGCCGTGCGGGCAGGTCGCCCGGCTCCGGCACGCGATACGGAATCGCCGCCGCGCGAATCTTCCCCTTGGCGCGCACCAGCCGCTGCGCCATGGTCGCGGTGGGCACCAGGAACGCGCGCGCCACTTCGTCCGTGGTCAGCCCGCACAGCGTGCGCAGGGTGAGCGCCACCTGCGCCTCCGCGGCAAGCGCCGGATGACAGCACGTGAAGATCAGCCGCAGCCGTTCATCCGGCACGATCTCGTCGTCCTGGAGCGGATCGGGCGTGCTCGACGTGGTGGCCATGGCCTCCGCGATCGCCATGCGCTTCTCTTCGAACCTCGTCCGCCGGCGCAGCCTGTCCAGCGCACGGTGACGCGCGGTGGAGTAGAGCCACCCCGCCGGATTCCGCGGCAGGCTTTCCTGCCACTCGACAACGGCCGCCGCGAACGCATCCTGCAGCGCGTCCTCGGCGACATCGAAGTCGCCGAGGACGCGGATGAGCGCCGCGAGGAGATGACCCCACTCCGCGCGGTAGAGCTCATCGAGCGACGTCACGAGAACGTCATGATGGGCCGCACCTCGATCGAGCCGGCCTTCGCGCCGGGAATCTTCGCCGCCATGACGATGGCCTCGTCCAGATCGCGCGCTTCCACGAGGTAGAAGCCCCCGAGCTGCTCCCTGGTTTCGGCGAATGGCCCGTCCGTGCTCAGTCGCCTGCCATCGCGCACGCGCACGCTGGTAGCGGTGGATGTCGGCTGCAGTGCCTTGCCCGCCTTGATGCCGGCGGCGAATTCCTTCCCGAACGCGCGGTATCCCGCCAGCTCGCGCTCCTGTTCCGCCTGCGGCATGTTCGCCCAGCGCTTCTCGTCCTCGTAGATCAGCAGAAGGTATTCCATGGTCGGGTCCTCAATGGGGTTGAACGTCGAGCGGCATCGCATCCGGCGATGCAACCGCTCTCCTGTGGTGTAGAGGCGAACGAGGCACCGCGAAATCGACAGGCGCGAGCTTCAGCCCAGCCGCAGCGTCGACCGGGCATCGAAAAAGTGAAGATGCTCCGGATCCACGGCGAAGCTCAGCGCGCTGCCGGCCGGCGGCAGCGACCGTGGCGACACGCGCGCCGTGAGATCGTGCGTGCCGGCGCGCAGTGAGAGGTACAACTCGCTTCCCATCGGTTCCACCAGATCCAGTCGCGCTTCGATACCCGCCTCCCCCTGAGCTGTGGCGATCTGCAGGTGCTCTGGACGAATCCCGAGTATGACCGGTGCTCCGTCATGCTCACTCGACGCCGTGCTCGAGCGCTCCGGCACGCTCAGCTCGAACGCGCCATCGTCCGCGCGGAAGCGCAGCCCGCCGTCGCGTCGGATCGTACCGGTAATGAGGTTCATGGGCGGGCTGCCGATGAACGCGGCGACGAAGGTGTTGCGCGGTTGGTCGTACACCTCCAGTGGCGTGCCAACCTGCTGCACTGCGCCGGCACTCATCACGACGATGCGATCGCCCAGCGTCATCGCCTCCACCTGGTCGTGCGTGACGTACACCATGGTGGCATTGAGCTGGCGGTGCAGTCTCGCGATCTCGCGCCGCATCTGCACGCGCAACTTCGCGTCGAGATTCGACAGCGGCTCGTCGAAGAGAAATACCTGCGGCTGGCGGACGATGGCCCGCCCGAGGGCGACGCGCTGCCGCTGTCCCCCGGACATCTGCCGCGGCCGCCGGTCCAGGAGATCCTCGATGCCCAGGGTGGCCGCGGCCGCGCGCACGCGTGCCGCGATCTCGTCCTTCGGCAGCTTCCGCAGCACGAGCGCGAATGCCATGTTCTCCTGTGCAGTCATGTGCGGATAGAGCGCGTAATTCTGGAAAACCATGGCCACGTCGCGGAGCTTGGGCGGCATCTCGTTCACCAGCCGCTCCCCAATCCGGAGCTCGCCGGCGGACACCGATTCGAGCCCGGCAATCATGCGAAGCGTGGTGGTCTTGCCACATCCGGAAGGACCCACGAGCACGAGGAACTCGCCATCGGCGATGTCGAGATCAATGCCGTGGACGGCGACCTGAACGCGGCTGCCGTCCTCGTATACTTTTCGCACTCCCCGTAGTGAGACGCTAGCCATGGAGCCCGCTCCCGCGCACATGAACGCAGCCGCAGCCGCGAATCGCTTTCCCGACGGCTTCCTCTGGGGCGCCGCCACGTCCGCCTACCAGATAGAAGGATCGCCCCTCGCCGACGGAGCGGGGCCGAGCATCTGGCATCGCTTTTCTCACACACCGGGCCGCACCACACACGGTGAAACTGGCGATGTTGCCACCGACCACTATCACCGCTGGGCCGAAGACGTGCGGCTCATGCGGGAGATCGGACTCGGTGCCTATCGGTTCAGCATTTCCTGGAGCCGCATTCTTCCGCTCGGGACAGGGCAGGTCAATCCCGCCGGGCTGGCATTCTATGACCGGCTCGTGGATGCGCTCCTCGCCGCCGGCATCCAGCCGGTGCCCACGCTCTATCACTGGGACCTTCCCGCCGCACTCGACGATCGCGGGGGCTGGCTCAATCGCGACGTCGCCGAGTGGTTCGCCGAGTACACCACGGTGGTGGCGCGCGCGCTCGATGATCGCGTCGCCATGTGGACCACGCTGAACGAGCCCTGGGTCGTGGCCGACGGAGGATATCTGTTCGGCGCCCTCGCGCCCGGGCATCGCAACATCTTCGAGGCGCCGATCGCATCGCACAACCTGCTCCGCGCGCACGGACGCGCCGTGCAGGCCTATCGGGCCGTAGGGCATCACGACATTGGCCTCGTCGTGAACCTCGAACCCAAGTACGCCGCATCGGACGCGCCGGAAGACAAGGCGGCGGCGGAGCGCGCCAACGCCTACATGAACCGGTACTATCTCGACCCGGTATTCCTGGGCCGCTATCCCGCGGAGCTGCGCGAGGTCTTCGGTGAGGCGTGGCGCGACCCGTCCGCATCCGACATGGAACTCATTCAGCAGCCTGTCGACTTCGTGGGCGTGAACTACTACACGCGCGGCGTGGCGAGCCATGCACCCGACGCGCTGCCCGTGCGCACGTGCCGCGTTCGCCAGCCGCAGCACGCCCACACCGAGACGGGCTGGGAGGTCTATCCCGCCGCACTCACGCGTGTGCTGTGCTGGGTGAAGGAACGCTACGGCGATATCCGGATGTACGTGACCGAGAATGGCGCGGCATTCTACGACCCGCCGCAGCCCATTGACGGACGAGTCGATGACCCGCTCCGCATCTGGTATCTGCGCGAGCATCTGCTGGCCGCGCGCGACGCCATGCGACAGGGTGTCGATCTGCGCGGTTATTTCGTCTGGTCGCTGCTCGACAACTACGAATGGAGCCTCGGCGTCTCCAAGCGATTCGGCATCGTGCACGTGAACTACGAAACCATGGCGCGTACGCCGAAGGCCAGCGCTCACTGGTACGCGAACGTCATCCGCAGCCATGGCGAAGCGCTGGCGCTTCCAGGCGCGACGGCGCGCTGAGCCGGGAGCGTGCATCGCCGTCAATAGCTCAGCGTCACGGTGGCAGGGAGGCCGCAGATCAGCACCTCGCCGTTGGTACCAACGGCCGCCGCGTGTCCGTTTACCTGCGCGGCGCGCACCACGCGATTGTAGGGTGAGGCCAGGGCAATGCCGCCGCGCGGGATGGTCATCCGTCCGCGCAGCTCCACGCGCACCGCATTCCCATTGCCGCGCATGGTGAAGTCGAGCGTTCCGTGCGGAGTGCGCAGGCCCCGAATGGCGACTCCGGAATCTGCATCCACCCAGGCCGCCGGGATGCCTGCGCCGACGACCAGCGCGCTGTCCCGCTCGCGATCGTACGCAAACATGTCCAGCACGGAGCGAATGAAATCCGAGCCCACCCAGCCGTGCGGCATGTCGCCGATGAACTTCGGCGCGCGCGCATCGCGCCACACGACCTCAGCCCACTGGTTCCACGCCTCGGGACGACGGTCGTGCAGGAACTGCGCGAGCAGCTGCTGCGCCCTGTCGCGCCTGCCGAGTCGCACGAAGGTGCCCACCGTCCGCAGCTCGTACGGCGTGTACGCATCCCACGTGGTGCTGTCCGGGCGGCGGCTCGCGGCGCGCCAGTAGCGCTCGAACGTCGCCCTCAGCGCCGGCTCCGGCAGATGCGCAAGCTCGCCCGTGGGCGCGACCGCGACGGTCGTCGAGGTTGCATCGAAATCGCCGAGCTCCACGCTGCCCGGGATGTAGTCAATGCGGTGCGCGGCCATCGCGAGCCCGATGGACGTCATGATGTCGCGCCGGAACTCGTCGCGCGACGCCGCGATGCGTCTCGCATCGTCTGCACGCCCGAGTATCGCTGCGGCGTCGGCCGCGTCCTTCAGACCGCGCAGCGCGAAGAAGTCATCCCAGTACGAATGCATGGGCCTGGCCGAATAGCCCTCGTGACTGATGGACTGCGGCAGCAACCCATAGTACGCCCGCTTGTCCGGAGCGGCGTAGTCCGGTGTCATGCGTTGCGCGCGCAGCGTGTCGATGTACGCGACCGCTCTGGCGATATGTGGCCACATGCCGGCGAGAAAGGTGCGATCATGCGTGTAGCGGTAGTACTCCATGATGAGAAAGATCAGCTCGCCGTTGCTGTCGTTCTCCGGCACCGGGTCCGCACCGCGCGCGTCCACACAGCAGGGCACCTTCCCGTTGGGATACTGAAAGGGCGCGTACCACTCGGCGAACGCGCGCACTTCCTGGTCGTGCCCGAGGCGCAGGAGCGCATTGGAGATGAGCGCACCGTCGCGGATCCATGAACGCGAGTATGCACGTGTGCCAGGCTGAATGCGCGGCCCTGCCCGCTCGATGAGAATCCAGGCGAGCGTCGTGCGCAGCGTGCGCACGACATCCATCGCCGCGGGCGGCAGCTCGATGGACACGGTCCCCAGCGTCGTGGCCCAGCGGTCTTCCACAGCGCGGAGACGATGCTCCACGGCCGCGGAGTCGGGTGGTGCGCTCGCGAGCGCCGTCATCGGAGCGTGCGTGGTATCGCCGCGCGGAAAGGGTATCTCGATCGCGATGTCGCGGCCGCCGCGGGGCGGAAGGTCGAGCTCGAAGGCGAGCACCCCCGCAGCCCGCCCGGCGGAGTCGCGTGCGGACGTACGGGGCGGCACCTGCCCCTTGCGCAGCAGCGCTGCGATGCCGCCTTCATCGAACGTCGCGGCGCCAAAGGCGGCGGGTCGCGACAGGGCGATCACCAGGCGGTTGCCGTTCACCACCACGTGATTCCCCTCGCGCGCGATGCAGCGAACGGGCGCCGCGCCGCCCGGCACGTTGAGAAACTGCCACGGCGGATTCACCTGGAACGGGCGAATGGCAAGAAAGAGCGTGACGTGTGCCGCGGTCGCGGCGGAATTGTGCACGCGATAGCGCGCCAGGAGCACGGCGGAATCCGGTGGCCCGTCCGCGAACGCGGTCGTGGCAAGCGAGAGATCGCCCACAGTCCATTCCACCGACGGCACCGGGAGATAACCGCGCGCCAGCGTCTGGCGCGATACGCCATCGGCCCACGTGATGAGATGCCCATTCGCGAAGAGGAACGGCTCGACGGAAAAGCTCCCCTTGTCGCTCTCCAGCATGCCGTCTTCGTTGAGCAGCCCGTTGTGCAGACCGCCGTTCACGCCGACCACGGTCCAGTACGATTGCTCCTCCGAGAAGTAGCGCGGGTAGCTGCCTCGCGGACTGTCGGCCGTCACGTGCCGGTAGAGCGCGTTGGCGGAGTCCGCCCAACCTGGCGGCTGAATTCGCATACGGGTGACTGCGTAACCCGCCGCATTCGCGCTGCGAAGCAGCGAGAGCCGCAGCCAGCGCGACTCGACATCGGGCAACGGGATGTACGAGCGACCACCCGTGGCGCCGCGTACGCGATACGCCGCGGCCCAGCGCGAACCGTCGGACGACGTGTCGACGCTGAAGTCGACGGCATGGGCGCCTCGCGCCCAGTCAATGGTGACGCCGCCGATCTCGCGCTCCTCCTTGAAGTCCAGGGCGAGCCATTGCCGGCCACCTGATGCGGTGCGCCACGCGGTCGCGGGATCATCGTCCACCGCCAGAGCAGCCTCGTGCGCCGGAGCGGCGGAAGATGCAGAGATGGCAGGCGTGAGATCGTAGGGCCGCTCCGCCGGGAGCGGCCGAAAGCGCAGATCGTCAATCCAGACCGTGCCACGTCCTCCGGTGCCGGCGGTGATCACGATCTCGATGGCGGCCACGCGGTGCAGCGCGCCGCCACCCGCCGGTCCCCACGCGAACCCGATGTCGCGCGCCCGGTACCGTATGGTCCTCCAGGTGGCGGGGAAGACGAAGTTGCGCGCGTCGTGCCACCACACGTTGTCCCCGCTGGAATCAATCAGCTTGAATTCCAGATTCTCAGGCGGCGCATTCCCGCGAACCTGAAAGCTGAACTCGTAGTTCGCGGGCAGCGGAATGTCGAACGTCTTGTGGGCAATGGCGTAGCCCGCGCCGCCGTGGAAGTCGAAGTCGAGTCGCATGGCGTCGCCTTCGCGCCCGCTGTCCCGGCTGATCTCGAGCGACACGCCGTCCGACGGGTGCGCGGCCCACCCCGCCGTGGTGTCGAACGTGTCCAGTGCGCGCCACGCTGTTTGCGAGCGCAACGTCGCCGTGCTGGTGAACACGATCAGCCCGGCGGCTGCCGCCACACGCTGCGCGATCATCCTTTCACGCTTCCCGCCATGATGCCCCGCACGTAGTAGCGCTGCAGCGCCAGAAACACGATGAGCACCGGGAGCACCGTGACCACCGCGCCCGCCATCATCAGCTCCGTGTCCTGAACGTGCTCGCCGGACAGGCTCGCCAGCGCCACGGGAAGCGTGAACTTCGACTGGTCGCTCAGCACGATGAGCGGCCACATGAAGTCGTTCCACGTGGTGAGAAACGTCCAGATGGCGAGTGTCGCCAGGATGGGTACGATCACCGGCAGCACCACCGACCAGTAGATGCGGAACTCCCCCGCGCCGTCAATGCGCGCGGCGTCGAGCAGATCTTCGGGGATGTCCACGGCATACTGCCGGATGAGAAAGATGCCGAAGATGCTCGCGAGTGACGGGATGATCACGCCCCAGTACGTGTTGATCAGCCCCATCCCCTTGAACATCAGAAAGAGCGGGAGCATGGCGACCTGCACGGGCACCACGAGCCCGAGCGTGAGCCATCGGAAGAGTTTGTCGCGCCCCGGGAAGCGCAGCTTCGCGAAGGCGTATCCGGCCATGGAGTTCACCAGCAGCGACACCACCGTCACCGTGCCGGCGATGATCGCGCTGTTCAGCACGAAGCGCCCCATGGCGAGCCGCGTGAAGATCTCCCGGTAGTGCACCAGCGTGGGATGGCGCGGCAGCAGCTGTGGCGGATAACTGTTCGCCGCCCCCGTGGGCATGAGCGAGGCCGACACCATCCACACGAGCGGAAGCAGCGCGAGCGCGACCCCGGCGATGAGCAGTACGTAGACCAGCACGCGCGACGCGCCCGCGCGCCTGTGCCCCGCCAGGACGCGTCTCACACGCGCCTCCGTTCCAGCCGGAGCTGCACCAGCGTCCAGGCCAGGATGATGAGCAGGAGGACGAACGCGATGGCCGCGGCATTCCCCATGCGCCACCAGCGAAATCCTTCCGTGTACATGAACAGCACGAGACTGGTGGTGGCCTTGAGCGGGCCGCCCTGCGTCATCACATACGGCTCGGCGAAAAGCTGGAAGTAGCCGATCATGGTCACCACGCCCACGAAGAAGAACGTGGGCGCGAGCATCGGAAGCGTGATGCTGCGGAACTGGCGGACCGGGCCGGCCCCATCGATGTGCGCGGCCTCGTACAGCTCCTCGGGTACAGCCTGCAGTCCGGCAATGAAGATCAGCATGTTGTAGCCGAAGTTCTTCCACACGGCCAGCAGGATAATGGCCGGCATGGCCCATCGAGGATCGCCCAGCCAGTCCACCGGTGCCACACCAAACCAGCCCAGCATGTAGTTGAGCAACCCGTACTGCGGGTGGTACAGATAGCGCCACACAATGGCGACGGCGACCAGGGTGGTCACGAAAGGCACGAAATAGATCGTGCGAAACAGTCCCTTGAATCGCACGACCCTGGCGTTCACGAGGAGCGCGGCACCGAGGGAGACGATGACGGTGAGGGGGCCGCCCACGAGCGCGAAGTAGAAGGTGTTCTTCACCGCGATCCAGAACACCGGATTGCTGAACAGCGCCGCGTAGTTGTGCAGCCCGACGATGCGCGCATTGGCGAGGTTGCCTATGGCGTAGATGTCGAAGTCGGTGAAGCTGAGCAGGAAGGCGGCGAAGACGGGAAGCAGGAAGAACAGCGCGATGAGCACGACGGCCGGAAGAATGAACAGCCGCGCCGCGCGCGCTCTCTCTGCCTCGAACCTCATGCTACTGGTCCGCCGCGACTGCGTGCGCGGAGTCCGCCGCGCGCGCCGAGTCACGTGCCATCAACCAGCGCCGCTTGTCGAGTATGGCGTTCACGTCCCGGTCCATCACCGCGAGCGCGCGCGCTTCGGGCACGCCGCCCCGGATCGCCGCCTCCGACTGGTCGATGACCTTGCTGGTGATGTCCTCCCACTCCGGCACCTTGGGCGTGGCGCGCACCCGGTGCAGCTGCACCCAGAATGCCCGCGCGTACTCATCGGTCTCGAGCCCTGACTGCTGCCAGGTTTCCACACGCGCCGGGAGATCGCCGCTCAGGCGGAAGAACTTCAACTGCTGCGCCGGCTGCGAGAGGAATTCAATGAACGACCACGCCAGTGCCTGATGCGATGATTTCCGGAAGATCACGAAACTCGATCCGCCGGCGAGCGACACGCCCGACGAATCGCCGGTGGGTCCGGGCAGCGGCGCGGTGCCCCACTTCCCCTGCATGGTCGCGGGAAGGCGACGCTTGAACTCGCCGATGTTCCAGGGGCCGGTAATCCACATGGCGAACGTCCCGCGCGTGAACTCCTGGTATGGATTCGCGATATCATTGAGCCCCGCCACGGGCGCGAATCCGCTCCGGTACAGCCCCACGTAGAACTCGAACGCGCGCCGGAATGCCGAATCGGAGAACGCGCCGTAGCGTCCATCGTCGCGCAGCAGCGGCGAACCCTTCTGCATGCCGAAGATCACCGGCTGGTTCCATTCGTTCGTGGGCAGGAAGATCGCGTACTGGCGCGGACCGGCCCTGCGCTGGATCGCCTGCATCGCGCGCAGCCACCCATCCCACGAGCGTGGCATGCTGTCAATGCCAGCCCCGGCAAGAATGTCCTTGCGGTAGAAGAGCAGGCGGGTGTCCACGTACCACGGAACCGCGTAGAGCACGCCGTGGATCTCGTTCGTCTCCCAGATGCCGGGGAAGTAGGCAGCCGAGTCCACAACGGCGGAACGCGCGACGAACGGTCCGAGCGGCTCGATCGCGCCGATGGCGACGAACTCCGGAACCCAGGTATTACCCAACTGCGCGATGTCGGGCGTGGCGTTGCCAACGTAGGCCGTGATCAGCTTCTCGTGCGCCGCCGTCCAGGGAATCTGCTGCACCTCGACGGTGATGCCGGGATGCTGCTGCTCGAATTCACGGGCGAGCGTGCGCACCGCATCGGCCTCGGCCCCCATGGCCCAGAAGCGAATCGTCGTGCGATCCGCACCCTGCGCCGCGTGACACCCGGCGAGCAGCAGCGCGCTGGCCAGTACCGCGAGCAGGGGACGACGCGTGTGCGTCACGGCGACGTCCGTGCCGCGGGAGCAAGCCATCCGCCGGTGAAGCCGGCGCGGCGCAGCCCCGACACGATGTAGGGACTGCGGCGCATGTAGCGCCACACGAGTTCGCTCCGGTAGTTCTCGATCATGGCGAGCAGCGGACCCTCATCGATGCCCAGATAGTCCACGTCCACCCATCCCACCCCCGGTACCATGCGGCCGGCTGGCGGCGTGGCGTTGGCAGGCAGAGTCAGATTGAACGCGTCCAGGAATCCGTACGTGGAGAAGAGCGCGCCGCCAAAGCTCCGGCGCATCGACTCGAGCGCGGGAATGGCAATGTCCGGCGCAAAGGGGACGGAGCCGCCGACTGCCGTTGGGGCGATCGTGCCGTCGTCGCGCACTTCGGTGAAGTCACTGCCTCGCGCCGCATACCCGAAGAACGTGCGGAGGCGGCCGCCGATCGTCAGCGTAAAGTCGCCCGGGCCATCGGAGGCGGATAACCCCCACAGGCTGTCAGAGTATCCCGTCCAGCCGTTCGGGTTCGCCCGCGCGTAGGCCTGCTGCGCATAGGTCGCGCGTCGCGAGTTCTCGAAGTAATCAATCCCGTGCGCGCGCGTGTACGCATCCTGGATCCCGCGAAAGTCGATCCAGAGCTGTGAATACTGGTGGCCGAACAGTGGAGCGAACCCAATGTGCGTCTGCCCGTACCACGTGCCCCACCTGTAGCTGCTGGCCCACGCGCTCCAGGCACTGTCAGTGATGGCGTGCGTCGGCGAGCCGAGCGCGAGGATGTAGAGGAGCATCGCTTCGTCATAGCCGCGCCAATCGTAGGAGTGAAATCCCTCCTCGGGAGTCCATCCCATGGCGACGAGCGGCGCGCGCGGCTGGATCCAGCGCCAGTCCACGCGACGGTAGATCGAATCGGCGTACGCTCGGATGGCCACCTCATCCGCGCTGGGCCCGTCAAAATACTGCTGACAGAAGAGCACACCGCCAAGCAGGAGCGCCGTGTCAATCGTGGACAGCTCCACGTCCCGGTAGCGCGCTCCGCTTTGCATGTCCAGGAAGTGATAGTAGAAGCCCTGATAGCCTGTCATTCCGCTCGTGGCGGTTCCCTGCGGGGCCTTCCACAGGAAGCGCAGCGTGACGAGCACGCGCGAGCTTGCCTGGCTGCGCGTTACCCAGCCACGTTCCACGCCGACAGGGTACGCGGTGAGGCCGAATCCTGTGGCGGCGATGCTCGAGAACGACGGAGTCGGATAGCGATCCGGTACCAGCCCGTTGACCGGATTGGTTGTTGCCCAGAAGAAATTGAACGTGCGCTGCTCCACGGTATCCAGGAAGGCACTGGTGGCGGGAGCTGGCGGCGGTGGCGGCGCTGGCGGCACGCCAGTCGGCTGGCGCCCGGCACAGGCCACGGCTCCAACGAGCAGCGCGGCACACAGCGGCGTGTACCAGCGCGAGCAGAGAGGAGCCGGTGTGTGCGTGAACGTCATTGCATGTCAACTGGCGCGTGCGGCATGGGGCGCCGGCCACGTGCCGGCGCCCCCAAACGATCAGAACCCGTACTGCACGCCAATCTGCACGCGGCGCTGATCGGTGATGAAGCATCCACCCTTGCCCCAGTGGGGATTGAGCACTGTGGTGCCAGGCGTGGATCCGGGATTCGCGTACGTCTCGTCGAAGCACCCGTAGTTGTTCGTGTTGAACGCGTTGAACAGTGACGCCGTTACCGCGGCCTCCTGCCCATTGAAATTCAGGAAGTTCTTGGCCAGACGAATGTCCACGTTCTTGAACCAGTCGGAACGGGCATAGCCGACAAGCACCCGCTCATTGCCACCGGGCGGATTGGGCAGCGGGACGAACTGGAGTTTGTGAATGGGCGTCCCTGACGATAGCTGGGCCAGTCCGCTGAACTGCAGTCCAAACGCCCATGGCACATCGGTGATCCAGTTGAAGACGAACTGGTGCCGCCGGTCATCCGCAAGTGGGTGCCGCTTGTTCAGCGGTCCGGCGGTCACCTGCGGGAAGCTGAAGAGATCCCCGCCCTCCGCCTCGGCCTTGGACAACGTATAGGCGAGACCCGCGCCCCAGCCGTACGAGCCCACGCGACGATAGGGACGCTGGATCTGGACGAGCAGAGCATTGTACCACGTACGCACGCTGTTATTCCCGACGAGCACGTTCTGATACGCGGGCACATTGTGCACGTTGCAGCAGTCGTCAGTGTTCGGATTGAGCGCCACGTTGGCCCAGTCGAAGCTGAAGCCGTTGTAACCACGGGTGCCGTTGTAGGTCAGCGAGCTGTTCCAGCTTCCGAAATCGTGCCGCAGGCCGACAGACCACTGGTTGGACATGGGCGGCTTGAGGTCGTTGGGGATGAGGAAGACCTCCTGCGGCGGCGAGATCTGGCTGATCAGCGTCCTGAGCCCCGCGGCGCTGAAGTACGAGGTATCCCACGCAACGGTGCCCGGTCCAGGCGAGGGGCTGCCCGGCGCGATGAAGTTGATCGTGTAATTGGGGTGTTGCCTGCGATAGGTCTCGTCCAGCGTGGCGTTGAAGTTCAAACGGTCATAGAACACACCGAAGCTGGCGAACATCACCGTGCGCCCGTTCTCGTCCAGCGCATACGATGCGCCAAAACGCGGCTGCACCGCGCCAAGGAAGAGGTGCCGATCGGTGCCGTCGGTGAAGTACCGGTTGGGATTGATGTTGACGAACAGGGAATCCCGGTATGCGGTGAGGGAGTCGCGCACGGCCTGTGGCGTCACGAAATTGCGATTGAACATCCCCGTCTCGACGTCCCAGCGCACGCCGGCGTTCACCGTAAGACGCCGCGTGGGACTCCAGTCATCCTGTGCATAGACCCCGAACTGCCCGTTGTTCTGCGTGATGTCGCCATCCCCGAATCCGATCTGCGCCTGCACGGGATACTGGAAGTTGTTGTCCGCCGTGTACACGAACTTCGGATTCTCGTTGAGCTGCTTGTTCATGTCGTAGTGCGCGAAGTCGTAATTCGCGCCGATCTTGATCACGTGCGAGCCGGCCCACTGCAGACCGGTGTAGGTCCAGTCATCGCGCAGCGAGAGCCGGTTCTGCTTGAGTGCTTGCGCGGCGTCATCGCCACCAACCCAGTAATTGCCGAACGACACCTGGATCGGCGTCGTGAAGTCAATCGGGTCCTGGTTCCACAGGTAATGCTGGAAACTCACCAGCGCCTGGTTGGTCCAGTTGGTGCCGAAATAGGTATGCTTCGCGGTACCGGTGTACACGTTGTTCCGATGGTTCTCGCCGCCATTGTACACACGCCACACGTCGCCGAACTGTCCGCCAAAGCCGCGCGTGTCCACCTCGTGCCGGATGTCGCCCGAGACTTCGAGCTGCTGCGACTGGTCAGGGACCCAGGTCAGCTTGGCAAAGCCCAGATTCTCGCGGAATGGCGAATTGTGCGTGCTGTTGTTCTGCGCCTGGACGGCCGGCGGGTACAGGCTCACGTCGCCGCCGAATACGGTCGTGCCGTTCCGGTCCTGGAAGTTCCCTTCGTACGAGCCGAAGAAGAACAGCTTGTCCTTGACCAGCGGACCGCCGCCGTTGATGCCGAAGAGGTAGCGCTGATAATCGGGCTTCGTCTGACCCGCGGCTCTGGAGAATGAATCGAGCGCCACGAAGTGCTCGTTCTGGAGATCGGCAAAGACACTTCCCTGCCACGTGTTGGTGCCGGACTTGGTGACCGCGGTGATGATCGCGCTCGCGGACTTCTGATATTCGGCCTTGAAGTTGTTCGTGATGATGCGGAACTCCTGGATCGCGTTCCGCGGGAACGGATTCCCGCGGCTCGCGTCCTGCCCCGCCACGCCACCGGTGATGATGTCGTTCTTGTAGCTCGCACCATCAATGAAGACGTTGATCTGCTCGGCGGGCTCCGCACCGGCGGCGAACGTCTTGCCCGTGCCGTTGAGCCGGTCGGGAGAGACGCGGGTGCCCGGCGCCAGCGTGGCGAGATCGAGGAAGTTGCGGCTGCTCGTGGGGAGATCGTTCACCTGCTGCTGCGAGACGTTCGTCGCGACCTCGGTGGAGCGCGTTGCCGTGGGCGTTGCCGCGACGATGGTCACCGCTTGCAGCGCGACGGCAGTGTCGGCGAGCTGCAGATTGAGTGTCACGTCCTGGCCCACGGCGACCTGCACCACGGCCGTCCGCGGAGCGGAGCCAATGCGATGGGCCAGCACGGCATACCGGCCGGGATTGAGCCCGGCTACCACGTAGAAGCCGCTGGCGTTTGTGCGAGCCATGCGCATCACGTTGGTGCTGCTGTCCCGTGCTTCGACGGAGACATCCGGCAGCGCCGCGCCCGACGTGCTGGTTATATAGCCTCGAATGCTGCCGGTGGTCGTCTGGGCAGCGGCTGTGCCGTGAAACGCGGCCAGCGTACCGGCGATGGCGCACAGACTCGCCAATCGCCTGGCGTGACGATGGAATATCATGGTGCGTGCCTCCGTGACGAACGTGTGTGGCGTGTGGTCCCGCCGGAGTGAATGACCCCGGAAAAGGTCACGCCGGGGTGCTCGCGCTGGAGCCGCGAACGACGAGCGTGCAGCAAACCACTTCCTGTCTGTGGACATGTTCCGGTACCTCGCGCATGTGGCTGAGCAACCGCTCGGTGGCCAGTGCACCGAGTGCACTGATGTCCACGTGAACCGTCGTGAGCGGCGGATTCATATACTGGGCCATGGGGATGTCATCGAATCCCACGACCGACATGTCTTCTGGCACGCGCAGACTGGAGGCGCGCAGCGCGCTGAGCGCGCCGATCGCCATGGAGTCGTTCGCCGCGAAAATCGCAGTCGGACGGCGTGCCGCGTTCAGCAGGTCCTGCACGGCGCGGAAACCGGAGCCCTCGCTGAAGTCACCGGCCACTTCGAGTGCATCCGCGCCGGAAATGCCCGCCTCGCGCGCCGCTTCACGGAAGCCGCGGCGTCGTTCCACCGAATCGTAGTTGCGCTCCCGCCCGGTAATCATGGCAAAGCGCCGATGTCCGAGCGCGAGCAGATGCCGGATCACCGCCACCGCACCATCGAAGTTGTTGATGACAATCGAGTCGTAGGGATCGCGCTCGGCGGGACAGTTGAGCAGCACGACGGGGAATCGATCCGTGAACTCGTGGACCGCGGCGCGCGCATCGAGATCCGGCGACATCACCAGCAGGCCGTCGACGCGACCCCGCATGGCGCGAAACGCGGCCACGATCTCCCGTTCCTCGTCGTGCGAGCTTGACACGAGAAGGTGGTAGCCGGCCCGTTGCGCCGCCTGATCCACCCCGCGAATGACCTCGGAGAAGAACTCCCCATAGAGATCAGGAAGCAGGACCCCGATGGTGGAGGTGCGGTTCGTGATGAGGCTGCGTGCCGCGCCGTGTGGGGTGTAGCCGAGCCGGGCAGCAACGTCGAGCACATGGCGCCGCGTCCCTTCGGTCACGGCGAGGCTGCCATTGCAGGCGCGAGACACCGTGGCGACCGAGACGCCTGCTTCGCGTGCCACGTCCTTGATGGTCGCCATAAGAGCACTCCGGGCAATCGACGCATCGCAAATCGCCGTTGGCGAACCACTCGACAGCTCGCCATGTAAACGATTACAGAAATCGCTTACATTCCCGGGGATGTCAAGTAGGGGATAGGGGATACGCTCTCCCCTAACCCCTATCCCCTATCCCCCACGATCAGTACTTCCCCAGATACTCCTCCAGCTCCCACCGGCTCACCTGCGAGATGTACTCCCGCCACTCCAGCCGCTTGGCTTCCAGGAAGTTGGCCGTGATGTGCGCGCCGAGCGCGTCGCGCACGACCCTGTCCTTCTCCAGCTCGGCACACGCCTCGTTCAGATCCCCGGGCAGATCATCGATCCGCAGCCGCCGCTTCTCCCGGTGCGACATCTCGAAGATGTTCGTGTCCACCGGCTCCCGGTGATCCGCCTTCGTCTCCAACCCATCCAGTCCAGCCGCCAGCATCACCGTGAGCGCCAGGTAGGGGTTCGCGCTCGGGTCCGGCATGCGCAGCTCCACACGCGTGCCCGTCTTGCGGCGCTCCGGCACGCGGATGAGCGGCGAGCGGTTGTGCATGGACCAGGCGACGTTCACCGGCGCCTCGAACCCCGGCACCAGCCGCTTGTACGAATTCACCAGCGGGTTGGTGATCGCGCAGAACCCGCGCGCGTGACGCAGCAGTCCGCCAATGTAGTGCAACGCGACCTTGCTCAGTTGCCACTGCGCCTTCGCATCATAGAACGCGTTGTCCGCGCCGCGAAACAGCGACTGATGCGTGTGCATGCCGCTGCCATTCTGCCCATACACGGGCTTGGGCATGAAGCTCGCCACGAGTCCGAACGTCTGCGCGACGTACTTCACGACAAAGCGGAACGTCGCGATGTTGTCCGCCGTCGTCAGGGCGTCCGCATAGCGAAAATCAATCTCGTGCTGGCCGTTGGCGACTTCGTGATGCGCGGCTTCCACCTCGAATCCCATCTGCTCGAGCACATCCACGATCGCGCGGCGCGCATCTTCCCCGAGATCCACCGGCGCGAGATCGAAGTAGCCGCCCACGTCATGCGTCTCCGTGGACGGCCCGCCGTTCACCGGCTGCTTGAACATGAAGAACTCGGCTTCCATCCCCGCATTCATGGTGAAGCCAAGCTTCCCGGCGCGCGCGATCTGCCGCTTGAGCGCGCCGCGCGGATCGCCGGAAAAGGGCGCCCCGTCCGGCAGGTTGATGTCGCAGATCACGCGCGCGACGCGATTCTCCGCGCTGCCCCACGGGAACACGCGGAAGGTGTCCAGGTCCGGCACGAGCAGCATGTCCGATTCCTCGATGCGCACGAATCCCTCAATGGAGGACCCGTCGAACATGATGTCGCCCGAGAGCGCCTTCTCGAACTGCGTCGCCGGCACTTCCACGTTCTTGTTCACGCCCAGAATGTCCGTGAACTGGAGTCGCAGAAAGCGAACGTTGTTCCGGGCCGCCAGCGCGAGGATGTCCTGCTTCGTGGCGCCCGTCGTGCTCGGCACGATGGCGCGAGTCCTGGTCTGCACCATGGTGATGGTCGCTGTGGAAACGAGAGGGGAGCGCGTGGCCGGAAGCTAGAGTGGAAGCCTTGACGGGGGAATGGGCACCCGGGGGCCTCTGCGCCGCGGAGGTCCATTCCCCATTCCCACTCGTATACATTTCAGTGCCTTTTCCTCTCCTCCACTCTGCTGTCATGACCTCTCCAGATTCACCGTCCGCGAACTGTCCGGCTTGTGGCGCGGCGGCGTCCGGCCGGTTCTGCGCGGCGTGCGGCGCCCCGCTCCAGGGCGCGGCCTGCATGGCCTGTCACGCAGCACTGACGCCGGGCGCGAAGTTCTGCCACCGCTGTGGCACGCCGGCCGGCGCCGGCGCAGCGGGCGCAGGCGGCGGCGTTGCCACGCCCGTCCCACTCCAGTCGGGCGGATTCCCCGCGGCGCTCCCCTGGGCAGTGGCCGGTATCGCGCTCCTGGCGCTCATCGCTCTCGTCGCTGCGCAGCGCTTCAGCCGTCCGCCGGCGGCGCAGGGCGACGCTGCTGTCGCAACAGCCGCCAGCGGTTCGCCCGGCGACAACGCGGTGCAGCCGGGCGACGCCCCGGTACGCGCGCCGGACATCTCGTCGCTCTCCCCGCGCGAACGCGCCGACCGGCTCTACGACCGCATCATGCGCCTCGACTCCGAGGGCAAGAAGGACAGCGTCGAGTTCTTCTCCCAGATGGGGATCTCGGCCTACCAGATGCTCCCGCAGCAGGACCTCGACTCCCGCTACGACATGGGACGCATCGCGGAGGTGGCCGGCGCGACCCCGCTCGCGCAAGCGCAGGCCGACAGCATTCTCGCCGCGGACCCGAATCACCTCCTCGGCCTCACGCTGTCCATTTCCCTCGCCCGCGACGCCGGCAACACGACCATGGTCAAAGCACTGCAGCAGCGTCTCATCGCCGCGCAATCAGCCGAGCTCGCGAAGAATCTCCCCGAATACCAGCGGCACCAGAACGAGATCGTCGCCGCCATTGAAGCAGCGAAGAAGGGGAGCTAGCGCGGTGAGTCGCTGAAAGGATCGACAACTCGAGTACGCACAAGACGCCGCCGATTCACCGCTGGCTGCTCCGGCATCCGCGCGTGCAGCTGCACCTCACGCCGACCTCCGCCTCGTGGCTCAATCTGGTGGATGCTGGTTTGCGCTGCTGTCAACCCGTCGGCTCGCACGCGGCACATTTCGCAGTACTCGGGCGCTCGAACAGGCGATCAAGACCCGCATCGCCACGACCAATGCCAACCCGAAACCATTCGTCTGGACCAGGACGGCCGATGGGATCCTCGACTCCGTCGCTCGCTACGGCCCACGGACGACCGATTCACACCACCAGGAACACGGAGTTCAGCGCC
This sequence comes from Gemmatimonadaceae bacterium, assembly GCA_036393195.1. Lineage (GTDB taxonomy): Bacteria > Gemmatimonadota > Gemmatimonadetes > Gemmatimonadales > Gemmatimonadaceae > JADGGM01. The sequence continues at coordinate 44,765 of DASVWN010000083.1, read as the reverse complement.
ATCCACGCGAACAGAAAGGCGAAGAACAGGAGGACGAACGCTGCACCGGCCGAGCGCTCTCAGACCACGGCGCCGAACAGGCGGCCGACCAGCGCCGAAGCGGCCATGGCGAGCGCGCCCCAGAACGCGACGCGGAGCGTGCCCCGCACGAGTGGCGCCCCGCCGACCCGCGCCGCGAGCGCGCCGAGCACGCCGAGGAGCGCGAGCGCGGTCCCAGTCACCAGCCATGCGGTGCGCCCAGCCGGCGCGAGCGCCGCGACGACGACCGGGAGCAGGGCACCCGCCGTGAACGTGGCCGCCGACGTGAGCGCCGCCTGCAGCGGGCGCGCCGTCGTCGCCTCCGTGACGCCCAGTTCGTCACGGGCATGGGCGGCGAGCGCGTCGTGCGCCATGAGCTGTTCGGCGACCTGTTTCGCGAGCACCGGCGTCAGCCCGCGCTCGACGTAGATCGCCGCCAGCTCGGCGCGCTCCGCGGGCTCGCCAGCCGCCAGCTCCGCCGTCTCCCGCGCGAGGTCGGCACGCTCGGTATCCGCCTGCGAGCTGACGGAGACGTACTCGCCGGCCGCCATCGACATGGCGCCTGCCACCAGCCCGGCGACGCCGGCGACCAGGATGCCGGCGCGCGGCGTCCCCGACGCCGCCACGCCGACGACGAGGCTCGCCGTCGAGATGAGACCGTCGTTGGCGCCGAGGACCGCGGCCCGGAGCCAGCCGATGTGCGCGGTGCGGTGTCGCTCGCGGTGCCCGGCGGCGCGGGGTGCCACCTCAGTACCCCGCACCGGCGTCGGGCCCGCAAGCGTACCGGGCCGTGTGGAGCGCGACCGGCTCGGCCGGGCCCTCGACTCGGATGCGCATCCCCTTCCGCTCGGCGATCGGGCACCGCGTGCGGACCGGCCCGTAGATTCCGTCCCCGAGCCGCGCGGTGTAGCCGAGGATCACGTTCATCGACGTGGGCCGGCGCATCTTGCTTCGTCCGTCAGGCAATCTTCCGGGGGCCGGCACTCGCCGGCCTCGCGACGGTCGGTGCGCTCGCCCGTCGCCGTCATCACGCATCGCAGGCTCAGGATGAACTCCGATCCCTTGCCCTCCGTGCTTTCGACGGCGAGATCCCCGCCCATGCCGCGCGCGAGCTCGCGGCTGATCGTGAGGCCGAGGCCCGACCCCTTGTGCCGCGGCGCACGGTCGCTCGTGACCTGGACGAACGGCTCGAAGATTGACTCCAGCCGGTCGGCGGGGATGCCGATGCCGGTGTCCGCCACCCGCACGACGGCCGCCGCCGGCGCATCGTCCGGTGTGTCGAGGCGCACGCTGATCGCGCCGCCGTCGGGCGTGAACTTCACCGCGTTCGAGAGCAGGTTGACGAGGATCTGCCGGAGCTTGTCGGCGTCCGCCCAGACGAGGCATGCCGTCTCGGGCTCCGCGACGGTGAACGACTGCCGCCTCGCCTGCCGCTGCGGCTCGACGAGCGGCGCGGCGGCCTGCACGGCCTCGCACAGATCCACCTCTGTGAGCGCGTACTCGACGCGCGCCGCCTCGAGCTTCGCGTAGTCGAGCACGTCCTCGACGAGCCCGAGCAGGTGCCGGCCCGCCTGCTGCACGCGGCGGAGCGCCGCCTGCTGCGCCTCCGTCACCGGCCCGTGCACCCCGAGTTCCACGAGCTGCGCGTGCCCGATGATGGCGTTGATCGGGGTGCGGAGTTCGTGGCTCATCATGGCGAAGAAGCGCCCTTTCACCTCGTTCGCCTGCACCGCGGCGCGCCGCGCCTCATCCGCCGCTTCGCTCGCCTCTTCAGCGCGCGCTCGTGCGGCGTGCTCCGCCTGCAGCAGCCGCTCGCGCTCCACCGCCGCCCCATGCTCGGCCGTCACGTCGGTGTTCGTGCCGAACCAGCGCACGACGCGCCCGCTCGCGTCCCGGATCGGGCTGGCCCGCGAGAGAAACCAGCGCCACTCGCCGTCCTTCGACCGGAGCGGAAACGTGTCCTCCCACGGCTCGCCCGTGTCCCAGCTCCGCTGGATGCCCGCCACCACGCGATCCACGTGGTCCGGGTGGTGGACGGCCCGCCACCCCCAGCCCTGCATCCCCTCCAGGGTAGTGCCGGTGTAGGCATACCAGCGCTGGTTAAACCAGTCGAACCAGCCGTCCGGGCGCGCCATCCATGCGAGCTGCGGGATGTTCTCCGCCATCGCGCGGAACTCGGCCTCCGCCGCCATGAGGCGGGCCGCCTGCGCGGCGATCTGCCGGTTCTTCGCGTCGAGGGCGACGTTGTGCCGAGCGAGCGTTTCGGCCAGCGCGGCGACGCGGGCACGCGCGCGGCGCACGCGCCCGCCGAGCAGGCTCACCGCGAACCCGACGACGGTGAGCAGCTCGATGCGGATCATCTCGTTGGCGCGAACGGTGGCGAGGGGGTGGCGCGACTCGGAGAGGAACCAGTTCATCCCGAACGCGCACAGCGCCGTGGTGAGGGCGCCCGGGCCGAACCCACCGTACGCGGCGCTCGCGACGATGGCCGCCATCGCGAGAGTTGTCGTCGTCGGGAACGCGCCGAGCCAGTGGCTGCTGGCAACGGTGGCGGCCACCCCGATCACCCCAGCTGCGGCGGCCACGGCCCACCGCGTGAGCGGGTTTGCGTGGGGACCCAGGAGGACGTCGCGCAGCGCCGCCCAGGACGGCGCCTCTGACGGCACCGAGGGCACCACCGCCGGCGCGCGCGGCGCAGGTGGAGGCTCCACGACGGATGGCGCGCCGGGGGCAGGCGACCGAGGTGCGTCCGCTTCGGACCGACAGGTCGCGCTCCTGCACACAATCCGGCGCGCCTCTTCGGCTGGCCCGAGGGGGGACGCTCGGGTGCCCGCGTCGAGCGCCGGTCCGTCAATCAACAGCATGAGGTCGTCAGACATGCGTCCCTGTCACCCGTGGAGGTTAGTGCAACCGCGCCGAAGTGCGAGTGCGACGGCGAGCGATCGCGATGCTGCCCAGCCGCAGGTGCAACGCGCGTGCGCCCGCCCATGAGAGCTGTATCAATCGCCGAGCGCGGATTGAGGCCGCTGCCGCCCCGGGCCTGACTCACCACCCGCGGCGCCATACATAGTCTGCGCCGAGAGGAACTTCGGCTAGCCGAACTTGCCGGACGCCGGCGTAGGGGTTCCGGCGCGCCGCGGCGGCTGCGCCAAAGGCGCGGCGCCTGCGGGAAGCGGCGGGCCTTCGGCCCGTCACGCCGCTTCCCGGCAGTTATCATTCCCGCATGCCTACCACCATCCACGTCGCCCACAGCCCCGATTCCGACGACGCGTTCATGTTCTATGCGCTCGCCGAAGGGAAGATCGATACCGGCGATCTGCGCTACGTCCACGAGCTGCAGGATATCGAGTCGCTCAACCAGCGCGCGCTGCGCGCCGAGCTCGAGGTCACCGCGGTCTCCATTCACGCCTACGCCCACCTCGCCGACCGGTATGCATTGCTCCCGCACGGCGCGTCCATGGGCGATCGCTACGGACCGCGGCTCGTCGCACGTACACCGGCGTCGCGCGCCGATGTCCGCGGCAAGCGCATCGCCGTCCCCGGCCCGCTTACCAGCGCCTTCCTCGCGCTCCAGCTCTACGAGCCGCACTTCACGGCGGTCCAGACCCCGTTCGACCAGATCGAGAACGCCGTCATTCGCGGCGACGTGGACATGGGGCTGCTCATCCATGAAGGCCAGCTCACCTTCGGCGATCAGGGGTTGCACCTCGTGGTGGATCTGGGCGAATGGTGGTTCGGCGAGACCGGCCTCCCACTCCCGCTTGGCGGCAATGTCGTGCGCAAGGACCTGGGTCCCGAGCTCACGCAACGAATCTCGAAGCATCTGCGCGCGAGCATCGCCTACGGCCTCGAGCATCGCACACACGCGCTCGATCACGCCATGCGTTACGCTCGCGGTCTTGCCCGCGAACGTGCCGATACGTTCGTCGGCATGTACGTGAACGACTGGACACTCGACTACGGCGAACGGGGCCGCACGGCCGTCCGCGAGTTCATTGACCGGGGCGTGAAGGCGGGGCTGATTCAGAACCCCGTCGAGGTCGAGTTCGTGGACTGAGCGCGTTCAGCACTAGGCCGGGTCCATACGTATCTTCCTGTGTGACCCGTTCTGCTCTGGATATTTCGCGGCGACTCCGGATTGGAGTCGCCGTCGGCATCGTTGTCGTGTCTGCTGACTGCGTTCACCCGCCCTCGGTCTCGGGAGTTGCCGGGACATCTCCCGCTCCCGGTGCGGTGTGGACGCCGCCCGCACGGACTGTGGCCGCAACACATGCCGCGGGCGCCGTACCGGCAATACCGGCAGACATCGAGAGCCGCCTCAAACAGCTCACGCTCACCGACATCGTGGATCTCGCGCTGCGGAACAACCCCGCGACGCGGATCTCCTGGGCCAATGCGCGCGCGGCGGCCGCCGCCTACGGCTCGTCCAAGGGAGCGTGGCTCCCCACCGTTGACGCCGATGTCAACGGCACGCGACTCAAGACGGTCGCGACGCAGGGACGCTCCGCGGTCCAGCAGACGACGTATGGGCCGAGTCTCACGCTCTCGTATCTGCTGCTCGACTTCGGCGGTCGTTCGGGAAATGTCGAAGTCGCCCGGCAGGCGCTGCTCTCCGCCGACTGGACGCACAATGCCACGATCCAGAATGTGGTCCTGCAGGTCGAGTCGGCGTACTTCAACTACATGGCCACCAAGGGACTCCTCGAAGCGCAGCAGGCCACGCTCAAGGATGCCCAGACGAACTATCAGGCCGCGCAGGAACGGCATCGCGTCGGCGTGGCCACCATTGCTGACGTCCTCCAGGCGCAAACGGCGTTCTCCCAGGCACAACTCGATGCGGAGAGCACGGAAGGCACGCTGCAGACCACTCGTGGTGCACTCGCGCTCGCCCTGGGCCTGCCAGCCAATGTGCCCTACGATGTCGAACAGCCCGCACACATTCCAGTTGCGACGCTCGCGGATAGTGTGGATACCCTGATCGCTCGCGCCGTGAGCTCACGCCCCGACCTGGCTGCCGCCATTGCCGACTCGGCGGGCGCGAACGCACACATCAGCGCCGTACGCGCCGAGCGACTTCCGTCACTCCTGCTGTCCGGAAACGGCGGGCGCACGTATATCCAGAACCGGGGCAGTGGCAACAACTACACGATCTCGCTCGGCCTGAGCATTCCGCTGTTCGCCGGATTCTCCCGTGCATACAATCAGATGCAGGCCGAAGCCGAGGCACAGGCCGCGGCGTCGCGGCTCGATGCACTGCGCCAGCAGGTGATGTTCCAGGTCTTCAGCTCGTACTATACGCTCCAGACCGCTACCCGGCGTGTGAAGACCGCCGATGACCTGCTGGCCAGTGCACAACAGTCCGACAGCGTGGCGCTTGGCCGCTACAAGGCGGGCGTCGGCAGCGTCCTGGATCTGCTCGCGGCGCAGAGCGCGCTCGCGAACGCACGCGCCCAGCAGGTCCAGTCCCGGTGGATCTGGCAGACCGCGCTCGCCCAGCTCGCGCACGACGCGGGCGTGCTCGACGCACATGGCAACAGCAACGTGCACCTCGCTCCCGATTCAACCGGACGTGAATAGCCAACCATGAAATACCGGGTCGTACGTCACACGCTTTGCCTGCCGCGGCCGCTGGCGGCGACCTTTGCCCTGGTCGCGCTCGCCGCCGCGTGCTCGGACCCCGCGAAGGAGGCTCCCCCTCCCGTGCCGGTGAGCGTGGCCATTGTGCAACAGCGCCCGATACCGTTCGAAATCGACGCGACCGGCACGGTGGAGCCGCTGCAGAGCGTCTCGGTGATGGCGCAGGTCGGCGGTATTCTCACGCACGTGGCCTTCAAGGAAGGAGACGAGGTCCAACGCGGTCAGGTGCTCTTTCAGATCGATCCGCGACCCTATCAGGCCGCGCTGCAGCAGGCGGAAGGGGTGCTGGGCAAGGACAGGGCGCAGCTCGTGACCGCGCAGCAGGATGAGAAGCGGTTCGCGCAGCTCGTGAAGCAGGACTACGTGACCACGCAGCAGTACGACCAGGCGGTGGCGAACGCCGCCTCGCTCACCGCCACGGTGAGCTCCGATCAGGCCGCCGTGGAACAGGCCCGGCTCAACCTCCAGTACGCCACCATTCGCGCGCCCATTGCGGGTCGCGCGGGCTCGCTGCTCATGAAGGAAGGCAACCTCGTCAAGGCCGATGGCGCACCGCTGGTGGTGATCAATCAGATCCGCCCCATTCTGGTCCGCTTCGCCGTGCCGTCGTCCAATCTGACGAACATTCGCAAGTACAACGGCAACACGCTTCCCATCACGGTGCAGCCGGTGAGCGGCGGTCCCACCAGCCAGGGCACGCTGTCCTTTCTGGACAACGCGGTGGATACGACCACCGGAACCATCCTGCTCAAGGGTCGATTCGACAATACCGACGCGACACTCTGGCCTGGTGAATTCGTGAACGCGGCGCTGCAGCTCTACGTACAGCAGAATGCACTGGTGGCTCCGGCCGCAGCCGTGGTCCAGAGTCAGACCGGGACGTACGTCTTTGTCGTGAAGGGAGGCACAGCCACCCAGCGCGAGATCAAGGTCCAGCGCACGGCGGGAAATGACGCCATCATCGCGACCGGAGTCGCCGCCGGCGACACGGTCGTCACCGACGGCCAGCTCCGGCTGGTCACCGGACTGAAGGTTCAGATCAAGGCGCCACCCGGCACGGATCAGCCGAGGTCCTGATGAATATCCCGGAACCGTTCATCCGACGGCCCGTCATGACCACGCTGGTCATGTCGGCCATTCTCATTTTCGGGGTTGTCGCCTACCGGCTGTTGCCCGTGAGCGACCTTCCCACCGTGGACTATCCCACCATCACGGTGAGCGCCTCCCTGGCTGGGGCCAGTCCGGAAACCATGGCCAGCGCCGTGGCCACACCGCTCGAGAAACAGTTCTCGACCATCGCGGGTGTGGACGCCATGACCTCCAGCAGCAGTCAGGGCTCCACGGACATCACGCTGCAGTTCTCGCTGGATCGCAACGTGGACGCGGCGGCGCAGGATGTGAACGCCGCCATCTCGCAGACGCTGCGACAATTGCCCGATGGCATCATTCCCCCCTCGTATCGCAAGGTGGACCCATCGGCGTCGCCCATTCTCTATCTGGCGCTCCTCTCGAAGACCCTGCCGCTCTCGCAGCTCGACGAGTACGCCGAGACGTTCCTGGCGCAGCGCATCTCGACGGTCGATGGCGTCGCGCAGGTACAGGTGTACGGCTCGCAGAAGTACGCCGTGCGCATCCAGCTCGATCCGCAGGCCATGTCGGCGCGCAAGATCGGCATTGATGAGGTCGTGGACGCCGTGTCGAACGCCAATGTCAATCTCCCCACGGGCATTCTCTGGGGCACCGACAAGGCGTACACGGTCCAGGCCAACGGGCAGCTCAACGACGCCGCAACCTTCCGTCCCATGATCGTGGCCTATCGCAACGGCGCGCCGGTGCGGCTGGGCGATCTGGGCCAGGTCAACGACGGCGTGCAGAATGACAAGACGGCGAGCTGGTTCAACGGTGCACGGTCCATCGTGCTCGCCGTCCAGCGGCAGCCGGGCACCAACACCGTCAAGGTCGCCGATGGAGTGAAGCTCGCGCTCAAGCAGATGGAAACCGACTTCCCCCCGTCCGTGGAAGTCCAGACGCTCTACGACCGGTCGGTTTCCATTCAGCAGTCCGTCTCGGATGTGAAGGTCACCCTGTTCATCACGCTCTGCCTCGTGGTGATGGTGATCTTCCTGTTCCTGCGCAATGTGTCGGCGACCATCATCCCCAGTCTGGCCCTGCCGATGTCGCTCATCGGCACCTTCGTGGTGATGTATCTGCTGGGATACAGTCTCGATAATCTGTCGTTGATGGCCCTCACGTTATGCGTGGGGTTCGTGGTGGACGATGCCATTGTCATGCTCGAGAACATCGTGCGCCACATCGAGATGGGAGAGCCGGTGTTCCAGGCCGCGCTCAATGGGTCCCGTGAGATCGGCTTCACCATCCTCTCCATGACGTTCTCGCTCGTGGCCGTCTTCATTCCCGTGCTCTTCATGGGAGGACTCGTCGGCCGCCTGTTCCACGAATTCGCCGTCACCATTGGTGTCGCGATTCTCGTCTCGGGATTCGTGTCGCTCACGCTCACGCCCATGCTGTGCAGCCGGTTCCTCCGGTCGCAGCACGGCCAGGAGCACGGGCGTTTCTACAACGCCACCGAGCGGGCCTACCAGAAGAGCGTGGACTTCTACATCCGGACCCTCGGCTGGGCCATGGATCACCGGCCGCTCATGCTGTTGTTCTCGGCGGGTATCCTCGTGGGAACAGGGTTGCTCGCCATGGTGGTCCCCAAGGGCTTCCTGCCCAGCGAGGATCAGGGACGCGTCAGTGCGACCACTGAGGCCGCCGAAGGCACGTCCTTTCAGTCCATGATAGATCACCAGCAGGCGGTGGCCGACATCGTCCGGGCCGACCCGAACGTCGAAGGCTTCATGTCGTCCGTGGGCAGCGGCTATGGCAGTACGAGCAATCAGGGACGCCTCTTCATCCACCTCAAGGATCACCCGCAGCGAAAGCTCAACGCGGATGAAGTGATCCAGGAGATGAGCCGGAAGTTCTCGACGGTCGCCGGCATCCAGGTCTTCATGCAGAATCCCCCGCCGATCAGCATCGGCGGCCATCACACGAAGAGTCAGTACCAGTTCACGCTGCAGAGCCCGGACCTGCAGACGCTGTACCAGGCATCCCACGTGCTCGAATCGCGCATCAAGCAGATTCCGGGACTGCAGAACGTGACGAGCGACCTGCAGATCGCGAGTCCCCAGGTAGATGTGCAGATCGACCGCGATCGGGCGTCGTCGCTCGGGATCAGCGCGGGGCAGGTGGAGCAGGCGCTGTACAACGCCTACGGCGCGCGCCAGGTCTCCACGATCTACACGCCGACGAATCAGTACTGGGTCATCATGGAGTTGCTGCCGCAGTATCAGCGCGATCTGTCGGCGCTCAACATGCTGTACATCCACTCGAGCACGGGCGATCTGGTGCCACTGGGCTCCCTGGCGCACGTCACGTCCGACGTCGGTCCGCTCACCGTGAATCACTCGGGACAGTTGCCGTCCGTCACGCTCTCCTTCGATCTCGCGCCCGGCGTCTCGCTTGGCTCGGCCGTCTCGCAGGTGGAAGCCGCCGCGCGCCAGTCGCTGCCGTCCACCATCACCACGGAGTTCAGCGGCACTGCGCAGGCATTCCAGCAGGCACAGAGCGGCCTCCTCATGCTGCTCGTGCTCGCGGTGGTCGTGATCTACATCGTGCTGGGCATCCTGTACGAGAGCTTCATCCATCCGCTCACGATTCTCTCGGGACTGCCGTTCGCGGGCTTCGGCGCGCTTCTCACACTGGTCGTATTCCGTACCGAGCTCAGTCTCTACGCCTTCGTCGGCATCATCATGCTGATCGGGCTCGTGAAGAAGAACGCGATCATGATGATCGATTTCGCGATCGAGGCGGAGCGCAATCACCACAAGTCCGCGCGTGATGCGATCATGGAGGCCTGCGCGGTTCGCTTCCGTCCCATCATGATGACGACCATGGCCGCCCTGATGGGCACGCTGCCGATTGCACTCGGCACGGGCGCCGGCGCAGAGTCGCGGCGCCCCCTGGGCATCGCCGTCGTGGGCGGCCTGGCGTTCTCACAGCTCATCACGCTCTACGTGACGCCCGTCATCTACACCTATCTGGACTCGGTGCAGCAGCGCATCAAAGTGTTCCGGACAGGAGCCGCCGAAGTCCCGCAACCGGCGCCGGCAGCAGGGGATTGACTCGCCAACGGGGATCGGACGCCCATGCTCTTTGTCCTGTCCCCTATCCCCTATCCCCTATCTCCCTATCCCCCTATCTTGACGTTCCGCCCGATCTGTTGTATTGGGAAGCCGACAATCGCCAAGCAGTGCGCGCCGCAGCTCGGTGAGCTGCGCGACAAACTCGAAAGGAGGCAATCATGCCGCGCGGTGATCAGTACAACAACCCGCTCCACCTCTCTGAACACGACGACGACGAGGAAGATCTCGGGTTCGGCGGCGGCGGTTCATCATATGATGACGACGACGATGAGGAAGGGGGCGCAGGATGGGGAATGAAGCACCATGGGGACGATCTCTTCGACAAGACCGACGAAGAGGAGTCTGACGAGGAGGAGCCGGCGGTCGAAGAGGAGACGACGGAAGAGATGGAGGAAGAGGTTGTCTTCGTCCGTCCTCCCGTGGTGCGCGTTACGGCACCCTCCGCGCAACCGGTGAACGCGCCGCCCAGGACACCCGCGCCAGCGCGGCAGCCTGCCGCGCCGGCCACGAAATCGCCGGGGAAGGCCGCACCCAAGCCGGCGGCCAGGAAACCGGCCGCGAAGAAACCGGCAGCGAAGAAACCGGCAGCAAAGAAACCGGCGAAGAAAAAATCGGCGGCGAAGAAACCGGCGGCCCGAAAGGCCGCTCGCCAGGCTCCGAAGAAGGCCACCGCGAAGAAGGCTGCGCGAAAGGCCCCCAAACGGGCCACGAAAAAGACCGCGAAAAAGGCATCCCGGCCCACCGCGCGCAAGAAGGCGCCAACCAGGAAGAAGGCAGCCGCGAGGCGATCTGCCAGAGGGCGGCGGCGCTGAGCCGATCAATCCTGCAGCGCAGTCCCCCCATGGCTCCAGACGGCGAGAGTTGCACTCGACTCTCGCCGTCTTGCTGTTTCTCCTGTCGTCTCCCTCTCGCGCACGTTATTCTTGACTCCCATGCCGGATTCGCCCATTCCCCTGTTGCGCGCGCACGCGCGCCACGCGCCCTGGAACGCGCGTGGGCTCGCCGCGCACGTGACGTCACTGGTCAATGGCGCCGGGATGCGCCCCACCAATGCCGCGGCACGGGCAGAGCCGAGTGCGCGCGCCGTGCGCTTCTACGTGGCAAGCGGACTGCTCGATCATCCCGACGGCACCGGCACCGCCGCCACATATAACTACCGGCATCTGCTGCAACTGACCTTCGTCAAGATTCGCCAGCGCGAAGGGCAGACGCTCGACCGGATCAAGGAGGAGTTGAAGGAGCTGGCTGGCGATGCCCTCGAGCGCCGCGTGGCATCGTCACTTGCACCCGCACTCGGCGCGGGAGCCGACACGACACCGGATCCCGACTTGGATGGCCAGGCCGTATGGCACCGCATTGCAATCGCGAACGGTATTGAGTTGCACGTCCGCGACGACTCTCCCGCGGCGCGCAGCCAGGCGATGCTCGCCATACGCGAAGCCGTCCGTGCAACGTTAGGCCGGGAGGATATCCGCTAAGACAGGGCGTCCGAACGCGTGAAATGCAGAGAGGGCCAGACGCCTGCAGCGCCTGGCCCCGTTCCTGCCCCGAGCATCTTCCGCCCCAGGGGTGAAGAGCCGTCAGCTCAGCTTGTGCAGCTCCACCCGCCGGTTCTCGGCCTGGCCGGCTTTCGTCTTGTTCGACGCCACGGGGCTGGCTTCACCATATCCCTTGGACTCGAGACGCCCCGCGTCCACGCCCTTCTGCACCAGATAGGCCTTCACCGCGTCAGCGCGCGCCTGCGACAGCTTCCGGTTGAACGCCGCCGCGCCAACGTTATCCGTGTACCCGGCCACCTCGACACGAATATCGGGGTTGGCGACCAGACTTCCGGCCACCTGGTCCAGGACGTTCTGCGCCTCAGGTAGCAGCACGGCCTTGCCGAATTCGAAATTCACACCCTTGAGGACAACCGCCGTCTTCTTCTCTTCAAAGAGCACCGGGCAGCCGTTGGTATCCACCTTGGTGCCGGCCGCGGTATTCGGGCACTTGTCCACGTCATCCGGAACGCCATCCTGGTCGCTGTCCTGCGGACAACCGTTCGCATCCACCTTCACGTTGGCCGGAGTGTTCGGGCACTTGTCCGCCGTGTCAGGCACACCGTCGTTGTCCGCATCGGGTGGCGGCGGCGGTGGCGCTGGGGCAGCAGCCGGCTGCTCGACCGGTGCCGGAGGAGGAGCCGGCGCCGGCGGTGGCGGCGCAGCCTGCACGGGCTCGGTCTTCGCCAGGTGGTGAAAGAGCAGAATGCTCACGCCAGCCTGAAACCCGTAGTTCAGGTCATGCTTGACGCTCGTGCTCTTGTTGAAGGGACTGGACATGTAATCGGCGGTGCCACCCACGCGCAGCGCCAGCCAGTCATTGGCCGTGAAACGGGCACCCAGCAGCGCGCCAACGCCATTATCATGCTGCGGCGTCCAGTTGTCGACGTTGAAATCGGCGGGGTTGTCCTGCACGCCCCACGCTTTGCCGTACTTGTTGCGCGTATAGCCCGCGCCGATCAGCGCGTGAAACTGGCTGCCGATGGGCTGATTGTAGACGAGGCGTACATGAAGCGGCTCATACTGGTACCGCAGCGCGCCCGGGTTGCTCGTGGGCGTCGTCCACGAGTAGTCGCCTTCGATTTCCCACCGCGGAAGGACGAAAATTCCAGCGCGCGCACCTACGCCGTTCCAGTCGGGAATACCAAGATCATTAGTACCAAGATTGCTGTCGAAGAACGTGCGCTTGTAGAAGCCACCGAGCTCGATGGTCCCCGTCTGTTGCGCCGCTGCGGGAACAGCGAACGACAGCGCGGCCATGATTGCACCGACACGAACAAGACTCTTCATAATGTGACTCTCCCAATGAGGGGTTGTAATTATACGGATCCATCACCGGCAACCGTTGCACGCCGCGACCCATTGGGCACCCAGCACTTTGGCTTGCGTACCAACACAGTATGCCAGGAAATGCGGCACTCCACCCTATGTGGACGGCGGACTGCTAACCAGCATTCCTACAACACGATACACGGAACACTGCTGACTGGTCACGATGAAGTCTGGGGCCTTGCGAATGCATCAGATTATTTCATCTGGACTCCTTTCGCCAGTGCGCAAGACGGACACAACCACAGTCAGCGCGGAGTTGACCTTCAGGTTTCATGCCGCCTGAACAATTGATCTGCCACCCTTCACACATCGGGAGTGATCGCACGCATGCCGGACATACTTCGAGTTGCAGTGCTCACGGGCATCGGAAAGCCGGGCCAGACAGGAGAGATCATCGCGCGCGTCCTTGCCGCTCGCGGATTCCAGCTCGCCGTGGTGGCTCGCACGCTGGCCGCCGCGACCAGTCGCTCCAACGAGCTGCACGCAGCCGGCATGAACGCGCAGGGCTTCGGCTGCGACCTGACAGACGAGGCACAAGTTGCCCGGCTTGCGCGCGACGTCGCGAGCGCCTTCGGGCCGCGAGTGGATGCGCTGATCAACGTCGCCGGTGGCTTCAGTATGACCGGCCCGGTAGCTGACAGCACGACGTCGAGCTGGTTCACCCAGTTCGCGATCAATCTCACCACTGCATATCTCAGTACACGAGCCTTTCTGCCGGCGCTGCGCGCCGCACGCGGCACCATCGTGTACTTCGCATCGGCCGCCGCGCTGCCCTCCGCGCGCGTCGCGAACATCGCCGCCTACGCTGCCGCCAAGAGCGGCGTGGTTGCGCTCATGCGCGCGGTGGCGGAGGAGGAACGCACCAACGGTATCCGCGCCAACGCCGTTGCCCCTACGTCCATCCGCACAGCATCCAACGTGCAGGCCATGGGTGACGCCGGACCCTGGGTCGAACGCGAAGACGTCGCCGCCGCGGTGTCCTGGCTCTGTTCGGACGACGCGAGAGGTATCACGGGGCAGGTGATCCGGATCGGCTAGCGCGTGAATCAGGGCGGTGGCCGATACCATCGTCGTCCCCCAGTCGCGCCCAGCGCGACGCTTCCCGCAGGCGTGTGCAGTACGCTGCTTCCCGCGGTCCCTCCCTGCCTGTACCTTGCAGTCCATGAGTCTGGCCGCGCGACGCCGTACCGCCACGCGGATGATTCTCCTCGACCGATCGCTGGAGGCACTGCCTCTCTTTCGCCTCAGTGACTCGGCCGACGATTCCGCTCTGACGTACACGCCCCCGCCCGGAGGACGATGGCGCGTCCTGCCGTCGGCGGGTGATCGGCTGCCGGGTACGTTCGATCAGGATGTCTACGTCGAGCTCTTTCGACGATACCACGAAGCCGGCGCACCCGCCGACGGCGCCGTGGGTTTCACGCTGCACGCCTTTCTGCGCTCGATTGGCCGGCGCGCCGACGGCCGCACATACGAGCAGCTTCGCGCGGCGCTTGCCCGGTTGCAGCGGACGACGCTGGAATCACAACATGCCTACTACGACGCCACCCTGGACGCGCCGCTCGATGGCCAGTTCACGATCATCACCAGCATGACCATCGCTCGTCGCCGCGCCGAAGATCGCGAGCAACTCTCGCTCTTCACATCACTCGCGAGTTCGGAGCCAGGCGAAGCGCGTCTCACACTCGGCTCCATCATGCGCGCCAACATCGCGGCAGGACACATCGCCGTCCTGTCCGCGCCGCGCTACCTGGCACTCTCCTCGCCGGTAGCGCGGCGCCTCTATCGTCTGCTCGAAGTGGCCCGTCAGGAAGGGCGCGTGGGCTGGCGTGTCGCGCTGCCGCAACTCGCCGAGCAATTGCCGCTGTCCCAGCGCTACCCTTCGCACCTGCAACGCGTTCTGCGACCAGCACATGAGATGCTCATCGCTGCCGGCCTCGTGCGGGACGCCACGGTCCGCCAGTATCAGCGCGAATGGTTCGTAGACTACGTCCTCGCGGCTCGCGTGGCCTGATTTTCGCTCAATCCTGGATCATCTCGGCTCTCTTCAACCCTTCCTTCCTACGGAGCGTATCAATGGCAACCAAGCTGGATAAGACGCTCAAGCGTGAAATCGAGATCGACGGGCAGGCGTACATGGTCGCCCTGTCTCCCGAAGGAGTGAAACTCACGCAGAAGGGATTTCGCAAAGGTCCCGAACTCACCTGGAAGCAGATTCTCGCCACCGCCGAACCGGGGGAACCTTCGCCTGAGCCCGACCGTACTTACTGAGCAGTCGTCACACAGTCGTCCGCTTCCTTTTCCCGAGCGTCGTCATGCCTCGCCTTCGCACAACCGCCACGATTGGCGCCCTGCTGCTGCCTGTCGCAATTGGCGGCTTCATACTCCAGGAGCACGCTGCGCGCGATGGCGCACGGGTCTTCGATCAGGTGCTGTCGCTCGTGACCGATCGTTTCGTGGACAGTATCGACACGAGCGCCTTGTATCAGAAAGCGGCTCGCGGACTCGTTCAGCAACTGAACGATCCGTACTCCGAGCTCTTTTCGCCCAAGGAACTGCAGCGGTTCTCCACGCAGTCCAGCGGCCATTACGGTGGCATCGGCATGCAGATCGAGAACCAGCAGGGGAACATCGTGGTCGTCCACGTCTTCCCCGATACGCCGGCGGAAGGCGCGGGCATCACGGACGGCGACCGGATCATCGGTATCGACACACTCGCCATCCATGGCTGGAGCTCGCAGCAGGTATCCGATGCGCTCATTGGCACGATCGGTACGAAAGTCACCGTGCGCTTCTCGCGGCCCGGCGTCGCCCAGCCGCTCGTGCACACGTTCACGCGCGCCGAGATTCACGTGCCGGCCGTACCGTACGCGCTCATGCTGGCCGATCACATCGCGTACATTCCGCTGCAGGTCTTCAACGAGAACTCCGCGGACGAACTCACCAGCGCCGTCAACCAGCTCACGAAGCAGGGCGCGAAGAGCATCATTCTCGATCTGCGGGACAACCCCGGCGGCATTCTCGATCAGGGGCTCGCCATCGGCGATCTATTCCTCAAGCAGGGACAGGAAATCGCGAGTGTGCGCACCCGCCAGGGGCCGCCGCAGGTGTTCAACACGCGCGGCGGTGAACATCTCCCGGATATCCCGCTGGTCGTGCTCGTGAATGGATCATCGGCGTCGGCGTCCGAAATCGTCACCGGCGCGCTGCAGGATCACGACCGGGCACTGGTCGTCGGGACCACATCCTTCGGCAAGGGACTCGTACAGACGGTCTTCCCGCTGGACGACGGGTGGGCGCTCAAGCTCACCACCGGCAAGTGGTACACGCCGAGCGGCCGCTCCATTCAGAAGAACCGTTCGCCGGCGGAGCTGCAGGCCATGGCGCTCGGTCTGCCCGAACCGCCCGATAGTGCGGCACGGGATTCCATCGAGCAGGACTCCGTGAAGAAGAACCGTCCCGCCTACAAGAGTGATGCCGGTCGGGTGGTGTACGGCGGCGGCGGGATCACGCCCGATGTCATCGTGTCGCCGGACACCATTACGACGGCGGAGCAGCAGTTCACCAAGGCCATCGCCCCGAAGTACCCGGCCTTTCGGAGCGTGCTGTACAGCTACGCGCTGCAGCTCAAGGGCTCGGTCGCCTCCAACTTCACGCCAAAGCAGGACTGGCGCGAGGTACTGTACAGGCGCCTCGACTCCGCCGGCGTCACCGTGGATCGGAAGGAGTACGATGCCGCGGCGCCGCTCGTGGATCGCTGGATCGCCACGCAGGTGGCGCGACTGGCATTCGGCGACTCCACGGCCTTCCGTCGGGACATCCCCGAGGACCCGCAACTGGTCAGGGCCA
Organism: Gemmatimonadaceae bacterium; assembly: GCA_036393195.1. Classification (GTDB taxonomy): domain Bacteria; phylum Gemmatimonadota; class Gemmatimonadetes; order Gemmatimonadales; family Gemmatimonadaceae; genus JADGGM01. The sequence goes on along the minus strand of DASVWN010000083.1, from coordinate 28,183 downwards.
TTGACCTGCTCAAGCGCGGGACCACGCAGAAGCAGCTCTTTTCCCTGGCACAAGCAACGCGCTCGGGAAGTCATTAGAATTCGGGCATGCGTCCCCACGGAATCATCGGCGCGGCCACTCTGGTGGCCGCGCTCGCATGTGCCGGCTCGCATGCGCCCGAAACGAGTGTAGCGCCGGAAACGCACCTCGCGCCCGAGCCGGGAGAGAGCCACCTCAGCAACATTCGCCAGCTCACACACGGCGGCGAAAACGCGGAAGCGTACTTCAGCGCCTCCGGCACCAGACTGATCTTCCAATCCACGCGGAACGGCCGGAGCTGCGATCAGCAGTTCATCATGGACACCGACGGCTCTCACCTGCACCGCGTGTCCAACGGCACCGGCAAGACCACCTGCGGCTACTTCTTCGCGTACGACAAGAAGATCTTCTTCGCGTCGACGCACGCCGCCGACACGGCCTGCCCGCCAAAACCGGATCCGTCCAAGGGATACGTGTGGGGGCTCGACCCCTTCGACATCTACACCGCCAATCCGGACGGCAGCGATTTGCGGCGGCTCACGCACTACGGCGTGTACACCGCCGAAGGGACGCTGTCGCCTGATGGAAAGACCATCGTGTTCACGTCGCTCAAGGACGGCGATCTCGAACTGTACACGATGAACGTGGATGGCACCGACGTGCGCCGCCTCACCCACACGCCGGGCTATGATGGCGGCGCGTTCTTCTCGCCGGACGGCCGGCAGATCGTCTATCGTGCCTACCATCCCGCGGATTCTGCCGAGCTCGCGGAGTACCGCGCGCTGCTGGCCCAGCACATCGTGCGTCCCATCAAGATGGAAATCTGGGTGATGAATGCCGACGGTACCGGCCAGCACCAGATCACCCATCTGGGCGGCGCCAACTTCGCGCCGTACTTCACACCAGACGGGAAGCGGATCATTTTCGCGTCGAACTACGAGAAACCGCACAGCGGCAATTTCGATCTGTATCTGGTGAACGTTGATGGCAGCGGACTCGAACGCGTGACACACAGCGGCGAATTCGACGGCTTTCCGCAGTTCAGCCCCGATGGCAAGGAACTCGTCTGGGCGTCGAACCGCGGCTCCGCCGATTATTACGAGACCAACCTTTTCATCGCGGACTGGAAAGACTAGACGGTCGCACCCATGTCCCTCCGCTCGCACGCTCGGTACTTTTCCGTACAGCCTCAACCGGAGTTGTCGCGATGAGTGCGCTCATTGTTCTCGGCATCATCATCCTGTTCGCCCTCTTCGTTGCCACCAACTCGTTCAAGATCATCGGTCAGGCCGAAGTGATGGTCGTCGAACGGCTGGGGCGGTTCAACCGGATCGCACGCTCGGGATTCAACATTCTCATTCCGTTCGTCGAGCGGCCACGCTCCATTGACGTGCGCTACGCCGAGAGCGACGTGGGGGGCGCCAAGCGGCTGATCGCGGGGTCCACTACGCGCATTGATCTGCGCGAGCAGGTACTCAACTTCCCCAGCCAGCCGGTGATCACGAAGGACAACGTCACCATCGACATCGACGCGGTGCTCTACTACCGCATTGCGGATCCGCAGAAAGCGACCTACGCGGTACAGAATCTGCCGTTTGCACTCGAGACGCTCACGCGCACCACGCTGCGCAACATCGTGGGCGAGATGGAGCTCGACTCGACGCTGGCAAGCCGTGATCAGATCAACAAGCGCATGCGTGAGATCATAGAGGAAGCGTCGATCGGCTGGGGCGTGGATGTGACGCGCGTGGAGCTGCAGGCCATCGAGCCGCCGCGCGACATCCAGCAGTCCATGGAGCTGCAGATGCGTGCCGAGCGCGAGCGGCGCGCTGCGGTGACGAACGCGGAAGCGTCCAAGCGCGCCGCCGTGCTCGAAGCGGAAGGCGTCCAGCAGTCGCAGATCAACCGCGCGCAGGGCGAGATGGAGGCCGCGGTGCTCCGCGCGAAGGGGTTGGCGGAGGCGCGACTGGCGATGGCGGACGCCGAAGCGCAGGCCATTCAGAAGATCGCCAACGTGCTGCCGGCGGGCCAGGTGTCCATGTACCTGCTGGGCCTCAAGTATCTCGAGGCACTGCCGGGCATTACGCAGGGCAAGGGGACGACCATTTTTCTTCCGGCTGAAGCGGCTGGGGTGATGGGAGCGTTCGGCGGGTTGAAGGAGCTGCTCACACGCACGAGCGAAGCGGCCGCACAGGCCTCCGGGACTCCGCAGTCGCCCGCGGCCAGGCAGATCGCAGCCATTACCGGCACCCCGCCCATTGCACCCAAGCCGGAGGAGCATTGAGCTTGGCCGGCGCGAAGATCACCCGGGAACGCGCCGAGCGCATTGCGAGGGCGCACGCCTGCGAGAACTGTGGCGAATACAGCTACAAGAAGCTCGCCGTGAAGCCCGCGACTGCCACGCAGAAGGAAGACTTCAACGAGGTCTGGCATGCGGTGAAGACGTGCGGCGTGTGCGGAATGATTCAGGAGATGGGCATCGACGCGGAAGGCGAGATCATCTACGTCGGCTGACACATGCTGAACCTGGCAACGGCCACCATCGGCGAGCGCGTCCAGGAGACGTTTCGGGTAGTCGAGCGCGCGGAACGCACCAGGGCGGGCGGTGAGCCGTACGTCGTTCTCACGCTCGGCAACGCCACAGGCCAGATCGACACCGAACCGATCTGGTCGAACCTGCTCGACTCCGGCTGGGCCGATGGCGCGATACGGGGCGCGCTGGTCCAGGTCATTGGCGAGCTGACACGCTACACCGCACGCGGGTCCTCGCGGCGCCAGCTCAAGCTCAGTGCTCCACTGCGCGCGCTGCCGCGCGAGAGCCAGCCGCTCGATGATTTCATTCCGCACGTGGAGGAGAGCTCGGAGCAGCTCTGGGACCGGCTGGACAAGGTCCGGCACGAGATCCGCTCGGACCGGCTGCGTGCCGTGCTCGCGCTCTTCTTTGACGACGAACCCTTCCGGCTCCGCTTCGAACGCATGCCCGCCTCCATTGGCGGCCACCACAGCATGCGGGGCGGACTGCTCCTGCACGTGGGAGAGGTCGCCTGGATCGGCAGGACGATCGCGCGCGCCATGCGCGCGCACGTGGATCTGGTCGTGGCAGGTGCCCTGCTGCACGACATCGGGAAGGTGGAGGCGTACGACCTCACCTGGGAAGGCTTCGTTCGAACCCCAGCCGGTTTTCTCGTGGAACACGTCGTTTTGGGCAGCCTGCTGCTCCAGCGCCGGCTGGCCGACGCCGGGCAGGATCTGTGCACCCCGGCGCAGCAATTGGAGCTGCAGCATCTGATTCTGTCACACCATGGGCGGCTCGAGTACGGGAGTCCGGTCCGACCGCTCACGGCGGAGGCAGAGATTCTGCACCAGGCGGACCAGGCAAGCGCCCGGACCGCGGCCGTGCAGGAAGCACTGGCCGATGACGAAGCGTTCCGCGATGGCGCGGCCTTCGGTGACAGGAGCCGTCTCTGGCTGGTGGAAGGCAGGTCCTTGTGGCGAACGGACGGTGGTTGGTAGAAACCAGCTACTAGAGGTATCCGGAACTTCCAGCCCCTGAGCGCGGTATAATGTGACTGCGGTGGAACGATACCGTCGTTGCCCCCGCTCTCGCGGATGGAACATTTCGCCCGTGAAATACGTTTAATGAATGTATGTTTTTGTACAGGCGGTCTTCTCGCCTGTCAGATGTCCGCGCCCTATCCAGCCGTGGGGCGCCTGGTTTTTTCTGGAGGGCTCCATGCGTAAGCCACGACCGGCCACCTATAACCCGGCGCAAGCGCTGCAACTCATTTCGCACGACCGGACAGGTAGGCCTCTCAGTTGCCCGTCCTGCTCGGGCGAAATTCTCCGCGATCCGGCGGCGACTCCGCCTCCGCCGCAGTCGCATGTAACATTGAAGTGCTCGACGTGCGGCCGAGTGGCACGCTACATCGCCGGCGCGGCGTAGCGGCAGGGGCTGCCCCATGGGCTGCCCCTTACGCAGGAAGGATCAGACCCTGGTGAGAAAGCTCTCGTCTCACCGGGGTCTGATCCTTTTCGCCTTAATGCGCGCGCCGCGCACACCATCTTGGCTTTGCCCGCGCCGCCGCATATACATTGCGAATGTTCCATGGTCCCGTTTCAAACGTGCCGGACGCGCGCCTGGCATCACGCGAGCGGGATCCCGCATCACGGTTTGATCCCCCAGCGGGGGAGGTACGGCACCATGTCTCGCATTGCGGGCACTGTGAAGTGGTTCAACGACGCGAAAGGATACGGCTTCATTTCGCGTGAGGGCGGCCCGGACGTCTTCGTCCACTTCAGTGCGATCCGGGGTAATGGCTTCAAGTCCCTGGCGGAAGGCGATCACGTCGAGTTCGAGATCGTGCAGGGCCAGAAAGGGCCACAGGCAGCCGAGGTCGAGAAGGTCTGAGAACGACGGGCAATGGGAATGGGGAATGGCGAACCGGCGTGACGGCGTCACGCCGGCTTCGCATATTCCCCATTGCTGCTCCTCGTCACTCAGAATCCGTATTTCACTCCGAGCTGCAGTTGCCAGCGCGACAGGATGGGATTCGCAACGTTGCGCTCCGGGAAGGTCAGCTCGTAGCTGTTGCGCGAATTCGCGATATCCTGGCCGCGCAGGCGGAACAGCGGGACATTCTCCGTACCCGCGCCGGCCAGCGTTCCCGTCTCGTACACGTTGCCCCAGCTCCTATTCAGCAGGTGCAGCACGTTGATCGCGTCGAGACTCAGCTCGATGCTCTGGCCGCCGGCAACAGCGATGCGCCGCGCCACACGGGCGTTGAACAGATTCTGCCAGGGATTGCGGCATGCGTTGCGCGGCAGCAGGCTGCCCCGGTGTGCACGCAGACACGGATCACTCGCAATGAAGGCGGCGAGACTGTCGTACGCCGCGCTCGTGGCCGGGCCGAGCGTGGTGCCTCCACCGATCGCAGGCACGTCGCGGACAAGCGAGATGTCGCCGGGCCCTGACGGGACGTACACCATGTCGTTGAGCTGGCGATCGAATGTGCCGGTCCGGTTCCCCACCCCATCGGCATTCGCGTCGCCGTTGACCACGTACGAGTAGGGATCGCCCGACCGCCCGATGTAGATCAGGGAGACCGAAAAATCGTACGGGAGGTTCGCCGTACCGCTCACCGTGATCTTGTGCGGCACATCGTAGGTGGACGTTCCCAGCGTGCGGTCGGCCAGCGTGCCGCTCAGTGGCGCAAAGCCGTAGTTCGACACCGACTGCGCATCGCGCAGCGAGAGAAAGTCGCGCGCGTCCGTGTACGTATACGCGGCGTTGACCTCCATACCGGCAGCGAACCGCTTCTCGACCTGTGCAGTGAGCGAGTACGTCCGGTCGCCGCTGTGATTCCCGTTGCGCAGCACCGGCGCAAAGTCCGGATCAATGACCCCTGGCGTCACCGACGGCAGTGCCTTGGCGGCCGACGTTCCGCTGATGGTGCCATACATGACCCGTCCGCCCTCGCCGCTCAACGTGCCCACCGGTGCCCCCAGATTCACGTCGGTGATGTAGAGCGAATGCAGTCCGTACGCGAAGCCCCCATCGAGCGACGCCACCATCCCCCACGGCAGCCGCTGATCGGCACCGAGCGACAGCTTCACCACCTGGGGCATCCTGAAGTGCCGCGTGAAGTACGACACGGGCGTGGAGGAGGTCGGCGTACCCGTGGTGCACGCGGTCGGCTGCCGATCGGGGTCCGGGACAAAGTCGGGCGCCGCGGCTCCCCGGCAGGTGATGAGCCGCGTGTCGGCACCAGTGTTCGAGTAGGCGAAGGCCAGCCAACTGTACGGATCGCTCCCGGTGAACAGCCCCGCCCCGCCGCGGAGACTGGTACCGTCCCGCACGCTCCAGTTGATGCCGACGCGTGGCGACCAGAGCACGCTGGTGCCGATGAACCGCGACGTGTTGACGCCAAGCGGACTCGCCGCCAGACCGGCGTTCTCGACGGGGGCACTTGGAAACGTCGTGATGTCCGCACGCAGACCGGCAGTGACGGCCACGCTGCCGGTCGCACTCCAGTGGTCCTGCGCGTAGAGCGCGAGCCGGTCGACGCTGAAATCCGCGGTAGGTGCACCCGGGCGCAGCGGAAGATTGCGAATGAACGTGGACGGCCGGCCGATCGCGAGCGAATCGAGATTCGCGAACGCGTACTGGCCTGTCGCGCTCGGGAACGCCGTGAAGTCGAAGTGCAGGGCCTGCTCCTGAATTCCCAGCGTGAGATCGTGCGCGCCAATGGTGCGGGTGAGGTTGTCGGTAACCTCCACGGCACGCTGTGTCAGCGTGAGTGCCTGCGACGATGGGTCGCCGCCCGCGATGAGTCGTGCGCCAGCCGCACCCACGCCGCTCACGAAGATGCCCGGTGCCGCGCTGTTGGCGCTCCGCGGTTCATTCGTCGTGGAGAAGCCGGCCAGCAGTTCGTTCGAGTAGGCGCCGCCGAAGAGCGACGTCCACCGCGCTCGCGTGGCCCACGTCGTGGCCGTCGGGGCGAAACCCGCCGACGTGAAGCGGTAGTCTCCACCAGCCACCCGCGCTGGCGCGATGGAGTCTTCGGTGACTCCGTGTGCATAGCTCAGCGACCACTCCAGCAGACCGCGCCCGCCCGTTGGGGCCGACAGCTTGGCGAACACGTTCGCTGCCCGATTGCGCGTGGCGTATGGACCGAAGCTCCCCGGATCAATGCCGTATCCCTGGAGCAGCGATGCGAAGCGCTGCGCGCTGTCCACCGGAATGCCGACCATGGCGCCCGGCGCAATGAGCGCGCCGGTGGCCGGCGTGGATCGGCTGCGCAATTCGGCCGCGATGAAAAACTGGAGCCGGTCACGAATGATCGGACCGCCCAGGGTCGCGCCGTACTGATACACGTCGAAGTCCGCCGCACGCACGCCGCCCGGCCCCGATCCGGCCAACGCCTGGTTCTGGAAGTACAGCAGCGCCGAACCATGGAACGCATTCGTCCCCGAGCGCGTGATGGCGGTGATCTGCGCGCCGGTGAAGCCGCCCTGGCGCACGTCGTAGGGCGCCGTGAGAATCTGGAATTCCTGCACCGCATCGAGCGGCAGCGAGCGCGCGCCCTCCTGGCCTCCCGGCGTACCCGTGCCGCGCGACAGCCCGAAGAAGTCGTTGTCCGTCGCGCCATCCACGAGGATGCTGTTCATCCGGTTGTTCGTGCCGGCCACCGACGTCCCCACCACGTTCGGCGCGGTCTGCAGCAGATCGGTGAAATCCCGATTGAGCAGCGGCAGCCGCTGGATGGCAGAATCCGTCACGGTATGCGCGGGCCCGGTCCGTGCGGCGCTCAGCAACGGATTCGCGGCCACGACCTCCACCGGTGCGAGCGTCGTCGTCGTGCGAGCGAGCACCAGCGCGATGCGGTAACGCTGCCCCAGCACGAGCCGCACGACGTCGCGCGCCGTCGGCGTGAAGCCTGCCGCACGCACGGTGATGCGATACGGACCGCCAGGCGGGACGTTCTCCCCGACGAAGCGTCCGGCGCCGTTCGTGGTGAGGGTCACGCTCCAACCGGTGGCGCGCTGTCGCACCGTCACCGTCGCCCGCGGCACCGGCGCGCCAGCGGGATCCGTGACGGTTCCTTCCACCGCAGCGGCCGCGATCCCCTGCGCGGGGAGCGGCGCGACACGCGGCACAGTCAGTCCCGCGAGCATACCGGCGAGCAGGACCGCGATCGGATGTGACCACGATGATGCGCGGCGCATGCGCGGCTCCGGGTTTGCGTGCGAGAGGGAACACGGCTAACCTATCCGCGTCCGGCTCGATATGCAACGCGTTTCCTATCGGAGTCAACGGTGATGCGGATCAGCCCGCGGCAGTCACTCGCGCAGGGCGCGCGCGAACGCGCGCCGGCTCGCGCGCTCCATCTCGTCCCGCCAGGCGCGATAGGCGCGCACGAGCCGGCGTCCCAGCGGCGTGACCGCCGCGCTGCCGCGGTCCGCGCCGCCCCGCTGTGTGAGCACCACCGGCGCGCCGACGACATCTTCCATCCGGCGGATCCGCGTAAGACACGTGCGGTAGCTCAGCCCGAGATCACCGCACGCCGCGCGGATGCTCCCGTGTCGCTCGATGCCTTCGAGCAGCCGCACGTAGCGCGGCCCCATCACGAACTCGCCATCCCAGAGCAGCCATCCCTTGAGCGCGGGCGACACATGTCCGCGCAGCACGGGCTCGACCGTGCGCGCCCGGCGGCGCGCCGAAGCGCGCGGCTGGCGTGGAGCGCGTGGCTGGCGTGGAGCGCGTGGAGATCCGGGGGGCGAGCGCATCTGGTGAATGACGGAAAGAGGGACGAGGGGATAATGGCACCGGCACGGCGCTTCAGGCAATTGCCGAGGCGCACGCTGCGGCTGCTCACCGTGCTCATCGCCTCCAGTGCGTGCCTCACACGGCCCATGGCCGCACAGTGCAGGGCGACGGGAGATTCCATCCTCGTCTTCGAGGCCGGGAGTCTGTCGGCCGCCATGGGCGCGGCGGCCGCGATCTTCACGGCGCGCACTGGCGTGCCCGTTCGCGCCGAAAGCGGCGGCAGTCTGGCGCAGGCCCGCAAGCTCACCGTCAACCACCGGATTCCCGATCTCATCGCGCTCGCCGATGATGCGATCATTCCGCGGCTGCTCATGCCGACCTGGGCACGCTGGTACGCGCGCTTCGCGCGCAATTCGCTTGTCATCGTGCTGGGCGCGCATGCGCGGGATGCCACCGCGATGAGCGACTCCACCTGGTGGCGCGTGCTCACGCGCCCCGGCGTCCGGACCGGGCGTTCCGACCCCGATCAGGATCCGGGTGGCTACCGGGCGGTCATTGGCGCGCAGCTCGCCGAGCGCTATTACCATCAGCCTGGTCTCGCCCGACGGTTGCTCGCGCACTCCATTCTGTTCTCGTCATTTCCCGGTCGTCCCGCCCCCGACTCGCTGCTCCGCTCGGGCGCACTCGACTACGCATGGTCGTACGAGTCGTATGCGCTGAATCACGGACTGCGCTTCCAGCGGCTCCCGGCGGCGGTGAATCTGGGGGACCCCGCCGACTCGGCGCGTTACGCGCGTGTCTCGATTCGCGTGGCTGGCACCACGCCGCGCGACACCGTGGTGATCCGCGGCGCCCCCATTGTCTACGGGTTCACCGTACCCGAGCGCGCCCCGCATCGCACGCTGGCGCTCTGCTTCGCCGCCTGGCTGCTCTCGCCCCAGGGAAGCGCGGCCATGCGCGGCGCGCACCTCGATGCGCTCGACTCGCCTGAACTCGTGGGACAGGTGCCCGCATCGCTGCGCGCCGGCCCGTGAGTCGGGACGCACACCGGTCCCGGGATCAACCGCCCATGCGGTCGAAGCGCGCGCCGTGCCGGATGCGCCGTCGCTTGCGGGGCGCGTAGCGGAAGAGCTGTGCCGGACGGCCGCGCCCTTCACGGCGCCATTCCTCCGTGGGTTCCACCAGCCGCGCCGCCTGCAGCGCGCGCCGGAAGCTCGCCTTGTGCAGTCGCCGCTCGAGCAGCAGCTCGTACATCTCCTGGAGCTCGCTCAGCGTGAATGTGGACGGCAGCAGCTGAAAGGCAACCGGCTCATGATCGAGCCGCGTACGCAGGGCGCGCACCGCCGTGTCGATCATGGCGCGCTGTCGCGCCGCGACCGGCGGCACCGCATCCAGCGGAAACCAGGCCGGCGCACCGCGCGCCGCGGCCGCACGGTGCTCCACATCCGGCGCGACCAGCGCGACAAAGGCAACGGAGACGTCCGCGCCGGATGGATGACCCCGTCGGTCCCCGAAGGCCGCGACCTGCTCGAGCACCTCTGGCACGCGGCCGAGCGCCGCGCGGGCCACCCGCGCGGCCGCCTGCTCCAGCGTCTCGGCGCCGCGCACCCCATCCCAGGGCAGCGCACGCCGCTCCCGTCCATGCGGTGCAGCGGCGCGCACGAGAAGGACCGCCAGCCGGCTGGCACGCGGCGTCAGGACGATGACGTCCACCGAGAGCAGGGCGCGGCGCGCCGCAACACGCGGCGCAGGCGCCGGGGACCGGACAGGCATGGGCGCTCAATTAGTCACAACATGCGACTAAAGTCAACCCCGCCGCGCTACCGGCCGGAGCGCTACCGCAAACCCGATCGCGCCGCCCCGCTCGTGAGCAGCGGACGCATCTCACCCGCCCCCAGCCGCGCCACGGGCGGAATGCTGATCGGCAGCCGCCCCGTGATCGGCGCCTGCCCCAGCACCGCGCGCGCCGCCGCTCGCTGCGACACCGGGAAACCGCCCCATGCCACCACGTAGACCGGAACCTCCGGAATCTGCTGCAACAGGTACGGATTGCCGAATGACACCACGATGGGATGTGCGCCGCGCCGCGTCAGCTCCGCAAGGAATGCCACGAACCCCGTCGGCGCGGCGATGCTCGAGATGGTCGAACCCGCGCCCTCGTACGAGCTCACCAGCACGACGCTCGCCGAATCGGCGAGCTGCAACAGCCGCCAGAAATCCGGTGCGGAATCACTCGCATCCACGAACGCCGACCGTAGGCCGGGAAACGCCGCCCGCAGCACGCTGTCGAAGGTCACGCCCGCGCCCAGATCCTGCCGCCTTGCGTACGTCACCGACAGGGCGCGCGCGCCCGTCGAGAGACGGCCCAGCGGGATCTGCCCGAGCGAATCCGTGACCAGCGTAATGGATCGCTCCGCGATGCGCTGCGCCACCGCCTCGTGCGCCGCACTCCCCACGATCGCACGCGCGCTGTCGAGATCCACCATGCGCCGCCGGTCCAGGGCAAGCCGGTGCTTCAGTTCCAGGATGTGCCGCGCGGAGCGTTCGATGCGCGATGCGTCATAGCGTCCTTCCTGAACGCCGGCCACGATTGCATCCACCGCGCCCGGAATGCTGGCCGGCATGAGCAGCACATCCGCGCCCGCCGCCACCGCGCGCTTCATGGCCTCGGGCGCGCCGAACAGGTCCAGCACGCCGCGCATGTCCATCGCGTCCGTCACCACCAGACCCTGAAATCCGAGATCATGGCGCAGGAGCCCCGTCAGAACCTTCGGCGAAAGCGTTCCCGGCACACCCGACGAATCCAGCGCCGGCATGGCGCCATGAAACGTCATGATCGCACCCACCCCCGCGCCGATCGCCGCCCGGAACGGTACCAGCTCCACACTGTCCAGTCGCGCTCGCGACACGTTCACCACCGGCAGCGCGAGATGCGAGTTGACATCCGTGTCGCCGTGCCCGGGGAAGTGCTTCCCCGTGGCGATCATGCCGTGCGACTGCACGGCGTGAATGAACGCGGTCCCCATTCGCGCCACCGCCGCAGGGTCCTCGCCGAACGACCGCGTGTTGATCACCGGGTTCGCCGGATTGTTGTTGACGTCGAGCACCGGCGCGAAGCTCACCTGGATGCCAAGCGCGCGCCCCTCGATCGCCGTGATCGTACCCTGCTCGGCGGCAAGCGCAGTATCCCCCGTGGCACCCAGCGCCATCTGCGGCGGAAAGACGGTCGCCCCGCCCAGATAGATGCCGTTCGGCAGGAAATAACCGCCTCGCACCCGAAAGCCCGCGCCCGTTTCCAGATCAGCGCTCACCAGCAGCGGCAGATCGCTCATCGCCTGCAGCGCGTTCAGCTTCGCGGCGATCTCCAGCGGCGAGCCCACGGACATGATCACGCCGCCCACATGCTCCTGCCGCACGTCTGCCTCGAGCTTCTTCCACTCCGGTGCATCCGCAGCCACGTAATCGCCCAGAAGCCAGGGCCACACCATCTGCTCGGCCTGCTCGCGCAGTGTCATGTGCGAGAGCACGCAGTCCACCCACTGGTCCGTGCCGCTTCGTGCGGCACACGCCTGTGCCGCCGTGAGCGCGGACGGCGCGGCGGGCCGGCCACCGGTGGCGCAGCCGGCGACAGCGCCAAGCGTGAGGATTGTGATCAGTGCAACAGAACGGGAAATCGACACGGGAGACAGGGCAGTGGGAATGCGACGCGGGACTCGGAAACAGGAACCACGAATCATGGGAAATGGGGTCAGCCGTCGCAGGTGGCCGACCCCATTCCGTGCATGTTGCCGTTGCCTGTGGAGATGCGGGCGATGGCCGGCAGCGCCCACCCTTACCAGTTGATGGTGCCCTGCTTGCTCGTATCCACGGATTCCTGATTCCCCGACTTGAACAGGAACGCCTCCATGTTCCGCGTGAGGAACTGGCGCGCCTGCGGATCCATGAGATTGAGTCCGTAATGGTTGATGAGCATGGTCTGCTGCTTCAGCCACAACCCCCAGCAGTCGGCACAGATCTCGGCCAGCGCCCGCGCCCCGATCGCTCCCGGAAAAGGAGCCCGGTCCAGCCCGGTCGCTGTCCGTCCACACCGGGTGCAGATGATCTCGGCCATTACCGCGCGTACTTCACTTTCGCCAGCCCGAACAGCGAGAGCAGGCGAATGTAGAGCCAGCCGATGTCGAATTCGTACCACTTGGCCTTGAACTTGGCGGAGTGCGGATCGGCATGGTGGTTGTTGTGCAGCTCCTCGCCCCCGAGCCAGATGGCAATGGGCGAGATGTTCCGGCTCTCATCCTTCACGTTGAAGTTGCGGTACCCCAGCGCGTGACCCACGCCGTTGACGATTCCGGCCGCCCAGAAGGGAATCCACAGCATCTGCACGCCCCACACCAGCGGTCCCACGAAGAAGCCGAACAGATAGACATCGATGCCGAACATGATGGTGATGCCGAGCCAGGGCAGGCGGCCCAGGACGTGCCGCTCCAGCCAGTCATTCGGCGTTCCCTTCCCATACTTCTCCAGAATGCCCGGCTGCTTCACCGTGCGCCGGTAGTAGAACGCGCCCTTGATGATGATGTTGCGCAGGCCTTCCAGCAGCGGGCTGTGCGGATCACCCTCGCGGTCGGCAAACGCGTGGTGCTTGCGGTGGCAGGCGACCCACTCCTTCGTGACGATGGAGGTGGAGAGCCAGAGCCAGATGCGCATCGGGATCTCCGCAAGCTTGCTGAAGGTGACGCCGCGATGCGTCTGCGCGCGGTGCAGAAACAGCGTCACACACACGTTCGTCAGGTGGCCAGCGATCACGATGAAAAGGACCGGCTTCCACCAGTGCGATGCGAGAACCGCGAAACCTGGCATGCTTTCCCGTGCTCCTGCTCGAGGGTTTCCAGCGGCCGCCGGGGTTGCAGCCGACGAAAGAACTCAGCCCGGACTGCAGAGTGCGTCGGGCCGAGTCGGACTGGATAATTATGACGCAATGTACTGAGAGAGCGTCCTATCCGCCAACGCCCGCGCGAGCGCCCTACCGGCCGCCGTTCACCAGACTCGTCAATCCCCCACTGGTCACGGGACCGGCCGGCTCGGCTGGCGGTGCATCACCCCACACATCGTTCACATCGTTCCAGTCGGGCACTGTGGGATCCGGCCAGAGACGTGCGCCAACGACCGCGCCGCGCACGGAAATGGCGGCGACGTAGCGGTCGCCATCCTTCCAGATGAGCGCGGGAAGCCGGGCGTCCTGCGTGGATCCATCGGCGAGTTTGAGACGCAGTTCCACCGGGAACGGGATGTCGCTGTGCTTGCTGAGCGTGACCATTGCGCGATACTCACCGTTCACCGCGGCGGAGCGCACCGAGTCAATGCCAATGTCCAGCACACCCGTTCCGTAGAAGAAGCCGCGCCAGAACCAGGAGAGATCCTCCCCGGTGTAGTTCTCGATCGTGCGAAAGAAATCCGCCGGGGTCGGATGCCGGAACGCCCACCGGCGAATGTATTCACGGAATGCGCGGTCGAATGCCTCGCGTCCGACGACATGGTCGCGCAGCGTGAGCAGCACGGCGGCCGGCTTGCGATACCCGATGGCACCCAGTGCCCCCGGGTTGATCAGATCGGGCATTGTCATGAGCGGTGCCTGCGTCCCGTTCTCGACCACCGCACGCCATTCCTCCAGATACCCCGACCACCGGCTCGTGCCCGGCTTGCGCAGTTCGTTGGAGAACGTGTTGATGTAGGTGTTGATCCCCTCGTCCATCCACGCGTACCGGCGTTCGTTCGAACCCACCATCATGGGGAACCATTCATGGCCCTGCTCGTGGTCAATCGTGTCGAAGGCACCCTGTCGCTGGGCCGCGTAGCCCACCATCACGAACATGGGATACTCCATGCCCGCCACCGGACCAGCCACCGTGCTCGCCTGCGGATAGGGATACGGGAAGAACAGGGTTGAATACGTGCGAATGGTCCACTGCGTATTCTCCGCGGCATTCTCCCACCCCGCGCCCGCCTTCGGCCACTGATAGAAGGCCTGGATGAGGACGCCGTTCCAGCTCGTGGCATCCCAGCGGAAATCCGGCGCGCCCGCCCAGGCCACGTCACGTACGTTGCGTGCGCGGAAGCGCCAGGTCTTCATGCCTGCCACCGCAGCTGCCGTTGCATCGCCGCTATCGATGACCGGCACTACAGTGGAGGATGTCGCCGCACGCGCGAGCCGTGTGCGCTCGACGCCCGTGAGCACTTCGCCCGGATTCTCGAGCACGCCGCTTCCCGCTACCGTATAGCCCGCCGGTACCGTCACGGCGTAGTCAATGTCGCCGTACTCCAGATAGAACTCGCCCTGCCCCAGGTACGGGTCCGTGTTCCATCCGCGTACGTCGTCATAGACGGCCATCCGCGGATACCACTGCGCGATCTCGTACAGCGTCCCGTCGCGTCCCATGCGATCGGAACCATGATCCGGAACGCGGAAGGTGAAATCCATGGCGAGCGTCGTCGTGGCGCCGCCCGGCGCGAGCGGCGCGTCGAGCATGACCTGCATCATCGTGTCGTTCACGCGCGAGGCGGCCGGCTTCCCATTCACGCGCAGATCGGTGATCTCGTAGCCGCCTTCAAATCCGCGCATACCCCACCGTGAGTCCTGGGGATACAGGGCCGATCCCCGGCTGCCCGTGCGATAGAGATTCTGATCGAGCTGCAGCCAGACGTAGCGCAGCGTGTCGGGGGAGTTGTTGGTGTACGTGATCGTCACACGGCCCTTGACGCGGCGCGCCGCGGTGTCGAGCGTCGCATGGATGTCGTAGTCCGCGCGCTGCTGCCAGTACGCCGGCCCTGGCGCGCCATTCGCGCCGCGATACCGGTTCGGGCCGGGCCAGTCCATCCCATCCAGCCGCGCGAACTCCCCCAGGTTGGCCGTCGCGCTCGTTGCCGCACCGGCGCCCGATGCCGGGTACTCGAGCGTGACCGGTGGCAGTGACTCCACGCGAACGGGCGCGGCAACAGGCGCCGGCGCGGCCGGTCCGCTCCGCGGTGCGCATGCTGCACCGAGGGCGGAAAGTATCAGGACAAGGCAGCGTGACGTCACGGTCTCATGGTTTCGGGATGGAAGAGGACGCACTCATGCGGCCGCCAGGCAGCCGCCGGAGTCACGCGTGATGAAAAGTGCTCCCCCGCGCACCATGGTGGAAGCCGCTCACCATGCGATCCCCTTGCCCGGGTCGCCGTGCCGTCGTACCGTCACGATGTGTGTCCTGCTCGACATCACCCGCGCACTGCTCCCCCGGCACCGATCATCGGTTGTGCCACGGCCGCGGGAACGGCGCGATTTGCCTCGCGCTTCGCGGCGCGCTTCGACGATGACTTTTTCCGCCCGCTCGGCCCGGACGGAACGTGCGTCTCATCGATTGGCCACGGCACGTATCTCGGACAGTGCGATGACGGGGACGACGCGCGATACGCCGAGGTGGCGCACCTCGCGCTGGGCAGCGGCCTCAACCTGTTCGACACGGCCATCAATTATCGCTGTCAGCGCTCGGAGCGCGCACTCGGTCGCGCGCTGCTGCGAGCCGTGCGCGGCGGTACCGTGTCGCGCGACGAGGTCGTGGTCTGCACCAAGGGAGGCTACATCCCGCTCGACGGCACGCCGCCGGCATCGCGCGACGCGTACCGCGCGTATCTGACGCGCGAGTATTACGACCGCGGCATCATGACGCCGGACGACGTCGTGGCCGGCGCGCATTGCCTCGCGCCATCCTACCTCGCGGCGGAGCTCGAGCGGAGCCGCGCGAACCTCGGGCTGGACACCATAGACGTGTACTATGTACACAACCCCGAACAGCAACTCGAAGCCCTTCCGGGTTCGGTGGTGATGGATCGCCTGCGCGGCGCCTTCGAGTTCCTCGAGGGCCGGTGCAGCCAGGGCGAGATCGGGATCTTCGGCTGCGCCACGTGGAATGGATTTCGGGTGGCGCCGGACGCACGCGATCATCTCGAGCTCGCCGACCTCGTCGCACTCGCCCGCGAGGTCGGGGGCGACACACACCACTTTCGCGTCGTACAACTACCGGTCAACCTGGCGTTCGCGGAGGCGGTCCGCGCGCCCACGCAAGCGCTCGACGGCAAGCGCGTTCCCCTGCTCGAAGCCGCCGCCGCACTGGGCGTCTCGGTCGTCGCAAGTGCCTCGCTTCTTCAATCCCGGCTTGCCGCACACCTTCCGCAGGAACTCCAGCGGGCGATCCCCGGCCACAGCAGCGATGCGCAACGCGCCATCGCCTTTGTGCGGTCGCTGCCGGTCGTCAGCACCGCACTCGTCGGCATGCGAAGCGCGAAACATCTCAACGAGAATCTGGGAGCAGGAAAAGCCGCGCGCGGCAGCCACAAGAAGGCGTAGCGACACCGGCGCCACCGAACCGGCATGCCGGGTGTACCTTACCGCATGGATCATCGTGCACCCAACGGCCGCTTCCGGAATCCCTGGCCCGCAGCCTCCCGCCACCGGTTCGGTGACTTTCTCCGCTGGCGACGGCAGCGTTTTCTGAATCCGCCACCTCCGCCGCCACCGGCCGGTGCGTTGCCGAGCGCGACGCCGAGCTTTGCGTCACCGCGTGCAGATCCCGGCGTCCTCACCGCCACGTGGGTCGGACACTCCACCGTGCTCGTCCAGATGGGCGGGCTCAACATCCTGACTGACCCGATCTGGAGCGATCGTGCATCGCCCCTGCAGGCCGTCGGACCGCGACGGATCGTACCGCCGGCCATGCCGCTCGCGTCGCTTCCGCCGCTCGACTTCGTACTCCTCTCGCACAACCACTACGACCACCTGGATGCGGGCACCGTGCGTGCGCTCGCCGCGCAGCAGCCAAGTGCCCTATGGATGGCGCCGCTCGGCCTGCAGCCGCTGCTGCATCGCTTCGGCGTGCAGCGCGTCGCGGAGAGTGACTGGTGGCAGGAGCGCGCCGTCGGCGACGCGCGCATCGCCTGTACGCCGGCGCAGCACTTCAGCGCGCGGCACCTTGCCGATGCACGGCGCACGCTCTGGTGCGGCTGGAGCGTTCGCGTCGCCGGCCACGCGCTCTGGTTCGCCGGTGACACTGCGTATCACCCGGAATTCGGCGCGATCGGGGAACGATTCGGTCCGTTCGACCTCTCGCTCATCCCGATCGGCGCCTACGAGCCCCGCTGGTTCATGCGCCCCGTCCACATGAACCCCGAAGAGTCCGTGCAGGCCTTTCTCGACGCGAACACCCCCGCCGGTCACGAGGATCGGGGCATCATGCTCGGCCTGCACTGGGGTACCTTCCTGCTCGCGGACGAACCGTGGGACGAACCCCCGGCGCGAACGCGTGCCGCCTGGAATGCCGCCGGACTACCCGCGCAGAATCTCTGGATTCTGCAGCACGGCGAAACCCGGCAGGCCGCTACTTCGTGATCGTCACCGGCTGCACGCTCACGTGCAGATTGTGGTTGATGCGCAATCCGGCGATGCCGTTGCTGGGAACATCCTTCCGCGGTTCCGTCGCCACCAGCTTGCCGTTCACGTAGAAGTGGGCTTCCGTCGGGGCGAAGTGCACCTTCAGGTTGTACGTCGCCTTGCCGGACGCGTCCTCCTTGGGCACATCGGCGCTTGCCTTCCAGTTCACGACCGTGCTCGTCTTGTCGCCGTTACGCACCTTGATCAGGTACTCGCCGGTGCCGCGCACGAGAAAGTAGCCATAGTTCTCGGTCGCCCGGTCATCGAGATGCTGGCCGCCAAAGAAAATGCCGTATGCTTCGGGATGCTTCGGCTTCTCGAGCTGCTCGATCGTGGCGCTCACGGCATACACGCCGCTGGCGCTGTCCTTCGCGGCATAGACGATGTGGGCTGGACCAGTCTGCACCTCCCACTTGTCACCGCTCACCGTGTACTTCGCATCGGTGATCTTCGCGTCGGGCTTGTCCGTTTCCGCCGTGAAGCCCGTCGGGACGCCGCTCCCACCCATGGCCTTGTCGGTATCCATGGCCATGCCGGACATTCCCTTCATGCTGTCTGCGGCCGCGCCGGCCATTGCCTTGGTCGTGTCCGCGGCAGCGCCCGCCGCACTCTGTCCTTTCGCGCAAGCGGAAATGCCCAGTACCAGCGCCGCCAGCGTCAGGGTTGTCGAACGCACCAGTGACCTCGCTTGTCCAGTAGGTGATTGATCGGAATGCGGAAAATATGGAGCAATGCGCCACACCGGAACAGGGCGCCCACCTTCCCTACCCATCTTCGAGTGGCGCCGTGATGGTCTCCTTCAGGTGTGCCTCCATCCAGGCGACCGTGAGCGCGGCCACGCGTTCCCATCCGAAGTCCACTGTGATGACATGGCCACTGCCGCTCAGCCACTCGAGTCGTTTCTCGCGCGCGCCCAGCATCGCGAAACACCGCTCGGCCGCCCGGATGGTCACGCGGTTGTCTTCGCGCGATTGCAGGTACAGCGTGGGCGCCGTGATCGCGGGCAGCGCGGCCATTCCCCGTTCCGCCACGCGCACCAGTTCGGCAATCAAACGCAGGGTGGACGCTTCATAGCTGATGTTCTGCGCGCGCGCGACCGGATCATGAATCGAATACGGATTCTGCCCGAACAGGTAGGGAATGACCGTCTGGAGCAGGGGTGCGACACGCGCCGCCGCGTCAACCGTCCGGTGGGGAATCAGATACGGCGCAAGCAGCACCAGTGCGCTCACATCGCGCTGCTCCGAGGCCAGGATTGCTGCGATGGCGCCCCCCATGGAAAGTCCCGCGATCCCCACGCGTTCGTACCGCTCGCGCATGCTCGCCAGCGCGGTGCGCCCTGCGTCAATCCACTGCTCGGCGTCGGAGGCCCGGAACTCGCGCAGGCTGCGCCCGTGGCCCGGGAGCAGCGGCGCATGGACAGCGTAGCCGCGCGCGTGCAGTTCGCTCGCCACGTGCGCCATGGTATGCGGGGAATCACCGAACCCGTGCAGCAGGAGCACGCCCGCCGTTGTCGCGCTGTCGCCGAGCGCAATGGGTTCGGCCCCGCGAACGATCCCGCCAGGTCCCACCGGGAGACGGGCAGCGACACGCCGCTCCACGCGCCGGCGCACGGTGGCGTACACGGCGATGGCGGCGATGGCTGCCAGGAGAGCGATCAGCAGAGGCACGATGTCGAGTCGGGATGACGAGCGGGCAGAGCGCTCACGCTATCACATCGTCACCCGTTCACGCAATCAATGCCCACTGTTCCCGCTGAACGCATCGCCACCGCTCGCGCCCTGCTCATCCGGCCTCGCCGGCGGCGTTCCCTTGGCCGTGCTCCGCTCGTCGTACAGCACGATGCCGCCGTGCCCACTCTGTTCCAGCCGCAGCGCGAGACGCTCGGCATCCATCACCACGAGCCCGCTCCCCTCACGCCGGATGAGATCCTCCGCGGACAGTCGCCCGAGCACGAGCGAGATGGATTCGCGCGTTGCGCCGACCAGCTCGCCCAGCAACCGGCGCGGGACGACTGTCTGCGGCGCGTCTCCACACGACTTGCTGTCGCTGCCGCGCTGTGTCATGCGCAGCAGCGTGACGATGAGTCGCTGTTCCACCGTCAGTGAGATGTGCTGGCCGAATTTCTCGATCAGTTCCGTGCGCTCGGCCATGAGCTGTCGCACGAGCATCAGCGCCAGCGACGGCTGTTCGCGCATCATGGCGCTGAAACTCGATCCACTGATGTGGAGCGTCTCGCTCTCTTCGTCGGCCCGCGCATGACTCGCGTAATGGCCGCCCGGCTGCAATCCCTCGGCGCCGAACGTCTCACCCGTCGTCGCTACCCAGGGCACCACGGTGCGCCCCGTGCTCACGCGCGAGCGCAGCACTACATTGCCTCGCAGCATGACGAACACGCCGTCCGCCTCCGCATCCTGCTCGTAAATCGTGAAACCCACTGGCCAGGACGTGCGCGCGCCAAAGGCGGCGAGCGCTTCTCGTTGCTCCCGCGGCAGGCGCGGAATTTCCTTCAAGTGAACAGAAGACACGGTGCGTCCCTGCGATGCGGCGTGAACGTCCCCCGTCACGGCGAGATGCGCCGTGGGATGGTGACTGGTTCCCATTCCCGCAATGAATGGGCCGTGCTGGACACGCCCCTGACCATGAGGTCAGCTTTACTGCCGGAGCTTCACGCACAACGTACCGCATGACGTCCCCATCCCAGTCGGAACAACGGCCCTCTTCGGTTGCCATTCTGGGCACCGACGCGATCCTTGCGGCGCTTCCCGTAAGCGCCGTACAGCTGGCGCACGCATGCGGTGCGCTGGGCTATGACATGGTCGTTCCGGGAAGCTGGGGCGATGAGATTGTAGCCCGCCAGTGTCTGGAGCGACTTGGCCGACATGCCGGCGCGCCCGCCATTCTCGCGGCGTGCCCGCACGTCGTCCAACGGCTCACAAAGTCCGGCACCGACCTCTGTCCGTGGCTGCTCGAGCTTGCCGCACCACCGGTGGCCGTCGCCCGCTATATCCGGGCAGCATACGGGAGCCGGCCCGTTCACATCACGTACATCGGCGCCTGTCCCGCCGGCACGGACTCATCCATCGACGCACGGATTTCGCCCGCTGAACTATTCGCATCATTTGCCGAACGCGACATCGCGCCGGCCGCGCAGCCGACATTCTTCGAGGCATTTCTGCCGCCCGACCGCCGCCGGTACTACTCGCTCCCCGGCGGTGCGCCCGCACCGGAGCGACTGGCTGAGTTGCAGCCGCCGCGTGCACTGGTCGAGCTGGATTGCGGGGATCTGCTGATCGAGCTCTCGCAGCAGTTGCTGTCGCAGCAGGACGTGCTCATTGATCCGGCGCCGCACCTGGGATGTGTGTGCAGCAGCGTGCTCGCGGCGGGCGCCGCGCACGGCGCCCGCAAGGCGTTTGCCACGCTCGAGCCGCCCCGCGCCAACGGCCCGGTCGTGGAGCATGCGCTGCTCCAGATGGCCGAACCGGTGTCCATCAGAGGCCAGGACACCACGCCTCCTGTCCCATTGGACACCGCGACAACGTTGGCTGCCGAGCCGGCCGAGCCGGCCGAGCCGGCCGAGCCGTCAGCAGGCCCGCCGCGGCTGCCACGCCCGCTGCGGATACCCGTCATGCGCCTCGGCGGCGAGCGTGCCATTCCGCGCGCGTATGCCCGGTTCCGCCAGCGCCCCGCATCGCGCACCGACGCACCCGGGCAACCCGCTGAGCCTGTCCCGCCCCCGCCAGTGAATCCCCCGTTCGACGTCCTTCCCGAATTCAGTGGCGTGAGCTGACAGCCGCCAACAAGCGCGCAGTCAGCTCCCGGGTCTGGTGCGCTTCAGCGTATCGCGCGTGCTGCTGCTGTCTCCAGGTTTGAGCAGGGGACCGGTACGCGGATACACGGGCCGGCGCTCAGGCGGCTTGATCCGGAGCGTCCCCGCACGTTGCTGTGCAGATGTGTCGGCCATGCCCGGCCGCCGCGCGTCGCCTGACGCGCGGCACCCGGAGATCAGTGTCAGGAGAGCGGCCGGCGCCACGATGGCAGCGATCGTTCGCAAGACGCGCATGGCCGAAGTGTAGCGAGCGTACCGGGTCATGGAGGCTCAGGTGCTTCGGTCAATGCGCTCACCTGCTGGTCGGCTCACTGGCTTGCCCCAGTCGCCTCCTTGATGGCCTGCGTCGCGGCGTCGAAGCGTGACGCCAGGTCCGTGATCTCATGCTCGGCCAGCGCACGATCACCTGTCCGGATGGCTTCTCCCACCGACGGAAAGATCATGTCGGCGTATCCATTGTTCTCGTCCGATGCATAAATGAGGTTCCGGTACCAGGGCCGGGTCCGCAGTCCCTGCGTGCGCGTGAGCGACCGCTCTACCTTGAGCAGCGCGCCGTTCACACGGGTCAGCGTCGCGCGTGGCGGAGTGCCCTTCGCGAGTAGCGCGTCGCGCGCCGTGCCGAAGGTCGTGGCGGCCTGCTCCATGCGATCGATTGCCGATGCCAGTGGCGTGGTCATGCTCGTATCGCTCCATCCTGCCTTGGCCAGCGCCTTCTGCATGTCCGGCAGATAGCCGCGCATCGTGCGCGCGAACTCCACGTAGTCATAGGGCAGAATGTCGGCGTTGGCGAGCCGCAGGACCATCGCCGCGCCCACGCGAGCCGCGGCGGCGTGATAGGCATAAGTGGGATCGCCGAACTTCGCCATCCAGTGGTACGAGTCGTAGAACGAGTGATACACGCCCGCGGGACCACCAAAGCCCCACTCGGCGATCGGAATTCCCAGATGGTTGTAGAACGGCGCGAAGTCGCTGCCGCCGCCGGGATTCCCCATGCGCGGTTCCGCCGTATCGGGCAGCGATCCGCGCGCGCGCCAGACGTCGTACACCGACCCCTTGCCGCTCGGATCGGGCACGAGCTTCGCCACGTCGCGGAGCGTTCCGCGAAGCGATGGCGAACCGCCGCCGCCGAAGTTCGGCCCCTGCGCCGCCACATCCTGATTGAGATACGCCACGGCACCACGCAGGAGGCGCAGCGTGTCATCCTCCACGTATTCCGTGGAACCCAGTAGCCCCCACTCCTCGGCGTCCCATGTGGCGAAGATGATCGTGCGCCGCGGCCGATGCCCTGCCTTGAGCTCCTCGGCCACCGCACGCGCCGCCTCCATCACGCTGACCGTGCCGCTCACATTGTCCGCGGCGCCGGGCCCCCACGCGTCGCGATGCCCGCCAATGATCACCAGCTCATCGGGGAACTCGCTCCCGCGCACGATGCCGAACGTGTCCCAGATCTGCTTGATCGCCGCCGTCGCGGTATCCGATTGCACGATGACATGCGCCGCGACCGGTCCCGGACCGGCGTGATAGTGAAACGGCAGGCCACCCTGCCAGGATGCCGGCACGTTGCTCCCCCGCAGTCCCTCGAGCAACCGGGCCGCATTCCCGTATGACATGGGCAGCACAGGTATGTGTGATACCGGCAGCGAATCCACGGGCAGACGCTTCACCCCCGGCACGCTGGCGTAGCCCGGTGTCGAGGGATCGCCGTCGGGATTCAGAATGCTGCCGCGCTGCACACCCTGTGACGGCCGCATCGGCCCATTCGGGTATACATCGCCGCGCACGTACCCGTCATCCTGCGGGTCGCTGTAGATGATGAGCCCCACGGCGCCATGCTTCTCGGCCTCGCGTGCCTTGATACCCCGATACGATCGGCCGTAGCGCGCGATGGCGATCTTTCCTTTCACCGATACGTGCATGGAATCGAGCTGCGCATAGTCCTCGATGAGCCCGTAGTTGACGTATACTACCGGCGCACTCACGTCGCCCGTGCCGCTGTAGCCGTTCGAGATCACCGCTTCACGCGCCGTCCACGACGTGGTGTCCTCCGGCACGACACCCTCGGCGAGGTTGAGTGCGAGCGTATCGGGTGCGACGCGCCACGCCTGCACCGTGGTGGTATGCGGCATCCAGACATCGTACGTCCGAACTTCCGTGGGCAGCCCCCACTGTTTCATGTCGTTGACGACGATGTCACGCGTGCGCGCCTGCGCCGGTGTACCCGCGATATGGACGTCACTGGAGAGCGTGCGAGAGAGCAGGCGCGCGCGGCCCGTATCGGGGCGCTGGATGGTGGCCTGCTCCAGCGCGCGCTCGTGGCGCGCGGCCTGCGGGGAATAGCCGGGAAGCGCGGCCTGCGGTTCCTGTGCGCACAGGATGGCACTGGAGCACAGCAGTGCGGGAATCACGAGTCGAAAGATCATCTGCAATGGGATGGGAGGAGGAGAAGAGGAGAGCAGGTCATGCCGGTGGACGCAGGCGGACGGAACGGGGGAGCGTACATCTCACTCACATGTGAATCGCATCGCGCACCCCGGTGATGATGAACTGCGTGGCGACCGCCGCAAGCAGCAGCCCCATGATTCGCGTCATGACGCGGATGCCGGTCTGCCCCAGGACCACGACCAGTCGCTCGCCGGCACGCAGGGAGAGCCAGGACAGAAATGCGGTGAGCACCACTGACAGGTACACCACGACGTGCTGGCTGACCGTCCGCGCCTGCCCGGCGAGCACCATCACGGTGGAAATGGCGCCAGGGCCCGCGAGCATGGGCATGGCCAGCGGTGTAATGGCGACATCGTCCTTCTCCTGTCCCTCCGCGATCTCCTCGCTGCTCTCCTGTGTCGTCCGGTTGCCGCGCAGCATGTCGAGCGCCACGAACCACAGAATGAGCCCGCCCGCGATCCGGAACGCCGGAAGCGTGATACCGAACACACGGAAGATCAGCCGGCCCGCGATGCCGAACACGACGAGCAGAATCATGGCGGCAATGCACGCGCGCATGGCCGTGCGCCGTCGCTGTTCGGGTGTCTCTCCCTGCGTGATCGCCAGATAGGTCGGGATGAGCGCGACCGGGTCCACGATGAACAGGATGGACGTGAACGTGATGAGCGCGAACTGCATGAAATCGGGCACGCGTCAGCGCTCGTCCTGGTCGTCCAGCAGCGCCGTGAGCGCATCGCACAGCCGCGCCTCGCGGTCAGGGCCGTCGGGCACGGCTGCCACCACATGCGAGAACTGCATCAGCATCTCGCGCTCGAGGAACGGCGCGGTGTCGCGCACACCGACATTCTGAATTGCCTGTTCCGCCACGCGGCGCAGCAGCGCCAGCGCGCGCGGCGAGAGTGCCGCCAGTGTCTCCGGCGTTGCGGCGGATGGCGGCGCGGGATCACGACGCCGGCGCGGCGCATCGCGGAGTGCGGAGAACGCGGCGAGCGTCACCACCACCGAGCCGGGCGTATGCTCCTGCACCATGCTGACGACGCCTCGACGTCGCAGCAGCGCGAGGCGCTTCCGCACGGCTTCGCGCACCACCGGCACGCCGTCGGCACTCTGATTGCCCCGTCCCGTAATGATCAGCACCTCCCGCGTGCCACTCGCCTGCTTCTCACGCAGCCACCGCTCCACGCGCTCCACCGCCTGCTCGCCGGTCGGGAGCGACGCGCGCAGGTTCAGCGTGCGCGACTCGCCAAACCGGGCTTCGTCGAACGCGCGACTGAGCGCGCTGAAGGCGGTCGGCTTCTTCAGAACACCACTCCAACCGTGATCGGGATCATCTGGATGTTGCCGCTGGATCCGGAGGCGCCGTGTACGCCGAAGATGTTGTGAAAGCGGCTCTCCACGAACATGGAGAACGTGTTGAACTGGAAGCGCACGCCTGCACCGGCATTGACGCCAAACTTGGTGGACGAGGCGCTGAAGGTTTGCGTCGGTGCCGTGCCGAACTGTGCGAGCACCCCATCGCCCGCCGTCAGCGATTCGCCCGGCGCCGTGAGCTGGTTGCGAAAGTTGTACAGCCCGAGCCCGCCAATGAGATAGAACTTCGTGGGATTCGCCGGCGCGAAGGTGTAGATCGCGTTCAGATCGCCCGAGATGACCCGGCTCTTGAAGGTGTCGCCGAAGTCGTCATGCTTGTCGCCCAACTGATGCCAGGCGGCGTCGAAGCGGAAGCTGAGCGGCACGATGGGAAATCCCAGCTCGACCAGCGCGCCCGCGTTCCAGCCGGCCGATGACACGTCCTTGTAGTCTCCCACGGGAATGGTGGCGCCGCCGGTGATGCCGTAGCGAACGGGGCTGCTGATCATCTCCTGCGCGAGCACTGGAGCGCTGCAGAGCGCAGCCGCAGCCGCAATGACGGTCATGGATGCAATGAACCGCATGAACCACCTCCCGGGGAATCGTGTTGACGTGGCTGAGTATAACGAGAGCGGAGCGGGTCGCACCACCGTACGCGCGCTGCGGGCATGCCGCAAACGCGAACTGCCCCGCGAGAGCGCGGGGCAGTTCGTTCGAGCGGATCACCGCACGTTGAAGCTAGAAGCGCACGCCAAAGCGGATCGGAATCATCTTCGCTGAGCCACCGGTCAGGCTGATGAGTTGCCAGTCGGCTTCGAGGAAGGTGCTCATGCCCGACAGTTCGAACTCGAGCCCACCACCCAGGTCGAAGCCGAACTTGTTCTCGCTGCTCGAGCAGGTCTCGAGTACGCCTGTGCAGTCGCTCCCGAGATCGAACTTGTTGTTGAAGAATCCGATGCCACCCGTCAGGTAGGGCTTCACCGTGCTCTGCGTCGGCAGGTAGAACAGGGCGTTGGCGAGTCCGCCAAAGGTCTTGTAGGTCTCGGTGCCGCCGCCCTTGGCGTTGAAATCCTGGAACTGCCCTTCGAGGCGGAATGCCACCGGCGTCGCGGCTTTGTGGTATTCGTACAACGCCGAGATGTTATAGCCGGACTTGAACCCATTGCCGAAATCGCCAGTGGGTACGGTCAGTCCCGCCGAGAGTCCGAAGCTGTTGACCTTCGCTCCTGACCCCTGCGTGGACTGTGCCGGCGCCGTCGTTGCAACCAGCGCCAGGCCCATGGCGACACCAATCATCGAACGCTTCAGCATGATCACTTTCTCCAGTAGCATGGTCTGTACATCGCGATGCGAATCACGCCCGCAACGGCAGCGTACCCGGTTGCGAGCGCCCGTGAAGCCGGCGTGTACCCGCTCCAGAAGGGACGACGGATACCCCTGCACGGCACGGCAGAAGGCGCGCCTGCGGAGGCTCTCAGGTTGGATCCAATCGCGTAACTGACCGGCTACTGTTGGGATAGTGACGCCTTACCAGACTGCGCCTGAAGACAGCAATGGGAGTTGGCCACGCGCAAGAAGGGCCAGGCACCGTTGGCACCTGGCCCGTCGATTCCCGTTCGCGGTCCGCTCAGCTCAGCACGGACTCCAGCGTCGCCATTCCCTCGCTCAGCTCCTCGCGTGTCGCTACGAGCGGCGGCAGCAGTCGTACCGTGAACTCGCCCGCGGTGCACACAAGCAGTCCCGCCTCGCGCGCCGCCGCGACCACCTCGCCGGCCGGCTGCATCACGTCCATTCCCCACATGTAGCCAATGCCGCGCACCGCACGCACGCGCCGCGTCCGCTGCGCCACGGCCCGCAGCGCCTCTCCCAGCCATTCGCCGTTCGCCCGGACGTCCGCCAGCAGGGCCGGATCCGACAGGCGCTCCAGCACGTGCAGCGCCACGCTGCACACCAGCGGACCACCGCCGAATGTCGTTCCATGGTCACCGGGGCGAAGCGTCTGTGCGATGCTGCTCGACATGACCACCGCGCCCATGGGAAGCCCGCCCGCGAGCGGCTTTGCCAGGGTAAGAATGTCCGGAATGATTTCCGAGCGTTCATGCGCGAACAACCACCCCGTCCGTCCCAGCCCGCACTGGATCTCATCCAGAATCAGTGCCACCCCCCGATCGCGCGTGAGCGCGCGCACCGCACGCAGGTAGTCGGGCTCCAGCTCGCGTACGCCGCCTTCGCCCTGCACCGGCTCCACGATGAGCGCCGCCGTGGCATTCGGGTCGAGTACGCGCTTCAGCGTGCGGAGGTCGCGCTCCACCACGTGCACGCCCGGCGTGAGCGGGCGGAATGGCGCCCGATAGTTCGGCCGATCCGTGGCGGCGAGCGTCGCGAACAACCGGCCGTGAAAGCCGCCGCGCAACGCGAGGATCTCATGCTTCTCCGCGCCGCCAACTTCCCGCGCCCAGCGTCGCGCAAACTTGAATGCCCCCTCGTTCGCCTCGGCGCCCGAGTTGCAGAAGAACACACTCGCGAGCGATGACCGCTCCGCCAATGCCTCCGCCAGCCGCGCCGCCGGTGCCGTGCGAAACAGGTTCGACGTATGCACCAGGCCAGTCGCCACGGCGTCCTGAATGCACGCCGCCACACCAGCGTCACCGTGGCCTAGCGCCATCACGCCGATGCCGCTCGTGAAGTCGAGGTATGCGCGGCCTTCGCTGTCGAATACCCGCACACCCGCACCGTGCACCAGCTCCATGGGCGGCTGACGATAGACACCAAGCAGCGCGGGAGAAGGCACGCGCGTTGCGCCGTGCTCGAGTGTCAA
>DASVWN010000082.1:0-26933 GCA_036393195.1 Gemmatimonadaceae bacterium | reverse complement strand
TGATAGGGGTCAGAGGCTGATCAGCCTCTGACCCCTATCAGCCTCTGACCCCTCTGCGCCCCCGTCCTGCTAGACCCGCCCCGCCGCTGCGGCGTACTCCTCGCCTTGCTCCAGCGCCGCAAAGAGGTACTGCATCACGTCCGCATTGCCGAGCAGGAAGCGACAGCGTGCGGCACCGGCGGAGCGGCACTCGACTTCGAGCGCAGCCAGCGCGCCATCGGCAAACTGGCCAAAGAAATACGCGAGCATGCCCGTCGAGTAGTGACACCCGGGGTGCTCGAGATGCTCGCTCGGATTCGCTTCATTCCAATCAGCCGAGTCCACGACGGCGACCGCGTCGTGCAGCGATCCGATCTGGATACTGCCCCACCCGGTCTCGTGGAAGAAATCCGCTGCCTCGCGCTGAAACTCGGCGAGATCCAGGTCGCCCGGGTCGCCCACACCGCGCGCGTGGAGCCATGAGCGGAAGGCGTCGAAGACTGCCGCTCCACCGGCAAAGCCGGCTTCCTGGAGCGCCGCGGCAGCGTGCGGCCCGTTGTCGCGCACCAGCGCCGAGCGCAGTGTGGCAAGGCTCGTTCGACTCACCGCCATGAGGTCGTACTGGGCGAGGTCAAGTGAGGATGGCATGACTGTACCTAAGGTTGACGTCCAACGCGGCGCAAGAGCTCCGCTTCATCAATCGTCTCGATGCCCAGCGAACGCGCCGTGTCGAGTTTACTTCCCGCGTCGTCTCCGCATACCACGAAACTGGTGGATCTGGACACGGATCCGGTGACGTGTCCGCCCTGCGATTCCACGAGCTGCGTCGCTTCCTTGCGCGAGAGCGTGGGCAGTGTCCCCGTAATGACGACTGTCATACCCGTGAGGCTACCACCGCGCGGGCGCGCCCGCGGCTCCAGTTCGTTGACACCCGCCCGGCGCAGCTTGGCCAGCAGCTTGCGCGTGGAGGGATTCTCGAAGTAACTGGTGACGGACCGCGCAATGACGTCGCCAATCCCGCGAATCTCGAGAATCTGTTCCTCCGTGGCGGAGGCGAGCGCATCGAGCGTTCCGAAGTGGCCCGCCAGCAACTGCGCCGCGCCCTCGCCAACGTGCCGGATGCCAAGCGCGTTGATCAGGCGCGAGAGCGGCTGTTGCCTGGACGTCTGGATGGCCGCAATCAGATTCTCCGCGCTCCGGTCGGCGAACCGCTCGAGCCCCGAGATCTGCTCCGCGGTGAGCGTGTAGATATCGGCCATGTCGTGAATGAGATGCGCGTCGAGAAGCTGCTGGATGCGTGCGTACGAAAGCCCCCGGATATCCATGGCGCCCCGCGACGCGAAGTGCACCAGTCCCTCGAGCTGGCGACCGGGACACGCGACGTTCGGACAGTAAATGGCGACGCCCTCTTCGTCGCGCTCGACCGCGGTATGGCACACGGGGCATTTCGCGGGCATGCGCCAGATGCGCTCGCTGCCATCGCGGCGCTCCGGCACCGGGCCAATCACCTGTGGAATCACTTCGCCCGCGCGTTTCACCTGCACCCAGTCGCCCACCCGCAGGTCCTTCCCGAGGATCAGATCCTCGTTGTGCAGCGTCGCCAGCTCCACCGTGACGCCGCCGATCTCGACCGGCTCGAGCACGGCATACGGGTTGAGCGCGCCGGTGCGGCCGACGTTCACCTCGATGGCGCGCAGCCGGGTCACCGCAATGTCGGGCGCGAACTTTCGCGCGATTGCCCAGCGTGGCTCGCGTCCGCCAATGTCGCCCAGCTCATCCTGCAGCGCGAGTGGTTGCACCTTCACGACCACGCCATCGATGCCAAAGTTGAGCTCCGCGCGCAATCGCGTTTCCACGGTCTCCACGAAGGCAATGACCTCGTCCAGCGATGCGCACCGCGTGCGATGCGACTCGACCGGAATGCCCCATCCCCTGAGCGTCTCGAGAAGATCCCACTGCGTGATGAACGGAAGCGTCTGCCCCGCGGGCACGCCCGCCGCGAAGCCGAAAAAGCGGAGTGGGCGCCTGGCCGTGACGGATGGATCGAGCTGGCGCAAAGACCCGGCTGCGGCGTTCCGCGGATTGGCGAACACCGGCTCGCCCCGCGCGATACGCTCCTCGTTCAGCGACTCGAAGCGGTCGAACGGAAAGTAGCACTCGCCGCGGATCTCCACCCGCTCCGGCGGATTCGGTGTGTCGAGCCGCAAGGGGATGTCCCGGACGGTCCGCAGATTGGGCGTCACATCCTCGCCGATGCGTCCGTTGCCACGCGTCGCGCCGCTGGCCAGGACGCCGTGCACGTACGTCAGACTGACTGCCGCCCCATCGATCTTGAGCTCCGCGGTGTAGCCCTTGCGCGCCACGTCGGCCGAGAGTCGCACGAGCCGGGCTTCCCACTCGCGCAGCTCGGCGTCGCTGAACGCGTTGGCCAGCGACAGCATCGGCACGAGGTGCTCGCGCTTGGGGAGTTGGCTCTGAGGCGGCGCGCCGATGCGATGTGTGGGGGAATCCGGCGATCGCAGCTCTGGATGGAGCCGTTCGAGCTCCGCGAGCTCGCGAAAGAGCCGGTCGAACTCGAGGTCGGACAGCTCCGGCGCATCGAGCACGTAATACTGGTAGTTCGCGCGCTCGAGCTGACGCCGCAGCTCCGCGGCGCGGCGCGCAAGGGCAGGAGAAACCTCGGGCATGAGGCAACAAGATAATCTGCCCGACGGGGTGCCGTGAACAGGCTGGAGCCGGCAGAACGGCCCGCCGGGAATGCGTCAATTGCCCGCCCGATCGTTACCCGCGCTCGGCCTCCGAGCCGACGACCTCCATCACGACGGACACGAGCCGGTCCAGCTCCTCATCGGCGGAATCCGGCAACAGCGTTTCCGCCCACATGTGATCATCGGCGTTCGTATACCGGTCGAGCAGGCGGCGCATGAAGGCCACGAGCGCGATGCGCTGGATCTCGTTCCGGCGCTGCTCGCGCTGCGTTTCCTGCTGGCCCCGCAGCAGCGCCTCGAACTGGTGCGCGTTGCGCAGCGTGTTCGCGGTGAGTGACGCCACCACCTGGCAGAAGCGCACATCCGCTTCGGAAAACGGGGCGGCTCCGCGATCGGTGCGAAGAAAAATCGCGCCGATGACCGTGCCGCGCCAACTGATCGGCACCACGACAATGGACTTGATGTTGCGCAGCACATCGGCGAGATCGGAGCCCTGGAACATCGGCTCCTCGCTCGCGTCCGGAATGAACACGGTCTCACCGCTGTCGAACGCGCGGCGCAGTTCCGGATAGCGATCGAGATCGATAATGAGATTGCGAAGCGACGGGTCGGTGTACGTCGCCATGAGACGCACGTCGCGCTGCGCACCGAGCAGGCAGATGGAGCAGCGGTCCAGCCCGAAAGCCTGTCCGAGCTTCCGCGCGATGACCTGCAGGATCTCATTGACGTGCGGGGAGGCGGACGCCTCCGTGAGAATGTCAATCACGGCGACCAGATGTCCGCGTTCCCGCTCGAGTTGCGCAATCCGCTCGCGCAGTCGGGCGGCCTCATCCGGCGCTCCCAGACTTTCGTCCGTCGAGGATGCCGCCGCAATCGTGGTAATCATTGCACTCCCGGGCATTCGTGTGAGAAAAGGCTCACGGGGCTTCCCGTGCATTGCCTCCAATCTCAGACGTTCCCCCCGGGGGAAACGTCACCGGGTGCTCAGCGCGGGGCGCTCTTGCCGATGAAGCGCTCGACCTCGCTCACCACGGTCTTGGGCTCGCATGGCTTGGCGAGATAACTGTCACACCCCGCCTCCATGGCGCGCTCGCGATCGGCCGCCAATGCATGCGCCGTGAGGGCGATGATCGGGATGCCGCGCGTCTCCGGATCATGCTTGAGCACCTGGGTCGCCTCCCAGCCATCTATCACCGGAATGGAGATGTCCATGAGAATGAGATCCGGCCTGGCTGCCCGTGCCTTGGCGATGCCATCCTCGCCATTCAGCGCTTCCATTACGTGGTAGCCGAAGTGCTGAAGAATTGTGGAATAAACGATGCGGTTGTCCTCGTTATCTTCCACGAGCAGCACGGTCTTGCCGATTGAGGTCATGCGGGTCTCGCCCGAGTTGATCCCGCCCTCGACGGTGCGGGACTGATTCACACTCATGGTGCTATGGGAAACGCAAGATTCTTACCAACAGCGGGAGCCGGTTCAACCTATACCGCAGGAGCGAGCGATCATGCCACGTCACACCGATACGACGTCACACCACGACGATGACGAAACTCGTGAATCCAAACATCGAAATGAAGGCGCGAACGATGAGCTTGCCGATGAGCTCGACATGGAGGAAGTCGGCCATGACGTAGTGCGACAGCCCGTGGGGCGCGATGCCGGCGTGTTTGGAATCGGCCTTACCGTGGGTCTGCTGATTGGCGCCGGGCTGGCCCTGCTGCTCGCGCCGCAGAGTGGTGCCGCCACGCGCCAGTTCCTCGGATCGCGCGCGCGACGCATGAGCCGTGATATGGGTGATCGTGTCGGTGAACTGCGCGGTGATCTCCGTTCGGCCACCCGCCGCGGCCGCCGCAAGGTACGTCGTGGCGTTGCACGCGGCCGCTGGCGGATGGAGGACGCGGCAGATCGGTGGAGGTAGATGGTAGCTGGTAGCGGTTGGCTGGCAGGAGATGGCTGGTAGCAGACGGCTGGTGGCTGGTAACGGCGGGGGTGGAGCGTACCGGCCACCGGCTGTCGGCTACCGGTATTTCTTCATGTCCTCCTCCGCCTCCTTCTTGTAATTCGCGTCATTGTATTCGGTCGCCCGGCCGTTGATGACAAGCTCCAACTCCTCGCGGGCCTTCTGGCGGTCGTCGCCCTTGTTGCGATCGTATAGTACCTCCGCGTAATCCAGGTGATGCACCAGCCGGCCGGGCTCGAGCTGGACTGATTTCGCCATGTAATACGCGGCAGAGTCCCAGCTCGCCTTCCCAAAAATGTCGCCACCCAGGAAGGTCTTCGCGAAAAAGCGTGAGAAACCGCTCAATCGCATGATTTCCGCGTTCCAGCGCCCCAGCACGTGCAGCGCACCCGCGTGCAGCGAGTCGTATTGCAGTGCCTCCAGCGCCTGGGTGCGGACCTCCTTTCCATACTTCACGCGGTCCTTCTTTCCCAACGTCAGCGCCACGCGGCCCAGGGCGCGTGCGAGCGTGAAGTGTCCTTCCGCATCGTCAGCCTTGATCTGGACCGCGCGCCGCGCGTACTGCTCGCCCTCGGCGAAGTACGCTTTCTGCCGGGCCTTGTCGGGCTCGAACTCGCCCAGGTCCACCGCTTCGCGGGCGGCCTTCCAGAGTGCCTCATAGCTGTTCGAATCCGCCGCGATGGCGTCCCGGTAGTGAGCGTAGGCCTGCACAGCGTCCATCGCCACGGTGGCCTGGTCACCCAACGCGATCTGCTCCGCCGCGCTCTGCGCGCCGAGCATCGGCGTGCCGACGAGGAAGGCAACCACCGCAACGAGGTGGCGGACTGGCATGGAATCTCCGACATTGGATTCTGAGCCGGAAGGACGCCACGGCCTGCCCACTCGAGACAGCCGGAACGCCGTCGATAAGCTAGAAGTATCCCACAACCTGGTCAATGCTCGCGCACCAAGTCATCGAGCGCAAACGAGACGGTGGACGCATTGGTCCGGATGAATGGAATGCATTCATCCACGACTTCGTTTCCGGCGATGTGCCGGACGTCCAGATGGCTGCGCTGCTCATGGCGATCTATCTGCGCGGGATGGATCGTGAGGAGATCGCGTGGTTGACCGAGGCGATGCTCTCGACCGGGGCCACGCTGGACCTGTCGCATCTCGACGTCGCGCGTGTGGACAAGCATTCCACCGGTGGCGTGGGCGACAAGGTATCGCTCGTGCTCGCGCCCCTCGTCGCGTCCCTTGGCGTGGCGGTTCCCATGATGTCCGGCCGCGGACTCGGTCATACGGGCGGCACGCTCGACAAGCTCGAGGCGATTCCGGGCATGCGAACCGATCTCTCACTGGCGCAGACGCGTGCCCAGATCGAACGAATCGGCTGCGCGTTGATCGGACAAACGGACGAAATTGCGCCCGCGGACCGCCGCATGTATGCGTTGCGCAATGCGACCGCCACCACCTCCTCGGTGCCGCTTCTTGCCGCGAGCATCATGAGCAAGAAGCTTGCGGAAGGACTCACCGGGCTGGTGCTCGACATCACACGCGGGTCGGGCGCCTTCCTTCCCGAAACGGAACGGGCGCTGCAGCTCGCACACATCATGACGGCTCTGGGTGAGGATCATGGATGCGAGGTGGTCGCGCTCATCACTGCCATGGATCGCCCGCTCGGCAACGCCTGCGGCAACGCGCTCGAGGTGGAGGAGGCGATCCACGCGCTCCGGGGAGAGGGCCCGCCCGACCTCATGGCGGTGACCTACGCGCTGGGAGCCGAGATGCTGGTACTGGGTAAGGTGGCGGGCAGCACCAGCGAGGCGCGGCGACTGATGGAAGTCGCCATTTCCTCAGGAAGCGCGGCGCGCAAGTTTCAGCAGATCGTCGAGAGCCAGGGCGGTAATCCGGCCGTGGTGGACGATCCGTCCCTGCTGCCGCAGGCGAGAGCGTGCGAGCTGTACGAGGCGCCACAGCGTGGCTTCGTTGCCGCTGTCGAGCCGCGCGCCGTAGGTGAGGGCGTGGTCGCGCTGGGTGGGGGGCGCCGCGGCCCGAATGACATCGTGGACCCGGCTGTTGGTTTTGTGATTCGTGTGAAGCCGGGCGACTGGGTCGAACGCGGCGAACCGCTCGCCACGATATTTGCCCGTGATGAGGACGGGGTCAGGGCGGGGCGCGCCGCGCTCGAGACCGCGATCCGGATCGGGGATGAAGCCGAGCACCCGCTCATGCTCGTATCCCATCGCATCACACTCACGGGAGCCACGCGATGCTGAGAGCCGCCACGTGCCGTTGAACATTGAACAGTACGCCATCATTGGGAACATGCGCACGGCGGCCCTCGTGGGCGTGGACGGTTCCATCGACTGGCTCTGCCTGCCCCGCTTCGATGCGGCGGCGTGTTTTGCGGCGCTGCTCGGTACCCCGGAGCATGGGCGCTGGCTGCTCGCACCGGCCACGCCGATCCGCCGCACGCAGCGCGCCTATCGTGACGACACCATGGTCCTCGATACGGAATTCACCACGGACGAGGGAACCGTGCGCGTCACCGACTGCATGCCCCATTGGGACGGACGATCCGACGTCGTGCGCCTGGTAGAAGGGCTCGAGGGCACGGTGCGCATGCGCATGGAGCTGGTGATCCGGTTCGATTACGGCGCGATGATCCCCTGGGTGCGGCGCCTGGATGGCACGCTCACCGCCACGGCGGGTCCGGATTCCATGGATCTCCATACGCCCGTGGAGACGCACGGTGAAGGGTTCACCACGGTTGCGGACTTCACCATCCGCAAGGGCGAGGCGATGCCGTTCTCGCTGTCGCATTTTGCTTCGCATCTGGACGCACCGCTGCCCATAGACGTTCGATCCGCCATCGAGGCGACCCAACGATGGTGGCGCGACTGGTCGGCCGGCTGCACCTACACCGGTGATTGGCGGCCCCAGGTGGTGCGATCGCTGCTCACGCTCAAGGCGCTCACCTACGGTCCGAGCGGCGGCATCGTCGCCGCGCCCACGACATCGCTGCCCGAGCAACTGGGAGGTGTGCGCAACTGGGACTACCGCTACTGCTGGCTGCGTGACGCCACGTTCACGTTGTATGCGCTCCTCGTCACGGGGTTCCAGAACGAAGCGGTGGCCTGGTGCAAGTGGCTGGTGCGCGCCGCGGCGGGCCGCCCCGAGGATCTGCAGATCCTGTACGGGATTGAAGGAGAGCGCCGGCTGGCCGAATGGCAGCTCACGTGGCTCCCCGGGTATCAGGGTGCGGCGCCCGCCCGGGTCGGGAACGCCGCGAGCGAGCAGCTCCAGCTCGATGTGTACGGAGAAGTGATGGACATGCTGCACGTCGCGCGCGCCAGCGGAGCGCAACCGGAGCCCCACGCGTGGGACATCCAGCTCAAGCTCATGGAGCACCTGGAATCCGTCTGGGAGCAGCCTGATCACGGCATTTGGGAGATTCGTGGTGAACCCCGCCACTTCACGCACTCCAGGATCATGGTGTGGGTCGCGCTGGACCGCGCGGTGAAGGGCGTGGAGCAGTTCGGCCTCCAGGGCCCGGTGGAGCACTGGCGCAACCTGCGTCGCGTGGTGCACAAGCAGGTGCTCGAGAACGGATTCGACGCCCAGCGGAATTGCTTCGTCCAGTCCTATGGATCCACCGCGCTCGACGCGAGCCTGCTGCTGATTCCACAGGTGGGATTCCTGCCGTGCACGGACCCCCGCGTTCGCGGCACGGTGGAAGCCATCGAGCATGAGCTGATGCAGGACGGCCTCGTGCTGCGCTATCGGACCGGAACGAACGTGGATGGACTTCCGCCCGGTGAGGGCGTGTTTCTCCCCTGCTCGTTCTGGATGGTGGACAACCTCGCGATGCTCGGCCGGTATGATGACGCGCGCGCCATGTTCGAGCGCCTGCTCGCGCTGTGCAACGATGTCGGACTCATCTCCGAGGAATACGATCCGCGCACGAAGCGCTTGCTGGGGAACTTTCCGCAGGCCTTCACGCACGTGTCGCTCGTCAACTCTGCGCGCAATCTGTCACGCCCCGGCGGGCCCAGCGAGCATCGCAGCCGGGGCGGCGCGCCACCCGACAGCGCTGCGCGACGCCCGAAGGGCGAGCTGGCGGATGGTGGAGCACTGCCCCACAGCGCGACGGCGTCGGAGCGCGACGCACGACAGTAGCAGGGCGAGCCGCGCCAGCGCCGTGCAGGCGCCGGCTGGCCGGAGGCCAGTCGGCGCTTCCCCGCCTCAAATGTCCAGGTTCCTCACGAACTTGGCGTTCGTCTCGATGAACAGCCGCCGCGGCTCGACGTCATCGCCCATGAGCATCTGGAAGATCCGGTCCGCCTCCACCGCGTCCTCCATGTCCACCTTGAGCAGCGTGCGCCGCTCCGGATTCATGGTGGTGTCCCAGAGCTGCTCCTTGTTCATCTCGCCCAGTCCCTTGTAGCGCTGCACCGCCACGCTGCCGCGGCCGTCGCCGTTCCCCAGCCGGGCCATGTACATGTCGCGCTCCGTCTCGTCGTACGCGTAGTACTCGTCCTTCCCCTTTGCCACCCGGAAGAGCGGCGGCTGCGCGATGTACACATAGCCGGCCTCGATGAGCTCGCGCATCTGGCGGAAGAAGAACGTGAGCAGCAGCGTGCGAATGTGCGCGCCATCCACATCGGCATCGGTCATGATGATGATCTTGTGGTAGCGCGCCTGGTCCACCTGAAAGTCATCCTTGATGCCCGTGCCGATCGCGGTGATGATCGTCCGGATCTCCTCGTTCGACAGCACCTTGTCAATGCGAGCCTTCTCGACGTTGATGATCTTGCCGCGGAGCGGAAGAATCGCCTGATACTGCCGGTCCCGTCCCTGCTTGGCCGAGCCGCCCGCGGAGTCTCCTTCCACGAGATACAGCTCGCAGAGCGAGGGCTCGCTGAGCGAGCAGTCCGCCAGCTTGCCCGGCAGAATGCCGCTGTCCAGCGCGGACCGCTTGCGCGTGAGATCGCGCGCCTTGCGCGCCGCTTCGCGCGCGCGCGCTGCCGATACCGCCTTCTCCACGACGCTGTTGGCCGAGCGCGGGTGCTCCTCGAGATACGACGCGAGAAACTCGTTCACCGCGCTCCGCACCGCACCTTCGGCTTCCGAGTTGCCGAGCTTCGTCTTGGTCTGCCCCTCGAATTGCGGCTCGCGGACCTTGATGGACAGCACGGCCGTCATCCCCTCGCGCACATCCTCGCCCGTCAGCGTGAAGTCCGCCTTCTTCAGGAAATTCCCCTTCTGGGCGTACTGGTTGACCACGCGCGTGAGCGCGCTCTTGAAGCCGGTAAGGTGCGTGCCGCCCTCGATCGTGTTGATGTTGTTCACGAACGAGAACACGTTCTCGTTGTAGCCATCGTTGTACTGGATGGCCAGCTCGATGGCGATGTCGTCGCGCGAAGTCTCGATGTACATGACATCGGGGTGCAGCGTCTTCTTCCCCTTGTTCAGGTACGTGACGAATTCCTGGAGGCCGCCCTTCGCGTGGAAAGTCGCCGCCTGCGCCGGGGTCTCCCGCTCATCCGAGAGCGTGATGGTGATGCCCTTGTTCAGATAGGACAGCTCGCGCAGACGGGCGATGAGAATGTCGGCATCGTACGTGAGCTCCGTGAAGATCGCGGGATCCGGCTTGAACCAGACCGTCGTGCCGGTGTCGTTCTTCGCGACCTTGCGCATGGCGCGCAGCGTGCTGCTGGTAATGCCGCGCGCGAACGCCATGTGGTACTCCTGTCCATCGCGCTTCACCCAGACTTCCAGCTTCTCCGAGAGCGCGTTCACGACCGATACGCCCACGCCGTGCAGTCCGCCCGACACCTTGTAGGCGCTCTTGTCGAACTTGCCGCCGGCGTGCAGCACCGTCATGGCGAGCTCGACGCCGGGAATCTTTTCCGTCGGGTGCACGTCCACCGGAATGCCGCGCCCGTTATCGATGACCCGGATGGAATTGTCCGCGTGGATGATGACGTCTACGCGATCCGCAAAGCCGGCGAGCGCCTCGTCGATGGAGTTGTCCACCACCTCGAATACGAGATGATGCAATCCGCGCGAGGACGTGGACCCGATGTACATCCCCGGCCGCTTGCGGACCGCCTCCAGTCCCTTGAGTACCTGAATCTGACCGGCATCGTAATGCTCCGACGCGCTTCCGTCTCTGGCCATTTCCACCTGATCCCGACTGATGTGTTAGAACGAATTTCCGTACCGAATACATACCGAAAACACAATACTGCCGAACCTGTTAAATATAGCCTAAAATCCAGCAATTTCAAGCACTTAGCGCATCAATCGCCAATGGATGCGGGCGATGGTCAGCGCGCCGGTATGCGCGTTCACCATCCGCAGTATCTGCGGCTCCAGCAACGACAACTCCTGCATCCAGGAGTTCGTGCGCACCGCCACGAACAGCGTGCCATCACGCGAGATCATCTGCGGTGCCGTGACTGATGCGATCTGCTCCCCCACGATGCGTCCCCACTCCGGGATGATGCCCGCCTGCTCCACCCGCTTCGCCAATCCGGACTGATCCAGATACTTCGTCAGCGCATCCCCAATGGGCTGCGGTTTTCCCTTGCGCGGCGGTGCCATCACGACAGCGTGGAAATCCCGCCCGCCACGATCCGGCGACGTTCCAGCCTCGTGAGTCCCGGCGGGATGTCGTTCGCGCGCGGCACGGCAAGAATGGTCTGCCCCCGCCCGTCCACGCACAGCAGCTCCAGAATGCGCGTCGTGCGCCGCGCATCGAGCTCCGCGAAGGGATCGTCGAGCAGCACGACGGGCTCGCTTCCGGTCGTCGCGCGGAACGTGGCACCCTCCAGCAGCCGCAGCACGATGGCGGCGGTCCGCTGCTGCCCCGCCGATCCGTAACAGCGCAGCTCGTGGCCATCGAGGGACAGCACGAGATCATCGCGGTGCGGGCCGGCGTGCGTGAGCCCGTGGCGCATGTCGAGCTGGCGTTTGCGCGCGAGTGTTTCCCTCAGCATCCCCTCGGGATCGTGACTCTCCGAATCCGAGGATCTCCGATAAACGAGCCGGCACGTGCCGCTCTCGCCTACCGCCGTGCACAGCTCGGCGAAGCGCGGCGCGTACTCATCCACCCAGCGCTGCCTGGCCCGCCAGAGCACGGCGCCGTGTTCGGCCAGCGCCGGTTCCCACACGGCGACACGATGCTCCAGCGGCGACCCCGCCGTCGCGTCGTCGCGCATGGCGGCGTTGCGCTGCGCCAGGGCCGTGCGATACCGCTGGAGCGACGCGAGATAGCTGCGCGATGTGAGCGCGAGCATGATGTCGAGAAAGCGGCGGCGCATGCTCGGTCCGCCCGACACCAGCGTCGCATCCTGCGGCGCAAAGATCACGGCCGAAAAGACACCCAGCGCATCCGCCAGGCGCGGCGTCTCCACGCCATCCACGACCAGCTTCTTGCGCTTGCCGTGTCGCTCGAAGCCGGCCGCCACGCTCTCCGCGCGCGCTCCCGAGAGTCGCGCGGCAAGGTGAAATCCCGCGGCGCCAAACGCGACGAGCTCCTGATCGTGTGCCCCGCGGAAGGATCGCAGCATCTGCAGATAGCGAACAGCCTCGAGCACGTTGGTCTTGCCCTGACCGTTCTCGCCGACGAGCGCGATCCCCTCCGGCGGCAGGGTCAGCGTCGTCGGCCGCAGGTTGCGGAAGTCGCGCACCGACAGCGTTTCGAGCAGCGTGCAGCTCAGGACATTCACCGCCTCGCCTGACGGCCCGACGGACTCGCTCACCCGCGCCTCACCGACCCGAGAACCGCGGCGCGCGCTTCTCGAGAAAGGCCTGCATTCCCTCGCGCATGTCCTCGGTACCCGCGAGCAGTCCGAAGTGATTCGCCTCGATGGACAGCCCCTCCTCCAGCGTGACGCCGAGTCCGCGCTGCACCGCCTCGATGCACAGCGCCACGGCGATCGGACCGTTCAGGAGGATCTGGCGCACGAGCGCGGCGGATTCCGCGAGCAGCGCATTACGCGGCACGATGCGGTTGACGATGCCAAGGCGATGCGCCTCGGCCGCATCGATCATCTCGCCCGTGAGAATGAGCTGCAGTGCGCGCCCCGCGCCGATGAGGCGCGGCAATCGCTGCGTGCCGCCGTAGCCCGGAGCGATGCCGAGCTTCACTTCGGGCAGCCCGAACTTCGCGTTGTCGGACGCGAGGCGGAGATGACAGGCCAGGGCAAGCTCGCACCCGCCACCCAGCGCGAAGCCGTTGACCGCGGCAATCACCGGCTTGCGCGACCGCTCGAACCGCAGGAACACCGCCTGGCCGCGCCGCGCGCGCGCCCGTCCGTCGAGCGGGCCCTGCGCGGAGAGTTCCTCGATGTCGGCGCCCGCCACGAAGGCCTTGGGGCCGGCGCCGGTCACGATCACGCCGCCGATATCATCACGCCGCTCCACGAC
This sequence comes from Gemmatimonadaceae bacterium, assembly GCA_036393195.1. Lineage (GTDB taxonomy): Bacteria > Gemmatimonadota > Gemmatimonadetes > Gemmatimonadales > Gemmatimonadaceae > JADGGM01. The sequence goes on along the minus strand of DASVWN010000082.1, from coordinate 13,865 downwards.
GTCCATGGCCTCGTCCAGTTCGCCAATGGTGGCGTCGTCGAGCGCATTGAGCTTGTCGGGTCGATTGACGGTGATGGTCGCGACGCGATCGTGCACATCGAACAGCAGCGAGGTGAACGTCATTCCTGGCGAGCCGTGGAAGGAAACGAGGCGGGGACTCTGCGCCTGAAATCTAACCTCCCGGGGTCGTCGGCGCGTCGCCCATCCGGACGCGAAACGGGGACGCCTGAAGACGTCCCCGTCGCGCCAACGCTGCGTATCCGGCCCGGTCAGGATGTCAGTACGAAACAGGCGCCGCCGGTCCAGGTGCCATTGTCGGATGACGAGGTATAGTTGCCGCCGATGTCGCTCCCATCGGACGCCGGAATCGTTCCCTGTGCGGTCACTCCGCCGGAGTCCGCCTTCAGCGTGACGTTCGGTGCGTTCACCGTCCCATCCAGTCGGATGACCTGGCCGGCGTTCGTGTACCAGCCTGTCATCTCCGTGCCGGATGCCAGCAGGTACCAGCCGCCGCCATTCTCCGAATTGGTCGTGGAGATCCACGAGCCGCAGTACGTGGTCACGACCAGCGTGCTGGTCACGGAGTAGGCGGTAAACGTGCCCGTAACGGACTGATCACTGGCGGCGAAGGTGCCCGTCAATCGCCCGCCGGTCACCTTCCCGCCCGCGGTGAATTCGGTGTTGTCGAAGCCACCATTGAACGTGAACGTGACGCTGTCCCCAGTGACGGAACCGCCTGTGATCGGGAGCGCGCCGAACGCCGTTCCGCACACCGAGGAGCAGGTGCCGCTTGCCTGGAATGATGGAGAGCCGGTTGCGTCCGAGAGTCTGCGCGCGAGCGCCGAGGAGAATTGCAGGTCGAGTTGGCCGCCCTGATCATTGTTCGCGACGATTACTCCGGTGTACGTCGTGGACGCAGGGCGTGGCTGGGGTCCCGTGAAGTCACTGCCGCATGCGCCCAGGGCCACCATGCATGCCGCGACGCCCGCAGCCACCAGCCATGGTCTTGCTGTCGCCTTGATCACTGAACCGTCATTCATAACGATCTCCTTGTCCGGGTAATCCTTCTCCTCCTCCCCATCCCTGTTGATCAGACGACCAATATTATAGAACCATAACGTGCCACAGCGCGCTACGGTCGGCATGGCAGGATGCTTACCAGTTTCGGGGTCGTATTTCGCGCGCTACGTTATCGCGCGTGCCGGTCATCGAGGCGGTTCACTGGTCTCCCGAGACCGATGCGGTTCGCGTGATCGATCAGACATTGCTCCCCGAGCGGCTGGTCGAACGCGATCTCCGCACTCTGGAGGAGGGCTGCGACGCGATCCAGCGGCTGGTCGTGCGCGGTGCGCCGGCCATCGGCGTCGCCGCGGCCATGTTGCTGGTTGTCTCACTCATGCCCTTCGTGCATCTGCCTCGCGCGATGTTCATCGAGCGCGCGCGGGCTCACGCCGATCGGCTGGCCGCGACGCGGCCCACGGCGGTGAACCTCGCGTGGGCCCTCCAGCGTGTCCTCGCTCGCCTGGACGACAGTGCTGGTGCGCCGAGCGATCAGCTCGCCGCCATGCGCGCCGAGGCGACGACGATTCTCGAGGAGGACCGCGCCATGTGTCGCCGCATCGGCGAGTACGGACTCCCACTCATTCCCTCCGGTCCCGCGGGAGCGCGCGTGCTCACACACTGCAACGCCGGGGCGCTGGCGACGGGCGGCATTGGCACGGCGCTCGCGCCCGTGTACGTCGCGGCCGAACGCGGACAGGCAGTCAGCGTGATCGTCGGCGAGACGCGCCCATTGCTGCAGGGTGCTCGGCTTACGGCATGGGAACTCTCGCGCGCGGGAGTTCCGGTGCGGGTGGTGACCGACAGTGCAGTGGCGAGCCTCATGCGCGCGGGACGTATTGATCTCGTCATCGTGGGCGCGGACCGGATTGCCGCGAACGGTGACACCGCGAACAAGATCGGTACCTACGCCCTCGCGGTCCTCGCCCGCGCGCACGGCATTCCCTTCCATGTGGCGGCGCCCGCATCCACCTTCGACCCGCGGCTCGCAACTGGCGAGCAGATCGTGATCGAGCAGCGTGAGCGCACGGAGCTGGCAGGGCGGCCGGGCGCCCTCACGGTCCCGGCGGGCGCGGCGGTGGAGAATCCCGCCTTCGACATCACGCCAGCCGCGCTGATCACGTCCATCATCTCGGACCGCGGCATGCACGCTCCGCCGTTCGCCTTTCACGCCTCGTGAAGTACGTCCTGGCGATTGATCAGGGCACCACCGGCTCCACCTGTCTCATGGTCGGGGCGGATGGCCGCATCGGGGGACGCGGATATCGGGAGATTCCGCAGCACTTCCCGCAACCGGGATGGGTGGAGCACGATCCTGTGGATCTCATCCGCTGTACGCTCGATGCTGCGCGTGAGGCGATTGCCGCCGCCGGCGCGATGCCCGAGACCATCGGCATTACCAATCAGCGCGAAACGGTGGTTCTCTGGGAGCGGACGACGGGCGACCCGGTGGGGCGGGCCGTTGTCTGGCAGGATCGGCGGACGGCGACGCGTTGCGCCGATCTCGCCGGCCACGCCGCGCGCATCAGCGAGCTCACGGGGCTCGTGGTGGACCCGTACTTTTCCGCCACGAAGATCGAATGGCTGCTGCGTCAGCACGGCATCCGCGGCCGAGCGGCTCGCGGCGACCTGCTCGTCGGCACGGTGGATAGCTGGCTCGTCTGGCATCTCAGCGGTGGCAGGGTGCACGCGACGGATCCGACCAACGCGGCTCGCACGATGCTCTTCGACATCGGCGCGCTGCGCTGGAGCCCGGAGCTGTGCGCCCTCTTCGACATACCCGAGACTCTGCTTCCGGAGGTGCGGCCATCGAGCGGCCTGTTCGGGACAACGCACCCCGACCACTTCGGACGCAGCATCCCGATACATGGTGTGGCGGGCGACCAGCAGGCGGCGCTGTTCGGTCAGGGATGCTGGAGTGCCGGGGAGGGGAAGAACACCTATGGCACCGGCGCCTTTCTGCTGCTCAACACCGGCAGCATGCGCGCATCACCTGGTGGCGGCCTGCTCTGCACCGTCGCGTGCGACCGGCGCGGCCAGCCCGTGTACGCGCTCGAGGGCGCGATATTCGTGGCCGGTGCGGCCGTGCAGTGGTTGCGCGACGGCCTCGGCATCATCGAATTCGCGAGCGACACGGAGGAGCTGGCCGGCGGGATCAGCTCCACCGATGGTGTGTATTTCGTGCCCGCGCTCGTCGGGCTCGGTGCACCATACTGGGAGCCGGCGGCGCGCGGTACGATCGTGGGCATCACGCGCGGCACCACGCGCGCCCACCTGGCTCGCGCCGCCCTCGAATCCATGGCGTATTCCACGGCCGACATCGTGCGCACGATGGGCGAGCGCAGCGGGGTGCGCTTCGATCGGCTGCGCGTGGACGGCGGCGCCACGAGCAACGACTGGCTCATGCAGTTCCAGGCCGACGTGCTCGGCGTTCCGGTGGAGCGCCCGGACATGGCGGAGACGACCGCCCTGGGCGCCGCAGGGCTGGCGGGGATTGCCGCCGGCGTCTGGGAGAGCGCGGAGTCGTTCCTCTCCACACGCTCGTACCAGCAGTATCTCCCGGGCACGGGTGCTTCCGCGGCGCAGGAAGGCAGCCGCGGCTGGAACCGCGCCGTCCGTACCACACTTTCCTGGGCGCGAGATGTCGAATGACTGATGACAATGCGGTCCCGGTGCAGCACCAGCGTGGCGTCCGCTAATGCACGCGCTCATACTCGTGTTCGCGCTGCACGGCGCTCTGCACAGCAGACCAGACCAGCGCGGCGACGGGTGGTTCGGTCCCGACAAGCTCAAACACTTCTTCGTCTCGTCGCTGGTCGAGACAGCGAGCTACGGCGCGCTGCGCGCCGCGAGCGTGCCGCATTTCAAGGCGCTGCAGGTTGCGAGCGTCGTGACCGTTGCTGTGGGAGTGGGCAAGGAGATCGAAGACTCGCAGAGCGGCGAGGGCTTCAGCGTGCGCGACCTCACGTGGGATCTGGCTGGCGCCGCCAGCGCGGCGGCCATACTCCAGGCTGCTCATTGATCCGCGCTCCACACGCGGTCGCGCGCGGATTCTGCCCTATTGGGCGAATGCGTGTCGTCCTATATTGCGAGAATCCGATGGAGAGCGTGATGGGCGATCGCGCCCGCGAATCGCTGTGAGGAGAGGCACCCGTTGCCAATGAAGGCACGCACGAAGTTTCTGATAGGGGGAGCGCTGGTACTGGGCACCTCCGGTTTTCTCATGGCCAGCTCGATCAGGACGACGGGCGTCTATTATCTGACGCCCACCGAGCTGGCTACGAAGGTGTCCACTGATCCGTCGTTCTACGAGACCGGCGTGAAGGTGGGCGCGCGCGTGGTGCCCGGCTCCATTGTGCGAGACCCCGGCGGCACATTCATGAAATTCATCGTGACTGACGGGGCGCGCACCTACCCCGTCACCTATCATGGCATTGCACCCGATACCTTCACCGATGGCGTGGACGTAGTGCTGGAGGGGCGACTCGACCGGGACGGCACCTTCCGCGCGACCACGGTCCTCGCCAAGTGCGCATCCCGCTATGAGGACGCGCCGCAGAAGTATCAGCAGACGCCGGGGTATCGCGCCAACGGGGCGGCCGCGCAGCGGACATGATTCTCATTGGCGAGTTGTCGCTCTGGATTGCCCTGCTCATGGCAGCGTGGGCGACCACGGCGGGTTTCGCGGGAGCGTTCACGGCGCGCGAGGAGTTGATCGCCAGCGGGCGGCGCGCGCTCTACGCCATGTGCGGCTTCGTTGTCATGGCCTCCGCCGGACTCTGGACCGCGTTGCTGACGTCGGACTTCTCCTTCAAGTTCGTCGCGTCCGAAACCAGCCGGAATCTTCCATCGGTCTACAAGTTCACGGCCTTCTGGGGCGGCCAGGCTGGCTCGCTGCTCTTCTGGGCGCTCATCCTGTCCTGCTACACGGCGATCGCGGTGCGCACCGGACGGAAGAGCAACCGCGAGCTCATGCCGTTCGTCGTTCCCACCCTGTCGGCCATCGCGCTCTTTTTCCTGTTGACAATCTGCTTTGGCGCGAATCCCTACAGCCGGCTCGACTTCGTTCCGCTCGATGGCCGCGGGCTCAATCCGCAACTGCAGAATCCGGGAATGGCGCTGCATCCGCCCAATCTGTACCTGGGCTACATCGCCACCGCCATTCCCTTTGCCTACGCGGTGGGCGCGCTGATCACGCGGCGGCTCGACAACGAATGGCTCACGTCGGTGCGGCGGTGGGTGCTCGTGTCCTGGTTGTTCAATACGGTGGGCATCATCCTCGGGATGTGGTGGGCTTACGTGGAGCTCGGGTGGGGCGGGTACTGGGCGTGGGACCCGGTCGAGAATGCGTCGTTCCTGCCCTGGCTCATCAATACGGCATTCCTGCACTCCATCATGGTGCAGGAGAAGCGCGGCATGCTGAAGAAGTGGAACGTGACGCTGGTGGTCTCCGCGTTTCTCGCGGCCATTCTGGGAACGTTCATCACGCGAAGCGGCGTGATCTCGAGCGTGCATGCCTTTGCGCAGTCGTCCGTGGGCTACTGGTTCCTCGGATTTCTCCTCCTGTCTCTCGCCGTCACCGCGGTCCTCGTGGGCACGCGCCTCAGGGATCTCAAGGCGACCGCGGAGCTGGAGAGCATGGTGAGCCGCGAGGCCAGCTTCCTGTTCAACAACCTGCTGCTCGTGGGCATCGCGTTCTCGGTGTTGTGGGGCACGCTCTTTCCGATTCTGAGTGAAGCGGTGCGGGGCACGAAGATCACTGTCGGTCCGCCGTTCTTCAATCAGGTGAACGTGCCCCTCGGACTGCTGCTGTTGCTGCTCACGGGCATTGGCCCGCTCATCGCATGGCGGCGGGCGTCGTCGGCGAATCTCAGGCGACAGTTCACGGGACCGGTCGTGGCGGGGATCGTGGCGCTCGCCCTGCTGCTCGCGCTGGGGATGCGCGACATCTCGGCGATCATCGCGTACACGCTGGGCGCATTCGTCCTGATGACCATCCTGCAGGAGTTCCGGAAGGGAGTAGAGGCCCGGCATCGCATGTACGGTGAAGGCCGCCCGGTTGCCTTGCTGCATCTGGTCGCGCGGAATCGCCGGCGCTACGGGGGATACATCGTGCACGTGGGCATCGTCGTGCTCTTCGCGGCGTTCGCGGGGCTCGCATTCAAGGAGCAGTTCGACGTCTCGCTCAAGGGAGGCGAGCAGTATGCGACCGTGGATCCGTATGGGCACCAGTGGCGCTTCGTGAGCCAGGGTGTGTCGCGCTACGATGAGCTGAACCGGCATACCACGGCCGTGCTGCTCGAGGCGTTCCGCGACGGGAAGCGCATGGGCGTGATCAAGACCGAGAAACGACAGTACGTGGACAGCCGAGGTGTCCCATCGTTCGAGCCGTCCACGGAAGTGGGCATCATGAGCGGACTCCGGCAGGATGTGTACGTGGTCCTGGCGGGCGTGACCGGTGAGGACACGGCGGAGATGCGCATCACCTTCAACCCGCTCGTCTGGTGGGTGTGGTACGGCGGCATGATCATGGCTGTGGGAGGGCTCATTGTCATGTGGCCGCAGGCGGAGCGGAGGCGTCGCCAGGCGGGCTACGAAGCCGTGCTGGAACCCGCCGGCACGCCAGCGACTCCGGCGCTGCCATGAGCGTCACGAGAAGGGCGTTCCTGCAACTCGTGTCCGGCGGATCGGCCTCCCTCGCGTTGACGGCCACGCTGGGCGCTCAGCAGGCGAATACGGGCACGGCGAACGTGCCCATGGACGAGGCGCGCTATCTGCCGGTGCGGCTGCCACCCAGGTCGTCCCAGCCATCCATGAACACCCTGCAGCGCGATGCGCTGGAGCGTCGCATCCACTGTCAGTGCGGTTGCAATCTGGACGTCTTCACCTGCCGGACGACCGACTTCAGTTGCCAGGTGTCGCCCGCGATGCACAAGGATGTCATGGCGCTCGTGGCGGGCGGCTACAGCGCGCAGGAAATCATTGACGCGTTCACGAAGGTGTACGGGCCGCGCGTGCTCATGGAGCCGCCGCGGCGCGGGTTCAACCTCGCGGGCTACTTCACACCATCCGTGGTCCTGCTGGCGGGGATCGCGCTGGTGATTGTGCTGATCCGCAGATGGCACCGGCCCCCGGAACTGGATGCGGGCGTACGACAGCTCCCCGTGGACGCGTCGCCGGACGAGCTCGATCGCCTGCAACGGCTCGTGAAGCGCGACGACGCATGACCGCGCTGCTCGTTGGAGCGGCGCTCGCGCTCGCCGCGCTGGCGTTCGTGCTCTATCCACTGTTCCGGGATGCTCCGCCTGCTCCGCCGGTGGCGGCTCGCCCGCGGCCGGCGGAGAGCGCATCGGCGCGTGCGGTCGCCGCGCTGCGCGAAGTCGAGTTCGATCGCGAGACCGGCAAGCTGTCCGACAGCGACTACGCCGCGCTCAAGTCGGCCTACACCAGCGAGGCGCTGGCGGCGCTGCGCGCGGACGATGCCGCCCACGCCGCGGCACGCGATACGCAAGCCGAAGCGCTCATACGCGCGTATCGCGCGCGCGGGCTCGCATGCGAGTCCTGCGGGCCCCGCCCGGAGCCTGACGCGATCTACTGCTCCCAGTGCGGCCGGTATCTGGCGGGCGCCTGCGGCAGCTGCGGCAGCCCGGTAACCGAAGCTGGCGCGCGCTACTGCGGCGCGTGCGGAGAGGCATTGGCGGCGTAGGCGCCGCCCGGGGTCTTGCGCTGGCGCCGTCGGGGACGGAACATCAGCGGTCCGCCGCACACTTCCTTCCGGGATCACCGTCCGTGGAACACATCCATCTTGGCGCAATAGACTACGCGATTCTCATCGTCTATTTCGTCTTCGTCCTGGGCATAGGCTGGGTCCTCAGACGCTACATCAGGAGCAGCGAGGACTTCTTCCTGTCGGGACGCTCCATCCCGACCTGGATCGCGGGGCTCGCCTTCATTTCCGCCAACCTCGGCGCCCAGGAAGTCATCGGCATGGGAGCGTCGGGCGCCAAGTACGGCATGATGACGACCCATTTCTACTGGCTCGGCGCCATTCCCGCCATGGTGTTCGTGGGCGTCTTCATGATGCCGTTCTACTATGGCTCGCGCGCGCGTTCCGTGCCGGAGTACCTCAAGCTGCGCTTCGATGAGAAGACCCGGGGATTCAACGCCATCACGTTTGCCGTGATGACCGTGTTCTCCTCGGGAATATCCATGTACGCGCTCGCCAAGCTGCTGGAGCTCGTACTCGGCTGGAGCTTCCACGCCAGTGTACTCGTGTCGGCCGCCATCGTGCTGGCCTACATCTTCCTGGGCGGCCTCACGTCCGCGATCTACAACGAAGTACTGCAGTTCTTCCTCATCGTACTGGGCTTTTTCCCCCTCACGCTGCTCGGACTCAGAGACGTGGGTGGCTGGTCCGGACTCACCGCCAAGCTCAAGGTGGTCGCGACGAACGCCGGGTATGCGCCGGGTGCCTGGTCCCACCTCTGGACACATACGAACGCGGCGAGTGCCAATCCCATGGGGGTGGACTGGTTCAGCATGGCAATGGGACTTGGCTTCGTGCTCTCGTTCGGCTACTGGTGTACCGACTTTCTCGTCATTCAGCGCGCCATGGCCGCCAAGTCCATGTCGGCCGCGCGCCGCACGCCGCTGTTCGCGGCCTTTCCGAAGATGCTCTTTCCCGCGCTGGTGATCCTGCCGGGCATGATCGCCATCGCGCTGAACGCCACGCGTGGCGGCTTGCTCCCGATTGGCAGCGATGGAACGCCGAACTACAACCTGGCGGTGCCGGTAATGCTGGCGCACTACCTTCCCTCGGGACTGCTGGGACTCGGCCTCACTGCGCTCATGGCCTCGTTCATGTCCGGCATGGCCGGGAACGTCACGGCGTTCAATGCGGTGTGGACCTACGACATCTATCAATCGTACATCCGGCCGGGACAATCGGATCGGCACTACCTCTGGATGGGCCACGTGGCCACGGTGTTCGGCATCGTGCTGAGCGTGCTGGCGGCATATGCCACGACGCGATTCAACAACATCATGGACATGCTGCAGCTCGTGTTCGCGTTCGTGAATGCGCCGCTCTTCGCCACGTTCCTGCTCGGCATGTTCTGGCGTCGCACCACGGGACACGGCGCGTTCTTCGGGCTCGTGATCGGCACGGTCGTTGCCGCGGTGCATCACGGATTGGTGCTGCCGCACGGCGCCGTCGTGGGCATCAAGGGCGGATATCTGGGTGCGGTGCTGCACGTCTATCCCAGCGAGATGGCCCAGAACTTCTGGACGGCGATTCTCGCCTGGAGCGCGTGCTTCATCTGCACGATCGTGATCTCCTGTCTCACACGGCGCCACAAGACGGACGAGGATCTCAAGGGTCTGGTCTATTCGCTGACCCCTCGTATCACCGACCGCGAAGCCAAGTGGTACAAGCGCCCCGCCACGCTCGGCGTCGTGGTGCTGCTTCTCACGGCGGTGCTCAACGTGATCTTCTGGTAATGCGACCATGAAACTCGACCTGCGACTGCCCATCGGGCTGATGTTCACGACGTTCGGTGTGATGCTGGTCGTCTTCGGTCTGGCCTCCAATCGCGCCATCTACCAGCGATCGCTTGGTATCAACGTGAATCTGTGGTGGGGGCTGGTCCTGCTGGTCTTTGGCGTCGTCATGCTGGTGTTTGCCCTGCGGAAACCGCGTACCTGATCGTTGGAGGACCATGTTCCGCGCCGCGTGGGTCCTGATCTTGGCAGTAGCCGGAGCGAACACCGCGTGCGCGCATCGCCATGGCGGTGCCGCCGACTCCCAGGCAGCAGCCGGCAGCGTGACGCTGAATGTCTCCAACCATTATGGCCAGCCGGTCGACGTGTTCGTCATCTCGCTGGGCACGTCGTATCGGCTGGGGACGGTATCGCCAGGCATTGACGCCCGGTTCGTCGTGCGGTCCGCGATGATCCGCAACGGACCTGTGGAGTTCGTGGCCACATCGGGCGCGGATGAGGTACCCGTGCGGTCAGGGCAGCTGGTGCTCGCACCGGGAAATGTGGTGAACTTCAACATTGCGGATCATCTGTCCAACAGCACGACGACAGTTACACCGTGATCGGACGCAGCGCGTAACGGGCAGGTGGACGGGGTTTCAGGGCCATCCGATTCGTGGTTCCGCGCTGCCTGCTCTCCGCCCGCAATGACTGCTGACAGCATTTCGGGATTGACAGGAATGGCGGGATTTCCATGGTGCCGTTCCCATCATCGCGGCGCCGTCGTCCGGAAATGCTCGGCGACGATGGCGGGTTGTTCCACGATGCGTTTCGCCTGCGCATCCACGGCCAGGCGCATGAACTGTCCCATGCTCCAGACCAGCGGCGTGGCGCTGCCGGTGCCGGAGCCGAACACGAAGTCGCCATTCCCCGGATTCGGGCGATCCCACACCTGCTCCGGAATCATGCCGCCGGCGTTGGCAAAGTGGAGCATCGCCTGGAGATACTCGGTGGGATCGGCGCCGCGCGCGACTTCATACTCACCCCGCTCACCCGCGAAGATCGGCCAGAGGCGGCCAATTCCTTCCCCCAGCCATGGGCCGCCGAACCACGTCTCGCCGTAGCCATCGTGATTGTAGCGGTGAAACGCGGGGCCGTTCGGCGTCTGCACCCGGATCGTGGAATCAATGATGACGAGCGAATTCTCGATGATGGAATCGCGCGCCGGTCGGATGCCCAGGCGCACCAGCTCGGTAAAGCCCTGATCCACGACGTCGCGCTCATCCCAGACTCCGCCGCCGTTGTGCACGTCCAGCTTGTAGCCATCGTTGGGGTCGCGATTGTCATCGATGCGCAGATAGTAGCCCCGCGACGCTCGCGCTCCGCCGAGATGACCCGTGGTGGTCACCATCCAGCTTTCGATGTGCGAGGCCCAGTCGTCCGCGGTCTGGAGATAGCGCTGCGCGTCGGCCGTTGCGCCATTCGTCTTCGCGATTGCGGAGGCGCAGACGAGTCCCGCGATCTCCGCCGCGATGGTTGATGGTGAATAGCCGCCCACTTCCTCCCAGCGCTCCTGTTGTGTGGCCGGCCCGTGCGTCATCACGTACTCCGCCGCAGGGCGCACGTGCTTCTGCCAGGTGGCGCTGTCGGTGATGCCCAACTGCCACGCCAGTACCATGGGGTAGGAGGTCTCGTCCATCTGCTGGCCGGGCCAGTAGGGGCGGCCGTCGAGCCAGCTGTTCTGCGGGAAGCTGCCGTCAGCTTTCTGCTGCACGTCGAACAGGTACCGCAGCGCACGTGTCGCCGTGGCGCTGTCGCCCGCGACCATCAGCGAGGTGGCGGCCTCGTACAGGTCGCGCGCCCACACCAGGTGATACCCGCCGACGTTCGGCTTGTCCGACGCCACCGCGAGTCCCCACGGAATGCTCATGGACGCGATGATGGCGCCGCGGTACGTCTTGTCCTCGTGCGCGCGGACGACCATCGCCGCGAGATCGAACTCCGCCTGATACGGCGCCTGCACCCGGTGCAATCCGCTCAGATAGCTGCTCCATCCCTTCGCGTATGCCGCGCGCGCCGACGCGAAGCCGCGCTTCAGGCTGGCCTGCGCCGCCGCGCGCGCCTCATCCGTCGAGCTGCCGAAGCCCAGCGCCAGCGTGAAGTGCGCCGGGCGCAGGACCTGGGCGACCTGCACGACATTGCCGCTGTCCGCTCGCGAGTAGTTCCACGTGAGCCGGTGATGCAGCAGAAGATCGCGGTACCCATCGTTCACGCCGGCGAATCCGCTCGACAAGTGGCTGAATCCGGTGCTCGCCATGAGCGCCGAGGCGATGGTTCCTTCCTGCGCCTCGAGCGCTCCGGATTCCGTGCTCCCGGTGTCGCCGTAGCCGGTATTCCCCAGTGCCGGATGGTAGAGCATGTAGAGCTCGGCGCCCGCTGGTGCGGTGAAGCGGACATCGATGAGCAGCGTGTTGCGGTCGGGGTCCGTGACGTACGTCTTGGTGATCGTGATGCGGCCCGTGGCGTCGCGACTCGTCTGGCGGAAGACCAGTGCGCGCGGATCAGCCCGCTCGATGGAATGCCGCATGTCCCGCGACTCGATCAGCAGGCGCGGGCCATCCTTCACCGCGAATTCCAGCCCGCGCGTATCGGCCACGTCCACGCGCGGGTAGTACACCTCGGTGAGAATCCCGCCACCCAGCGTGAACCACACCTTGGACTGCGTCGTGATGGACGTCCCGATGCCATCCTTGCTCGCGCGGGTCCACGACGGCAGTTCTCCCGGGCCGCCGGGGGCGGATTGTGCCGGGAGGGTCGGAGCACCGGCCAGTGCCGTACAGCATGCGATCAGTCCAAGATGTTCGCGAACGGTCATGTCAGTTCACCTGTCCCGTGATTCGAGTCGTGTGGCATTCGGTCAGCTTCTAGCGGGCTGGAGTCAGGTCGAGCACCAGCGCGGTGCGTGCGCCCAGCGGACCCGCCAGCGGCACGTAGCCGCGAATCTGCCCCTGCGGGTCCACCAGCAGCGTCGCACCGTTGGCGCCACCGAGCAGAGTGCGCGCGACATAGCGGCCTGGCGCGAGCGCGTAGTGCGCCGAGTTGATCTCCACCGCAGCAGTCGGCGCATCGCCGAGGTTGGCGACCACCATGACCGCGTGGTGGGGGATAACGCGAAGATAGGCGGCGACGTGCGCGTCGCTGGCCGTGAGTGGCACGAGCGCGCCGGTGGCAAGGGCATCGTTGTGCCGGCGCAGGTGGATCAGCCGGCGATAGAGGTTGAGAAGCGAATGGGGATCGCCGTCTTCCGCCGCAACGGTGGTCGTGAGCGAGTCCGGTTGCGGGCTCTCCCATTCCTTTCCCGTTGTGAATCCCGCGCCGGATCCTGCGCTCCATTGCATGGGCGTCCGCAAGCGGGGATCGGGCTTGTCACCGGTCATGCCAATCTCCTCGCCATAGTACACGAACGGCAGCCCCGGCAGCGTGAGCAGCAGCGTGGCCGCCATCCGGGCGCGCGACGGATCGCCGCCCAGCTTCGTGAAGGAGCGGGTGCCGTCGTGATTGCTGAGGAGCGGCGACCAGCGCCAGGGCGGGAGAGTGTCCTGCAGGCGAAGGAATCCGTCGAGCAGTCCAGCCGGCCTTCCCGTGCGTACCGCGGAGAGCAGTGAATCCGCCAGCTCGAAACCGAAGTACGACGTGAGCTGATCCGGGTAGTACGGCATGAGGGTATCGATGTTGCCCCAGACCTCACCCACTGTCCAGGCCTCGGGCGCCACGTCGCGCAGATGTGCCGCGTACTCGCGCAGAAACGCGTGCGTGCCGGCACATCCGATCAGACACCGCCCGTCCTCGACGAGGTACGGCACGGCATCCAGTCGAAACCCATCCACACCCATCGTGCGCAGCCAGAAGTCCGCGATGTGTTCGGCTTCCTGCCGAACCGCCGGTGTGTGGTAATCGAGATCAGGCATCTCGCCCGAGAAGACGCCGTAGTAGTACTCGTTTCGGACCGGCGAACGGTGCCACGCATTCTGGCCCCACGGCCCCTTGCCGAGCGGCACCGGCGAGAACCGGTACCATGCGCGATACGGCGACGTGGTGTCGCGCAGCGCTGCCTGGAAATGCGGATGCTGGCTGGACGTGTGATTCAGCACCATGTCCACCAGCACCGCGATGCCGCGACGATGTGCTTCGGCGACCAGTCGCTTGAAGTCCGCGTTGGTACCGTACGCGGGTTCCACGCGATAGTAGTCACTCACATCGTAGCCGTGATAGCTGGGCGATGCGGTCACGGGCATGAGCCAGATGCAGTCGGCGCCCAGGTCGTGCGT